>JBBQBI010000005.1:0-263322 GCA_038363005.1 Rhodospirillales bacterium
GGGCACGCAGCCATAGTTCAGGCAGTCGCCGCCCATCGCGGCCTTCTCGATCAACACGACACGGGCGCCGAGTTGCGAGGCGCCGGCGGCGATCGAGAGGCCGGCCGAGCCGGCGCCGATGACACAGAGATCCACGTCGAACGGGCTCACGATGCCTTGCGCTCCTTCCAGCGGCGATAGGCCATCGGCAGCAGCGCCAGGATCGACAGGCCGAGCAGCGGCAGCAGGATGGCGGGGTCCAGCAGCAGGCTGAGGTCGGGCTCCTCGCCGCGATCCATCACCGCGCCCAGGCCACCGCCCAGGCTGGCGAAGACCAGGGTGCCCGGCACGATGCCCAGCGAGGTGGCAATGACGAAGGTGCGCAGCGGCACGCCGAGCAGCGCCGGCACCAGGTTGACCAGCCAGAAGGGAAAGATCGGCAGCAGCCGCAGCACCAGCAGGTAGGACAGAGCGTCCTGCTTGAAGCCGCGCTCCATGCGTTTCAGCCAGGGCCCGGCGCGGGCCGCCAGGGTGTCGTGCAGCGCGCCGCGCGCCAGCAGGAACACGGCGATCGACCCCACGGTGGCCCCCAAGACCACCCACAGGGTGGCCACCAGCGTGCCGAACAGGAAGCCGGCCACCACCGTCAGCAGCGAACCGAAAGGTAGCGACAGCGCGGTGGCGGCGAGGTAAAGCCCGAAGAGGCACAGGCCGGCCAGCACCGGCTGGCCATGCACCTGGTCCATCAGCCAGGCGCGGTGCTGCGCCACGGTGGACAGGTCCCAGCCCTGCTGCCGGAAATAGAGAAAGGCCCCAAGCGACAACCCAGCCAGGCCGGCGAGCGGCAGCAACCGGCGCCAGAGCGGCGGCCCGGCAACTTGGCCTGCAACCTTGTCTTCCAAGGGTTTATGGACCGTTTCGCGCATTGTTCGACGCGCACTCCCGCGCTTTGCGGCCCCCGGACATCCCGGCCGCACTCTGCGCCAGCCGGCCCAGCGGCGACAATCGTTTTGCCTCACATGACCGTGAGGCGGGGCGAGCCCGGGGAAGCGCCACCGGGGCCGGCCGGTGGGGTGCGGCGCTGCCGGCCGCCCGCTTACATTGACAGCGGCACCCTCAGCCCCCTATACACGCGCCTCGTTTTGCAAACAGCGACCGATCTGCCGTGGGAGTGAATTAAGGTGAAGCGGACCTATCAACCGAGCGTCATCGTTCGCAAGCGCCGCCACGGGTTCCGTTCCCGTATGGCGACCGTCGGCGGCCGCGTCGTCCTGGCGCGTCGTCGTGCGAAGGGACGCAAGCGCCTCAGCGCCTGAGTCAGACAGCATGGGCCCATCGGCCGGGCCTCATCTCGCCGGACCCCGCCTCGGGCGCCTGCAACGGCGCCCGGAGTTTTTGCGGGTGGCCGCGTCGGGACGCAAGTGGTCGACCCCGGGACTGGTGTTGCAGGCCGATCGCCGGCCGGCGGAGGCGACTCCGTCCGGCAGCGGCGCGGAAGCGCCACGCGTCGGCTTCACCTGCAGCCGCCGGGTCGGTGGCGCCGTGGTGCGCAACCGCGCCAAGCGCCGCCTGCGCGCCATCGCCGACGAACTGCTGCCGGGCCTGGCCCTGGCCGGCATGGACTATGTGCTGATCGGCCGCCAGGCGACGCCCAGCCGCCCCTTCGCGCTGCTAAAGGCCGACCTGGTCGAAGCGCTGGAGCGCGTTGCCCGGCCCCGGCCGGCTGGCCAACGCGAGCCCAGCCCGCGCGGGCCACGGCGATGAAGACACTGCTGGCCCCGCTGACCGCCGCGGCCGCCCTGCTGGCGACCGCCCTGATCTGGGTCTGGCGCCTGCTGCTGGGTCCGCTGCTCGGCCCGGCCTGCCGTTTCCAGCCAACCTGCTCGGCCTATGGGCTGGACGCCGTCAAGGCGCACGGTCCCTGGCGCGGCGGCTGGCTGGCCCTGCGACGCATCGCCCGCTGCCATCCCTGGGGTGGCGCGGGCTACGACCCCGTGCCACAACCGCGATCCCACAAGACCTGCTGCGCCGCCCATGCCGGGGCGCGTCCGGCGACGGAGCATCACTGAACCATGGACAACAAGAACCTCATCCTGGCGCTCGTGCTCTCCGGCGGCATCCTGCTGGTCTGGCAGCTCTTCTTCGTGCCGGCCACGGTGCCGCACGCGGTCACGCCAAGCCCGACCCCGATCACCGGCAGCGAGGCGCAGCCTGGTGTCGAGGGCACCACCACCGCGCAGGGCAGCAGTGAGCCGGCCAAGCCGCGCGAGCGCGCCGAGGTGCTGGCCGAGGCACCCCGCGTGCCGGTCGCCAACCCGCGCCTGTCCGGCTCGATCAACCTGCGGGGTGGCGCGCTCGATGACCTGGTACTGACGCAGTACCACGAGACCATCGACCCGAAGAGCCCCAACATCATCCTGCTGGCGCCGCGCGGCACCGAGCATCCCTACTACCTGGCGGCGCGCTGGCTGGCCGACGGCGATACGCCGACGCCGGACGCCAACACCGCCTGGACCGCCAGCGGCGGTTCGCTGGCGCCCGGCCAGCCGGTCACCCTGAAGGCCACGGTGGGCGAGGTCGACTACGAGATCGTCTACGCCCTTGACCAGGACTTCATGCTGACGGTGACGCAGCGCGCCACCAATCGCGGCAGCGCCGCCGTCGCGCTACAGCCCTATGCCCTGATCAATCGCACCGGCATCCCGCAGACCGACCATACTTATGTGCTGCAGGAAGGTTTCTTCGGCGTGCTCGACAATTCCTATACCGAGCTCGACTACAGCGACCTGATCGACACCCCCGGCGGCATCGTCACGCAGCCGACCACCGGCGGCTGGTTCGGCATCACCGACAAGTACTGGATGCTGCTGCTGATCCCCGACCAGAACGTGCCGGTGACCACGCGCTACGTGCACACCAAGCCGGGCGGCGAGGACCACTTCCAGGCCGACATCACCTATCCCAAGGCGACGCTGGAGCCGGGCCAGAGTGTGGAGACACTGGTGCGCTCCTACGCCGGCGCGCGTGTCGCCACCGTGGTCGACCGCTACAACGACGACGAGAGCCTGGGCATCAACCGCTTCTACCTGGCGATCGACTATGGCTGGATCTTCTTCCTGTCGCGGCCGATCTACCTGGCGCTGCAGTGGTTCCACGGCCTGGTCGGCAACTTCGGCGTCGCCATCCTGCTGCTGGTGGTCTGCGTCCGCCTGCTGCTCTTCCCGCTGGCCAACAAGGCCTACAAGTCGATGGCCAAGATGCGCCAGCTGCAGCCGAAGATGGTCGAGCTGCGCGAACGCTACAAGGACGACAAGCCGAAGTTCCAGCAGGAGATCATGCAGCTCTACAAAAAGCAGGGCGCCAATCCGCTGGCCGGCTGCCTGCCGATCCTCTGCCAGATCCCGATCTTCATCGCGCTCTACAACGTGCTCTACGGCACCATCGAGATGCGCCACGCGCCCTTCTTCGGCTGGATCAAGGATCTCTCGGCGCCCGACCCCACCTCGTGGCTGAACGGCTTCGGCCTGCTGCCCTGGGACGTGCCGAACCTGGGCTTCCTCAACATCGTCTCGCTCGGCGTCTGGCCGATCGTGATGGGCATCTCGATGTGGCTGCAGTACCAGTTGAACCCGCAGCCGACCGACAAGGTACAGGCCAAGATCTTTGCCTGGATGCCGGTGATCTTCACCTTCATGCTGGGCCACTTCGCCTCGGGCCTGGTGATCTACTGGGCCTGGAACAACACGCTGTCGATGACCCAGCAGGTCTACATCATGAAGCGCCAGGGCATGCCGGTGGGCCGCAAGCAGCACGCCGCCGTTGCGGCGGCGGAAAAGGCCAAGAAGGCCGCCGCCGGCCCGGTGATCGAAGGCGAGGCGGTGCAGATCGAGGCCAAGCCGGCGCGCCAGCCGATCGCGCGCTCGGAAAGCAAGCTGCGGGCCGAGGGCAAGCTGCCGCCGAAGGGCAAGACCCCGCCGGGCAAGGCCAAGCCGAAGGCGAAGCCCAAGCCGAAGACCAAGGGCTAGGGCCGCCGGTGGACGACGCGCCAGCCGCGGCCGCTGAACCGCTCGACCTCGAGGCCGGCCGGCTGCTCTTCGCCCAGGAGTGCCGCTTCGTCTGGGGCGCCACCGAGGAGGCCGCGCTGCCGCCCGGCGGCCTGCCCGAGGTGGCCTTCGCCGGCCGCTCCAACGTCGGCAAGTCCAGCCTGGTCAACGCGCTGACCGGGCGGAAGACGCTGGCCCACGTGTCGCGCACGCCGGGGCGCACACAGCAGCTCAACTTCTTCGACCTGGGCCAGCGGCTCATGCTGGTCGACCTGCCGGGCTACGGCTACGCCAAGGTGGCGAAGGACAAGGTCGCCGCCTGGAACGAGCTGATCCGCCGCTATCTGCGCGGCCGACCGACCCTGAAGCGCGTGCTGGTGCTGATCGACGCGCGCCACGGGCTGAAGCCAGTCGACCTGGAAACCCTGAAGGGCCTGGACGAGGCGGCGCAGTCCTATCAGGTGGTGCTGACCAAGGCTGACCTGGTGAAGCCCGAGGCACGCGACGCGCTGCTTGAGCGGCTGACCGTGACAGTCGCTGGCTATCGCGCGGCGCATCCCGAGGTGCTGCTCACCTCGGCCGACATGGGCAGCGGCGTCGAGCGGCTGCGCGCCCTGCTGGCAACGCTGGCCCTGGCGCCGCCCCGTCGCTAGAGTGCGCCCGTTTCACCGTCCCCGAAGCTGACGCCGGATCCACCGATGGCCGACAAGCTACCGCCCGAAAAGAGCTTTTCCGAGACCAAGAACTGGCTGCGCACCGCGCGCACCATCACCGAGGCGCTGCCCTTCATGCGGCGCTACGCCGGCAAGACCTTCGTCATCAAGTACGGCGGCCATGCCATGGGCGACGAAAAGGTGGCCGATACCTTCGCGCGCGACATCGTGCTGCTGAAGCAGGTCGGCGTGAATCCCATCGTGGTGCACGGCGGTGGCCCGCAGATCGGCCAGATGCTGGAGCGCCTGAAGATCAAGAGCGAGTTCATCCAGGGTCTGCGGGTGACCGACGCCGCCACCGTCGAGATCGTCGAGATGGTGCTGTCGGGCTCGATCAACAAGGAACTGGTCAGTGCCATCAACAAAGCCGGCGGCACCGCCATCGGCCTGAGCGGCAAGGACGGCAACCTGGTGCAGGCGACCAAGCTGCGCCGCACCCACAAGGACCCCGGCTCCAACATCGAGAAGATCCTCGACCTCGGCTTCGTTGGCGAGCCGGAGAAGATCAACCCGCACATCCTGGCGGCGCTGGAGCACAGCGGCATGATCCCGGTGATCGCGCCGATCGGCGTCGGCCCCAATGGCGAGACCTACAACATCAACGCCGACACCGTGGCCGGCGCGATTGCCGGCGCGGTCGGCGCCTCGCGCCTGCTGATGCTGACCGACGTGTCGGGCGTGCTGGACAAGGACAAGAACCTGATCGCCGACCTGACGGTCAGCGACATCCGCCGCCTGCAGGAAGACGGCACCATCACCGGCGGCATGATCCCCAAGCTGGAGACCTGCGTGCACGCGGTCGAGCATGGCGTCGACGCGGCCGTCATCCTGAACGGCCGCATCCCGCACGCCATGCTGCTGGAAATCTTCACCGAGCGCGGCATCGGCACCCTGGTGCGGCGCGGCTGAGACCACTGGAAACGAGGGCGAGACGGATGGATGCGACGACGCTGGAGCGCGTGATTGATCAGGCCTGGGACGCACGCGACGGCATCTCGACAAGCACCAAGGGCGAGGTGCGCGACGCCATCGAGGCAGCGCTGGCCGGCCTCGACGCCGGCAGCTTTCGCGTCGCCGAGAAGCGCGACGGCGCTTGGCATGCCAACCAGTGGCTGAAGAAGGCGGTGCTGTTGTCCTTCCGCCTGAAGGACATGCGCGCGATCCCCGGCGGCCCCGGCGAGAACACGCCCTGGTGGGACAAGGTGGAGAGCAAGTTCGCCGGCTGGGGCGACGCGCAGTTCCGCCAAGCCGGCTTCCGTGCCGTGCCGAACTGCATCGTGCGCCACTCGGCCTACATCGCGCCCAACGTCATCCTGATGCCGAGCTTCGTCAACGTCGGCGCCCGCGTCGACAGCGGCACCATGATCGACACCTGGGTCACCGTCGGCTCCTGCGCCCAGGTCGGCAAGAACTGCCACATCTCCGGCGGCGTCGGGCTGGGCGGCGTGCTGGAGCCGGTGCAGGCCGGCCCGGTGGTGATCGAGGACAACTGCTTCATCGGCGCCCGCAGCGAGGTGGTCGAGGGCGTGGTGATCGGCGAGGGCTCGGTGCTCTCGATGGGCGTCTTCATCGGTTCCTCCACCAAGGTCGTCGACCGCGAGACCGGCGAGATCCACATCGGCCGCGTGCCGCCCTATTCGGTCGTGGTGTCCGGCAACCTGCCGGGCAAGACCATGGGCAACGGCCAGCCAGGCCCCAGCCTCTACTGCGCCGTCATCGTCAAGAAGGTCGACGCGCAGACCCGCTCGAAGACCGCGATCAACGAGCTGCTCAGAGATTGATCGGCGCACGGCCATGACGCTCGACGCCCTTGCCATCGCCCGCGACCTGATGCGCTGCCCCAGCGTGACGCCGATCGATGCCGGCGCGCTCGATGTGCTGCAGGGTGCGCTGGAGGGCCTGGGCTTCGCCTGCCGGCGCCTGCCCTTCCAGGCAGCGGGGACCGAGCGGGTGGACAACCTCTATGCCCGCCTAGGGACCCAGGGCCCGAACTATTGCTACGCTGGCCACACCGACGTGGTGCCGACCGGCGAGGTCGCCGCCTGGTCGGTCGACCCCTTCGCCGCCACGGTCAAGGATGGCTGGCTGATCGGCCGCGGCGCCTCAGACATGAAAGCAGCCATCGCCTGCCAGATCGCCGCGGTGTCACAGTTCCTCGCCCAGCGCGGACCGGATTTCGGCGGTTCGCTGTCCTTCCTCATCACCGGCGACGAAGAGGCCACCGCGATCAACGGCACGCCGGCCATGCTGCGCACGCTCAAGGCCGAGGGCGAGCAGCTCGACCTCTGCTTGGTGGGCGAACCGACCTCGGTCGAGGCCGTCGGCGACATGGTGAAGATCGGCCGGCGCGGCAGCCTGACCGGCGAGATCGTCGTCGCGGGCGTGCAGGGCCACACCGCCTATCCGCATCTGGCCGACAACCCGGCGCACCGGCTGGTGACGCTGCTGAACCTGCTCAGCACCGAAGCTATCGACCAGGGCAACGCGCACTTCCAGCCGAGCAACCTGCAGATCACCTCGATCGACATCGGCAACCCGGCCAGCAACGTCATCCCGCGTGAGGCCCGCGCGCGCTTCAACGTGCGCTTCAGCAGCGAGCAAAGCGGTGCCGCCGTCGAGGCCTGGGTGCGCGAACGCATCGCCCGCGTCGGCGGCAGCATCGCACTGACGGTCCGCATCTCGGGCGAGTCCTTCCTCACTCCGCCGGGCCGCCTGAGTGAGACCGTGTCGGCCGCCGTGCTGGCCGCCACCGGCAGGCCGACCGAGCTTGGCACCACCGGTGGCACCTCGGACGCGCGCTTCATCAAGGACGCCTGCCCGGTGGTGGAGCTGGGGCTGCTGAACGCCACGGCGCACAAGGTCGACGAACAGGTCGCGGTCGCCGACCTGGCGACCTTGACCGCGATCTACCGGCAAATCCTCGACCGTCTGTTCCCTGCGTCCTGACATGCCCACCCTGGCCGAGATCAAGCAGTCGCTGGCCGGCGCCTGGCGGCTGCTGACCTTTCGCGCCGACGGCCTGGACTATCTGGCACGTGACGGCGGCGCGGTGTGGCGCAGCTTTTTCGCCATGGTGCTGGCGGCGCCGGCCTTCGTGCTGCAGCTCGAGAGCTTTCGCAGCGACCTGGGGCTCGAGGGGCCGGAGCCGCACTTCTACGCCGTCTGGGCGCTGACCTACCTGATCTTCTGGGTCGCTTTTCCCGTGCTGCTCTTCATACTGGGCGAGCGCCAGCCCTTCGCCCCGCGCATCCCGCTCTACCTGCAGGCCAGCAACTGGGTGTCGGTGCCGGCCAGCTACGTGAAGCTGCTGTCCACCTTGCTGTCGGACGACCAGGGCGGGGTGGGCGACGCGCTGGACGTGCTGGTGATCTTCTGGCTGCTGGCCAACGCCTGGTGGCTGACGCGGCGCACCCTCGCGGTCAGCGGCGCGCAGGCCGCCGCCCTGGTGATGCTGTCGGAGCTGGTGACCTATGGCGTCTTCGTCTTCGCCGTGTCGCGCACCGCGGTGGAGAGCCTGGGCGGCTAGGTCTTGCACTTGCGCCCCGGCTGCGCGATCTAAGGGGCGAGCGTTGCGAGAGGCTGCCCCATGACCAAGGTCTTCATCGATGGCGAAGCCGGCACCACCGGCTTGCAGATCCGCGAGCGGCTGACCGGCCGGCGCGACATCGAGCTGCTGTCCATCGCGCCGGAACAGCGCAAGGACGAGGGCGAGCGCAAGCGCCTGCTGAACGCCGCCGACGTGGCGATCCTCTGTTTGCCGGACGAGGCCGCCAAGGCCTCGGTCGCCATGCTGGACAATGACCGCACGCGGGTCATCGATGCCTCCACCGCGCACCGCGTGGCGCCGGGCTGGACCTACGGCTTCCCCGAGCTGACGGCGCAGCAGGCCGAGCTGATCCGCCAGAGCAAGCGGGTCGCCAACGTCGGCTGCTATGCCACCGGCGGCATCGCCCTGCTGCGGCCGCTGGTCGATGCCGGCCTACTGCCGATCGACTGGCCGGTGACCTTGAACGCCGTCTCCGGCTACAGCGGCGGCGGGCGGCAGCTGATCGAAGCCTATGAGGACCCGGCCAGCCCGAACTTCACCGAGATGCCCTTCTGGCTCTATGGCCTGGGGCTGAAGCACAAGCATGTGCCGGAGATCCAGGCCTATAGCCGCCTGACCAACCCGCCGCTCTTCGTGCCCTCGGTCGGGCGCTTCGCCCAGGGCATGCTGGTTTCGCTGCCCCTCCAGCTCTGGGCGCTGCCGCGCCAGCCGAGCATCGCCGACCTGCGCGAGACCTTCGCCCAGCACTACGCCGGCCAGCGCTTCGTCACCCTGCAGCCCGAAAGCCTGCCCGAGCGCCTCGACCCGCAGGCCACCAACGGCACCAACGAGCTGCGCATCCACCTCTTCGCCAATGCCGAGCGCGGCCAGGCACTGCTGGTCGCCCAGCTCGACAACCTGGGCAAGGGCGCCTCGGGGGCCGCGGTGCAGAACCTGAACCTGATGATCGGCGCCGACGAGAGCGCAGGGCTGGCGCAAGCGGCGTAGCGCCACTCCCTTCCCCTGTTCTCTTAGCCCTCCCCCTTGATGGGGGAGGGTTGGGTGGGGGTGGGGTTTCTTATACCGAGACCGGCCAGTCGCACCAAACCACCGACACCCCCCCCACCCAACCCTCCCCCACAAGGGGGGAGGGCTAGGGACGCAAAGGGGACGGGGCGCAAGTTCTCAATACACCACCCGCACCAGGTAGAGCCCTTCCGGCGCCGCGGTCGGCCCGGCGGCGCTGCGGTCGCGGGCTTCCAGCGCCACTGCCACCTGCCGTGCCCGCCACTTGCCGCGGCCGACCAGCGCCAGGGTACCCACCATGTTGCGCACCTGGTGGTGCAGGAAAGAGCGCGCCTCGGCGACGATCTCGATCTCCTCGCCCAGCCGCGTGACCTCCAGGCGATCCAGCGTCTTCTCTGGCGAGGGCGCCTGGCAGTCGGCGGCGCGGAACGAGGTGAAGTCGTGGTGCCCGACCAGGTGGCGCGCCGCCTCGTGCATCGCCGCGGCGTCCAGCGGCACCGGCACCCACCAGACGCGGCCCCGTTCCAGTGCCGGCGGCGCGCGGCGATTGAGGATGCGGAAGCGGTAGTGCCGCGCCGTGGCCGAGAAGCGGGCGTGAAAGTCCTCGCCCACCGCCTCGGCCGCCAGCACCACCACCGGCAGTCCCTTGAGGTGCTGATTCAGCGCCATCTGCACGGTGTGGGCCGTGGTCTCGCGCGCCAGGTCGACATGCACCACCTGGCCCAGCGCGTGCACGCCGGTGTCGGTGCGCCCGGCGGCGTGCGCTACCACCTGCTCGCCGCAGAAGCCCTGTGCAGCCTCTTCCAGCGCCTGCTGCACGGTCGGCATCTGCGCCTGGCGCTGCCAGCCTAGGAAGGCGGTGCCGTCGTATTCCAGCGTCAGCTTCCAGCGCGTCATGCGAGTTGCGTTCCCGGCGCCACCGGCAGGCCGCGTAGGAACTCCGCCGCCGCCTGCGGCCGCTTGCCCTCGCGCTGCAGTTCCAGCAGGCGCAGCGCACCCTGGCCGCAGGCGACGGTGAGCTGGTCGTCCAGCACCGTGCCGGCCAGATCAGCGCCCTCAGCCAGTGTGGCGCGCAGCAGCTTGATGCGCTGTCCGGCCAGTTCGAAATGGCTGCCGGGCCAGGGCGTGAAAGCGCGCACCTGGCGTTCCAGCCAGGCCGCCGGCTTGCCCCAGTCGATGCGGCTTTCGGCGCGGCTGAGCTTGGCGGCGTAGGTCACACCCTCGGCCGGCTGCGGCTGTGGGACCAGCGCGCCGGCGGCATGGCGCGGCAGGGTCTCGACCAGCAGCGCGGCACCCAGCGTCGCCAAAGCGTCGTGCAGGCTGGCGCCAGTGGTGTCGGGGCCGAGCGGCAGCGCGGCCCGCGCCAGCACCGGGCCGGTATCCAGGCCGCGGTCCATCTGCATGATGCAGACGCCGCTTTCGGCGTCGCCGGCCAGGACGGCGCGCTGGATCGGCGCCGCGCCACGCCAGCGCGGCAGCAGCGAGGCATGGACGTTGAGGCAGCCCAGGCGCGGCGCCGCCAGGATGGCAGGCGGCAGCAGCAGGCCGTAGGCCACGACGATCGCGGCATCCAGCGCCAGCGCGCGGAAGCCCTCCGCCTCGGCATCTGATTTCAGGCTGCTGGGCGTGAAGACCGGCAGGCCCTGCGCGGCAGCAAAGGCGGCGACCGGCGTCGGCTGTTCCTTCTGGCCGCGCCCGGCCGGTCGTGCCGGCTGGCTATAGACCGCGACGACCTGGTGCCCGGCCGCCAGCAACGCGGCCAGGCAGGGCACGGCAAAGTCCGGCGCACCCATGAAAGCCAGGCGCAGTGACATCGCGCCCTCCTTCGGGCCTAGACAGTTTCGAACTCGCCCAGCTTCTTCGCCTTCACCAGCTTGCGCAGGATCATGTTGCGCTTCAGCGCCGAGATGTGGTCGACGAAGAGCACGCCGTCCAGATGGTCGATCTCGTGCTGGATGCAGGTTGCCAGCAGACCCTCGGCCACCAGCTCGCGGATCTCGTTGTCCTGGTCCAGGTAGCGCACCTTGATGGCGCGCGGCCGGACCACGTCGGCATAGTGTTCGGGCAGCGACAGGCAGCCCTCGTTGAAGTTGGCGTCCTCGTCGGCCACCCAGAGCAGCTCCGGATTGGCCATGCGGACGGGCGCGGGCTCCCCTTTGGGGCCGACGTCGACGACTATCACCCGCAGCAGCTGGCCGACCTGCGGCGCTGCCAGGCCGACACCCGGCGCGGCGTACATGGTCTCCAGCATGTCGTCCATCAGCCGGCGCACCGTCGTGTCGACGCGGGCGACCGCGACGGCCGTCCGGGTCAGGCGTGGATCGGGGGCGACGATGATGGGCAGACGAGCCATGGGGGGTTCCGCAAGCGATCGGGACGCGGCTGTCTACCTAAGGGCGGCAGGGCCCCGGGTCAACGGTTCGGCGGCAGCGCCTAGTCACTCACCCCCGGCGTCGGCCCAGGCGCCGGGCGCCACGCCAGACGCTGGCCAGCAGGATCGCCAGCACCCCCGCCAGCAGCAGGGCGCCGCCCCAAAGCGGCGCCAGGCCCTGGTCCAGCGCCAAGGCCAGCAGGCCGACCAGCGCCAGAACCGCCAGCGACAGGCCAAGATCGGCGGCGAACATGCCGCGCAGCTCGGCCAGGATGATGCGCAGGAGTTTCATGGCTTGGCACCATCCACCGGGCGTTGCCGCAGGATCGCCGCGGCGCCCAGCGCCACGGCCAGCACGATCAGGGCGAAGACGAGCAGCGCCAAGTCGGCGCCGGGCCAGGGGATGCCCAGCCCCTCGCCGGTCCAGAACACGCCGAAGGCGGTCAGCATCACGCCGACGCCGAACTTCAGGCTGTTCTCCGGCACCCGGGCCAGCGGCCGGCGCAGCAGCAGGCCGGCGGCCAGCACCACCAGACAGGCGGCCAGAGCACCCAGCCCGGCCGGCAGCAGCAGGCCGCGCCCGGCACCGACAGCGACGACGATGAAGGCGACCTCCACCCCCTCCAGCACCACGGCCTTGAAGGCGGTGAGGCCGGCCAGCCAGTCGAGCCGCGCCTGCTGGCGCTTGGCAGCGGCGGTCAGCGCGGCCGATTCGGCGGCGAAGATCGCTGTCTCGTCATGCAGCGCGATGTAGCCGCTGGCCCGCAGCACCGCCTTGCGCAGCCAACCCAGGCCGAACAGCAGCAGCAGCACGCCGATCACCAGCTGCAGGATCTCCAGCGGGATCTCGCCCAGCAGCGGTCCCAGCGCCAGGACCAGGACGGCCAGCAGCGCCAGGCCGGCGGCGCTGCCGAGTAGCGCCGGCTTCCAGCCGCGCAGGGTGCCCACCGCGAGCACGATGGTGAAGGCCTCCACCACCTCGACCAGCGAGGCAAGGAAGGCAGCGGTAACGGCCGGGGCCGCGACGCTCCAGGAAACCATGCAACGAACCCTTTCCGACGGCCTGGGGCCGCCTGCGAAGGGCGTGATCGGCGGGTGGGGGGTCGACAGCCTCCTACCCGCGCGAAACGCGCCTGGTAGGAGTCATCAGCCAACGCCTGGCGGGTATCGGGGGACCCCATCCCCATCTGTCGCCGCCATGCTGCGGCAGGCCGATGAAGCGGTCAAGCGATCCGCGCCGGCTGCTAGACTGCGGCCACCCTTTGGAGTCGCCATGGAACCCTGGATCGTCGTCCTGATCGCCGTCATCGCCCTGGTGCTGGGCGTCCTGCTGGCGCTGACGCTGAAACGCGGTGGCGGCGGCGCCGCGCTGGTCGCCAGCCTGGAGCAGATCGCCCGCTCGCAGTCGGCCGCGCAGCAGCACATGGCGGAGACGCTGCGCCAGCAGGAGCGCAGCGTGGCGGCAGCGCTGGAGCAGCGGCTGGAGTCCTTCGGCCAGCGCGTCGGCGACCGCCTGAAGACCAGCGCCGAGGAAAGCCAGGGCGTGCTCAAGACCCTGGGCGAGCGCCTGGCACTGATCGACCAGGCGCAGCTCACCATCAGCAAGCTGTCGGGCGAGGTGGTCTCCCTGCAGGCGCTGCTGTCCAACAAGCAGGCGCGCGGCGCCTTCGGCGAGGCGCAGCTGGAGGCCGTGGTGCGCGACCAGCTGCCGGCGGCCTACGTCGAGTTCCAGGCCACGCTGAAGGGTGGCACCCGCGCGGACTGCCTGCTGAAGCTGCCGCCGCCGCTGGGGCCGCTCTGCATCGACGCCAAGTTCCCGCGCGAGGCCTATGACCAGCTGCGCCAGGCCGGCGGCGACGCGGCGCTGCGCACGCCGGCGCTGCGCGCCTTCGCCCAGGCGGTCAGCAAGCACGTCGAGGACATCGCCGTGCGCTACGTGGTGCCGGGAGAAACCGCCGAGGCGGCGCTGATGTTCGTGCCCTCGGAAGCCGTCTTCGCCGAGATCCACGACCAGCTGGGCGAGGTGGTGGAAAAGGCGCGGCGCCGCAAGGTCTACATCGTCTCGCCGACCACGCTCTGGGCGGTGCTCAACACGCTACGCGCGGTGATCAAGGACACCCGGCTGAAGGAGCAGGCGCACCTGATCCAGCTCGAGGTGCGCAAGCTGCTGGACGACATGAACCGGCTCGACGAGCGCGTCGGCAAGCTGGCCATCCACTTCAACCAAGCCACCGACGACATCCGCAAGATCCAGATCACCACCGACAAGCTCACCAAGACGGCCCAGCGCATCGACGAGCTGGAGCTGGACGAGGAGCCAGGGAAACTCGAAAGTAACTGATTCTTTAGTAATTGTCTTTTAATGTTTTTATATCAATGCATTAACATATGTCATCGCCGGGCTTGATCCGACGATCCAGGTATCCTGCCAAGCGACCTGGATGCCCGGGTCAAGCCCGGGCATGACTTGTAAGTATTAGTATTTTGGCTGTCCCCCTCACCCTCGGGCTTGTCCCGAGGGTCCATGGTTGCCGGCGGTGCCAAGGGATGGATGGATGCTCGGAACAAGCCCGAGCATGACGATAGAAACCACATTGACTGTATTTAAGTTAAATAGCCGGGCGTCGGGTTTTCATCGCCGCCATCAGGGTGCCGTCGTCGAGGTAATCCAGGTCGCCGCCGACCGGCACGCCCTGGGCCAGGCGGGTGACCGCCAGGTCGCTGCCGGCCAGGCGCTCGGCGATATAGTGCGCCGTGGTCTGGCCCTCCACCGTGGCCGGCAGGGCCAGCACCAGCTCGCGCCGGCCGGGCTCGCGTGCCCGCGCCAGCAGGCGGTCCAGGCCGATCTGCTCCGGCCCGCGCCCATCGAGGGCGGAGAGCGTGCCGTTCAGCACGTGATAGCGGCCGCGGAAGGCGCCGGAGCGCTCCAGCGCCCAGAGGTCGGCGACGTCGTCGACCACGCAGATCACCCCCTCGTCGCGCGCCGGATCGCGGCACAGCGCGCAGGGGTCGCTGCTGTCCAGGTTGCCGCAGGTAGCGCAGGTCTTGATCGTCTCGGCCGCCGACAGCAGCGCCTGGGCAATCGGCAGCAGCAACGCCTCGCGCCGCTTCAGCAGCTGCAGCACGGCGCGCCGCGCCGAACGCGGCCCCAGGCCGGGCAGGCGCGACAGCAGCTGGGTCAGGCGTTCGATCTCGCCTTCGGCCATGGCGTGTCTAGAAGGGCAGCTTCATGCCCGGCGGCAGCTCGAGCCCGCCGGTCACCTGCTGCATCTCCTGTTCGATCTGCACCTGGATCTTGATGCGGGCGTCGTTCGCCGCGGCGACGATAAGGTCCTCCAACACCTCGACCTCACCCGGCGCGACCAGGCTGGGATCGATCTTCACCTGGGTGATTTCCTGCTTGCCGGTGATGGTGACGCGCACCAGACCGCCGCCGGACTGGCCGATCGCCGTGGCCTGCGCCAGGCGTTCCTGTACCTCGGCCATCTTGGCCTGCATCTGCTGCGCCTGCTTCATGAGCTGGCCGAGATTCTTCATCGTATCAATCCTCGTCGCTGAAGGCCGCGCCCTCGATCAGCAGCGCGGTCAGGTCGTCGTCGCTGCCGTAGTCGCCGGCGGGGGTGGAGTCGGCAGGGGTGGAACCGGGGGCAGCCTCGCCGCCGGCTGGCGGCAGGGCCGCTGGGGTGTCGTCCGGCTTGCGGTGCGCCACCAGCTTGGCGCCGGGGAAGGTCTTGAGCAGTGCCTGCGCCAGCGGGTGCTGCAACGCCGCGGCCTGCTCGCGCGCCGCCGCCGCCTTGGCCTGTTCGCGCAACGGCGGCTCGCCCGGCTGGTCGGCACGCGACACCGCCCAGGCGCGGCCAGTCCATTCGCTCAGCAGGCGGCCGAGGCGCGGCCGGAAATCCGGCGGCAGCGCATGAATTTCGTTTAGCTCCAGCAGGCCGGGTGCGAAGCGCACCAGCCCGACGTCGGCCTCCAGGTGGCTAGCCAGCTGCAGCTCGCGCTGCTGGCGCACCAGGGCGACCAGCGCCGGGAAGGAGGTGATCTCCACCGTCGGTCGGGCCGGCGCTGTCTCGGCGCGGACTTCCTCCCGGGGAGCGGCGTCCTGGGGAACGGCATTGCGGGCGACCGCGCCGCCGCCGGACTGCGCCCGCAAGCCACCACCACCACCACTGGGCGTCGCCGGCCTCGGCGCGGCGCCGGCGGCGCCCTCGGTCAATTGCCGCACCAGGTCGCCCGGCGTCGGCAGGTCAGCGGCATGCGCCAGGCGGATCAGCACCATCTCGGCCGACTGCAGCGGCAGCGGTGCCTGCTGCGTCTCGCCGTGGCCCTTCAGCAGGATCTGCCAGGCCCGCGCCAGGTCGGCGGCGCCCAGCGCCTCGGCCAGCTTGCGGCCGCGCAGCCGCTCGGTCTCCGGCGTGCCGGCGCTGTCCAGGCTGCCCGGCACCAGCTTGGCGCGGGTCACGGAGTGCACGGCCTCCAGCAGGTCCTGCAGGACGCTCACCGGGTCGGCGCCGCCGTCGTAGAGGTCCTTCAGGATCTCCAGCGACTCGGCTGCCCGACCGCCCAGCACGGCTTCCAGCAGGTCGTAGATCCGGGCGCGGTCGGCCAAGCCCAGCATCGACTTGACCGAGGCCTCGTCCACCGTGCGGCCGGTCAGCGCGATGGCCTGGTCGAGCAGCGACAGGCCGTCGCGCACCGAGCCGTCGGCGGCGCGGGCGATCATCTGGATGGCGGCCGGGTCGGCGGTCACGCCCTCCAGCCCGGCGATCTTCAGGAAGTGCGCCGCCAGCACCGACTGCTCGACGCGGCGCAGGTCGAAGCGCTGGCAGCGCGACAGCACCGTCACTGGCAGCTTGCGGATCTCGGTGGTGGCGAAGATGAAGACGACGTGCGGCGGCGGCTCCTCCAGCGTCTTCAACAGCGCGTTGAAGGCGTTGGTCGAGAGCATGTGCACTTCGTCGATGATGTAGACCTTGTAGCGCGCCTCGACAGGGCGATAGCGCACGCCCTCGATCAGCTCGCGGATGTCGCCGACGCCGGTGCGGCTGGCGGCGTCCATCTCGATCACGTCGACGTGGCGGTCCTCGGCGATGGCGCGGCAGATGGCGCAGTCGTCGGTCGGCCCGGCGGTGGGTCCGGCCTTGCCGTCGGCGCCGGTGTAGTTCAGCGCCTTGGCCAGGATCCGCGCGGTGGTCGTCTTGCCGACACCGCGCACCCCGGTGAGGATGTAGGCCTGGGCGATGCGGTTGCTCTCGATAGCGTTGGTCAGGGTGCGGACCAGTGCCTCCTGGCCGATCAGGTCGGCGAAGGACTGCGGCCGGTACTTGCGGGCCAGAACGCGGTAGGCGCCGTCCTGGCGGTCGGGAACCGCCCCCGGCAGGCCCTTCGCGTCCGCGTCCGCCATCGCTACCCCGCGTTGTCGAGAAGATGAGGTGGGAGGCTGAACGAGCGACCCGGAACGAAACTCGTTACGGCTGCTTCCTTCCGGACCTGACCGGGTTGGCGAGGGCTCCGTCCGCCGCCAACCTCCCGCCTGGACATTAGCAGCCAAGTCCCGACTTGCAAGCCCCGGGGTCCTGAGCGGCAGTTTGCCGTCGCGCCCACCGGGCGCCGGGCTATGCTGGGCGGGGGGAGAACACGCTGCCCAGGAACCATCCGGAAGTGCTGCGCGCGACAGTCGACCTGTCCTGGCGACGGCTGGTGAAGCCGCTGCTGGTCCTGGCCCTGCTCGTCGTGGCTGTCGAACGCTTCTGCTGCGCCGGCTTAACGCTCGACGAGCAGACCCATCTCGTGGGACTGAAGGCAATCCTCAGCTTCGCCGGCGACGCGCTGCGGGGTGCCGCGCCGGATTTCACTGCACTGCCGGGTGACCTCGAATTCTATGGCATCGGCATCTTCCTGCCAGCCTATGGCCTGACGCAGCTCGATGGCTGGCTGTCCGACAGCGTCGAACTGCTGCGCTGGAGCCGGGCGCTGCATCTGCTGGCCCTGTTGTGCTATCTGGCCAGCCTCTTCGCCGTGCATCGGATCCTGCGGCGCCAGGGCGCGGCGCCGGCATTGTACGGCACGCTGGCGCTGGCCCTGCTGCCCGTTTTCCTCGGCCACGGTCTGTTTAACTACAAGGACATGCCGATTGCGACCGGCGTGATCTACTGCCTGCTGTTCACGCTCCGATTCTGCGACCAGCCGAGGCGGCGCAACCTCTATGGCTTCTGGCTGGTGGTGGTCTGGCTGGGCACGCAGAAGATCGCCGCGCTGCTGCTGATCGGCCCCTTCCCGCTTGCCATTCTCTACAGGTTGGCACAGCAGCGGCGGCGCGACCTCTGGCTGGCTGGCGGTCTCGGTGGCCTTGGCGCGCTGCTGCTGCTGTTCGCCGCCACGCCACCAGCCTGGGTCGAGCCCCTGCACTTCCTCGCCAGCAACCTCGACTACATGTCGAAGCACGGCTGGCGGGGTTGCATGGTGACCGATGGGCGCTGCGTTGCGGTGCAGTCCGCCGACTGGTCGCCCTTGGCTTACCTCTGGCACTGGACGCTGGCCAAGGTTCCGCTGCCCTATCTGCTGTGTTTCGCCGTCGCGGCGCTAGCGCTGTTGCGGCGGCCAAGCCTGTCGGGAGGCCTGGCGCTGGCCACCATGCTGGTCTTCCTGGCTGGCGTCGCCTACCGCGGCTCGACGCTCTACGACGGCCTGCGCCACGTCCTCTTCCTGCTGCCGCTGGGGATCTGCGTCATCTTCTCCAACGCCGTGCTGGTGCACCGCGCCGCGCGGATCGCCGCCGCGCTGATGCTGGCCTGGCTGGCCGTCGAGAACCTCAAGTTCTATCCCTACAACTATGCCTGGTTCACCCCGACGACCTCACTGGCGGCGCAGCACGGTCGCTACGACACCGACTACTGGGGCTATTCCCTGCGCGCGGCGCTGGCCGGTGTTCCGCCCGGTGCCAGCGTGCGTGGGATGGGGACTCAACAAGCCCTGGCCTTGCTTGGACCAGCGCCCGCCGGCAGCACGCCGCCGAGTTATTGGGCGCACGTCAATCGCGGCGGCCTGAAACTGCCATCGGGCTGCGAACAGCTCGGATCGGTCGCCCGGCACACCCTCCTTGGCCACAAGATCACCATGAGCCTGGTCGCCCGCTGCAGGTAAAGCCGGCAGCCGGCGCCGGACCACGCAATTTCCGCGCGTCTGGCCAGAGCCCCCGACATTGTGCGGCACGGCGCCGCCATGGCAACGTGCCGCCGTCATGCAGCACCGTCTGGCCACCCAGGAACCCCGCCCCAACAACTATGCCGGCGTGCGCTTCGACCGCCTGGTCGAACGCCGCGGCGACGCCCAGTGGCTGGCCGAGCGCCTGGCCGACCCGGCCACCCGCTTCCTGCCGATCTGGCAGAGCCGCAATCTGGTGGGCGACCCCGGCAGTCCGGCGCTGACCTGGATCGACCAAACCCGTGCCGCGGCGCTGATCGAACGCGGCGCCCAGTCGATCCTGCTGGGCGCGGTGGAGGAGGCGCTCTACTTCGGCCTCGACGTCTCCTTCCTGGAGCTGCCGGACCACGAGCCGGCGCTGGCCGGCATCGGCCATTTCGTCGACCTGCGCAGCATCGGCCCGCTGCTGCCGCCGGCGCCCGCCGCGCTGCTGGCCAGCGTCAAGGCCTACACCCAGTGGCACGCGCGCCACCGCTTCTGCGGCGTCTGCGGCCACCCGACAAAGCACGAGGAAGCCGGCCACCAGCTGCGCTGCGGCAACCCGGCCTGCGGCGCGCAGCATTTCCCGCGTACCGACCCGGCGGTGATCATGCTGATACACGACGGCGGCGACCGCCTGGTCATGGGGCGCCAGAAGATCTGGCCGCCCGGCATGCACTCCGTCCTCGCCGGCTTCCTGGAACCCGGCGAGAGCCTGGAAGACGCCGTCGCCCGCGAGGTGAAGGAGGAGGTGGGGATAGATGTCGACGACATCCTCTATCACTCCTCGCAACCCTGGCCGTTTCCCGGCTCGCTGATGCTGGGGTTCTTCGCCCGCGCCCGCGACCTGACGCTGCGGGTCAACACCGACGAGCTGGAGATGGCCCGCTGGGTCACCCGCGACGAGGTGCTGAACTCGCCGGAGAACGAGGTCTTCAAGCTGTCGCGCAAGGATTCCATCTCGCGCCGGCTGGTCGATGACTGGTTGGCCGCCACGGCCTGAAGGATGCTTATGCGTGCCCTTGCCCTGCTGTTGCTGGTCGGCCTGATGACGCTGCCGGTCACCACCCCCTCCAGCGCCGAGGAACCGCCCGAGCGGCTCTACGGCCACCTGCCCTATGACGAGGCGCCGGCCGCCGCGCTGGTTGTCTTCTGCGAAGGCAGCAGCAACCTGCTGCGCCAGGAGGTCGCCCAGGTCGTCGCGGTGATGCAGGCGGCGGCCAAGGCCGAGAAGGTGACCTTGCGCGCCATCTCCTGCTTCCGCTCGATCAAGACGCAAGACTACCTGTTCTACGGCATCGCCAAGAAGCGCGGCCAGACGCCGGAGGAACGCGCCAAGGTCTCCGCCCCACCGGGCCACAGCGAGCATCACACCGGCTACGCCATCGACTTCGGCGACAAGGATCGCAAGACCGACCTGAGCGAAAGCTTCGGCGCCTCGCCGGCCGGCCAGTGGCTGCTGGCGCATGGCACGGAATACGGCTTCGAGCTCTCCTTCCCCAAGGGCAACACCCAGGGGGTGAGCTACGAGCCCTGGCACTGGCGCTATGTCGGTACGCCGGAGGCCAAGGTCACCTTCCACTGGGCACGCACGCTGTTCCCCTCCACCCCCGGCATTCCCGACTGACGCCGTCGTTCCACTGGACAGGCGATCGGGTGGTGAGGCACCTGAAGCCATGAGCCCAGTGCATCCGGTGGCAGAGTGGCTGGCCGCGGCGCGGGCGCTGACGGCCGATCCGGCCGACGGCCCGGCGCTGGCCTGGCTGGCCGGCGCGCCCGCCCTGCCGGCGACGCCCGCGCCGGCGGCACCGAGGGACCTCTCGGCACTGCCCGCCGATCTGCCGCCGGCCGCCTGGCATGCCCGCCGGCTGATCGCCTTGGCGACCAAGGACGCTTGCGATCCGGTCGAGCGCGCCTATCACGCCCGCTGGCTGTGGCATCTGCTGGCGCCCGAGGATCCGGCCGGCTGGCCGCTGATCAGCGTCGTGATCCCGGTGTTCAACCGCCATGAGCTGATGCAGGAAGCGGTGGCCAGCGTGCTGGCCAACGACTACCCACGGCTGGAAATCTGCGTCTGCGACGACGGCTCGGACAGCGATCCGCTGCCGCTGCTGCAATCGCTGGGCCCGCGCCTGCGCTATCGTCGCCTGGCGCGCAACGCCGGGGTCGCCGTCGCGCGGCAGACGGCATTGGAACTGGCGCGCGGCGAACTGGTGCAGTTCCTCGACACTGACGACTTGTTGCTGCCGACCGCCCTGGTCGACAAGGTCGCGGCCCTGGCCGCGGTGCCCGATGCCGAGCTCTGTTTCTCGCGTCTGGAGCAGATTGCTTTCGACCTGGCGCCGGGACGGCAGCCGCGGCGCGGCCGCGCGGTCGGCGGGCCAGACTGTCCGTCGCTGGCCGGGCCGCTGGCCATGGTGCACCTGCTGCCCTTCCTGCCGAGCGCCCTGCTGGTGGCGCGCCACCGCATGCTGGCGCGTGGCTTTGTCCAGGACTGGCGGCTGCACGAGGATCGCCTGGCCTTTGGCCGCCTGGGTCTTGCCGGCATCAAGTCCGTGGCGCTGACCGAGCCGCGCACGGTGCGCCGCTGGCTGCCTTCCTCGGCGTCGCGCACGCTGCGGGACGACGACAACCAGCAGGCCAGGGCGCTGATGACGCTGCTGGCCGAGACGCTGGCGCAACCCGCCGCCTGGCCGGTGGCCGGCCAGCTGTGCTTCGCGCTGTTCGACGCCGACTGGGGCCGCCTGCTCGCCAAGCGCCAAGCGGCACACGAGGCGCAGCTTGAGGCACTGCTGTGCCAGCTGGCGGCACTGGCCCTGGCGCCGCCGGGCGGTCTCGCGGTCAAGCCCTTGCTGGCCGTCCTGCAAGGCGGCCTGCGGCGGGCGCTGCGGGACCAGGCGGACGACAAGGGCTATGGCGCGGCGACGCTGGCCCGCCTGGAGTTGCTGGCTGAGGGGTTGCCCGACCCGGGGCCGGCCGACCTGGCGCTGTGGAGCGGGGCGCCGGACCCAGCGGAAGTCGCAGGCGCGCTGCGGCTCCTGTTCCCCGCGCTGTCGGCCGCGCTGTGCCGGGGCGAGGCCTGGGTTCCGCTGGCGACCCTCGACCAGCCGCCTTTCCGCTCCATCCCGCACCCGGCGAAGCGGCGCTGGAAACTGCTGGCGACGCTGGCCCGCGGCCTGGGCGATGGGCCGGCGCGACTGCTCGCGCGGTTGCTGGGCTGACGGCTACCAGCTTACCCGGACGCCGCCGACCAGGTTGACGCCCTGCTGGTCCTTGCCGGTGACGTAGTCACCGTCGAGGAACAGCGACAGGTGGCCGCCACGGTCCAGCACGCGCAGGCCGCCGCCCAGCTCGATCGCGTTGCCCGCCGGGTCCTGCTTGAAGGTGACGCCGGAGACCGTGGCCGACTGCGTGCCGACGAAGTCGTGCAGCAGGTTGCCCTCGAAATAGAAGCCGAGGTGCGTGCCGCCGGCCAGGATGGTGGTGCCGATGCGCCCGCCCAGGCGACCGCGCAGCGAGTCGCCGTCCTGCAGGTCCACCGTCTCGCCCGCCGCGTCGGCGAAGTCACCCGACCAGTTGTGCGCATAGGCGAGCTGCCCCTGCGGCTCGACGAAGATGCCGCCGCCGAAGAGGTCCTGACGGTAGCCGATCTCCAGCGAGGCGCCAAGCACACCGACATTGTAGCCGGCATCTTCGCCGCCGGTGGAGACGCCGTTGTAGTCGCCCTGCAGCCAGTCGCCCTTAACCACGCTGTCGACGAAGAAGCCGCCGATGCCGTAGGTGGCATAAAGGCCGGCGGTATAGACCTGATAGTCGATGCTGGTGTCGCCGTCGAAGTCGACGCTGCTCTGCCCCAGGCCGCCGAAGCCGCCGACCAGCAACAGGTCGTCCTTCGCCATCAGGTCGCGGAAGCCCATGTCGTAGCCGACCTCGCCCTTCACCGTGGTCTGGTCGAAGCCGGCGCCGGTGTCGATGCGCATCTGGTCGCCGGTGACGCGGAACCACAGGGCGTCGCTGATGCCATCGCCGGCGCCTGGCAGCACCGCCTGCTGCGCACCGTCGTCGGCGCCGAGCGCCGCCAGTTGCCCGGCGTCGGCGATCTCACCGATGCGGAGCTGCTCGCGGGCCACGCCCATGCGCTCGTGCAGCGGGCGCAGATCGGCGAACCAGGCGGCGACCGCGGCGACGTTGGCCGCCGGATAGGTCAGCACCTCCTGGAACAGGCTCGACTGCAGGTACCAGTTCTGCGCATCGGCTTGGTTCAGCTCGTACTGGTAGGCACCGGCCACCACCGGCGCGCCCAGCTTGAAGGCACCAGGGTCGCTCGCGCCCAGCACCTGCACCACCAGGATGCCGTCGGTCGGGCCGCTGCCGGTGGCGCCGCCCGGCCCGCCGGCATTGGCGATGAAGACGCGCGTCGGCAATCCGGTCTTGCCCAGCGTGGTGTTGTCGACGATCAGCAGGTCGGTCTGGTCGACGATGCCGGAGTCCAGATAGGTGTCGAGATGCAGCTCGCCGCCGTCGGAGATGTAGTAGCCGGTGCCGCCGACATAGGGCTGCTTCTGCTTCGAGAAGGAGTCGAGCTGCGAGATCACCAGGATGTCGCCGGTGACCGGGCCCTTGCCGCCGGTCTCGCTGTCCATCAGCGTGATGATGCCGGCGTTGCGGAAAGTCTCCAGCCCCAGAATCTGGCCCTGCTCGACGAACTCGGCGTTGATGTCGCCCAGGCCATCGGGACTGTAGACCTGCCCGCTGTTGTTGATCGTCGGGTTCTTGGCCAGCGACGCCAGCCCCAGGTTGCCGCCGTCCAGGTCCAGGAAGTCCTCGCCGGGGCCGAAGGTCGAGAAGGCCACGCCCTCGAAGTCGCGGTTGCCGTCGCCATCGGTATCGGCCCAGTTGCGGATGCCCCAGCCGCCAGCGGCATTGGTGATGTTGAGGCGGTCGGGGCCGGCGCCCAGGTCGATGAAGCCCAGCATGACTCCGCCGACGCCGATCAGTTCCCGGCTGTCGCCGGTCGAGTAGATCGCGCGATCTGACAAGGCGCGCAGGCTACCGTCGGCGGTGACCGTGTTGAGCGAACCGTCGGTTTCAAAGTAGAGGCCCGCGGAAAGCTCGCCCTTCGGGCCGGTGCCCCAGCCACCCTCGACCACGCTGCCGCCGACCAGCTTCACCGTGTGGCCGGTGCCGCCAACCACCCAGACGCCGATGGCGCCGGCGCCGTCCATGTCGATGCGGCTGCTGACCGTCACCGACCCCGTGAAGACCTTCTCCGTGCTGTGCAGATAGACACCGCCGGTGCGGCCCTTCATGCCGTGGATCGTGTCGCTGACCCCGACCCCGACAGTGATGGCCTGCTTGGTCTCGACCGATACCTCGATGCCGTGGCCCGAAGTGGTCGTCAGGGCACCCCGGTTG
Source organism: Rhodospirillales bacterium (assembly GCA_038363005.1). GTDB lineage: Bacteria > Pseudomonadota > Alphaproteobacteria > Kiloniellales > JACOMY01 > JAKOWB01. The sequence continues at coordinate 24,256 of JBBQBI010000005.1, forward strand.
AAGATCTCGATGTTGTTCTGCACACGCGCGAAGATGCCGTCCTGCTCGGATACGATGCTGCCCTCGTTGATGATCGACAGCGGCACCGGTTGCAGTGCGCCGGAAGCCTGGTCGATCAGCGTCATGCCGACGCCGATGTCGACCGTGATGGTGCCGCTGTTGAGCAGCGAGATGCTGTTCACCGCGCCACTGCTGGTCAGAACCTGCAGGCCCCAGGGGGCGGCGCCTTGCGGGCTGTTGATGGCGCCCTGGTTGACCACCGATACCGTGGCGTCGTCGCCGCTGTAGTCGATGAAGGTGGTGTCGGTGCCGGCGACGCTGGTCAGGTCGAAGCTGCCGCCGAAGGGGCCGAGGTAGGTGATGCCGCTGTTGAAGCTGCCTGGCCCGCAGACCACCACGCCGCCAACCGGCGCGCCGCATTCCGTGTCCGCGCGCGTAATTGTCGGCGGGATCAGGATAAGCGCAAGAGTTGCGCAGAGGCGCGCCCGACCGCGCCACACACCGGTGCCAATCATCGACTTCCCCCCAGCCTCAAGTGCCGCCGTAGCAGTCCCGGTGGAGGGGCCCGATCCCACCCACCAGGGCCAAATCACTGCTCAGGCCAGCATGTGAATGCAGTCTTAATCATTTAACGGGATATGCAGAATGAATACAAGTCCCTGCCGACAAAGTGGACATTGCGCACGGCCAGTGAACAGAAAGGGCGCGGTGCCTTGCGGCGCCGCGCCCCTCCTCTCGTGCAACAGCTGTGGCGGCCCTGCGGCCGCGTCGTCAGGCCGGCTTGAAGCCGAGGCTCCTGCAGGCCTCGATCAGGCCCTTCACCGCGGTCACTGACTTGTCGAGCATGGCCTGCTCGCCGGCGTTCAGCTTCAGTTCGACGATGCGCTCGATGCCGGCCGCGCCGATCACCGCCGGCACGCCGACATAGAGGTCCTTCACGCCGTACTGGCCGGTCAGGTAGGCGGCGCAGGGCAGCACGCGCTTCTTGTCCTTCAGGTAGCTCTCAGCCATGGCAATGGCCGAGGACGCCGGTGCGTAGAAGGCCGAGCCGGTCTTCAGCAGGTTGACGATCTCGGCGCCGCCGTCGCGGGTCCGCTGCACCATCTTGTCCAGCGCCTCCTGCGTCAGCCAGCCCATCTCGACCAGCTCGGGCAGCGCGATGCCGGCCACCGTGGAGTGGCGCACCATCGGCGTCATGGTGTCGCCGTGGCCGCCCAGCACGAAGGCGGTGACGTCCTCGACCGAGACGTTTAGCGCCTCGGCGATGAAGTGGCGGAAGCGCGCCGAGTCCAGCACGCCGGCCATGCCGACCACCTTCTCGTGCGGCAGGCCGCAGCACTCGCGCAGCACCCACACCATGGCGTCCAGCGGGTTGGTGATGCAGATAACGAAGGCGTTCGGCGCATGCTGCTTGATGCCGGCGCCGACCGCCTGCATCACCTTCATGTTGATCGACAGCAGGTCATCGCGGCTCATGCCCGGCTTCCGCGGCACGCCGGCGGTGACGATGATCACGTCGGCCCCGGCGATGGCGGCGTAGTCGTTGGCGCCCACCAGCTTGGCATCGAAGCCCTCGACCGGGCCGGCCTGCGACAGATCCAACGCCTTGCCCTGCGGCACGCCCTCGGCCACGTCGAACAGCACGATGTCGCCCAGTTCCTTGAGGCCGGCCAGCAGCGCCAGGGTGCCGCCGATCTGCCCCGCGCCGATCAGCGCGATCTTGTTGCGAGCCATGAGAGGTCCCTTTCCCGGTGGGTGTAGCGGATTTGGCCCGGGTTTAGCGCAGGGGGCGGGAGCGGGCAAGCGGGGCGCGGCCACTTGACCCGTCGTTGGCGCTGGCGCCGAATTGGGCGGCCGGCGCGCCCGCGGCGACCCCAAGGAGATCGCCATGGATACCGAACAAGAGGTCGCCAAGCACTACAGCCACGGCACGCTGGAGCAGGCCATCCTGGCGGCAGTGGAGGCCGCTGGGAAGGACATCGACCAGCTCACCGCCGACGACCTGGCCGGCGCCGACGAGTTCCACCTGGGCTGGCGCCCGGCCACCGCGGCGCTGGCCGCCGACCTGGGCCTGGCAGCCGGCGCGCGGGTGCTGGACGTGGGCGCGGGCATCGGCGGGCCGGCGCGCTTCTTTGCCGGGGTGCTGGGCTGCCAGGTCACCGGCATCGACCTGACCGCGGAGTACGTCGAGGTCGCCACCGCGCTGACCCGGCGCTGCGGCCTGGGCGAGCGCGCGACCTTCCACCAGGGCAGCGCGCTGGAGCTGCCTTTCCCGCCCGGCAGCTTCGACGCGGCGACCTTGATCCACGTCGGCATGAACATCGAGGACAAGGCGCGGCTCTTCGCCCAGGTGAAGCGCGCGCTGCGGCCTGGCGGGCGCTTCGGTGTCTACGACATCATGCAGGTGCGGCCCGGCAGCATTCCCTATCCCATGCCCTGGTCGCCGACGCCGGCCACCAGCTTCGTCGAGACGCCGGAGACCTACCGCCGCCTGCTGACCGCCGCCGGCTTCACCCTGGAGTCCGAGACCGACCGGCGCCCCATGGCACTGGAACTCAGCCGCACCATGCGCGCCAAGACCGCCGCCGAGGGTGCGCCGCCGCTGGGCCTGCATGTCCTGATGGGACCGGCCAGCAAGGAGCGCCTGGGCAACGTGATGGCGACCCTGGAGGCGGGGATCATCGCGCCGACGCAGATGATCGCGCTGGCCTGAGCCGCTATTCCGCGCCGAGGTATTCCGCCGAGCGCATTTCCATCAGCCGCGAGGCGGTGCGGCGGAACTCCTCCGCGCCATCGCCGCTGGGGTAGAGGCGGTCCGGCGGCTGGGCGGCGGCGATGACCAGCTTGGTCTTGCTTTCGTAGAGCGCGTCGATCAGCAGCATGAAGCGCCGCGCCTCGTTACGATTGTTTTCCCCCAGCGCCGGCACGCCGTCGAGGATGACGGTGTGGAAGGCACGCGCGATGGCGAGGTAGTCCTCCGCTCCCAGCGGCCTGGTGCAGAGCTCCTCGAAGGTCAGCCGCGCCACGCCGCGTGCCGCCGGGACGCTCAAGCTGCGGCCCTTGACCGTCAGGGTCACCGGCTGCGGGCTGGCGCCGTCGGTCAGGGTCGCGAACGCCTTGTCCAGCGCCGCCGTCGCCGTCGGCCCGAGCGGCGCGTGATAGACCGGCAGGGTCTTCAGACGGTCGCGGCGATAGTCCTTGCCGCCGTCCAGTTCCAGCACGTCCATCTTCTGCTGCACCAGCGCGACGAAGGGCAGGAAGCGCTCGCGCTGCAGGCCGCCCTCGTAGAGCCGGTCGGGTGGCCAGTTGGAGGTCGCCACCACCACCACGCCCTGGGCGAAAAGCCCCTCGAACAGCCGGCCGAGGATCATAGCATCGGCGATGTTGACGACGTGGAACTCGTCGAAGCAGAGCAGCCAGGCATCGGCCGCGATGTCCTGCGCGATTTCCGGCAGGGGATCGCTCTTCTCGCCCTTGGCGGCCTGGCGCCAGCGGTGCAGGCGGTCGTGCACCTCGATCATGAAGGCGTGGAAATGCACGCGGCGCTTCTGCTCCAGGGCCACGGCGGCGAAGAAGAGGTCCATCAGCATCGACTTGCCGGTGCCGACACGGCCGAACATGTAGAGCCCCTGGGGCGGGTCGTCGCGGCGCCGGGCCAGACCCAGCTTGGCCTTCCAGCCGCCACCGCCGGCGGCCGGGCGATAGTCCTTCAGCGCGTGCCACAGGCCCTGCAGCTTCTCCGCCGCCAGCTGCTGCGCCGAATCGGGCAGCAGCTGCCCGGCATCGCGCCGCGCGCGATAGGCGAAGAGCGGTCCGCGGCCGGAGTCGCTGTCGGGAAGATCGTTCATGCGGGCGGCAGCTTGACCAGGAACCGCGGCGGCTGGCAATCGCCGCGACGGCCAGGCGCCGGGTGCTGCGGATCCTCCTGAATCACGGACGTTGCGGCGGGTTGGAGAGCGGCACGCGACCGCTGCCCACCCGACCAACGGTGCGCTCAGCGCCCCCCGGCGATGCGCAGGATGGCACCGGTGACGTAGGCGGCCTCGTCAGACAGCAGCCAGAGGATCGGCCGCGCGGTTTCCTCCGGCGTGCCGGCACGGCGCAGCGGCACGCTGGGCGCCAGCGCGGCGACACGGTCGGGCTTGCCGGCGGCGGCATGGATGTCGGTATCGATCAGGCCGGGCTGCACCGCGTTGATTCGCACGCCGTCCTCTGCCACCTCGCGCGCCACGCCCTGGGTGAAGGTGTCGACCGCGGCCTTGGAGGCGGCGTACCAGACGAATTCGCCGGTGGAGCCCAAGGTCGCCGCCGCCGAGGAAAGATTGACGATGGCGCCGCCCGGTCCACCGAAGCGACGCGACATGCGGCGGATGGCTTCCTGCGTGGTCAGGATCAGCCCGGTGACATTGAGGTCGATGGTGGCCTTGATGTCGGCGACGCTCGCCTCTTCAAAGCGGCTGGCCAGGCCGGTGCGGCCGGCCGAGTTGACCAGCGCGGTCACCCGGCCCAGGCGGCGCTCGGTCTCGTCGAACAGGCGTTTGATCGCCGCCGGCTCGGCGCAGTCGGCCTGGATCGCCTCGGCCTGGCCACCAGCGGCGCGGATCTCGTGCACCAGGGTCTCGGCCGCCTTGGCGTCGCTGACATAGTTGACCGCGACACGATAGCCGCGCGCGGCGCCCAGGCGGGCGGTGGCGGCACCAATGCCGCGGCTGCCACCGGTGACGAGCAGGGTCGGGATGGGATCGGTCATGGCATGGCACTCTTGTGGTGGCGTCCGGACGGGGCGGGGCGGCGGCGGTCGCTGGTGCGCGGCCCCAGACGGCAAGAGACCAGAGCGGCGCGGCGAAGGGAAGCACCAAGCGCCGCCCGCCGCGCGCCGGGCTCGACTTGCGCCCCCCCTGGCCCTCGGCTAGACAGGCCCTGGTGAGCCGCGGAACCCTCTATCGCACCACTGAACAGCTACGCTACCTGCTGTGGGGCCTGCGCCATCCGCAGCGCCTGCCCTATCGTCGGCGGATCGTCATCGCCGGCCTGCCGAAGACCGGCACCACGGCGCTCTACTTCGCCGTCAAGTCGACCCTGCCTTTCGCCGCCAGCTGTTTCGAGCCGCCGGACCTGCAGGCCGCGCTGGAGCCGGCGCGGCGGCTCTATTTCGTCAAGCACCTGATCCGGCTGAACGAACCCGAGCCGCTGGTCGACCTGCTGCAGGACTTCGACCGGCGGGTGCTGCTGGTGCGCGATCCGCGCGACCGCCTGATCTCCAGCCAGCTCTATCATCTCTACCATGCCGCTTTCGTCGACGATCCGGCCAGGCGGGCGGCGCTGCTGGCCCTGCTGGAGGCCAAGGAGCGAGCGCCGGCGCAGATCTCCTTCCGGCAGATCTGCCAGGAGATCAGGGCACTGGGCGGCACGGACTTCCTGACCGGCCTGCACGTCGCCGCCCAGCAGTTCGACAGCTTCCTGCAGCAATGGGGTGGGCAGTTCCACCAGGTGCGCTACGAGGACCTAGTGGCCGGTCACCTGGCGCCGCTCAATGCCTATCTGGGTCTGCCGATCGCGGTCACCGCCGGCAGCTCGCGCCCGGCCCAGCGGGTGCTGCGCACCGGCCTTGCAGGCGACTGGCGCAACTGGCTGACCGACAGCGACATCGCGCAGCTCCGTCCGGCGCTGCAGCCCTTCCTGCAGCGACTCGGCTACGGCGACGACTGGCGGCTCAACCGGCCGGATCGCCTCGACCCGGCCTTCGGCTCGGACTATGTGCGTCGCCTGTTGGCGGAGCGCGACCGCGACCCACCGGGCCCGCACCGCCGCCCTGTGGCGGCCGGCCGCTAGCCGCGCCGGGCGCTTGACAGCGCGGCCAGGATTGGCGACTGCTCGCGTACGCGGGGGCAGTGGGATGAACCGCTGACATGCTGTTCACCTCCATCGTTTTCCTCTGTGCCTTCCTGCCGCTGGTCTTCCTGCTGGATCGCCTCTGGCCGCGCAGCAATCTCTTCCTGCTGCTCGCCAGCCTGGTCTTCTATGCCTGGGGCGAGCCGATCTACCTGGCGTTGCTGTTGGCCAGCATGGCCTTCAACCACGCCGTGGCGCTGCAGCTCGACAAGCGTGACGGCACCGCGCGCGGCGGCCTGCTCGCGTTCGGTGTCACGGTCAACCTGCTGCTGCTCGGCGGCTTCAAGTACGCCGGCTTCCTGCTGATCGGCATCCTGGGGATCAGGGGCTTCGTGCCGCCGCCGCTGCCGCTCGGCATCTCCTTCTTCACCTTTCACTGCCTGTCGTACCTGATCGACGTCCATCGCCGCGCCATCCCGGCCGAACGCTCGCGCATCGACTTCTTCACCTACGTAGCGCTCTTTCCGCACCTGATCGCCGGGCCGATCGTGCGCTATGCCGAAATCGGCCCGCAGCTAAAGGCCCGTAGCCGCACGCTGCAGGGCATGACGCTGGGGCTCAGGCTCTTCACCCTGGGCCTGGCGCAGAAGCTGCTGCTCGCCGACCAGCTGGCGCCGGTCGCCGACAAGGTCTTCGCCGCCGATCCCCTGGCACTGCCGGCGCTGGCGGCGTGGAGCGGCCTTGCCTGCTTCACCTTGCAGATCTACTTCGACTTCGCCGGCTACTCGACCATGGCGATCGGCCTGGCGCTGATGCTGGGCATCCGCTTCCCGCGCAACTTCGACCGGCCCTATGCCGCGCGCTCGGTGACCGAGTTCTGGCGCCGCTGGCACATGACGCTGTCGCGCTGGCTGCGCGACTACCTCTATATCCCGCTGGGCGGCAACCGGCGCGGCAGCCTCGCCACCGGGCGCAACCTGGTGCTGACCTTCCTGGCCTGCGGCCTGTGGCACGGCGCGGCCTGGACCTTCGTCGCCTGGGGCGCCTGGCATGGCCTGCTGCTGCTGGCCGAGCGCGCCGGCCTCGGCGCCCTGCTGGCGCGACTGTGGGCGCCGCTGCGCCATGGCTACCTGCTGCTCGCGGTGATGCTGGGCTGGGTGCTGTTCCGCGCCACCGACCTGCATCACGCCTGGCTGTTTCTCGGCGCGCTGCTGGGCCAGGGCCAGCCGGGTGACGCGCTGGCGGTGATCGCGCCCTTCCTGCGGCCGACGCTGCTGCTGGTCTTCCTGTTCGGCTGGCTGGCGGCGACGCTCGATCCGACGCGCCTCTGGGCGCTGCGGCCACTGAACCGGCCGCGCCTCGGCTTCGTCAATGCCGGCGCCACTCTGGCGCTGCTCGCGCTGCTGCTCGTCGTGGCCACGGCGGCGACGCAGCGCAGTTTCATCTACTTCCGGTTCTGAGGGCCGACGCATGAGCAGACGCGTGCTGCGACGCATTGGACAGGCGGCTTTCCTCACCGCCGGCCTGCTGCTGCTCGCCGCGCCTGCGTTCTGGATGCTGACCGAGCCGCCGCGCGCGTCGAGCGAGCGCGAGGGCCGTAGCCTCGCCGCCTGGCCGGTGGCACCGGCCGACTGGGCCGGACTGCGCGCCTGGCCGGCGTCGGCGGGGACCTGGCTGCAGGATCACCTGGGCGGCCGCGACCGCCTGCTGGCGGCCATGGCATCGCTGCGGCGGACGCTGCGCGAGCCTGGCGGAACGGACATCGTGTTCGGTGCCGGCGAGTGGCTCTACTACGCGCGCGGTGCCCGGCTGGAGATGGCAGCCGGCAGATCCTGGCTCGACGCCGACCACCGCGCGCGCGTGCGGCTGCTTCTTAGCTATTGGCAGGACGCCGCCAAGGCGGCCGGCATACCCCTCGTCGTGCTGCTGGCACCGGACAAGGAGACCATCGAAACTTCAGCGCTACCTTGGTGGGCGCGTCGCTTCGACACCGCGCCGGCGACCCGACGGCTGCTGGAGGAGCTGCGGGACGAGGGCGGCTTCACCGTTATCGACCTGCGCCCGCTGCTGGCCGAGGACCGCTCCGGCCATCCGCGCTATTGGCCCTACGACACGCACTGGACCATCTGGTCGGGCTACCTTGCCTCCCGCGCGCTGCTGGAGGCGCTGGAGCCGCGCTGGCCCGGGGCCAGGCCGCTGCGGGACGACCAGATCAGCTGGATCTCGATGCCTTATTTGCAGGATCTCTGGCGCATGCTGGGCGAGGAGACCGATCCTGAACGCCAAGTGACCGACCAGCCCTGGCCGAAGCGCTTCCAAGCCGAGGTCACGAAGCTGCCGGACGGCATCTCGATCAGCCGGCGGCCCGACCTGCAAGGGCCGCGGGTCGTGCTGTCAGGCGATTCCTTCCGCAACGCGCTGAAACCCTGGCTGGAAGAAAGCCTGCCGACCCTGATCGACGTGCCGCTGGAGCCGCCATCGCGGCTGCCGGCGGCGCTCATCGCGCATCCGGGCGACGTGCTGGTCATGGTGCTGGTCGAGCGCGACCTGCATCCCTCCTCGATCGACCGCCTGATGCGTCCGTGACGCGGCGGCCAGCCGGCAAGGCCTATTCCGCCGCCTTCACCGCAGTTGGCTGGAAGCGCTGCTCCATCTCGCGGCGGATGCGCCAGGTCTCGTCGTTGTCGGCCAGCTCGACATCGGCATAGGTCACGCCCTGGCCAAGCTTGATGTCCCGCTTCAGTTTCACGCCGTGTGCCAGGCCGATCGGCAGCGCGCCCACCGCCAGCGAATCCGCCGCCGGCATCAGCTTGCCCCAGACGCAGTAGCCGCCCTCGCCGTCCAGCGTCTCGCCGGCCTTGAGGTCGCGCTTGGCGGTGGCCACGGCGTCGCCGGCGAAGCTGCGCGTCGCGCCGGTCGGCTCTCTGCGCAGCGCGGCCGACAGCACCGAGACGCCGAGCTCCAGGCCGATCAGGTGGAAGGGTTTGTACATGGCGGCGTAGCGCCCCGACTTGTCGGTCACCAAGCCGTACTGCTTGAAGCAGGCGGCGGTGTAGTCGCCGAGCTTGCCGTCGCCGGCCTCGAAGACGACGTACACGCCCCAGCGCAGGTCCTTGAACACCGGCCGGCCGTCACGCTCGACGCAGGAGATGACTTCGACCTGGCCCTTGTGGCTGAGAATGCCACCGTCACTCTTCGGCTTCAGGATCTGCGGCAGGTCGTCGGTGCCGCAGGGATGGAAGGTCAGGCCGCCCTTGGCCGGCGTCAGGCCGGTGGCGTTGGCGATGGCCGCCATCTCGATGGCCGACTTGGTGCCGTCGAGGAAGGAATTGAACATCTGCGGGTTCATGCCGCCGGCTTTCGCCGCCTCAGGCGTCAGGCCGTAATAGGGCCACACGGTCTCCGGCGTGGAGGCATGGTACTCCGGCAGGTACTTGGTGCCCTTGCCGGCGGCCACGACGGTCAGGCCGCAGCTGCGCGCCCAGTCCACCATCTCGGCCACCAGGGCCGGCTGGTCGCCATAGGCCATGGAATAGACCACGCCGGCCTTGCGGCAGGTCTCGGCCAGCAGGGGGCCGGCCAGCACGTCGGCCTCGACGTTCACCATGATGATGTGCTTGCCGTTCTTGGCACAGGCCAGGGCGTGGCGGATGCCGGCCGGCGGATGGCCGGTGGCGTCGATGACCACCTCGATGTCGTCGCGCGCGATCATGGCGAAGGCATCGTCGGTGAGATGGACCGTCTTGATGAGATCCTCCGGCCAGCCGACCGCCTGCAGCGCCGCCTCGGCGCGCGCCGGCTTCAGGTCGGCGATGGCGGCGACCTTCAGGCCGCGGGTGCGCGGCGCCTGGGCCAGGAACATGGAGCCGAACTTGCCGGCGCCGATCAGGCCGACGCCGACCGGCTTGCCGGTGCTGTCCAGGCGCTGCTGCAGCAGGCTATAGAGGTTCATGGGCGGGTGTCCTCTGCTTCAAAAGATCGCCATGCCCAGGCTTGACCCGGGCATGACGCAACTCAGGATTTGACCGGTGACCGCTTCACTCCGCGGCGACGGCCCGCTTTTCGGCCTGCTTCTCGCGTGCCAGTTCCAGCAGGCTGCCTTCGGGCAGCGCGTCGATCGGGGTAAAGTCGCGGTGGGCGATCCACTCCTTGCGCTTGAACTGGCGGATGTGGTTCGAGGTCTCGCAGAGCGACAGGTAGACGATGGTGCGGTCGTAGGGGCTGATGTTTGGCGGGCTGGCGTGCACCAGATTGGAGTGGAACAGCAGCACCGAGCCGGGCTTGCCGCAGGGCGCCACCAGGCCGCCCTCGTCGGCCAGGCGGCGCACCGTGGCGCGGTCCAGCGTCCACAGCGGATAGGAGGTGGACTTGAGGTCGTGCCCGGCCTCCAGCACCCCGGCCTTGTGGCTCTGCGGGATCAGGAAGAGCGGCCCGTTCATCGGCGTCACCTCGTCCAGGAACAGCGCGATGTTCATGGCGCGCGGCTCCGGCATCATGTCGTCGCGCTGCCAGGTGCCGTAGTCCTGGTGCCACTGCCAGACCTCGCCATCGAAGGCGGCCTTGGCGTTGATCTTGTACTGATGCATGTAGAGCTTGCCGCGCAATAGCTGCTCGATCGGCTCGATCAGCCGCGGATCGGCGCTCAGGCGCCGGTGCGCCTCGTTGTACGTATGCGCGGCAAAGGCCGTACGCGCGACGCCGGACTTCTCGCGCCAGACCTCCTCGCGGTCCAGCTTGAAGATCTGCTTGGCCTCGTCCTCCAGCAGCTTCACTTCCTCCGGCTTAAAGAGGTCGGGGAAGAAGAGGTAGCCCTGGCGGTCGAATTCGGCGACTTGTGCATCGGTCAGGCGCATGGGGATTCTCCCTATACTAGTCAGTCTATTATTTATTCCGCTGCCACCGGCGCCGCCGCCAAGCGGGCCGTCAGGCGCTCGAAGGTCTGCCGGCCGGCTCGCTCGGCATGCAGCCGGGCGGCACGCTCGGCCGCTAGGGGATCGCCGGCGGCGATGGCGTCGAGGATGGCGCCGTGCTCCTGCCAGACGACGAGATAGACCTCGCGATTTTCCAGGACCGCGCCCATGGCGCGGCGCACATGCGCCCACTGGCGCTCAGCGGTCTCCAAGATCACCTGGTTGCCGGAGAGCGCGTTGACCCCCTGGTGGAAACTCAGGTCAGCCTGGATCATGGCGGCGCGGTCGCCTTGCGCCACGGCGCGGCGACCCGCCTGCACGATCTCGTTGATCGCCACGATGCGCGCCTTGGCCTCTGGGTGGCCCGCCTTCACCTGCTCCGCCGCCAGGCGCGCCGCGGTGCCGTCGAGCGCCGCCCGCACCTCATAGAGCGCCTTGACGTAGGCCGGCTCGAGCGGCGCCACCACGACGCCGCGCTTGCCCTGCTCGACCACGAAGCCGTCCTGCTTCAGCAGCGCCAGGGCATGGCTGATCGGTTGGCGCGAAACCTGCAGCAGCTCCGCCAGGCTCTCCTGCGCCAGCCGCTCGCCGGCCTTCAGCCGGCCGTCGGCGATGGCCTCCAGCAAGGCGCGATAGGCCTGCTCGATCAGGATGGGACGGCCGCCCAGGGGTTCCATAAAGAGTTTGCCTGTTCCAGAATTCTGAATTCAGAATTCATTAGAGACGCTGAAGATGGGAGTCAAGCGCCACCTCGCTTGCCTTTGCTTGCCTTCGCTTGCCTTTTCTCCGCCAATTCCATAAATTCCGGAAATTCCGAAGGAGGCATCCGTGCCAGCGCCAAAGTCCGTCACAGCCACCGAATTCACTAAGAACTTCGGCCGTTACAAAGACCAGGCCCTCGGTGGCGAACCCGTTGTGGTGACCAGTCACGGCCGTCCGGTGGGCGCCTTCATCTCGGCCCGGGACGTCGAGCTTTTCGAGCGACTGAGGCAGCGCCAGCGCCAGGCCTTGGTCGTCGGCCAACTGCCGGATGATCTCGTCGAGGCCATCCGCGAAGCCGAGTACGGCGTCGAGCCGGCGTGAGCCTGCCAACACCGCGTCCCGGCCTGGTCATCCGCTACGCTTTCCTCTGGAGCCACGAGGCGCGCGCGGGCCAGTCAGAGGCGGCGAAGGTAAGACCCTGCGCGATCGTGGTCGCGGCACGACGTACGCCGGCCGGTTCGATTCAGACCCTCGTCGCACCGATCACGCATCAACCACCGGACGATCCCACGGCCTCTATCGAGATCCCGGCCAGCGTCGCCCGCACCCTCGGACTCGACGGCGAGCGACAGTGGATGCGGATCGATGAGCTGAATGCATTCGGCTGGCCGGGCTACGATCTGCGACCGCTCCCTGGACAGCCAGGGCGCTATGACTATGGCATGCTGCCCCAGGCGCTGTTCGAGACGTTGAAGACGGCCATCCTCGAACGTCACCGTCGTCTCGTCCTGCGCTCCCTGAACCGCGACTGAGCCGCGAGCCCATGCAGCGCCCTTCCCGCGCCAAACCCGGAAGTCCGCCGCGCCGCTTCGCCATTCTGCTGTTCCCGGGCTTTCCCATGATGGCCTTCAGCGCCGTCATCGAGCCGCTGCGCGCGGCCAACGCGCTGGGCGCACAGCCGCCCTATTCCTGGGTCACCGTCGGCGGCCAGGGGCGGCCGGTGGTGTCCTCCAGCGGCATCAGCCTCAATCCCGACTACCTGGTCGAGGAGGACCCGCCGGCCGACGCCATGGTGGTCTGTTCCGGCGGCGATGCCGACCAGATCGCCGCTGAAGCGCCGTTGGCCTGGATCCGCCGCAACCTGCGGCGCGGCGCGGCCATCGGCAGCGTCGCCGACGGCGCCTTCTACCTGGCGCGGGCCGGGTTGCTGGACGGCTTTGCTTGTACCCTGCACTGGCAGAGCCAGCCGGCCTTCGCCGAGGCCTTTCCGGAGATCGACCTGCGGCGCGCGCTCTATGTCATCGACCGCACACGCTTCACCTCGGCCGGCGGTGTCGGCGCCTTCGACATGATGTTGGAGATCATCGGCAGCGAGCAGGGCGAGGCGATCCAGCGCGGCGTCGCCGAGTGGTTCGTGCACGAGCCGATCAAGGCCGGCGCCGATCGCGAGCGCCTGCAGCTCCGCGTCCGCACCGGCCTCAGCAGCGAGCTGCTGCTGGCCGCCGTGGCGCGCCTGGAGGAGCACTGGGAGCGGGGCGAGAGCGTCGCCGCGCTCACCCGCCACCTCGGCGTCACCCCGGGCCGGCTGGAGCGGACCTGCCTGGCCGAGCTGGGCGAGCGGCCCGGCGCCTGGCTGCGCCGCCTGCGCCTGGAGCGCGCCGCCGACCTGCTGGCGCACGGCAGCCTGGCGGTGAACCAGGTGGCGCTGGCTTGCGGCTATGGCGACGCCGCCGCCTTCACCCGCGCCTTCCGCCGCCACTTCGGCCATGCGCCGGGCGCAGGACGGCGCACCGCGCGTAAACAGCACAGAGAGTGATGTAATCGGCACAGCGCGGTCCTAGGCCGCCGCCCATGCTTTCCCCCGCACGCCCTAGCACCTGGGCGCCAAGGAGAGGCATGAGCCTGATCGCCGATACCACCAGCTTCGACCAAGCCGACTTCAGCCAGCCGCTGCGCCACCCGCCCGCCCCCCTCGCCGGCGACGCCTGCAACGGCATGTGGTTTTCCGAGACCGAGCCGCTGGCGGTCGACACCAAGCGCCTGCGCGACGGGCGCCTGGCCCGCCTGCGCGCCTGGATGGTGGCCGCCGGTTATGGCGCGGTGCTGCTGTTCGATCCGAACAACCAGCGCTACGCCACCGGCACGCGCAACATGTTCGGCTACTTCCTGCGCAACTCGACGCGCTACTTCTTCATCCCGGCCTCGGGCCCGATCATCCTGTTCGAGTATCCGCAGAGCTATCACGTGAGCCTGCCGCTCGACACGGTGGACGAGGCGCGGCCCTCGAAGCTGGTCTGGTCGTCGGTCTCTGCCAAGGACGGCGAGACCGTCGGTCCCTTCGCCGCCGAGATCGCCGACCTGATGACGGAGTTCGGTGGCGGCTCGACCAAGATCGGCATGGATCGTTGCAGCCACATCCAGGCCCTGGCGCTGGAGAAGCATGGCCTGAAGGTGGTCGACTGCCAGGGCGAGATCCTGCAGGTGCGCGCCATCAAGCTGCCGGACGAGATCGCCTGCCTGCAGGCCTCGATGGCCGGCGCCGAATCCGCCGTCGCCGCGGTGCGCGCCGCGCTGAAGCCCGGCATCAGCGAGACCGATCTCTACGCCACCATGTACGAGGAGATGATCCGCCAGGGTGGCGAGTTCATCGAGACCCGTCTGCTGACCAGCGGCCAGCGCACCAACCCCTGGTTCAACGAGACCAGCGGGCGCAAGCTGCGCCCCGGCGAGTTGCTGGCGCTGGACACTGACATGATCGGCTGCTTCGGCTACTTCTCGGACTTCTCGCGCACTTTCCACTGTGGGCCCGGCAAGCCGACGCCGTACCAGAAGATGCTCTACCGCATGTCCTACGATCAGATTCAGCATAACCTCAGCCTGATTCGCCCCGGCATCTCCTACCGCGAGGTCGCCGAGGGCGCCTGGAAGATCCCCGCCCGTTTCGTGCAGCAGCGCTACACCTCGGTCATGCACGGCGTCGGCATGCATGGCGAGACGCCCTTCATCGCGCACGCCATGGACTTTGCCACCTACGGCCGCGAAGGCACCCTGCAGCCCGGCATGGTGGTCAGCGTCGAGAGCTACATCGGCGAGGTCGGCGGCCCCGAGGGCGTGAAGCTGGAGGAAGAGGTGCTGGTCACCGAGACCGGCGGCCTCGCCATCTCGCGCTTCCCCTTCGAGGACGATCTCATGGGCCCCGGCGGCGGTTGATGCGGCAATCGCTGACCCTGCCCGCCGGACGCGTCGCCCTCCTGCTGGTCGACCTGCAGGAGGAGCACCGTCACGTTCCGCACTACCTGGTACCGGACTACGCGCGGGTGCTGGAGAACGCCGGCCGCTTGCTGATGGCGGCGCGTGGTGCCGGGGTGCCGGTACTGCACGCCGCTTATGTGCGCGACTTCGCCAGGCAGCCACCGCGGCCGCTGGAGTGGCGCCAGCCCGACGGCACGGCGGGCTTCAGCGACAAGGCCGACCCGCTGACCGCGCTCTGCCCTGAGGTGGCGCCGCTGGACGGCGAGCCGGTGATCCTGAAGAACGACAACAGTGCCTTCTGCGAAGACGACCTGGAGCCGAAGCTGCGCAGCCTCGGCACGGCGTGGCTGCTGGTCTGCGGCGTCTGGACCGAGGCTTGTGTCGCAGCCACGGTGCGCGACGCCATCGCCAAGGGCTTCCGCGTGCTGCTGGTGAAGGACGCCTGCGGCAGCGGCACAGCGGCAATGCATCAGACCGGCATTCTCAACCTCGCCAACCGCCTGAACGGCGGCGCGGTGGCCGACACCGCGACCGCTTGCCATCTTTTGGAGGGCGCCACCGCCGAGGCCTGGGTGGCCGGGCGCCCGGTGCCGCTGCTCTACGACTGGGCCGACGCCGCGCGGCTCTACGAGCAGCTTTAGCCCGGCACCTGCTGAAAGCGCACGGCGCGGCCGAGAAATCGCGCCGCCAGCGGCGTGACAAAGGCGGCGTCGCCGGTGGTGTAGAAGCGCGTCTCACCCGGTCCGCTGCGATAGTCCGGCCGGCGCAGCAGATAATCCCGCAGGCTGGCGCCGACCAGTGCCGGCTGCGAGAGCAGCGGGATGCCGGGCAGCGCCTCGGCGAAGTGCCGCTCGACCAAAGGATAGTGCGTACAGCCCAGCACCGCGGCCTCGACGCGCGCCGGGCCGACGCGGTCCAGCAGCTCGGCACAGGCGGCGCGCACCAGATGGCGCAGTTCCTCTTCCGGCGCATCCATCTCGATAGCGCCGGCCAGGCCGGGGCAGGCTTGGCTTTCCATCCGCACCCAGGGCGCCCGGCGCGCCACCTCGTCCGGATAGGTGCCGGTCTCCACCGTGCGCGGCGTGGCGAAGAGCGCCACTAGGCGCCCCGGTGGCCAGGGCGGTGGCGGCGGCGTCTCCACCGCCCAGGCGACGCCAGTCAGCTGCTCGACCACCGGCACGATCACGCTCAGCACGCGGCGCTCCGGGTGGCGCTGGGCAAGCCAACCCTGCTGCAGGCGGCGCAGCGCGACCGCGGCCGCCGTGTTGCAGCTCAGCACGACGAGGCGGCAACCCAGCGCGAAAAGCAGCTCCATCGCCGCCTGGGTGCGGGCATAGATCTCCGCGGGGGTGCGGTGCCCATAGGGTGCCGCGGCATGGTCGCCGAGATAAAGGTAGTGCTCGTCCGGCAGCGCGGCCTCGAGTCCGGCGAGGATGGTGAGCCCGCCATGGCCGCTGTCGAACACACCGATGGGAGCCGTCATGGGCCCTCGGCCGTTGCATGCTGCGAGACAAGGCCGCCCGGCACCGGCCCACAACCGCCCCCGGCCGCTTGAAGAAGGAGCTCCCCATGGCCCGACTGCGCCACAGCCTGCTCGCCCTCTGCCTGACGCTGGCCGCCGGCCAGGCCGAGGCGGCTGCCCCCTGGACGCAGGAAAGCCGCGACGGCGACCCCTTCGCTGTCGCCCGACAGGGTGACTTGGCACTCTCGGTCGGCTGCGACGACGGCCAGTTGGTCATGACCTACGCCGTGCCGAAGTCGGCGCTGGCGCCGGAGCTGCTGGCGCTGCCGCGGGTCTTCCTGGTGCTCGACTACGACGGCGGTGGCACCGGCCTCTACTACTACTACCAGTCGCGGCTGCTCGACGGCGGCGAGACCTGGCTGACCGCGCCGATCCCCGGTGCCATCGTCGACAACATCCGCATGCTGGCCGATGCGCGCACCGACATCCGCGTTGGCCTGTCGGCCACCGAACCGGAGATGGGGTTCAAGCTGCAGCATGAGGCCTGGATCGCCTCCAAGGGCTCGCAGGCCGCGGTGAAGCCGGCGATGGCGGCCTGCGGCGTGCCGTTGAAGTAGCACGGGCGTCAGGCAGCGGCCTGCCCCAGCGTCGCCAGGCAATCGTCCTTCAGCGGCTGCAACGGCGTGAAGTCGCGATTGTCGAGGTGCGCTGGCCGCCCACCGCCGGCGCAGGCGTTGGAGACGGCGTTGTAGTTCACGTACCAGATGGCGCGGCGATAGGGCGTGATGTTGTTGGCCGAGCCGTGCACGATGTTGCAATCCAGCAGGCAAACCGATCCCGCCGGCCCGAGCAGCGGCACGATGCCGCCCTCCGCCGCCAGCCCGGCCAACGCGGCGCGGTCGATGACGTGCAGCACGTAGCCGGTGACGTCGTCCTGCTGCACCTCCTTGACCATGCCGTGGTGTTGCGATCCCGGCACGATCAGCAGCGGCGCGTTGACCGCGCTGGACTCGTCCAGCAGCACGGCGACCATGACGCAGCGCGGCTCCGGCATGCCGTCGGCGCGGTGCCAGGTGCCGAAGTCCTGATGCCAGTCCCACACCCCGCCGGCGAAGTCGAACTTCGGGTTGAGGCGGGTCTGGTGGATGTAGGCCTCCTCGCCCAGCAGCTGCCGCACCGGCTCCAGCAGCCGCGGATGCAGACTCATGCGGCGGAACGACTCCGCCATGGCGTGCGCGTTGTAAAGCAGGCGAATGGCCTGCTCGTCGCCCTTCTCGCGGATGATCTCCGGCCCGTCGTGCTGGAGCAGCGCCGGCAGGTCGCCGCGCAGATGACCGATCTCCTGCGGACTGAAGAGGCCGGGGAAGAAGAGATAGCCGTCGCGGTTGAAGCCATCGACCTGGTCCTGGGTGAGCTGCATGGCACGCCTCCCTGGCGTGGATTTGCTGTTGTTGGGCGCTACTCTAGCGACAGGCCGCAAGGGAGCAAGGCAGCGGCCAGGACAAAGCCCCTCTCCCATTCAGAACAACCCTCTCCCGATGGGAGAGGGCTGATTTAGCGACAGGCGTCACGGCACCGCCGGAAAGGCCGCCGGCATGGCCAGTCCCCGCTCCGCCATCACGGCGCGCAGGCGGTCGGGATAGTCGGTGATGATGCCGTCGACGCCGAGCTCGATGAGCGAGGCCATCTCGGCCGGGTCGTCCACCGTCCAGACCACGACCTTGAGGCCCAAGGCGTGCGCCTCCTGCAAATCGACGGGGCGCAGGTCGCGGTAGTCGGGCGACCAGACGGCGCCACCGTCCTGCTTCACCAGCGCCGGCAGCGAGCCCTCCACGGCGTCGAGGTCGCGCTCACCCAACCAAGGCGACCTCGCCCCCCGCTTGACCGTATCGAAGCCCGGCTGCTCGCTGGAGAGGTAGACCGTGGGAATGCCGGGCGCCGCCGCCTGAAAGGCGACCAGGAAGTCCCAGTCGAAGGACTGCACCAGCACCCGCCCGGCGATCGGCAGGCGACCCAGCGCCTCGGCCAGCAGCTTGACCGCCGTTGCCTGGTCGGGCGCCAGCGCCGGCTCCAGCGGAGTGCGTTTCATCTCCAGCGAATAGCGGACGGTCCCGCCGGACTGTCGCTCGGCGAAGGCGACGGCAGCGGCCAGGCGTGGGATCAGCGTGCCGTCGAAGGCCTGCTGCTGCGGAAAGCGCTCGGCCACCTTGCCGCCCGGCTTGGCGCGGCCGATGTCGTAGGCCGCAAGCTCGTCGACCAGCAGGTCGTAGAGCGCCGGCGTGCTGCCGATCCACCGGCCGTCGGGGCCGCGCGTGCGTTGGTCGTTGAGCCTGAGGTCGTGGTGCAGCACCAGCACCTCGTCGCGGGTGAAGACCAGGTCGAGTTCCAGCGTGGTCACGCCCAGCGCCAGCGCACCCTGGATCGCCGGAATGGTGTTTTCCGGAAACAGGCCGCGGCCGGCGCGATGCGCTTCCAGGTCCAGGGTCGGCGCCGGCAGGGGCGCCACCTGGCTGTCCCGCCGCTCGCCGGCGATCATGATCGCCAGGAGCAGGACCAGCCCCAGGGTGACTGCCAGCGAGACACGCGATGCGGTGGAGAGAGCCACGGCCGGCCGCCCTACTGCGGGATCGCCTTGTTCATCAGGTCGCCGATGCCGAAGCCGTTCATCGTCACCTCGCCTTCGGGCGTCAGGAAGAACTGGAAGCGATAGCCGACCTGGCCACTGGGTTCCGCCGTGGCCTGGCCGAAGCCCATGAGACCCAGCACCGCGGCGGACATCCAGCGCTTGGCTTCGGGGTCCTGCAGACCATTGGCAAAGGCCAGCAGGCGGTCGAGGCCGAAGAAGGTGGTGGCGGCGGTGCCAACCACGCCGAGCGGGGTGGTGGGATCGAAGGCCAGCGCCGCCTCGGAGGTCACCCGCGCCAGCGCGCCCTCCACCACCAGGTCCTCGACGATGAGGCGGGAGCCGGCGGTGCCCAGCGCGCTCAACAGCGTCTGCCCGACCAGATCGGAGGGCGCCGGCTGCTGCAGGGGATCGACCGCCATGTCGAACAGCAGGTCGACCATGACCTGCGACAGCGCCTGCAGCGGCAGCTTCTCCAGCCGCAGCGGCAGCGACCAGCGCTGCGGCACCAGGTCGAGCCAGGGCGCCGCGTCGGGCAGGCCGACAGGGTCCAGCTCAAGCCCCTCGCCGTCCAGGCGCACGGCGATGGTCCCGTCGGCGCTGCCGCGGGTCGCCTCGGCGGTGGCGAGGAAGCCGAGGCTGGCCAGGCGGCCCAGCGCCTGCCCCTGCTCGCCCGAGGCGCTGAGGCCGGTGGCGGTGATCTGCTGCTCGCCATGGGTCGCCACGGGGTCGCTCTCGGCCAGGCGCCGCATCGCCTCGTGCAAGGCCGCCAGCTTGCTGCTGTCGCCGCGCGTCGCGGCGGTATCGATGTCGGCCAGGATGGCGGTCAGCGTACGATAGGACTCCAGGTCGATGCCGGACAGCAGGCCGCGCAGCGCAATATCGGCGACCTCCAGCGTGCCCTCCGGACCCGAGAACAGCAGGTCCTGCAGATGATAGTCCTGGTCCTGGCGGTGATAACCATCGGCCTCGGGCGCCGTGGTCAGCAGCGCGCTGACACGGCCGAGCCAGACCACCGCGCCCTCCTCCGGCACGCGCAGGTCGAAGCCGGCCAGCAGGAAGTCGAGCTGCGTCAGCTCGCCCAGGTCGCTGGACCAGGTGCCGCTCAGGCGCTGCAGGTCGAAGGAGAGGTTGCCACGTGCCTCGCCCGTCGGGTCGCGCAAGGTTAGCTGCTCGGGCAGCGTCACCTCGGAAAAGGCGTAGTCGCCGAGCGCCGGCTCGGCCACCAGGAAGGAGATCGCGCCGACCGCGAGGTCGCGCGGTTCCTCCACGCTATGCACGGAGAGGTTAGGAATGGTGACGCGGAAGCCCTCGCCCGCCGGCTCGATCAGCAGCGGATCGTGCCGCAGGGAGCCCGGCGCCAGATCCGCGTCCAGGCGGTCGAGCCAGCCGCCGATGCCGTCACGCAGCTCGTCGGCGGTCAGCGCCAGCGCCGGCAGCGGCGCCAGGGCCAGCAGCAGGCCACCGGCGGCGGCCAGTGCGAGGGTGTGAAAGCCTGGGCGCATGGGCGGAACCTCCGGTTCGACGAGCCGTCACCTGCCATGTAGCGCGGCGAAGACGGCGGGAAAGCGGCGTCCGCGGTGCCCCGTCACGAAACCCGTGACCGCGGCCGTCGCTCAGGGGTTGGCGGCGACCAGCGCGGCCATGTAGGGCACCAGCTCGCTGGTCAGCGCCACGATATCGGCATTCGAGCGATAGGGACGATAGAGATTCGCGGTGATGGCAACATCGCCCAGCACCGTCAGGCCGACCACGCCGGCCGCGGTGCCCTTGAACTCTCCGCTGCTGAGTTCGAGCAGCAGGCCGAGGTAGATCGCCGCCTCGTCCTGCCGCAGCAGGCCGAGGAATTTGACGCCGTCAAGCTGCACGCCCTCGGCGGTCTTGGCGTCCCGCTGCATCTGGTCCAGCGTCGCCTGGTCGAAGGCCGGCATGGAAGCCGCGGTCTGCTGCAGCATCACGGCGCGGCCCTCGCTGCTGGCCTGGAACTGCCCGCCCGGCGTCGGCACGAAGAGCAGGCCGTATTCGTCCATCCCGTCCAGGGCACCGGCGCGAAAGGCGGTCAGGTCGTTGCAGGGCGCGAAGTAGGCGATCAGATAGCTGCTGTCCTGGTTGTTCGCCGCCATGTTGGCGATGAGCAGCTTCTCGTTCGGCTGCGCCGAATCCAGCAGGCAATAGCCGTCGGGCAGGAAGAGCTGCACCGTGCGGCCGAAGAGTTCGACCGGCTCGGCCGCGGCGGGTGCCGAGAGCAGGGGGAGTGCCAGCAGGGCAGCGGCAAGGCGGCGCATGGATCGCTCCCGTCAGAGAAGGGTCGGGGCGTCCCGAAGGTCGCCCCGACTCTTTCTACCCGGCGCGGCCCGGCGCGTCACGCCCCGCCGGCCGGCCGCTCAAACCACGCGCACGTTCTTGAACTGCCAGGGGTCCTCACGGTCGAGGTCCTCCGGGAACAGCCGCTCGCGGTCGGTCAGCGGCGTCCAGTCGCTGTAGGCACCGACCACCGGCCCCAAGTAGGGCAGCACCAGCTCCAGCACGCGCGCATAGTCCATCTCGTCGGGATCGACGATGCCGCGGGTCGGGTTCTCGATGGCCCAGCAGACGCCGGCCATGGTGGTCGCGGTCACCTGCAGCGAGGTAGCGGAGTTGTGCGGCGCCAGCTTGCGCGCCTCGTCGATGGAGAGCTGCGAGCCGAACCAGTAGGCGCCCTTGGCATGGCCGGCCAGCAGCACGCCCAGCTCGTCGATGCCGCTGGTGATCTCCTCGCTCATCAGGCGCTTGGACTGCGGCATCTCGTAGTTCTTGCCGTTCAGCTCGTGCACCGACAGCACCGCCGCGTCGCAGGGGTGATAGGCGTAGTGGCAGGTCGGGCGGTAGACCACCTGGCCGTCCTTCTCCACCGTGTAGTAGCTGGGGATCGAGATCGCCTCGCCGTGGGTGATAAGGAAGGCGTGGAAGGGCCCCTCGATCGGCGTCCAGGTGCGCACCTGGGTGGCGGCGCCCGGCCGGTTCAGGAAGATGCCGACCTTGGAACCGAAGTCATGCCGCCCGCCGTCGTGCGGGAAGTGGCGCTCGTGCGTGCCCCAGCCCAGCTCAGCCGGCTGCGAGCCCTCGGAGATGAAGCCGTCGATCGACCAGGTGTTGACGAACTCGCCGGACTTCTTCGGGTTGGGCGACACCTGGGTATCGCGCTCGGCGATGTGGATCGTCTTGATGCCCAGCGTCTGCGCCAGCGCCGCCCAGCCGGCACGATCGCCGGGCGGCGTCGCGTCCTGGCCCAGGTCGTCGGCGATGTTGAGCAGCGCCTGCTTGACGAGGTGCGAGACCAGGCCGGGGTTGGCGCCATGGGTCAGCACCGCGGTCGGCGCCTTGGCGCCCAGCTTCTGCTGCAGCGCGTGTGCCTTGTGCCAGAAGGCGTAGTTGGTGCGGGCCGAGGCCGAGAGGCTGGGATCGGTGTAGGCACCGGGCCAGGGCTCGATGCAGGTGTCGAGGTAGAGCACACCCAGCTCGGCGCAGAGCTCGATCAGCGCCAGCGAGGAGACGTCGACCGAGAGGTTGAGCAGGAAGTCGCCGCGCTTCAGCCGGCTGGTCAGTAGCTGGCGATAGTTGCCCTCGGTCAGCGGCTCGACCTGGAACTTGACGCCGTACTCCTCGGCGACCGGGCGGCCGGCCTCCTCGGCGGTGATGATCTCCATGCGGTCGGCGGTCAAGGTGATGTGTTTCAGGAGCAGCGGCAGCACCCCCCTGCCGATCGAGCCGAAGCCCAGCATGACAAGGCGGCCGGGAAACTGAATCGGGGTGCTGCTCATCGTTCTCTCCTTCAACGCATGCAAGATAGGTTCCTGAAAGGACCAGTGGCGGGACAACGCAAGACAGCCGTCCACACCCGGACAGGGTGAGAACGGCCGCGGCGCTCTATAGGGTCTGGCGCCGCGCGACGCCAGGGAAATTTCCCTGACTTTGTTGGGTTGGCGCTGGTGCAGGCCGCCACTGCCCTGCGTTCCGGGCATGCCCCATCGGGCGGCCAGCCGTCTTGACGCTTGCGGGCAAAACGCCGGACCCTGGCGGTCAAACCTGCCATCCACCGGAGGCCTTACTAGAATGTCAGCCGCCCACCAGCAGCCCGCTTTGTCCGCTGCCCCTGCCCACCGCCTGACGGCGGAAGAACGCGCCACCTTTGCCCGCGACGGCTTCGTCATCCGCCGTGGCTTCGTCAAGCCCGAGGAGCTGCAGCCCCTGGCCGAGGCCTGCATCGGCGACCCAGAGATCGACGGCGCCCTGGTCGGCATCGCCGACAGCCAGGGCAACATGCAGGAGGTGGTCACCTGGACCGACCTGACGCAGCCCGACCTGCTGAGCGTGATGACGCGCCTGGCGCGCTTCGTCGACGGCGCCGAGGACCTGCTGGAGCAGCCGGTCTACCACTGGCATTCCAAGCTTTCGATGAAGCGGCCGGGCAGCGCCGGGCGCTGGGACTGGCACCAGGACTACGCCTACTGGTACTTCGAGGGCTGCCTCTATCCCGACATGGTGACCGCCACCATCGCGGTCGACCACACGGACGAGGCCAATGGCTGCCTGAAGCTGATTGCCGGCTCGCACAAGCTGGGCCGCATCGAGCACAACAAGATCGGCATGGCCAGCGGCGTCGACCCCGAGCGCCTGGCGCTGATCGAGCAGCGCCACCGCGTGGTCTCCTGCGTCATGGAGCCGGGCGATGCGGTCTTCTTCCACTCCAACACGCTGCACGCCTCGGGCCCGAACGTCTCGGAGCGGCCGCGCACCCTGCTGCACATGAGCTACAACGCGGTGGACAACAGCCCCTTCGTCGCCGAGGGCCAGGACCATCACAAGTACAAGCCGCTGGTGAAGATGGCCGACGACAGCCTGCTGAAGCGGGACTGGCAGACAGTGCTCACCGGCCAGCCCTTCTGGTCGCGCACCGGCGAAGCCAAGGGCAGCAGCAGCGCCTACGGCTACACGCTGCTCCGCCCCGCGCGGCCGAAGCTGGTGGGCACCGCCTGAGGCAAGCGCCCCTTGTTTCCCCTCTCCCCCAGCGGGAGAGGGTGGCGAGTGAGCGTAGCGAAACGAGCCGGGTGAGGGGGGTCGGTGCGGCTGGCAAACAATTGCACCGACCTACCCCCCTCACCCCCTCGCTTCGCTCGAACCCTCTGCCGCATGGGGAGAGGGCTCAACCCTCCAGCTCCGCATCCCAGTAGGCGAGATCCGCCCAGCTGTGATGCAGGTAGTCCGGCGGGTAGCGCCGGCCGATGCGGTTCAGCGCCGCTTGCGTCGGCCGCTCGGGCCGCACACTCAGCGTCAGTCCGGCCTCCGCCGGCGTGCGGTCGCCCTTGCGGCCGTTGCAGGCGCGGCAGGCCGCCACCAGGTTTTCCCAGCAGCTGGTCCCGCCCTTCGCCCGCGCCAGCAGGTGGTCGAAGGTGAGCTCCTCCACCGCCTGACGCTGGCCGCAGTAGGCACAGCGGAACCGGTCGCGCAGGAACAGGTTGAAGCGCGTCAGCGGCGCCGGCCGCTCCGGGCTGACGTAGCGCTTCAACGCCACGATGGCCGGCAGCGGCAAGCTGACCGAAGGGCTGCGCGCCACCCGGTCGTAGAAGGCCACCGCACGGACACGCTCGCCCAGCAGCGCTTCCAGTGCCTCCTGCCAGGACCAGCGCGACGGCGGACAGGCCACCAGCGGCTGGTAGTCGGCATTCAGCACGAGCGCGGGGTAGTCGGAACGCCTGAGCTTTTGGGAGCTGGTGAGCATGGTGGGCCTCCTTTCCGAGGCCGGTGTGTGGGAGCAACGAAAAACCCCTCCTGGCGAGGGCCGGGAGGGGTTGGGCAGGCGGGCCGCTGGTCGGCTGGCGCGTGCGTCACTCCACTCCCTGGGGCGGGCCTTCGGCGTCGATGGCGCGGCCATAGCTGCGCCCTGCCGGCGACAGGCGCCGGGCAAAGCTCATCCAGCCATGGGTCATCACGCGCGTCATCGGAAAGGCTCCGCTCACAAGGGAGCGGGGTTCTACGCGCGTTGCGGGTGAGAGGGCAAGAATTTTCCCTTCTCCCCCTGCGGGAGAAGGTGGCGGCGCAGCCGCCGGATGAGGGGGGTCTATACGGGCGGCGGGAGTCGCATAGACCCCCCTCACCCGGCAGGCATCGCTGCGCTCGCCTGCCACCCTCTCCCTCTTGGGAGAAGAAGGGGAAACCGACCTACCCCCGCCGCACCACCATCAGCTTCTTGATCTCGGCGATGGCCTTGGCCGGGTTCAGGTTCTTCGGGCAGGTCTTGGTGCAGTTCATGATGGTGTGGCAGCGGTAGAGGCGGAAGGGATCCTCCAGGCCGTCCAGCCGCTCGCCGGTCGCCTCGTCGCGGCTGTCGGCGATCCAGCGGTAGGCCTGCAGCAGGATCGCGGGGCCGAGGTAGCGGTCGCCGTTCCACCAGTAGCTCGGGCAGCTGGTGGTGCAGGAGAAGCAGAGGATGCATTCCCACAGGCCGTCCAGCTTGGCGCGCTCGGCCGGGCTCTGCGGGCGCTCGCGTTCCGGCGCCGGCGTCTCGGTCTTCAGCCAGGGCTCGATCGAGGCGAGCTGCGCGTAAGCGTGCGTCAGGTCCGGCACCAGGTCCTTCACCACCGGCATGTGCGGCAGCGGGTAGATCCGCACCTCGCCCTTCACCTCGCTGATGAACTTGGTGCAGGCCAGCGTGTTGGTGCCGTCGATGTTGAAGGCGCAGGAGCCGCAGACGCCCTCGCGGCAGGAGCGCCGGAAGGTCAGGCTGGCGTCCTGCTCGCTCTTGATCTTGATCAGCGCGTCCAGGACCATCGGCCCGCACTTGTCGAGATCGACCTCGAAGGAGTCCAGGCGCGGGTTGCCGCCGCCGTCCGGGTCGTAGCGGTAGACCTTGAAGAGCTTGACGTTCTTGGCCCCCGGCTCGGCCTTCCAGGTCTTGCCAGCCTCGACCTTCGATCCCTTGGGCAGCGCGAATTCGGCCATGCCGATTCCCCTTTAAATTCCAAATACCTGGCGGAACTGCTGAACAGCCTTAGTCGGTCTGCCGCTGCTTCCGAGACCTTCAATCGCGAAGGACTCTTTCCGGCGCCCAAGGTCGTTGAGCAAGCGCTCGTTCCGCTGGAAGCCCTTGTTTATGTATTCGCGTTCCAGCTCGATCACCGTCGCATCCGACGGCCGCCCAGTACCTTCCTTGTAGACGAAGATCAAACCAACATTACCGCGCACGATCTTCGCCAAGCAGTCGTTGTACTTTTCGATCTTGTGCGGCTGAAAGACTTCGCCCGCAAAGCTGGCGTAGGTCTTGCCGATGTACCAAGGCATGAAACTGCGAGGAGTCTTAACACAGAAGACATACATGCCAATTCGCCGACCGAGCTTGCAATCCGCCCAGAATTCCCTGATGCGCTCCTTGTCGATTCGGCGAGCGCTCACTTCCTTACGAACCGGAACCTCGTAGAAATCCGATATTCGAAAGGTGGCCAAGGATCGACTCCTCAGTAAACGCGTGCCTTGGGCGGGAAGGACTGGACCTCGTTGGTCATGGTGGCCAGCGTCACCGGGCGCGACGAGAAGCGCGCCTTGCCGGCCTCGTCGACCCAGCAGAGCGTGTGCTTCATCCAGTTGACGTCGTCGCGGTCGGGATGATCCTCGCGGGCGTGCGCGCCGCGGCTCTCGGTGCGGTTGGCGGCCGACGCCATGGTGGCCACCGCCTGCGCCATCAGGTTGTCGAGCTCCAGCGCCTCGACCAGGTCGCTGTTCCAGATCATCGAGCGGTCGGTGACGTGCAGGTCGGCCAGGCCGGACCAGACATCGGCCAGGCCCTTGACGCCCTCGTCCAGCACCTCGCCAGTGCGGAACACCGCGGCGTGGGCCTGCATGACCTTCTGCATCTGCGCACGCAGCTTGGCGGTCGGCGAGCCGCCGCTGGCCAGGCGCGTGCGGTCCAGGCGGGTCATGGCCAGGGCGTCGGCGTCCTTGGAGAGGTCGCGGTGCGGCGCGCCGGGCTTCACCAGCTCCGCCGCGCGCAGGCCGGCGGCGCGGCCGAAGACCACGAGGTCGAGCAGCGAGTTGGAGCCCAGGCGGTTGGCGCCGTGCACCGAGACGCAGGCGGCCTCGCCGATCGCCATCAGGCCGGGCACCAGGGTGTTGGGGTCGCCGTCCTTCTCGGTCACCACCTCGCCGGTGTAGCGCGCCGGGATGCCGCCCATGTTGTAGTGGCAGGTCGGGATCACCGGGATCGGCGCCTTGTGCACGTCGACGCCGGCGAAGATGCGGGCGCTCTCGGAAATGCCGGGCAGGCGCTCGTCGAGGATCTTCGGGTCGAGATGCTCGAGGTGCAGGTGGATGTGATCCTTGTGCGTGCCGACGCCGCGGCCCTCGCGGATCTCCATGGTCATCGCGCGGCTGACCACGTCGCGGCTGGCCAGGTCCTTGGCGCTGGGGGCATAGCGCTCCATGAAGCGCTCGCCCTCGCTGTTGGTCAGGTAACCGCCCTCGCCGCGCGAACCCTCGGTGATCAGGCAGCCGGCGCCGTAGATGCCGGTCGGGTGGAACTGCACGAACTCCATGTCCTGCAGCGGCAGGCCGGCGCGCGCCACCATGGCGTTGCCGTCGCCGGTCTGCGTATGGGCGCCGGTGCAGGAGAAGTAGACGCGGCCATAGCCGCCAGTGGCGATGATGGTCTGGTGCGCGCGGAAGCGATGCAGCGTGCCGTCAGCCAGGTTCCAGGCGACGACGCCGCGGCACTGGCCGTCCTCCATCATCAGGTCGATGGCGAAGTACTCGATGAAGAACTCGGCGTGGCGGCGCAGCGACTGCTGATAGAGCGTGTGCAGGATGGCGTGGCCGGTGCGGTCGGCGGCGGCGCAGGTGCGCTGCGCGATGCCCTTGCCGAACTCCGTCGTCATGCCGCCGAAGGGGCGCTGGTAGATCTTGCCGGCCGGCGTACGGCTGAAGGGCACGCCATAGTGCTCCAGCTCGATGATCGCCGGGATGGCCTCCTTGGTCATGTACTCGATGGCATCCTGGTCGCCCAGCCAGTCGCTGCCCTTCACGGTGTCGTACATGTGCCAGCGCCAGTCGTCCGGCCCCATGTTGCCGAGCGAGGCGGAGATGCCGCCCTGCGCCGCCACCGTGTGGCTGCGGGTCGGAAAGACCTTGGTGATGCAGGCGGTCTTCAGGCCGGCCTCGGCCAGGCCCAGGGTGGCGCGCAGGCCGGCGCCACCGGCGCCCACCACCACCACGTCATAGGTGTGGTCGACGACGTCGTAGGCGGGGCCCGCCTTGCTTCCGTTCTTCTTCGGCGCGTCGGCCATCGGTCTATCCCTGCAGCATCAGCTTGACGACGGCGGCCACGCTGGCGGCGGCCAGCAGCAGCACCAGGCCCTTGACCAGCAACAGCGTCGCCAGTTTGCGGCCCTCGTGATGGACGTAGTCCTCGATCACCACCTGCAGGCCCAGCAGCGCATGCCAGAAGGTCGCCAGCAGGAAGAGGATCATCACCCCGGCGGAGAACGGCGAGCTGAGCCAGGCGACCAGCGCGGCGCGCTCGCCGCCGAGCAGCGCCAGCACCGAGGCGAGGAACCAGAGCGACAGCGGCACCAGGGCGATGGCGGTCAGGCGCTGCACCCACCAGTGCTGCACGCCCTCCTTGGCCGAACCCAGGCCGCGCACGCGGCCCAGCTCGCTGCGGCGGTCGCCGGATCCCTGCGACATCAGAGCCTCCCCATCAGGCTGTAGCCCAGCACCCAGGTGGCCAGGGTCAGCACCAGGGCGGCGGCCAGCACCAGCAGGGCGGAACGGTGCGCGGTCTTCAGCTCGAAGCCATGGCCGGCGTCCCACACCAGGTGGCGCAGGCCGTTGCAGAGGTGGAAGAAGAAGGCGAAGCTCCAGCCGAACAGCAGCAGGCGGCCGAGGATCGAGCCCAGGAAATTCTGCGCGCTGGCAAAGGCCGGCTCGCCATAGGCGGCGGCGGTGAGCCACCAGACCAGCAGCAAGGTGCCGATCGCCAGCGCGATGCCGGTGGCGCGATGCAGGATCGACAGCGCCATGGTCCACTGCCAGCGATAGATCTGGATATGCGGCGACAGCGGTCGCCCCGCCCGGTCGATGTTGCCAGCCATCTTCGCCCGACCTCTCCGTCAGCGTACTCTTTTGCGCTGCAACAAGTGCTTTTACCCGAAATAGACCCCAGCCCGGGTCAAGTCAACGCCGCGGGCATGCCGTTTGGCGATGGGTCCATGCGGCGGCGGCGATGGCAGCGGGCGGGCGCTATCCCCCGCTGGCCGCCAGCAGCTCACGCGTATAGGCCTCGGCCACCTGGCCGTCGCGCAGCTGGCTGGCCTGCAGGGTCTCCACCACGCGGCCGTGCTGCATCACCGCCAGGCGGTCGCAGAGGAACGAGATCACCGCCAGGTTGTGGCTGACCATGACCAGGGTGATGCCGCGCTCCTCGCGCAGGCGGCGCAGCAGGTTCAAGACCTCGGCCTGTACCGAGACGTCGAGCGCCGAGGTCGGTTCGTCCAGCAGCAGCACGCGCGGCTCCAGGATCAGCGCGCGGGCGATGGCGACGCGCTGGCGCTGCCCGCCGGACAGCTGGTGCGGAAACCGGAAGCGCTGCTCCGGCCCCAGGCCGACGGCGGCCAGCGCCTCGACGATGCGCGCCTCGATGCGGTCGAGGCCGTGGATGCCGGCCGGCTCGGCCAGGATGCGGTCGACGCTATGGCGCGGATGCAGCGCGCCATAGGGGTCCTGGAAGACCATCTGAACCAGGCGGCGGTCGGCCAGGGTGCGGCGCTCCTGTACCGAGCGGCCGGCCAGGGTGATACGGCCCTGCCAGCCACCAAGCAGCCCGGCGACGGCGTTCAACACGGTGGACTTGCCGGCGCCGGACTCGCCGACCAGGCCAAAGGCGCCACCGGCCGGCACGCTGAAGGAGACGTCGCGCACCACCGCCAGGCGCTGCGCGCCGCTGCCGAAGGCGACGGTCAGCTGCTCGACCTCGATCATGCCGACCAGGCCGGGTCGCGGTCTAGCGTCGGCAGGCGCGTGCGGGTGTCGCCGATACGCGGCACCGCCGCCAGCAGGCCGCGCGAATAGGGATGCTGCGCTTCCCACAGGCGGTCGGCGCGGCAGCTTTCCACCACCCGGCCGGCGTACATGATCAGCACGCGGTCGCAGTGCCGCGCCACCAGGTCGAGGTCGTGGCTGATCAGGATCAGCCCCATGCCGCGGCGGCTGACCAGCTCCTCGATAAGGGCCAGCACCTGGGCCTGCACTGTGACGTCGAGGGCCGAGGTCGGCTCGTCGGCGATCAGCAGCTGCGGCTGGGGGATCAGCATCATAGCGATCATGATGCGCTGGCCCATGCCGCCGGAGACCTGGTGCGGATAGAGGCGATAGACCCGCTCGGGATCGCGGATCTGCACCGCCTCCAGCGCCGCCAGGGTCTGGCGTCGGGCGGCGGCGCGGCCGGTCCTGGCGTGGCGGCGATAGGCCTCCTCGATCTGCTGGCCGACCTGCATGACCGGGTTCAGCGAAAAGCGCGGGTCCTGCATCACCATGGTGATGTGGCGGCCGCGCAGCCGGCGCAACCGCCGCTCGCCCAGGCCCTGCAGCTCCTCTCCGTCGAAGGCCAGCCGGGTGGCGGTAACCCGCCCCGGGTGCGGCACCAGGCCGAGGATGGCGCGCCCGGTCAGCGACTTGCCGGAGCCCGACTCGCCGACGATGCCAAGCCGCTCGCGCCCCATGGCGAAGGAAACGCCGCGCACCGCCTCGAAGCGGCCCTGGCGCGCCGGAAAGCTGATCCGCAGGTCCTCGACCTCGAGCAACGGCGCGCTCATCGCTTGGGGTCCAGCAGGTCGCGCAGGCCGTCGCCCAGCAGGTTAAAGCCCAGGCTGACCACGAAGATGGCAATGCCGGGCATGGTGGCTACCCACCACTGGTCCAGCAGGTACTCACGGCCGGTGGAGATCATGGCGCCCCACTCCGCCGTCGGCGGCTGCGCGCCGAGGCCGAGGAAGCCGAGGCCGGCGGCGGTCAGGATGATGCCGGCCATGTCGAGCGTCAGGCGCACCACCACCGAGGCCAGGCAGAGCGGCACTACGTGGTGCCACAGGATGTGCCAGGCGCCGGCGCCCTGCAGCTCGGCCGCCTGGATGAAGGCGGCGTGCTTGATGGTGATGGTTTCGGCCCGCGCCAGCCGGGCATAGGGCGGCCAGGAAGTCAGCGCGATGGCGATGATGGCGTTCTCGATGCCGGGCTTCAGCGCGGCGACGAAGGCCAGCGCCAGCACCAGGCGTGGGAAGGCCAGGAAGATGTCGGTGATGCGCATCAGCACGGCATCGATCCAGCCACCCAGGTAGCCGGCCACGGTGCCGACCAGCAGGCCGATGGGCACCACGATCACCGCCACCAGGATGACGATGGTGAGCGTCGCGCCGGCGCCATGGATGATGCGGGACAGGATGTCGCGCCCCAGTTCGTCAGTGCCCAACCAGTGCGCGCCGCTTGGCGGCTTCAAGCGCATCGGCAGGTCGGGGTCGATCGGCGACTGGATCGGCAGCAGCGGGCCGATCAGCGCGGTCAGCACCAGGCCGACGACGATGACCAGGCCGACCATGGCCAGGGTATTGCCGCGCAACGCCAGCCAGTCGCGGTACCAGCGCCCGGCGGCGGCCTGGCGGCGCGAGGCCGGCGTGTCGCTGGACAGCCAGGCGCGCAGCCGCGGGGCCCGGCCGCTCAACGCCCCATCTCCTTGCGGGTGCGCGGGTCGAGCAGGCGGTAGAGCAGGTCGCTCAGCAGGTTCAGCAGGATGAAGATGCTGCCGATCAGCAGCGTGCCGCCGAGCACGGCGTTAAGGTCGGCATTGAACAGCGAATGTGTGATGTAGAGGCCGAGGCCGGGCCAGGAGAACACCGTCTCGGTCAGCACCGCGCCCTCCAGCAGGGCGGCGTAGCTCAGCACCACCACGGTCAGCA
Source organism: Rhodospirillales bacterium (assembly GCA_038363005.1). Classification (GTDB taxonomy): domain Bacteria; phylum Pseudomonadota; class Alphaproteobacteria; order Kiloniellales; family JACOMY01; genus JAKOWB01. Next base: position 56,011 of record JBBQBI010000005.1, read on the forward strand.
GCGGCACCCGGATGTTGCCGAAGGCATGGCGCCAGACCACCTGGCGTTCCGGCAGGCCCTTCACCCGGGCGACGGTGACGTATTCCTGCCTGAGCTGGCCCAGCATGAAGCTGCGCGTCATGCGGGCGATGTAGGCCAGCGAGATGTAGCCGAGCAACCCGGCCGGCAGGATCAGGTGCGACAGCGCGTTCCAGAAGACCTCGTACTCGCCGGCCAGCAGCGAGTCGACGGTGAGCAGGCCGGTCACCGGCTCCACCAGTCCTTCGTAGTAGACGTCGAGCTGCCCCGGCCCGGGCACCCAGTCGAGCTGGGCATAGAACAGCAGCAGACCGACCAGCCCGAGCCAGAACACCGGCACCGAATAGCCGACCAGCGCGACGACGCGGATCACCTGGTCCTGCCACCGCCCGTGGTGCGTTGCCGCGGCGACGCCGAGCGGCACGCCCAGGAACGTGCCGAGCAGCGTCGCCGCGGTCGCCAGCTCGAAGGTGGCCGGGAAGACCCGAACGAGGTCGTCCAGCACCGGGCGAGAGGAGATCACCGCGGTACCGAAATCACCGGACAGCACCTTCCGCAGGTAGTTCCAGAACTGCTCGAGCAGCGGCAGGTCGAGGCCCATCTCCAGCCGCACCCGCGCATAGGTCTCCGCCGAGGCACGGTCGCCCACCACCGCCAGCACCGGGTCGATCGGCACGACCCGGCCGATGACGAAGGTGACGGCGATCAAACCCAGCAGGGTCAGCGCCAGGGTCAGCAGCAGGCGCAGCGCGCCACGCAGGACACGGCCCAGCCGCGCGCCACCGCGCGCGGCCGCGACCGCACCCCCTGCGAAACCCTGCGTCATGCCCCTCCGGACCGACCTGGCCGGCGCGTCCGGCCTACTTGGTCACGCCGCGATAATAGACCAGATCGGCGCCGGGACCGGAGAAGTAGCCCTGGACGTTGACCCGACGGGCCACCTGCTCGACCTCCTGGAACAGGAAGATGAAGGGGCTGTGCGCCTGCAGCTCGCGCTGCAGGTCGAGGTAGAGCTGCTTGCGCTTCTCGGTGTCAGGCTCCTTCAGCGCCGCCAGCGTCTGCTGCGTGATCTCCGGAATGTCCCAGGCGTTGCGCCAGGCCAGCGGCTTGCTGGTGGCGTTGTCCGAGTTGTCCGGGTTGTAGGCGAAGGAGCCGGCATTGGAGTGCGGGTCGAAGAAATCCGGCCCCCAGTACATCACCACCATGCCGTGGGTGCGGGCCCGGTACTTGGTCAGCACCTGCTTGGCCTCGGCCGGGGTGATGTTCACCTTCACGCCGATCTGACCGAAGGTCGCCTGGATCGACTGCGCCACATCATTGAAGGGCGCGCTGGAGGGCGCATCGAACTCGATGGTGAAGCCGTCGGGATAGCCGGCCTCGACCAGCAGCGCCTTGGCCTTGGCAAGATCCAGGTGATAGGGGTTTTCCTCCAGCGAGGCGAAGAAGCCGGCCGGCCAGAAGGACTGGTTCACGATGTAACGGCCCTTCAGGAAGCTGTCGGCCATGCCCTGGTAGTCGATCGCCCAGCGCAGCGCCTCCCACACCTTGGGATTGGCCAGTTCCTTCACCTTCTGGTTCAGGCCCAGGTAGTTGATCGTCGCCTTGGGGGCGGGATCGATGGCGATGTCCTGGTTGCCCTGCAGGCCGGCGATCTGGTCGGCGGTCAGGTTCAGCGCGATGTCGATGTCGCCCTTCTCGAGCTGCAGGCGCTGCGAGGCCGGCTCGGGAATGTGTCGCATGATGATGCGCTTCATCGCCGGTTCGCCGCGCCAGGCCTTCTCGTCACGCTCCAGCACCACGGTCTCGTTCGGCTTCCAGACCTTCAGCTTGAAGGAGCCGGAGCCCGCCGTGTTGGTCTTAAGCCACTCGTGCCCCAGGTCGCCGTCTTTCTCGTGCGCCATCGCCTCCTTCTGGTCAACGATGGAGGAGGTGACGGTGGAGAAGAGGTTCAGCACGTAGCTCGGCGCCAGCGCCTCGGCGACATGGATTTCGATGGTGCGCGCGTCGAGCGGCTTCAGCATCGAGTCGACGTTCTCCGGCGTCCAGCCCAGCGGGTCGAAGATGTAGGCCGGGGTCAGCGCCAGCTTGATGACGCGGCTGTAGGAGAAGGCCACGTCGGCGGCGGTGACGGGATTGCCGGAGTGGAAGACCAGGTTCGGCTTCAGCACGAAGGTGAAGGTCTTGCCGTCGTCGCCGACCTTGTAGCTCTCGGCCGCGGTGGGCACGAGGGTCTTCATGTCGCCGGGCTCCAGGCCCATCAGGCGGTCGTAGATGTTGACCAGGATCTCGCTGGTCGAGAGCTCATACATCTCGGCCGGGTCCATGGTGATGATGTCGTCGATGTTCTTGCCGATCACCAGCGTGTCCTTGGGCGTGTCCGCCCAGGAGGCCGAGGTCAGCGCCGCGGCCAGGAACAGGCCGCCTATCAAGCCCTTCATGGTAAAATCTCCCCTTCGTTGCCGCATGGTGATCCTGCTCCCTTTGCCGGCCGGTTGCCCCGGCCGGTCCGTTTCAAAATTCAAACTAGGCGGCGGCGACGCGGCCGCCGCCCAGCGCCAGGCGCACGCCGCGCCGCAGCCGGCGATAGGGCACCTGCTCCAGCCGGCAGGGATGCGCGCCCGGCGCCTCGACGTTGATGATGCGCTGGGCGATCGGTTCGAAGTCGGCGCGGAAGTGGATGGTCGACTTGATCGCCAGGATCGCCTGCTCGCGCGGCTCGATGCCCAGCGCGCGCAGCGGCGCCTGGTCCATGCACTGGAAGCGCTGGCTGCAGATCGCCACCCGCACGACGGCGTCCCGGTCCAGGATGCGCAGCAGCGCCATGGGCCCCAGCGCCACGGTGACGCCAGCCAGCATCTCGCCATGGCAGAGGATATTGCCGTCCGACAGCGCCTCGACCCGCACGCGCGCCGGCAGCGGGCCCGGCGGATCGCCGAAATGGCCGCCCAGGTCCAGCGACAGCTCGGCGCCGATGCCGGCAGCCTGCGCCGCGCTGGCGGCCGTGGGGTCCCACAGCAACGCCACGATCGCATCCCGCGCGCCCTGGTCGAGCAGCGCGCGCAGCAAGGTGGTGCTGTCCGAGGTGGCGCCGGCGCCGGCATTGTCCTGCACGTCGGCCAGCACCACGGGGCTGCCGGGCCGCCCTTCGGCGAGCGCCTGGCGCACCGCCTCAGCAGCGGGGACCAGACGGCTGTCGAAGGCCTGCTCCACCGCCAGCACCGCCTGGGCGAAGCCCTCGGCCGCCGCCTCGGCGTCGGCCGCGCTGGCGCCATAGGCGACGACGGCGGGACCGCATTCCGCGATGTCGGCCGGCGGAAACCCCGCGGCGAAGTCGATGGAGAGGACACCGCCCTGCTCCAGGCGCGGCAGGCTGGCATAGAGCGAGCGGCAGGGTTCCAGCGTGGTGCACTGGGCGCTGATCGGCATCATGAAGGGCAGCTTGCGCCAGGCCTTGTGCAGCGGTTGCCCGGCCAGGCGGCGGGCCAGCAACGCGACGGCGCGCTCGGCCGTGCGCTGCATGTCGACGTGCGGATAGGTGCGATAGATCGTGATGGCGTCGGCCTGCTCGACCATCGCCCGGGTGATGTTGGCGTGCAGGTCGAGCGTCACCACGATGGGGACCGCCGGTCCGACCACGGCGCGCACGCGGCGCAGCAACTCGCCCTCGCCGTCCTCGTGACTCGTCACCACCATGGCGCCATGCAGGTCGAGCAGGATGCCGTCGAAGGGCCGGGCCTCGAGCAGCCCGTTGATCAGCCGCGCAGCGACCCACTCGAAGGCGGCATCCTCCACCGGTCCGGCCGGCTCGGCGCTGCACCAGATCAGCGGCACCAGGTCCCAGGCCTTCGGCGCGTGGTCGAGGAAGCCGCCGATCGGGATGTTGAGCCCGGGGAAGACCGCGAGGATCTGGCGCCCCTCGGCCAGCGCCGGCCAGCCGTCGGGCTTCACGAAGTCCTGCAGCGTCGTGCCGAAAGGCGCGAAGGAGTTGCTTTCGTGCTGGAAGCCGGCGATGGCGATGCGGGGGCGACGGGTCATGGCGAAGATGCTACGGCCGCTTCGGCCGCGCGCTCAATTGCGCCGATGGACGTGGCAGCGCGTCAACTGGCGAAGATGGCTGAAGCCAGTTGACGCTCTCCAGACATCCCCCCGAGCGCAGCTTGGGGGTGGGAGCAGCGTCAATACTCGAGCGCCCGGAGCACGCCCTCGCCGGGCGCCAGGTCGTTACCGACGCGCTGGCGGATCTCGGCCGGCAGCGGCGCAGCGTCCGCCGGATAGAGGCCGCAGCGGCCGAGCGCGGCGCGCAGATCGATGCGCTCGCCGAGGTACTCGTAGACCAGACGGGCGGCGAAGGGCTGGCGGCCGGGGCCCCCGGAGACCGAGACGAAGACGCCGGACAACAGCCGCTGCCGCGCCCGCTGCGAGGCATAGAGGATGGCCAGGCCCAGCACCTGGTGGTGCAACGAGACGCTGTGCTGGATGTAGATGCGCTCGCCGGCATGCACCACCTGACCGTGGTACTTGCAGACGGTCACCGGCCCCTGGTGCTCGGGCCAGTCCTTCAGCCGCTCGATGGTGTCGTCGACCACCTGCTCGCCCTCGACCGAGAAGCGCGCCAGGCTGCGAATGATGCGACCGGGATAGGCCGGGCTGCGGTAGTAGGCGTGGTACCAGCCGAGGTAGCGCTGCAGCCGCCCGGCGGACTCCGGCCCGCCCAGCGACGGCGGGGCCGGCGGCGCGGCGCGGCGCCGGGCGCGAAAGGCCGCCGGCGGCAGTGCCAGGGCGGCCTCCTCGACCTGGAAGAAGGCGGCCAGGCGGGCCAGCGTGTGGGCCGAGGGCAGGCTGCTGCCGCCCAGGTACTTGTTGAACTGTTGGCGGTTGATGCCGAGCCGGCGGCAGACCTCGGCCACCGAGCGGTGCTCCTGGCACAGCAGGCGGAGGTTGGTGGCGAAGCTCTGCCGGTCGATCATGGGCCGGCAGCTTTCCGGGGCGCCGGCCGCGCCGTCAAGCCGCCACTGCGGTCGAGCCGCGACTCAGGCCTCGCCCACCTCGGCGGGATCGAAGTCGGCGCAGCAGACCTCGTAGTCGCAGGTGATCTCCTCGCCGACCGCGATGTCGCGCGCCGCCAGGGTGACCGGCCCGGCGTTGTCGGTGTTGGGCTGGCGCGAGTGGTTGAGGAAGCGGGCGTTGTCGCCGTTCAGCACCTGCCCCTCGCCAATCTCCGGCGATTGGTAGGTGTAGGTGCGAATGAACTCCTGCCCGACCGGCGGCAGGGCCGCCACCTCGGCCGGTGGAATCAACCGGTCGACGCGCGGATCGAAGCGCCAGATCGGCGTGCCGGCCTTCACCGGCTCCGCGGCGCAGACGCCGATGCCGTGAATTCCCGAGCTGCTGAGACGCGTGCGGATCAGGAACAAGGGAAGCCTCCCGGGGCCGACGCCTGCCTTGGACGGGCGACGACCTAGTAGCGATAGGACTCGGGCTTGAAGGGCCCATCGGTGTCGACGCCGATGTAACGCGCCTGCTTGTCGGTCAGTTTCGACAGCTTGGCGCCGACCTTGCCCAGGTGCAGGCGTGCCACCTCCTCGTCAAGGTGCTTGGGCAGGGTGTAGACCTGCCGCTCGTACTGCTCGGCGCGCTCCCACAGCTCGATCTGCGCCAGCACCTGGTTGGTGAAGGAGGCGCTCATCACGAAGCTGGGGTGGCCGGTGGCGCAGCCCAGGTTCACCAGGCGGCCCTCGGCCAGCAGGATCAGGCGCTTGCCGTCGGGGAACTCGATCAGGTCGACCTGCGGCTTGACGTTGATCCAGCGGAAGTTGCGCAGGCCCTCGACCTGGATCTCGGTGTCGAAGTGGCCGATGTTGCAGACGATGGCGCGGTCCTTCATGGCCCGCATGTGGTCGACGGTGATGATGTCGGTGTTGCCGGTGCAGGTGACATAGATGTCGCCGTGCGGCGCGGCATCTTCCATGGTCACCACCTGGTAGCCGTCCATCACCGCCTGCAGCGCACAGATCGGGTCGATCTCGGTCACCATGACGCGGCAGCCGGCGTTGCGCAGCGAGTCGGCGGAGCCCTTGCCGACGTCGCCGTAGCCGGCGACCACGGCGACCTTGCCGGCCATCATCACGTCGGTGGCGCGACGGATGGCATCGACCAGGCTTTCACGGCAGCCGTACTTGTTGTCGAACTTCGACTTGGTGACGCTGTCGTTCACGTTGATCGCCGGGCAGCCCAGCGTCTTGTCCTTGGCCATCTGATAGAGCCGCTTGACGCCGGTCGTGGTCTCTTCCGAGATGCCACGCACCTTCTTCAACAGGTCGGGGCGCTTGTCGTGCAGCACCTGGGTCAGGTCGCCGCCGTCATCCAGCACCATGTTGATTTCCCAGCCGTCGGGGCCGACCAGCGTCTGGTCGATGGCCCACCAGAACTCCTCCTCGTTCATGCCCTTCCAGGCGAAGACCGGGATGCCGGCGGCGGCCACGGCGGCCGCGGCGTGGTCCTGGGTCGAGAAGATGTTGCACGACGACCAGCGCACCGTGGCGCCCAGCGCGGTCAGCGTCTCGATCAGCACCGCGGTCTGGATCGTCATGTGCAGGCAGCCGGCGATGCGCGCGCCCTTCAGCGGCTGCGCCTTGCCATAGCGCTCGCGCAGCGCCATCAGGCCCGGCATCTCCACCTCGGCCAGCTCGATTTCCTTGCGGCCCCATTCGGCCAGCGAGAGGTCCTTCACCTTGTAGTCGGCGGCCATGGGTCACGTCCTTCGGCTTCAAACAGCGGTGGGCGGGCGTGATGTAACAGCGCCCCCAGGTGACCGCAACCCCGCCCCGGGTCATAGGAGATCGGCGGCAATTTCGCCGTCCGACCGCGACCGAATGGCACTCGTAGACGAACCGCGCAAAGCGCTATTGACTTGCGGCGGCGGCTCGGGCCAAGTCTTGCAATCGCAAGTCATTCGCAATCGCATGCAGGGGCACACCATGTCTACGCACCGTACCTGGGTCCGCATCGGCAGCTACCTTCTGGCCGGTGGCGCCGCCACCTTGCTGGCCGGCACGACCCTGGCCGAGGAGTCCATCGGGCCGGCCGGGCAAACGCAACTCGCCGACAGCAGCGAGGGCGGCGAGTCCGGTGACAGTGGCAGCCAGGCCAGCGACGAGGACACGGCCGACGACAGCAGCGACAGCGCCGACGCCGGCGGCGAGGGCGGCGAGGGCGGTGGCGAGAGCGGCACGCTGCTGTCCAGCTACGCGCTGCAGTCGACCGACCCCACGGCCTACCAGTACGACGCCACGGCGACGCTGGCCGGCTATGCCGACCTGGTCTACGAAAGCTACGAGCGCGCCGCGCACGAGGCCGGCAAGCTGGAGGGCGCGGTCGAGGCCCTGCTGGCCGACCCCAGCGAGGCAACCTTGGCGGCCGCCCGCGCCGCCTGGATCAACGCGCGGCCGGCCTATCTGCAGACCGAGGCCTTCCGCTTCTACGACGGCCCGATCGACGTCGATCCCAAGACCGGCGGCGAGGGTCCGGAGGGCCACATCAATGCCTGGCCGCTGAACGAGGCGGTGATCGACTATGTCGAGGGCAAACCCAACGCCGGCATCATCAACGACCCGAGCCAGGCGATCAGCGCCAAGAGCATCCTGGCCAACGACCAGAAGGCCGACGAGGCCGACGTGACCACCGGCTGGCACGCCATCGAGTTCCTGCTCTGGGGCCAGGACCTGTCAGCCACCGGGCCCGGTGACCGGCCCGTCAGCGACTATGTCGCCGGCCAGGGCAACAACGACCGCCGCCGGCTCTATCTGAAGACCGTAACCGAGATGCTGGCGCATGAGCTTGAGGAGCTGGAGGAGCAGTGGGAGGCCGGCGAGGACAACTACCGCGCCAAGTTCCTCGCCTTGCCGCCGCGCGAGGCCATCGGCCGCATTATCAACGGCGTGGCGCAGCTCGCCGGCTACGAGATGGCCTCCGAGCGTCTGGCGGTGGCGCTGGACAGCGGCCTGCAGGAGGACGAGCACTCCTGCTTCTCCGACAACACCGACGCCGACCAGATCTATGACCTGCGCGGCATCCGCAACGTCTGGTTCGGCAGTGTCGGCGACAAGCAGTTCCCCGGTCTCTTCGAGCTGGCGATGAGCGTCGATCCCGCCGCCGCGCTGCTGGTCACCTCGCGCCTCAACCTCGCCGAAGCCGCCGTCGCCGATCTGGATCGCCCCTTCGACCGTATATTGGCCAGCCCCGCCGGCAGTCCGGCGCGCCAGGAGGCCGAACGTGCCGTCACCGCGCTGGTCAGCCTGGCCGACGCGCTGAAGGACATGGGCAGCAAGCTCGGCGTGCTGGTGATCGTCGGCGGCTAACGCCGCTCGCCAGGAAAGCCAAGACATGCGGCGTGCCCTGTTCACAACGACACCCCCGAGCCTGTCCCGCGGAGCAGCCGCGGCGCGCGCCGTGGGAGGCCTCTCGCTCCTGCTCTGCCTGCTTGCCGCCCCGGCCACGGCGCAGAGCCTCGCCGTTGGCGACTTCACCGTCACGCCGGAACTCGGCGGCGGCACCAGCCGGCCGGGCGTCGACCGCAACGCCTTCGCGCTGCCGGCGGCCAACCTGACGCACGATGAGGTGCGGCAGTTCTTCTTCGGCAACCGCCTGTTCAACACCAACTGGATCGCCGCGCCCTCCTCCACCGAGGGCTTCGATGGGCTGGGGCCGCTGTTCAACCGCGTGTCCTGTTCCGGCTGTCATCTGCGCGACGGGCGCGGCGAGCCGCCGGCTGCGCCGGGCGACGAGATGCTGTCGATGCTGGTGCGGCTGTCGCTGCCGGGCCAGGACGCCGAGGGCGGGCCGCTGCCGCACCCGGTCTATGGCGAGCAGCTCTCCGACCGCGCGCTGCCCGGCGTGCCCGCCGAGGGACGCGCGGAGATCACCTGGCAGGAGCTGCCCGGCACCTATGACGACGGCACGCCCTCCAGCCTGCGCCAGCCGCGGATCACGATCACCGACCTGGGCTATGGACCGCTGGAGGGCGTGCTGACCTCGGCACGCGTGGCCAACGCGGTGATCGGCCTGGGCCTGCTGGAAGCGGTGCCGGCGGCGGCGATCCGCGCGCTTGCCGATCCCGGCGACGCCGATGGCGACGGCATCTCCGGTCGGCCGAACGAAGTCTGGGACCAGGCGCTGGGCCAGGCGCAGCTTGGCCGCTTCGGCTGGAAGGCGAACCAGCCAAGCCTCGCGCAGCAGAGCGCCAACGCCGCGCTGGGCGACATCGGCCTGACCACCGCGCTGTTCCCGGTGCAGAACTGCACGCCGGCGCAAACGGCCTGCCTGGCGGCGCTGGACGACGGCACGCCCGAGCTGACGGCGGAGTTCTTCGACAAACTGATCCTCTACATGCGCTCGCTGGCGGTGCCGCTGGGGCGCGACTTCGACGACCCGCAGGTGCGGGCCGGCGCCGCGCTTTTCGCCGCCGCCGGCTGCGCCGCCTGCCACACGCCGACGCTGACGACGGGCGACAGCGACCTGGCGGCGCTGGCGAACCAGACCATCCACCCCTTCACCGACCTGCTGCTGCACGACATGGGACCCGGGCTGGCCGACGGCCGCCCGGACTTCCTGGCCAGCGGCAGCGAGTGGCGCACCGCGCCGCTCTGGGGCCTCGGCCTGGTGCCGCAGGTCAACGACCACCAGTTCCTGCTGCACGACGGCCGCGCCCGCGGCTTCGCCGAGGCGATCCTCTGGCACGGCGGCGAGGCCGCGGCGGCGCAGCAGAGCTTCCGCGCGCTGGACGCGGCGGACCGGGCGGCCCTGATCCGCTTCCTCAAGGCGCTGTAGCCGGCGCTAGTCGCCCCAGCGCTAATCGCCCTTGTAGCGGTCCGGCCAGTACTTCTTCGCCAGCGCGCCATCGTCCTTGTAGGCGTGACAGGAATTGATCAGCCCGGGCCAGGTCTCGGTTGGATCGTTCTGCGCCCGCCGCTCGCGCGACAGGACCGGCAGGATTGCCTGGTAGGCCGGTGTCGCCATGGCGATCAGCAACTCGACCAGGTGGGTGCAGCCCTGCACGCCGCCCAATCGCTCCTGGATCGCCCTGCGCCAGCCGGGGCCGACGCGCACCCCGACCATGCGCTGGAAGTTCGGCGTGATGGCCGGGCAGACGTGGTAGGGACCGAAATCGGTCACCGCCTCGATCGCCTGGATCACCAGCGTGTCGTCCAGCGTCAGGCGGATCGCCATGCCGTGCACCGGCGTGCCGGGCTCGACCCGGCCGAGATCATCGCTGTCGAAGGGATAGGCCTTGAGGTCGACGATGCTGCCCTCCAGGTCCCACTGGCGGTCGGCGCGGCGGAAGCCACGGAATTCATAGCGGCGCGTGTGCAGCGGTTCCCGCTCGACGGGCGGCGACAGGGGCATGCGGGAACTCCTCCAGGCAGAAGACTCAGGCGGCCGGCGTCTCGGGGTTCGCGGCCGGCGGTTCGGTCGGGGTGGCCTCGCCCAGCGGGGTGACCTTGACCTTGGTGATCTGGTGGCGCTGCCGCCCCAGGATCTCGAAGCGGAAGCCGTGGAACACGAAGATCTGGCCGACGTCGGGAATGGCGCGCGCTTCATAGAGCACCAGGCCGGCGATGGTCGAGGCCTCATCGTCCGGCAGCCGCCAGTCGAACTGGCGATTGAGGTCGCGCAGCGTGACGCGGCCGTCGATGATGAAGCTGCCGTCGGGCTCCTGCTTCACGCCCTCGATCTTCTCGTCATGCTCGTCGGCGATGTCGCCGACGATCTCCTCCAGCACGTCCTCCAGGGTGACGATGCCCAGGAACACGCCGTACTCGTCCACCACCAGGGCGAAGTGCTCGTGCCGCTCGCGGAAAGCCTGCAGCTGCTGCAGCAGGTCGGTGGTGTCGGGGATGAACCAGGGGCTCTGCGCCACGCTCAGTACGTCGGTCGCGGTGGTGGACTCGCCGGCACGTGCCGCGTCGGCGCTGGCCTGCAGCGCGCGCAGCAGGCGCTTGGCGTGCAGCACGCCGACGATGTTGTCGGGGTTGCCGCGCCACAGCGGCACGCGGGTGAAGGGGCTGTCCAGCACCTGGCGCACGATCTCGTCGGCCGGCAAATCGGCGTCGATCGCCACGACGTCGCGGCGGTGCGTCATGATCTCCATCACCTCGACCTCGGCGAGGTCTAGGATCGAGCGCAGCATGGCGCGCTCGGCTGGCTCCTCTGGCCGGGCATGCAGGTCGATGGCGCCGCGCAGCTCCTCCTCGGCGCGCTCCACCTGCTCGGCCGCGGTCTTGTCGAAGCTGATGCCGAACAGCCGCATCGAGCCCTTCACCATGAAGTCCACCGCCTGAGTCAGCGGCGCCAGCAGCGCCACCAGCCAGCGCAGCGGCCGCGCCACCACCAGCACCATGGAGTCGGCATGGTGGATGGCATAGGTCTTCGGCATGACTTCGCTGAACAGCACCACCAGGACGGTCATGACGATGGTGGCATAGACGATGCCGGTCGGGCCGAACCAGCCGATGAACAGGCTGGCGGAGAGCGTCGAGGCGGTGATGTTGGCGACGTTGTTGCCGAACAGGAGGGCGCTGATCACCCGCTCGCGCTGCGCCCAGAGGGCAGCCACCAGAAGAGCACGCGGGTCGCCCTGCTGCTCCAGCGTGTGGATGCGAGCCCGGCTGGCCCCGGTCAGCGCCGTCTCCGAACCGGAGAAGAAGGCGCTGCTCGTCAGCAACAGCAGAATCGACAGGATGATGACTAGGTCGCTGCCCATCAACGGTGGACTCCCAAAGCCGGACGTCGGGTCGCTGTGCCTGTCAGGCTGCCAGCCGGTCGGCGAGCAGCCGCTCGGCCAGCGCAGGGTCGACGTCGCGGGCGATGCAGGCGCGGCCGATGCCGCGCGCCAGAATGAAGGTGATGCGGCCGTCCTGGACCTTCTTGTCGCGCCGCATGTGGGCGATCAGCCGGGCCGGGTCGAGGCCGCCGGCGCCCTGCCCCAGGGCGCTGCGCGGATCGGTCGGCAGGCCGACGGCGGCAAGGTGGCGCTCGACCCGCGCCGCATCCTCGGGCGGGCAGAGGCCCAGGCGGGCCGAGAGCTGGAAGGCCAGCACCATGCCGAGGGCCACGCCCTCGCCATGCAGCAGGCGGTCGCCATAACCGATCTCGGTCTCCAGCGCATGGCCGAAGGTATGACCCAGGTTGAGCAGCGCGCGGTCGCCGGTCTCGGTCTCGTCGCGCGCCACGATGGCGGCCTTGGCGGCGCAGGAGGTCACCACCGCCTGGCGCAGCAGCGCGCGGTCGCCGGCCAGCAGCGCGGCGCCATGCTGCTCCAGCCAGGCGAAGAACTCCGGCTGGTCGATCAGGCCGTACTTCGCCACCTCGGCATAGCCGGCCAGCAGCTCGCGCCGCGGCAAGGTGGCCAGCACGCCGATGTCGGCCAGCACCAGACGCGGCTGGTGGAAGGCGCCGATCAGGTTCTTGCCCTCGGGCAGGTCGATGGCGGTCTTGCCGCCGACTGAGGAGTCGACCTGCGCCAGCAGGGTGGTGGGGATCTGCACGAAGTCGATGCCGCGCAGCAGGATCGCCGCGGCGAAACCGGTGATGTCGCCGATCACCCCGCCGCCCAGCGCCACAATCAGGTCGCTGCGCTCGGCCCGCTGCTCGACCAGGGCGCGGCACAGGCGCTCCAGGTGGGCGAAGTCCTTGGTACCCTCGCCCGGCGGCAGCAGGATGGCGTGGTGCGCGATGCCCTGCGCCGCCAGCCCGGCGGCCAGCGCCGGCAGGTGCAGGTCGGCCACGGTGCGGTCGCTGACCACGAAGACACGCGGCCGCTTCAACAGCGGCGCCAGGTGCCGCCCGGCCTCTGCCAGCAGGCCCTCGCCGACCCGGATGTCGTAGCGCCGCTGGCCCAGCTCGACGACCAGGGTCTGGCTCGCCGCTGCCAGGCTACTGTCGCCCCCCGTTTCGCCGCCGCCGGTCACGCCGCGCACTCCCCCCGGCGGGCGTCGAGCGCCGCCAGGATGCGGTCGACCGCGGCGTCCGGCGGCCCGTCGTCGGACAGCACGGTCAGGTCAGCCTCGGCATAGATCGGGTGGCGCTGCTCCATCAGGCCGGCCAGGATCTGCCGCGGGTCGCCGCGCTTCAGCAGCGGGCGGTTGGCCTTGCGCGCGGTGCGCCTGACCAGCAGCTCAAGGTCGGCCTTGAGCCAGATCGACAGCCCGTGGGCGCGGATCGCCTCACGCGTGCGCGGGTCCATGAAGGCACCGCCACCGGTGGCCAGCACCATGGCAGGCTGCTCCAGCAGCCGCTGGATGACCCGGCGCTCGCCATCGCGGAAATGCGCTTCGCCGTGGCGCTGGAAGATTTCTTCGATCGAGCAGCCGGCGGCGGCCTCGATCTCGCTGTCGGCGTCGACGAAGCTGAGGCCCAGGCGCTGTGCCAGTCGGCGGCCGATGCAGCTCTTGCCGGCGCCCATCAAGCCCACCAGAACCAGGGTGCGCCCGGCGGTACGCTCGGCGCAGCGCTCCGGCGGAAGGGTCTTGGCTTCGCTCATGCTCCTTGGGTCCAGACCGGACAAGTCCTTGATTCAGCGCGTTGCGACGCGTTCCGGCGGCCGATAGACTGCCGTAAAGTCGCCACGTTCGGAAGCTAGCACAAAGCACGGTCCAGACCGCAATCCCTGCTCGACCCGGCCTCGCTGGACGGCTTCGTTCCGGAGGCCTCGACGAGCGGCAGGAGCTGTGAGAAGGGGCCGCCCTGCGCGTCCGGCCGACAAGGCCAGCGCGGGCCAAGAGGTGGGAGCCGTCCCTGATCAATGCGCAAGTCCAGTCTTTTGCTCGTACTCCTCGCCCTGATCGTGCTGCTGCTCGGCGGCGCCTTCGTGCTGTCGCTGGATGCCAAGCCGACGGTGGCGCTGGTGGAGAAGGTCTTCCCGGATGAGCGCTTCCCGCGCTAGCCGAAGGGTCCTGTCCACCGCGGCGCTGCTGGCTCTGCTGGCTTTGCCGACGGCATCCTACGCACAGACCACCGATCCCATCGTCAGCACCCCCCTGGCGCCCTCCGGCGAAACGCTGCCAAGCGCCGACGGCTCGACCGGCGGCGAGCTGGGCTCGGGCGATCCGGCGCCCGACGATGCCGTGCCGCAGTCCTTGATTCCGGTGCCCTCCGCCGCGCTGCCCGACAACGGTCCCGCGCCCATTCTGGGGCAGAGCGTGGAGATTCCCGGCGGCGGCACCAACGACCCCGAGGGCGTCGGTGTGCTGGGCCAGAACGAGGGCGCGCTGGGGCCGGACCTGTGGCAGGGCACCAACCGCCATGTGGTCGAGGCCCTGCTGCCGCGCCTGCCGGTCAACACCGTATCCCCGACGCTGTTCGACCTGGCGCGCCGCCTGCTGCTGACCGACGCGTCGCTGCCGCCCTCGCTGATTGCCGGCCAGGCAATGGCGCCGCTCGACCTGCTGCAGGTTCGCCTGGAGCGCCTGGCGGCGCTGGGCGATATCGACGGCCTGAACCGCCTGCTCGACCGCCTGCCGGGCGACAGCGAGCCGGTGCTGCGCAAGCGCCTGGCGGTGGAAAACCTGCTGGCCGAGGGCGATGAGCCGGCCGCCTGTGCCGAGGCGCGGGCCAACGACCCCTCCGCCGGCCAGGACAGCTTCTGGGCCAAGGCGCTGCTGTTCTGCCAGATCCGCGCCAGCGAGCGCGCCCAGGCCGAGCTCAGCCTGGCCATCCTGCGCGACAGCGCGACACCAGCCGACCAGCTGTTCCTGCGCCTGGCCGAGGCCGCGATGGGCCTGCAGCCACTGACCCCGTCGGAGGTCGCCGCCATCGACGCCCGGCGCATCCGGCCGCTGGAGTTCGCGCTGATCGCCTATCTGGGCCTGCCGCTGCCGCCCAGCCTGGTGCGCGAGGGCGAGCCGCACACCCGCTTGCAGCTGGTGCACGACGAGAATGCCCTGCTGGCCGACCGCACGGCGGCGGCGGAATGGGCGGTGGCCTCGCGCCGCCTGGGGCCGGAGGCGCTGGCGACGCTCTATCGCGCGTTCCGCTTCACCCCAGAGCAGATCGACGACGCGCTGGCTGCCGGCTTCGCCCTGCCGGGCGTCGAGGCGCGCGCGCTCTATTTCCAGGCCATCGCCGGCAACAGCATACCGGAGATCGAGACCCAGGCGGCCGAGCTGGCGCTTGAACGGGCCCAGGCCGACGGCGTCTACGAGGCCACCGCGCGGCTGATGCTGCCCGGCCTCGCGGCCTCGCCCGACAACCCCAACTTCGCCTGGTTCTCCGATACCGCCGGGCGCGCGCTCTATGCCCTGGGCCGCTACGAGGAGGCCACCGCCTGGCTGCTGTTGGCCCGGCAGGAGGCCGTGGTCTCGGCCCAGGCCGCGGTAGCGGCGCATCGCCTCTGGCCCTATTCGCGGCTGGCCGGCGTCGCCATCGTCACCAGCGAGTCCGGGCTGGAGGGCTGGCGCTATTCCCAGCCCGATCCCAACGGCTCGCGCGTGGCGCAGCAGCTCAGCCTGCTGCGCGTGCTGTTCCAGGGCCTCGGCGAAAACGACGCCATGCCCTGGATCGATCTGGCGCTCGGGGAGGACGAGAACAAGCGCGCCGTACCAGATGCGAGCCTGCTCTATGCCTTGGACGATGCGAGCCTAAATGGACGTCTGGGTGAAACCATTTTGCTCGCGCTGCTGTTGATGGGAGAGACACCGCCCGCGGATACCCATCCCTTGGCGTTAAACGCGGTGCTGACCGCCCTGATGCGTGTCGGCCTGCCGTTGGAAGCCCGAGCGCTAGCGATCGAGGCGGCGCTGGGGAATGGAATATAGGTCTGGAGGACCCCCGCAATGCTACGCGGCAACGACGGGCGCTCGCTCGACACTTTCCTCGATATGCTCACCGCCGAACGCGGTGCGGCCCGCAACACCATTGATGCCTACCGGCGTGACCTGGAGCATCTGGCGGCCTTCCTGGCCAGCCGCTCCCGCGACCTTGCCGAGGCCACGCAGGACGACCTGAAGGCCTATCTGGCCAGCCTGGTCACCGGCGGCTTCACGCCGCGCACCGCCGCGCGGCGGCTGTCCTGCCTGCGGCAGTTCTATCGCCATCTCTTCGCCGAGGGCCGGCGCAGCGATGACCCGACGGCGCGGCTGAGCAGCCCGCGACAGGGCCGCCCGCTGCCCAAGGTGCTGTCGGAGGCCGAGGTCAAGGCGCTGATCGAGGCCGCCGGCGAGGCCAAGGGCCCCAAGGGCCTGCGCCTGCAGGCGCTGATCGAGCTGCTCTATGCAACCGGCCTGCGCGTCTCCGAACTGGTCGCCCTGCCGGAGGCCGCGGTGGCCCGCGACCCGGCCGTGCTGGTGGTCCAGGGCAAGGGCGACAAGGAACGCCTGGTGCCGCTGAGCGAGCCGGCGCGCCGCACCGTCACCGCCTATCGCGCCGTTCGCCCCACCTTCCTGCCGCGCGGCCGCGACTCGCGCTGGCTCTTCCCGTCGCGCGGCGCCGCCGGCCACCTGACGCGCCAGCAGGTCGGCCTGCTGCTGAAGGAGCTGGCATTGGCCGCCGGGCTGGATCCCACGCGGCTGTCGCCGCACGTGCTGCGCCACGCCTTCGCCAGCCATCTGCTGGAGGGCGGCGCCGACCTGCGGGTGGTGCAGACCATGCTGGGCCACGCCGACATCTCCACCACGCAGATCTATACCCATGTCGCCAAGGCGCGGCTGAAGGCCCTGGTGCAGACCCACCACCCCCTGGCCGACCCGACGCTGAAGCGGCGCAAGCGCGCCTGATCGTCCTGGCGGCCTGCCCGGGCGGGTCCCTGGCGCCCCTGCCAAGGTGCGGTTGACAAGGCCGGCGCAAGGCCTCAAGCAACCGCCCCAGGTCAGCAAACCAGTGGCCGGCGCGCGCCAAGCGCCCTGGCCCACGCGACAGGGAAGGAACCCGGAACAGATGAGCTTCACCCTTGTGCAGCAGGCGCCGGCGCGCCTCAACCGCTCCGAACTGGCGGTCCCCGGCAGCAACTACGAGTTCATGCAGAAGGCCGCCAAGAGCGACGCCGACGTAGTGTTCCTCGACCTCGAGGACGCCGTGGCGCCGGACGACAAGGTGCAGGCGCGCAAGAACATCGTGAAGGCGCTGAACGAGATCGACTTCGGCAAGAAGACCCTCTCGGTGCGCATCAACGGCCTCGACACCCACTACATGTACCGCGACGTGATCGACGTGATCGAGCAGGGCGGCGAGCGTCTGGACCTGATCATGATCCCCAAGGTCGGCACGCCGTCGGACGTCTACGCCGTCGACATGCTGATCACCCAGGCCGAGGACGCGGTCGCCCGCAAGAAGAAGATCGGCCTGGAGCTGATCATCGAGACCGCGCTGGGCATGGCGAACATCCACGAGATCGCTAAGTCCTCGAAGCGCCTGGAGTCCCTGCACTTCGGCGTCGCCGACTACGCCGCCTCGACCCGCGCGCGCACCACCGTGATCGGCGGCCCGAACAAGATGTACGGCGTGCTGACCGACCAGGAGGGCGATGCCGCCCGCGACTTCCACTGGGGCGACATGTGGCACTACGCCATCGCCCGCATCGTGGTGGCGGCGCGCGCCAATGGCCTGCGCCCCTGCGACGGCCCCTTCGGCGACTTCAAGGACCCCGAGGGCTTCAAGGCCCAGGCCTACCGCGCCGCGGTGCTGGGCTGCGAGGGCAAGTGGGCCATCCACCCCAGCCAGATCGCCCTGGCCAACGAGGTCTACAGCCCATCGGAGGCCGAGGTGACCAAGGCCAAGCGTATCCTGGAGGCCATGGCGACGGCGCAGAAGGAGGGCAAGGGCGCCGTGGCGCTCGACGGCCGCCTGATCGACATCGCCTCAATCCGTCAGGCCGAGGTGCTGGTCGCCAAGGCCAAGCAAGTCGCCGGCGGCTGAGATGAACCAGGGGCGCGCGGCACTGCCGGACCTGTTGGCGGAACTGCGCGCCCTCTATGGCCGCGAGCGCTTGGCGCACCCGGCGGAGGCGGCACTCTATGACGCCGTGCTGGCGGCGCTCGACGGCCCGGCCGACCGCCAGCCGGCGCGCGCCACCAAGCCTGCCCTGGGTCTGCTGCCGACGGCGCTGGCCGCCGCGACCAGCGGGCCGCTGGCCGGCCTGGCCGACGCCTTCGGCCGGCTGGAGCCGGCGCTGGCCTGGACGCAGAACCCGAACTACAGCGATGCCAAGCTGGGGACTTGCTACATGGCCGGCTACGCCTATGCCGACGTGGTGGGGCCGCGCGGCCTGATCGCCTCGGACCAGGTGGCGCTGGGCGCGCTGCTGCTGGGACCGGGGCGGCTCTATCCCGATCACACCCACCCGGCGACCGAGATCTATCACGTGCTGTCCGGCACGGCGGACTGGAGCCGCGATGGCGGCGCCTTCCAGCCACAGCCTCCGGGCCGCCGCATTTTCCATCCACCCTGGATGCGTCATGCCATGCGGGTCGACCAGGAGACGCTGTTCGCCTGGTACGCCTGGGTGGGCGAAGTACAGGTGGCGGCGGATCTGGTGAAGGCCTAGAAGCGCCAGGACTTTGGGCCTATCTTCAAGACTCTTCGGGAATAGCGCTGGCGTACCTACAGGATCATCGTGGTGAACTTCCTCGACTTCGAAAAACCCATCGCCGAGTTGGAAGGCAAGATCGCCGATCTGCGCCACATGTCGGACGGCGACAGCGTCAACCTGGCCGACGAGGTCTCCAAGCTGCAGGTCAAGGCCGAGCGGCTGCTGAAGACCACCTACGCCAAGCTGACGCCCTGGCAGAAGACCCAGGTGGCGCGCCACCCCGACCGGCCGCACCTGCTGGACTACATCAAGGCTTTGATCGAGGACTTCACGCCGCTGGCCGGCGACCGCCTGTTCGGCGAGGACAAGGCCATCGTCGGCGGCCTGGGGCGCTTCCGCGGCCAGTCGGTCATGGTGATCGGCCAGGAAAAGGGCGCTGACATGCCCTCGCGCGTGAAGCACAACTTCGGCATGGCCAAGCCGGAGGGCTATCGCAAGGCGCAGCGCCTGATGCTGCTGGCCGAGCGCTTCGGCCTGCCGATCATCACCTTCGTCGACACCGCCGGCGCCTATCCCGGCGTCGACGCCGAGGCGCGCGGCCAGGCCGAGGCCATCGCCCGCTCCATCGAGGTCTGCCTGTCGGTCAAGACGCCGCTGGTCACCGTGGTGATCGGCGAGGGCGGCTCGGGCGGCGCCATCGCGCTGGCCGCCGCCGACCGCGTCTACATGATGGAGCACGCGGTCTATTCAGTGATCAGCCCGGAGGGCTGCGCCTCGATCCTCTGGCGCTCCGGCGAACAGGCCAAGGAAGCCGCCGAGGCGCTGCGCCTGACCGCCGAAGACCTGCTGAAGCTGGGCGTCATCGACGGCGTGATCACGGAGCCGCTGGGCGGCGCCCACCGCGCCCCGGAGGACGCCATGCGCGCCGTCGCCGACGCCATCGAGAAGGCGATCCGCGAGCTGAAGCGCGACGAGGGCCCGACCCTGGTGATCAATCGCCGCGAGAAGTTCCTGGCCATGGGCCAGAAGGGGCTGGGGTAGCAGCATCCCATCCCCTCTCCAGCGTCCCCTCTCCCACGAAGTGGGGGAGGGTTAGGGAGGGGGTTTCGACAGGAGGGCTGCTTCGTCTCCACCCCCTCCCTAGCCCTCCCCCACGCTGCGCGCGGGAGAGGGGGCCAACCTACCGCCGCTTCTCGATCGCGTCCCACACCAGGCCGGCCAGGTTGCTGCCGTCGAAACGGTCGATCTCCTGGATGCCGGTGGGCGAGGTGACGTTGATCTCGGTCAGATAGTCGCCGATCACGTCGATGCCGACGAAGATCTGCCCCTGGTCGCGCAGGACCGGGCCGATGATCTCGCAGATTTCCTGCTCGCGCCTGGTCAGGGCGGACCGGTCCGGTCGGCCGCCGGCATGCATGTTGCTGCGCGCCTCTCCGGCCTGCGGCACGCGGTTGATCGCGCCGGCCGGCACGCCATCGACGAGGATGATGCGCTTGTCGCCTTGCCGCACTTCCGGCAGGTAGCGCTGCACGATCACCGGCTCGCGGTAGAACTGGGTGAAGAGCTCGAGCAGCGAGCCCAGGTTCTCGTCGTCCGGCTTCAGGTGGAACACGCCGGCGCCGCCGTTGCCGAACAGCGGCTTGACGATGATGTCCTTGTGCTCGCGGCGGAAGGCCAGCACCTCCTCGCGCGCCGAGGTGATGAGGGTCGGCGGCATGAGATCGGGGAAGTGGGTGACCAGCAGCTTCTCCGGCGCATTGCGCACGGCGACCGGGTCGTTCACCACCAGGGTCTTGGGGTGGATGTGCTCCAGGATATGGGTGGCGGTGATGTAGCCCATGTCGAAGGGCGGATCCTGGCGCATCAGCACCACGTCGAAGCCGGCAAGGTCCAGCGTTTCGGCCTCGCCCAGCGTGAAGTGGTTGCCGGCGACGCGCTGCACCGTCGTCGGCCAGCAGCGCGCCACCGCCTTGTTCTGCCGCAGCGTCAGCGCGCGCGGCAGGTAGTAGTGCAGGCTGTGGCCGCGCGCCTGTGCCTCCAGCATCAGGGCAAAGGTGGAATCGCCGTTGATGTTGATCGTCTCGATGGGGTCCATCTGGACCGCGACCTTGAGCGCCATGGGGCCTCCCCGTTCGTCAGACCAGACACTGCTCAGTCAGGGTCCGGCTTGGCAAGCGGGCTGTCGTGGCAAGCGGGTGCAAGGCCTTGCGACCGGTCGGCACAGCAGCGGCGTCACTAGAGCGTGATGTAGCGGCCGCTGGCGGCGCTCTTGTAAACCGCTTCCTCGATCTCCTGGTTGCGCAGATAGGCCGCGGCCTCGGTCTCGCAGTCGCGACCGGCCCGCCAGGCCGCCAGGATGTGGCGGTTGCAGAGATAGACGCAGTCGCCGCCGAAGGCGCGGTCCTGCCAGTCGAAGGGCACGGGCCGTTCGGCCGCCTCGCCGAAGCGGCGCAGCCAGAGCCGCGCCTCGCCGTCCAGGCGGAGGTTGCCCAGCGAGCCCTCGACCAGCAGCTCGCCCAGGGTGCGGCGGCGGTCCTGGGCGGCGTGGTCGGCCAGGCGGTTGCCGTCGAACAGCGCCCGCCGTCCGCCCGCGACGTCGAACAGGATGATCCCGGCGTCTTCGCCGGCGATCGCCGGGTTGAGTCGCGTCAGCCGGGCGAAGAGGCCGCTGGGTTCGCCCAGCAGGAAGCGGAAGCAGTCGATCCAGTGCACCGCCGTCTCGTGCACCAGGAAGCGCGGCATGCGCTGGAAATAGGGTTGGCGCGACAAGTAGGCCGCGGGGCCCTGGCCGTCGCCCGGCCGCAGGCGGAAGCTGGCTTGGTAGATCTCGCCCAGCGTGCCGCTCTCGATCACCGCCTTGGCAGCGCGGTACCAGGGCTGGAAGCGGATGTTCTCGTGCACCGCCAGGCGGCAGCCGGCTTGCCGGGCCAAGGCCACCGCCTTGCGCGCGCTGGCCAGGTCGCCGCAGAAGGGCTTCTGGCAGATGATATGCCCGACGCGCGGCGCCAAGGTCTCGATGGCCCGCAGGTGCGCTTCCGGCGGGGCGGTGATGTCCACCAAGTCCGGCCGCAGCGCCTCCACCATCTGTTCCAGGTCGCCATAGACCGGCAACGGTTCGCCGGGCGCGCCGAACTCCGCGGCGACGGCCTCTGCGTGTGCTGGCTGACGCACACAGAGGCCGACTAGCCGCGCCTCCGGCAGGCGCGACCAGGCGTCGTAGTGGAAGCGCCCGAAGTAGCCTGCACCGACCACGGCGACGCGCAGCGGCGCCTCAGGCGGCATCGCTGCGCTCCAGGGCGGCGGTGACGGCGTCGAACACCGCGCGCGTGCCGGCCGGGCCACCCAGCTCGCAGGTCACCAGCTTGCCCTCGGCGAAGGCGGCCTCGACGGCACGGCGCAGCAGCAGCGCAGCCTGGCCCGCCTCGTTGACACTGTGGCGCTTGCCGAGCCACTCCAGCAGCATGGCGGCGGACAGGATCATTGCCGTGGGATTGGCCAGGCCCTGGCCGGCGATATCGGGCGCCGAGCCGTGGCAGGGCTGGAACACGGCGTGCTCGTCGCCGATGTCGGCCGAGGGCGCGTAGCCCATGCCGCCCATCAGCGCCGCGCCCAGGTCGGACAGGATGTCGCCGAACATGTTCTCGGTCACCGCCACGTCGATCAGCCAGGGCTTCTGCACCATGGTCATGGCGAAGGCGTCGACATAGGCATAGCCGGTCTCGATCCGCGGGAAGGCGGCGGCGCGCTCGGCAAAGATCTCGCGCCAGAAAGCAAAGGCCTGGAACACGTTGGCCTTGTCGACCGAGGTGACGCGGCGCTGCCCGCCGCGCTCCTCGGCCAGGCGGAAGGCGAAGTCGAAGAGCTTCTCCGAGGTCTTGCGGGTGATCACCAGGGTCTCACGCGCCTCGCGGTCACCGTCGCGCGTGCCGGGGGCCTGCGGCGCGAAGAGACCCTCGGTCGATTCGCGGATGATGACGTAGTCGATGTCGTGCGCCCGTGGATCGCGCAGCACCGGGCGCACGCCCGGTAGCGGCTTCACCGGCCGCACGCCGGCATAGAGCCCCAGCTCCATGCGCAGGTCGATCTGCGGCGTGATCTCGCGTCCGTCGGGATAGCGCACCGTGGGCAGGCCCATCGCCGCCAGCAGGATGGCATCGGCCGCCGCCGCCGCCTGCAGCGTCTGCTTCGGCAGCGCACTGCCCTGGTCGCGATAGCAGGCGGCGCCGGCCGGCAGGGTCTCGCAGCTCAGCGAGAAGCCGCCGACGCGGCGCACCGCCGCCTGCAGCAGGCGCACCGTCGGCTCGGTGATCTCGTGCCCGACGCCGTCGCCGGGCAGGACCGCGAGGCGGAAGTCAGCCAGGTTGGTCATGGGTCCGCGTCCTCCAGAAAACGGGCCAGTGGGCCCAGGTCGTGATGCCAGTGCGGCAGCGCGCGACCGCTGACCGGGCTGTCGAAGCAGGCGATGGCGTCACCCAGCAGGCAGCCCAGATAGGCGGTCGTCAGGTTCGGCCCGCCGAACGCCAGGTTGGAAATATTGCGCAGGCGCGCGGGCTGCTGGTCCAGGTGCGGCCGCTCCATGGTGCCGGCCTGGAAGGCCTGCTCCACCCACGCGACATGCGCCGCGTCGGCATCCTCCAGCAGCAGCTGCGTCGCACCGGAGGGCGCGACCCGGATCACTCGGTTGGAGACGATCGAGGTCACCAGCAGCGAATCGTCGGCGCAGGGCGTCAAGCCATCGGGAAAGCTTCCGGGTCCGAAGCGGGCCAGGGTCCTGCCGTTCGCCAGGCCGCTGTCCACGACGTCGAAGGTCGTCAGGCGCCGGGCGAAGGTCTCGTTCACCCAGAGGGTGCGCTCGTCGGCGCTCAGCAGGCACTCGTTGGTGTAGCCCAGGCCGTCGGCGACGATCCGGGTGCCACTGGCGTCATGCAGCGCGATGAAGCCGCTGGCCGCGTCCGGCCGATAGTCCAGCGCCCGCGGAACCTTGGTGGTGGAGATCGTGATCCAGAGGCGCCCCTGGCTGTCGGGCAGCACGAAGTTGGCCGGCGGCAGCGGCCGGCCATCGGCGCTGTCGGTGACCAGGGCGCAACGGCCGTCCGGGAAGAGCCGATAGACCGCGCCGCGCTCCGCCCCTAGGTGGGCGATGAGGAAGCTGCCGCCGGCTTCCAGCGCGATGCCGTTGGCCCGCAGCGGCAGCGCGACCCCTGGACCGGGCGCGGTGGCCAGGATGCGATGGCAGCCGCCGCCAGGTGTCACCACCGTGATGCCGCCCGGCTCCGTCCAGTCGGGGACGAAGAGCAGGCCCGAGGCATGCGCCACCACGCACTCCGGCCGCGCCAGGCCGGTGCCGAGAAATTTCACCGTCTGCAAGGAGATCGCTGAAACGGTCATTTCACCCTGTTGTAGACTATTTAAATCGATTTAAATTGGCCGCTGGATTGGACACAAGCGAAAAGCGGAGACAGTTGGCATGTACGTTGTAGCCGTGCTCTTCGAGGTGACGCCGGACGCCGCGGGGGCCTTTCTCGCACGCGTGCGCCAGCAGGCGGCCGACAGCCTGGCGCGGGAGGCCGCCTGCCGGCGCTTCGACGTCTGCGTCGATCCCCAGGCGCCGCGGCGGGTTTTCCTCTACGAGCTCTATGACGATCGCGCCGCCTTCGACGCGCACCTCGCATCCGACCACTTCAAGGCCTTCGACCGCGAGGTGGCGTCCCTGGTCGTCGCCAAGCGCGTCGAGACCTTCGCCCTTCAGGCGGCGGGCGCGGCCTGAGGCCTGGTCTGACCGGCCAGGCTACGCTCGCGCAGCCAGATGTAGAGGCCGCTCGCCACCACGACGAGCGCGCCCAGCAGCACCCAGAGATCGGGCGGGTGCTGGAAGATCAGCCAGCTCGACGCGCTCATGTAGAGGATCTGCACATAGACGAAGGGCGCCAGGGTCGAGGCCGCTGCCAGGCGGTGCGCCGTGGTCAGCAGCTGGTGGCCGGCCCAGCCGAACACGCCGATCACGGCCAAGACCGCCCAGTCGATCCCGGTCGCCGGCCAAACCCAATCGAAGACCGCCAGCGGGGCGATCGCCAGCGTCGCGCCACCGGCGGCATAGAACTGCTGCGTCGCCGTCGAGTCGATCCCGGCCAGGCGGCGGGTGGCTATGGCATAGAGCGCGGCGCCGATGGCGGTGCCCATGGACAGCAGGATCGCCCAGTGCGCCTCCGCTCCCCAGGGCCGGGTGATGATGAGGACCCCGACGAAGCCGACCAGGATCGCCATCCAGCGGCGCCGGCCGACCCGTTCGCCCAGCAGCGGAATGGCCAGCAGGCAGACCCAGATCGGTACGGTGAAGAAGATGGCCGCGGTGAGCGTCAGCGGCAGGTAGCGCACCGCCACGAAGTTCATCATGGTGGAACCGAGCAGCAAAAACGCCCGCCAGACTTCCAGGCCGGGTCGCCGGCTGCGCAGCAGGTTGGCACCGCGCAGCGAGCCGGCGGTGGCCAGGACCATGACGGCATGCACGGCAAAGCGCACGAAGACCACCTGCAGCGCCGGCAGCCCCGCCAGCACCAGCCACTTGGCGCAGCTATCGATGCCGGTGAAGCAGAGGAAGGCCAGCAGCATCAGGCCGATGGCGGCCAGGCGACGGTCCTCGATTGGGGCGGGGGGCACGGTCGGCGACGGCCTAGGTGGGAAAGCGAATACGGAGCGCCGCGACCTGATCCTGCGTCAGGAAGCGCGTGCGCTCGCCACGCAGCAGCAGGAAGAGCTTGGCTGTCTCTTCCAGTTCCTCGGCGGCATGCACGGCGCTGTCGAGCTCCTTGCCGGCCACCACCGGCCCATGGTTCGCCAGCAGCATGGCATGATGATGCCGGGCCACGTCCCGCACGGCGCGGGCCAGCGCCGCGTCGCCGGGCGGGAAATAGGGCACCAGCGGCAGCTTGCCGATCCGCATGACGTAATAGGCCGTGATCGGCGGCAGGACATCCGCGGGGTCGAGGTCGGCGAGACAGGAGACCGCGACGGAGTGGGTGGCGTGGAGATGCACCACGGCCCGCATCTCCGGCCGCTCCTGATACATGGCCAGATGCAGGAAGGCTTCCTTCGAGGGCTTGTCCCCGGAAATGTGCTCGCCGGCCGGACTGACCAGCGAGAGGCGCGCGGGATCCAGCCGCCCCAGGGCGCTGTTGGTCGGCGAGATCAGCAGGCCGGCCTCAACCATGACTGAGATGTTGCCGGAGGAGCCGCAGCCATAGCCGCGATCGAACAGCGACTTGGCGTGCTGGCAGATCGCCTCGCGCGCCTTGGCCTCCTGCGGGTTCATGGCGCCAGCTCCAGGGCATCGGCGAAGAAGCGTGGGCCGCCGAAGTTGCCGCTTTTCAACGCCAGCGCGATGGGCACGCTGGCCAGGGTGGCGCACCAGGGCACCCCCGGTGCGATGGAGGGGCCGACGGTCAGGCGCGCTGCCCCCAGCGCACGCGCCACCGCGCCCGCGGTCTCGCCACCGGCGACGACGAAGCGCCGGATGCCCTGGGCCAAGGCGGCCCGGGCCACGGCCGCGAGGGTGTCCTCGACCAGGCGCGCCGACTCCGCCGTGCCCAGGCGCTGCTGTATCGCCTTCACCTGCGCCGGCGGCGCGGTGCCGGAGACAAGGACGGGGTCCCCCGCCAAGTCCCGGGCGACCTGATCGGCCACGGCCCGCGGTCCCCGGGCGGCGACCTCGAGCGGGTCGATTTGCGTCAGGCGCCCGCCCTCGGCCGCCCAGACGGCGACCTGTCGGTTGGTGGCCTCGCTGCAGGAACCGGACAGCAGCAGGGCCGGGCCGCCGATCCTTGGCAGCGCCGCCGCCTCCCGCCCGCCCGTGCCACCCAACAGCGCCGCCAGCGAGAGCCCCAGGCCCGACCCCGCCGTCACCAGCGGAAAGTCGACGACGGCGGCGGCGAGCGCGTCGAGATCGGCCTGCGTCAGGCCATCCACCACCACATGGCCGATGCCCTGCGCCGCCAGCTCGGCAAGCGCCGCGGTGATCGCCGGCGACCCGGCGCGGACCGTGTCCCAGGGGACCAGTCCGACTTTGGCCCCCTCCCGCAGCTGCGCCGCCAGCACCCGCGTCAGGTCTGGATCGGTCATCGGCGTCAGCGGGTGATCGCGCATGCCGGACTCCGACAACAGCTGGCGGCCGACGAAAAGCTTGCCCTGATAGATGCTGCGCCCATTCTCCGGAAAGGCCGGCGTATAGATCGTCTGCCGACCGCCGGTCGCGGCCAGCAGCGCCTCCGCCACCGGGCCGATGTTGCCCAGCGGCGTGGAGTCGAAGGTCGAGCAGTACTTGAAGTAGCACTGGCGGGCGCCGCCCGCCGCCATCCAGCGCCAGCTCGCCAGCGTGTCCGCCACCGCATCGGCCACCGGGGCGGTGCGCGATTTCAGGGCGACAACGACCGCGTCGGCCTCCGGCTGTGGTGCATCGGGCTCCGGCACCCCCAGCTGCAGGATCGTCTTCAGGCCGCCGCGCACCAGCATCGACGCCAAGTCGGTAGCTCCGGTGAAGTCGTCGGCGACGGCGCCCAGCCTCAGGCCCATTCCAGCTCCCGCTCAAGAAGTGCTCTTGCCAGCCCGGTTTTTCTCTTCTAAATCGATTTAATCTAACCGCGAGGGCAGGAAGCATGGCAAGTCCGCAAAGAGGACGACTTCACGGCAAACGGGCCTTCGTCACCGCCGCCGGCCAGGGCATCGGGCGGGCGACGGTCGCGGCCTTCGTGGCCGAGGGCGCCAGCGTCCATGCCACGGACCTCTCCGACGCGCTGCTGGCCGACCTGAAGCAGGCGCTGCCGGCGGTCGTGGTCAGCCGGCTCGACGTGCGCGACACCGCCGCGGTCAACGCCAAGGCCGAGGAGGTCGGTGCCGTCGACATCCTGTTCAACTGCGCCGGCTACGTGCACCAGGGCACCGTGCTGACCTGCGACGAGGCGGCCTGGGACGCCTCCTTCGACCTCAATTGCAAGTCGATGTGGCGCACCCTGCAGGCCTTCCTGCCGAAGATGCTGGCGGCCGGCGGCGGCTCGATCGTCAACATGGCCTCGGTCGTCTCCTCGCTGAAGGCCGCGCCCAACCGCTTCGCCTATGGCGCGACCAAGGCCGCGGTGATCGGCCTGACCAAGGCCGTCGCCATCGACTTCATCCGCCAGGGTATCCGCTGCAACGCCATCTGCCCCGGCACGGTACAGAGCCCCAGCCTGGAGGGGCGCATCCACGCGCTGCCCGGCAGCTACGACGAGAACCGCGCCAACTTCGTCGCCCGGCAGCCGATGGGCCGCCTGGGCGAGGTCGCGGAGATCGCCGCCCTGGCGGTCTACCTGGCGAGCGACGAGAGCGCCTTCGTCACCGGTGCCGAGTTCAAGATCGACGGCGGCTTCGGCCTCTAGCGCCCAGCTACTTCGCGGGGCCATTCAGCCGGCGGAAGATATCGACGATCTGCGTCATGTAGCGCTCGCCAAAGCCCATGTTGATGCCGAGCTTCAGGGTCTGCAGCACGCCGTCGGACACGGTGGTCGCCGCGTTGTGCCGTGTCGCCAGCCGGTTGTAGTAGGTCAGGTCCTTCAGGCAGTTCGACAGCGCGAACTTGTGCGCGTTGGGGTCGTTCTCCAGCAGGTACTTGGAGTAGCTCTGGAAGTTGCCGCAGTTGAGGCCCGAGTTGGAGACCACCTCGTGCAGCACGGCGGGCTTCAGGCCGACCTGCTCGACCATCGCGAAGGCCTCCGACCAGAGCGTCGAGTAGCCGATGCCGATCAGGTTGTTGATCAGCTTCACCGCGTGGGCGGAACCGACCGGCCCCTCGGTGGCGATGATGGCGGTGGCCCAAGTGGCGAGCAGCGGGCGGATGCGCGCCAGCAGCTCGGGCGGGCCGCCGACATAGGTGGTGAGCTCGCCGCTCCAGGCGTGCGCCGGGGTGCGCGACAGCGGCGCGTCGACCAGGGTGATGCCCTGCTCCGCCAGCTGCGCGGCCAGGCGCTGGGTGGACTCAGGGTCGGCGGTGGTGGAGTCGATGATGGTGAGGCCCGGGCGTGCCGCCGGCAGGATCTCCGCCACGATGGCCTCCACCTGCGGCGAGCCGGTGACGCAGAGCACGATCACATCCGACCCGCCGGCCAGTTCCGCGACCGAGGCGCACTCCACCGCGCCGCGGCCGACCAGGTCGTCGATCGCCTCGCGCTTGCGGTGCGCCATGACCCGGAGGGCGAAGCCCTTATCCACGGCGTTCTTCGCCATGCCCCAGCCCATCAGTCCGGCGCCGATGAAGCCCACCACGGTCTGGCCCGGCGCGATCTCGCTCTTCGTCTGCGGCATGGTTCCCCTCCCCAGGGCGCGTTGCTGGCCCATCTAAATCGATTTAAACTTGCCCAAACCGCTGGGTAAAGGGGCGAGACAATGCTGTTGGCCGGATGCGTGGCGCTGATCACCGGTGGGGCCTCGAAGCGTGGCCTGGGACAGGCCACGGCGCGGCTCTTCCAGGCGCAGGGGGCCAAGATCGTCGTCGCCGACCTCGACCCCGCCGGCGCCGCCGCCATGGCCAGGGAGCTCGGCCCGGACACCCTGGGCATCGGCTGCGACGTGACCCGCCGCGACGATTGTCAGGCCGCGGCGGAGTCCGCGCTGGCCAGCTTCGGCCGGCTGGACATCCTGGTGAACAACGCCGGCGTCACCTCGCCGCTGCGGCTGCTGGAGGTGGACGAGGCCAGCTACGACCGGGTGATGGACACCTCGATGCGCGGCACGCTGCTGATGACGCAGGCGGTCGTGCCGGCGATGATCGCCGCCAGGCGCGGCTCCATCATCAACATCTCCTCGGTCTCGGCGCAGCGCGGCGGCGGGGTGTTCGGCGGCACGCACTACTCGGCCGCCAAGGCGGCCATGCTGGGCTACACCAAGGCCTGCGCGCGCGAACTAGGGCCGCATGGCGTGCGCGTCAACGCCATCTGCCCAGGCTTCATCGACACCGGCATCATGGGCGCGGCGCTGACCCCGGAGCTGCGCGCCAGGATCGAGAGCGGCATCCCCCTGGGACGCGCCGGCCGCGCCGAAGACGTCGCCGGCTGCTGCCTCTTCCTCGCCTCGGAGCTCTCGAGCTACTGCACCGGCACCGAGGTTGACCCCAACGGCGGCATGCATATCCACTAGGCAAGGCAAGGTAAGGTCCGCGCGATGAAGATCAGCGACAACGGGCTCGGCGCCAGGGGCGCGACCACATACGGGGGCGGCTGAGTACCCGATGCAGACCCGCCGTCCGACGCAGCGGCAGATCGCCGAACAGCTCGGCCTGTCCCCGGCCACGGTATCGCTGGCGCTGCGCGACAGTCCGATGATCGCGGCCGAGACCCGGCGCCTGGTGCGCGAGGCGATCGAGCAGTCGGGCT
This sequence comes from Rhodospirillales bacterium, assembly GCA_038363005.1. GTDB lineage: Bacteria > Pseudomonadota > Alphaproteobacteria > Kiloniellales > JACOMY01 > JAKOWB01. Next base: position 85,942 of record JBBQBI010000005.1, read on the forward strand.
ATGTCTACAACGTCTCGGCGGCGGCGCTGCGCACCGGACGCAGCCGGATCGTCGGCGTCTCCTTCCACAACATCGCGCATCAATTCTTCGCCGAGCTGCTGATCGCCATCGAGGAAACGCTGGGCGAGGCCGGCATCGCCGTGTTCCTGAACAATCACGGCGAGGACCCCAGCAGCCTGTCGCGCTTCGTCGAATCCCTGGCGGCCTTCGGCGCCGAGGCATTGATCGTCTCGCCGCCGCCGCATGTCACCGCCGAGATCCTGGCGCCGCTGCGCAATCGCGGCATGCCGATCGTCTATGTCTCGCGCTACATCCGCGGCGACGAGCTGGCCGATCGCGTGGTCAACGCCGACCAGCTCGCCATGCGCCGCGCGGCGCGCCGGCTGCTCGAGCTGGGGCACCGCCGCATCGTCCTGATCGGCGGCCAGCCCGGCACCACCGTCGCCGAGGACCGCGTCGCCGGCTTCCGCGCCGAGCTGGAGGAGGCCGGGATCGCCTGGTCGGACGACTTCTGGCTGCGCTGCCGCCCGCGCCTGACGGAGGGCGCCCGCGCGGCACTGACGGTGCTCGAGCGCGCCGAGCGGCCGACCGGAATGGTCTGCTTCAACGACCTGGTCGCCTTCGGCAGCATGAACGCGCTGCGCTCGCAAGGGCTGGAGCCGGGGCGTGACGTCGCCGTGGTCGGGGTCGGCGGCACCGACGAAGCGGCCGCCTTCCATCCGGGCCTGACCACGGTGCTCGACAACCCCTCGCGCATCGGCAAGCTGGCCGCCGATCTGCTGCTGCAGCGCCTGGCGGCGCCGGGCGCGCCGCCGCGCCACGAGGTGCTGGAGCCGAAGCTGGTGATCCGCGCCAGCTGCGGTGGCCCGGTGACGCCGCGGCGTTAGACGCCCTTCCTGCCGCCACCGAGCAGCGCCAGGGTCATTCCTTGACCGCGCCGGTCATGGCGGCGACGTAGTGCTCGACAAAGAAGGCGTAGAGCACCACCAGCGGCAGCGAGCCCACCAGCGCGCCGGCCATGATCGAGCCCCAGCGATAGACGTCACCATCGGTCAGCGAGGTGACGATGGCCACTGGCACAGTCTTGTTCGCCGTGTTGGAGATGAAGACCAGCGCGTAGATGAACTCGTTCCAGCAGAGCGTGAAGCAGAAGATGAAGGCCGAGATCAGGCCGGGAATCGATAGCGGCAGAACGATCTTCACCAGGATCTGCCAACGCGAGGCGCCGTCAATCAGGGCGCACTCCTCCAGCTCGAAGGGGATGGTCTTGAAGTAGCCCATCAGCAGCCAGGTGGAGAAGGGTATCAAGATAGTCGGATAGGTCAGGATCAGCGCGAAGGGCGTATCGAAGAGGCCGAAGTCGACGATGATCGAGGCCAGTGGAATGAAAAGGATCGAGGGCGGCACGAGATAGGCGAGGAAGATGCCAACGCCGACGAAGCTTGCCCCCTTGTAGCGGATGCGCACGATGGCATAGGCGGCCAGCGTGCTGGCGATGAGCGACAGGATGGTGGCGCCGATCGCCACCATCATGGTGTTCCACAACCAGGTCGGATAATCGGTCTCGAACAGCAGCGTCTCGATGTGCTTCAGGGTCGGATTCCAGGTCCAGAGCGGATTGGTGCTCTTCAGGTCGATCAGTTCCTGGTCCGGTTTGATCGCGGTCAGCGACATCCAGTAGAAGGGGAAGATCAGCACCAGCATGATGATGCCGAGCGGCAGCCAGAGCGTGACGAGGCGCGACATCCGCGTCTCGAGATAGCTCATGCCCTCGCGGTAGTCGTCCCGGGCGGCGGCCTGGTCAGTCATTGCCTTCTCCATGCTGCCACTTGCGCCGTTGCAGGCCGAACCAAGAGAACATGATGGCGGCCAGCAGGAAGGGGATCATGGCGGTGGAGATGGCGGCGCCTTCACCCAGATGACCGCCCAGGATGCCGCGCTGGTAACTCAAGGTCGCCATCAGGTGCGTGCCGTTGACCGGTCCACCGCGTGTCAGCACCCAGATCAGCTGGAAGTCGGTGAAGGTGAAGAGCACCGAGAAGGTCATCACCACCGCGATGATCGGCGTGATCATGGGATAGGTGATGTAGCGGAAGGTCTGCCAGCGGTTGGCGCCGTCGATGACCGCCGCCTCGTAGAGCGACGTCGGTACGGTCTGCAGGCCGGCGAGCAGCGTGATGGCGACGAAGGGCACGCCGCGCCAGATATTCGCAAAGATGACCGAGCCGCGGGCCAGCGTGGTGTCGCCCAGCCAGTTGATCTGCTCGCCCTCGCCGATCAGGCCGATGCCCTGGAGCATCCAGGTGATGATCGAGAACTGCGTGTCGAAGATCCACCAGAAGGCGATGGCCGAGAGCACCGTCGGCACGATGAAGGGGATCAGCACCACCGCCCGGATGATCGCCTTGAAGGGCATGTGCTTGTTCAGCAGGATGGCCAGGTAGAGGCCGACCGCGAACTTGATGGTGCTGGCCACCACGGTATAGAGCAGGGTGTTGAAGATCGAGAGCCAGAACACGCTGTCGCCGTTTTCCCAGAAGCGCCAGCCTTGACTGAAGTCACCAAGCAGCCAGGTGTAGTTGTCCAGGCCGACCCAATCGCCGGCCTTGCCGATCCGCGTATCGGTGAAGGAGAGATAGACGCCAAGTCCCAGCGGATAGGCCAGGAAGAGCACGAGGAAGCCCACGGCGGGCAGCATGAACCAGAAGCCCAGCCAGTTGCGGTTGGTCTTCAGGCTTTGCCAGGACGAACCCTTGTCGCCCAGTGCTGTCGGCCGGATCGGTTGAACGTCTGCCACGGACACTCCGCCACGTCGTCTTGCGTCTAATCCCGTGGCGGGGCCCCGGTGCTGCCGGGACCCCGCCTGGGAGACTGGAGCCTCAGCGATAGAGCCGCTGTGCCTGGCGCTCGGCGATCTTCATCGCCCCCTCGATCGATTCGCGACCGGTGGCGGCGTTGGCGATCATGTCGAGGACGATGAAGTCGGCCAGGGCCGCCGCCGCCTTCTCGCCGACCGAGCCGGGATAGCCGGCGGTCAACGTGCGCACGTCGGCGTACTTGGCCGGGGTCAGCTTCGGATCGGCGGCCCAGAATGGCAGGTTCGCATAGTCGGCCAGCGACTGCGTCAGGTAGCCGACGGCGGCCGCCGCCCAGGGACCGTAGTTCTCCGCTTCCATCATGAACTGCATGAAGGCCTTCACCGCGTTCGGGTTCTTCGTATAGGTCATGCCCAGCAGCGGATAGCAGATGTGGAACTCGGTCGGCTTGCCAGCCGGGCCGATCGGCCAGAGCGCGTGGTCCATATCCTCGGCGATCGCAGCCATTTTCGGTGCCGCTGCCTTGGCCGCCGCATCGGCATCGGCCGCCGGATTGGCGTTGCGCTTGGCCGCGGCATAGATCGACACGCCGTTGTTGGTCAGCCAGACCTCCTCAGCAAGGAAGGCCTTGTTGTTGAAGGAGTCGTTCCACGAGGCCGTGCCGGGGATCCAGCTTTCGTAAAGCGACTTGGCATAGGCGAGCGCCGCCGCCGTCTCGGGCGAGTTGATGACGACCTTGTCGTTAGCGTCGACCATCGAGCCGCCGAAGGCCCAGAGGCACCAGTGCGTCCAGGCGTTGCCATCGCCCGAGGCATGGCCCAGCGCCATGCCGGCGGGCTTGCCGATCTTCTGCAGACCCTGGTTGAGCGCCAGGAAGCCGTCCATGTCCTCGGGCATCTTGCTGAAGCCGGCGGCTTGCATCGCCGACTTGCGGTAGTTGATCACGTTGGCGTTGTAGGCCACCGGGATGGCGATCCACTTGTCGCCGGACATGCCGTACTTGATCGCCGAGGGTGCCCAGCCGCCGTACTTCTTGCCCAGATAGTCGGCGACGTCACTGACATCCATGCAGTTGTCGGGGAAGAGGTGGGGCAGCGAGTAGAGGCCCCAGAACATGTCGGGGCCGGAGCCGACGTTGGCCGCCACCGAGGCCTTGGGCTGCACGTCGTCCAGGCTCTCGTTCAGCACGTTGACTGGCACGCCGGTCGCCTCGGTGAAGGCCGCCACCAGCTTCATGAAGGCGTCTTCTTCGGACTGCACGAAACGCTTCCAGCGCAGCAGCTCGAGCTTCGCGCCCGCCTCCGGCTGATGCATCATCTCGGTCTTGGCCCAGGCCTTGGCCCAACCGACAAGGTTGGTGGCGAGCGCCAGAGCGCCGACGGCAGCGGTATTCTTCAGCAATGAACGACGAGTGATCATCTCATCCTCCCTCTGTCCGCGCGGCACTTCCTGGCACCGCACTTGTTTGCCGGGCAGCCACGCGGCATCCCGGAGGCATGGGCTCTAGGCCCGGATCGCGCGACCCGTCTCGGCATCAAACAGGTGCAGCTGCGCCGGGTCGGGCGCCAGCCGCAGGATTTCGCCCGGCGCCGGCTGATGCCGCTCGCGGAAGACTGCGATGACATCCTCGGCGCCATGCCGGGCGACGATCTGCACCTCCGAGCCAGTCGGCTCGGTGACCAGCACTTCGACGGCGAAACCGGCGTCGCCAGTGACCAGCGTCATGTGTTCGGGCCGCATGCCGAGTACCGCGGGGTGCCCATCCTGCAGGCCCGGCAGGTCCGGCAGGGCGATGTGGTCGCCCTCGGCGGTGACGAAAGCCGCGCGGCCGTTCAGCGCGACCTTGCCTTTGAGGAAGTTCATCGCCGGCGAGCCGATGAAACCGGCGACGAAGATGTTGTTGGGACGGTCGTAAAGCTCCAACGGCGCGCCGACCTGCTCCACATTGCCGCCCTGCATGACCACGATCCTGTCGGCCATGGTCATGGCCTCGATCTGGTCGTGGGTCACGTAGATCGTGGTGCCACCGACGCGCTGGTGCAGCGCCTTGATCTCGGTGCGCATGGCGACCCGCAACTTGGCGTCGAGGTTGGACAGCGGCTCGTCGAACAGGAAGACCTGAGGATCGCGGACGATGGCGCGGCCCATGGCGACGCGCTGCCGCTGGCCGCCGGAGAGCTGCCGGGGATAGCGACCGAGCAGCGGCGTCAGGCCCAGGATCTCCGCCGCATGGTGCACGCGCTGCTCGACCTCGGCCCGCGGCGCCTTCCGCAAGGTCATGGAGAAGGCCATGTTGTCGAAGACCTTCATGTGCGGGTAGAGGGCATAGTTCTGGAACACCATGGCGATGTCCCGCTCCTTGGGCGGGATCTGATTCACCACGCGCTCGCCGATCGCCAGTTCGCCTGAGGTCACCGATTCCAGCCCGGCAATCATCCGCAGCAGGGTCGACTTGCCACAGCCGGAGGGACCCACCAGCACCACGAACTCGCCATCCGCGATGTCGATGTCGACACCGTGGATGACCTCGATCGGCCCAAAGGATTTCCGCACGTTGCGGACCGAAACGGTCGCCATACGTCGTGTTCTCTCCCTGTTTCGGCCCGGCTCTGACGGCTGGGTCCGACGCCCTTTCCGGCAGTATGATGTGGCCTTCGGAAAGGGGTCAATGATAAATCTAAATCGATTTAAGTATACAAGAGGGAGGCCCAATCCGCATGCGACCCGAGATCCTGCAGGTGGCACCCATGATGCCCGCGGTTGAGGCCGCGCTGGCCCAGGCCTATAGCGTCCACCGCTTGTGGGAGGCCGCCGACCGGACGGCCTTCCTGGCCCGTCACGGCGCCGCCATCCGGGGGGTTGCCACCAACGGTCACTCCGGGCTGCCGGTCGCGGTCCTGCAGGCGCTGCCCCAGCTGGAGGTCATCGCCAGCTATGGAGTTGGCTACGACGCCATTGATATCGAAGCCTGCCGGGCGCGCGGCGTGCGGGTGACCAACACGCCGGACGTGCTGAACGATGCCATGGCCGAGATCACCCTGGGGCTGATGATCGCGCTCTGCCGCCGCCTGCCACAGGCCGACCGCTTCGTCCGCGAAGGGCGCTGGCTGCAGGGCGGCTTTCCACTGACCGCCGAGCTGACCGGCGCGACCGCCGGCATCCTGGGCCTGGGGCGGATTGGCAAGGAGATCGCCCGGCGCCTCGTCGCCATGAAGATGCAGGTGGTCTACCACGGGCGCCAACGGCAGGCCGACCAGCCCTACGAATACTTCGACGACCTGACGGCCATGGCGCGGGCCTGCGATTGGCTGGTGGTGATCGCGCCGGGTTCCGCCGAGACCCGGGGCATCGTCTCGCGCAGCGTGCTCGAGGCGCTGGGGCCCGAGGGCTGCCTGGTCAGCGTCGCCCGCGGCTCGCTGGTGGACGAGGCGGCACTGGTCGAGCTGCTGGCCGGTGGCGGCCTGGCGGGCGCCGCGCTCGACGTCTTCGCCGAGGAGCCGAAGGTCCCCGAGGCGCTCTTCGCGCTGGACAACGTGGTGCTGTCGCCGCACCAGGGCTCGGCCACCCACCGGACACGCGGCCTGATGGGCGAGCTGGTGGTCAAGAACCTCGCCGCCCACTTCGCCGGGCAGCCGCTGCTGACGCCGGTGGTCTAGGCGCCTCAGGCCGGGCGCTGGATGTCGTCTTCCAGGAAGTAGCGGATGTTCTCCTCGAAGGAGGCATCGCCCTGGAAGCCCAGCGCCAGGGCCTTGGCCGGATTGAAGCGCGCCTTCCAGCCCAGCACGATGCGCTGGACCCGCTCGTCGGGCTCCCAGCGGATGCGGGCGACCGGGGCGTCGCCGGCGACCCGGCGCAGCGCCTCGACCATCGCGCCGATGGAATGCGTGCGGCCCGGCAGCGCGAAGCAGCGGTTGGCACCCAGGTCGGCAGCGCGCAGCTCGGCACCGTGGATCAGGCTGTCGATGCAGCGACGCGGCGACAGGTACCAGTGCTCGAAGTCGGGCGACACCGGGCAGACTGCTTCGTGGCCCTGCAGCGGTTCGCGGAAGATCGACGACATGAAGGAGGAGGCCGCCTGGTTGGGCTTGCCCGGCCGGATCGAAATGGTCGGCAGCCGCAGGCCCCGCCCATCGAGGAAGCCGCGCCGGGAATAGTCGGTCAGCAGCAGCTCCGCCGCCGCCTTCTGCGTGCCATAGGAGGTCTGCGGGTTGAGCGCCGTCCAGTCCTCCACCAGCTCCGGCACCTCGCCGCCGTAGACCGCGATGGAGGAGGTGAAGACCACGACCGGATTGCTGCCGAGCGCCCGCGCCGCCTCGAAGACGTTCATCGAGCCCTGCAGGTTGACCGTCATGCCGACGTCGAACTCGGCCTCCGCCTGGCCGGAGACCACGGCGGCGAGATGGTAGATGACCTCCGGCCGCAGGGCCTGCAGCAGCGCATCGACCGGCGCGCGCCGGGTGATGTCGAGCGCGACGCTGGTCGCCTGGAAGGGCGCTGCCAGAGATGGCGGCGCCGCAAGGTCCGCCAGGGTCAGTGACTTAATCGCCTTGTCGGCAAGCTGGCCGCGCGCCGCCAGTGCCTTGGCCAGCTTCTGGCCGAGGAAACCGCCACCACCGAGGATGAGGATCTTCATGTCGCCACGCCTCTTTCGTCAGTGGTTGTCGCGCGGCAGGTGGCGCGCCACGCGCTGGTAGCCGGTGGCGAACTCCAGGCAGCCGCCCTCGGCGAGTTGCCCAACGAAGCGCCGCTGCAGCTCCTGCCAGGGCGTCTGGCTGGGCGGGATGTCGGGCGTCCAGGCGGCGCGGCGCTGCTCCCACTCCGCGGCGTCGACCAGGGCCTCCAGCCGGCGATTGGGGATGTCCAGGCGCACCGGATCGCCGGTCCGCAGCAGGGCGAGGCCGCCGCCGATGGCGGCTTCCGGCGAGGCGTTGAGGATCGAGGGACTCTCCGAGGTGCCCGACTGGCGGCCATCGCCTACCGTCGGCAGGTGCTGCACACCGGCGCGCAGCAGGTGGTCGGGCGGCTGCATGTTCACCACCTCGGCCGAGCCCGGATAGCCGACCGGCCCGACGCCGCGGATGAACAGGATGCAGTGCTCGTCGATACCCAGCGCCGGATCGTTGATCCGGTGGTGATAGTCCTCCGGCCCCTCGAAGACGATGGCGCGCGCCTCGAACACGCCTTCGCGCCCCGGTGTCGAGAGGAAGCGCTGCTTGAAATCGGGTGAAACCACGCTGGTCTTCATCAGCGCCGAATCGAAGAGGTTGCCGCTGAGCACCAGGAAGCCCGCCTGCTGGCGCAGCGGGTCGGCAACGGTGCGGATCACCGCGGTGTCCTGGCTGCGGCTGGCGCCGATCGCCTCGGCCAGCGGCTTGCCGGCCACCGTCGGCGTGGTGCCGTCCAGCAGGCCGGCCGCCAGCATCTCGCCCATCACCGCCGGCAGGCCGCCAGCGCGGTAGTAGGCCTCGCCGAGGAACTTGCCGGCCGGCTGCATGTTGACCAGCAGCGGCAGCGCGAAGCCCTCGATCTCCCAGTCCTGCACCGACAGCGCCACGCCGGCATGGCGGGCGATGGCCTGGATGTGCGGCGGCGCGTTGGTTGAGCCACCGATGCAGCTGTTCACCCGGATCGCGTTGACGAAGTTCTGCCGCGTCAGGATGGCCGAGGGGCGCAGGTCCTCGTGCACCAGCTCCACCGCGCGCTTGCCGGTGGCATAGGCCATGGCCATGCGCTCCCGGTAGGGCGCCGGGATCGCCGCGCAGCCAGGCAGCGACATGCCCAGCGCCTCGGCCAGCGCGTTCATGGTCGAGGCCGTGCCCATGGTGTTGCAGTGGCCGAGCGACGGCGCCGAGGCGCAGACCCGCGCCATGTATTCGTCGTAGTCGATGGTGCCCTCGGCCAGCAGCCGGCGGCTTTCCCAGACCACGGTGCCCGAGCCGGCCAGCTCGCCACGCCACCAGCCGTCCAGCATCGGCCCGCCAGACAGCACGATGGCCGGCAGGTCCACCGTGGCGGCGGCCATCAGCATGGCCGGGGTGGTCTTGTCGCAGCCAGTGGTCAGCACCACGCCGTCGACCGGATAGCCGTGCAGCAGCTCGACCAGGCCGAGGTAGGCCAGGTTGCGGTCGAGCGCCGCGGTCGGGCGCTTGCCGGTCTCCTGGATCGGGTGTGTCGGGAACTCCATCGGGATGCCGCCGGCATCGCGGATGCCGGCCTTTACGCGGTCGGCCAGGATCTGGTGGATCTTGTTGCAGGGCGACAGGTCGCTGCCCGACTGGGCGATGGCGACGATGGGGCGGCCGGCCTGCAGCTCCTCGCGGGTGAAGCTGTGGTTCAGGTAGCGCTCGATATAGAGCGCCGTCATGCCCGGGTTGTCCGGGTTGTCGAACCACTCCTGGCTGCGCAGCCGTCGCTTGCCCTGGGCTTGGTCAGCCATGGTTTTGTCTCCTGCCCCACAGCGGTGCCTTGCGCGGCACCGCATCGCTGGTTCTAAATCGATTTAGCGGCCGGCCGGAATCGCGGTCAAGGGGTGGAGGAGCGAAAGCATGAACAAGATCGATCTTGCTGGCCAGTCGGCCGTCGTCACTGGCGGTGCCCAGGGCATCGGCCGCGCCGTGGCGGCGCGCCTGGTCGCCAGCGGCGCGACGGTCACCATCTGGGACCGCGACGCCGCGTTGGCGGAGCAGACGGCGGCGGCACTGAAGGCCAGCTTCGTGGCGCTGGACCTGACCGACTGGCCAGCAGTGCAGCAGGCCACGGCGACGACCCTGGCAAAGACCGGCCGCATCGACATCGCGGTGAACAACGCCGGCATCGCCGGCCTGAATGCGCCGCTGGCCGACTATCCGATCGACGAGTGGCGCCGTGTGCTGGCGATCGACCTGGACAGTGTCTTCCACTGCCTGAAGGCGGTAACGCCAGTCATGCAGAAGCAAGGCTATGGCCGCATCGTTAACGTCGCTTCGATCGCCGGCAAGGAAGGCAACCCCAACGCCTGCGCCTACTCCGCCGCCAAGGCCGGGGTCATCGCGCTGACCAAGTCGCTGGGCAAGGAGCTGGCAAGCCAGGACATCGCGGTGAACTGCGTGACCCCGGCGGCGGCGCGCACCGCGATCTTCGACCAGATGACGCAGCAGCACATCGACTACATGCTGGCGAAGATTCCGCGTGGCCGCTTTGTCGAGGTCGACGAGGTGGCGGCGATGATCGCCTGGCTGGTCTCCCGCGAATGCAGCTTCACCACCGGCGGCGTGTTCGATCTGTCCGGCGGCCGGGCGACTTACTAGTTCACCTGGCGCAGCAGCAGGGAGCGTTGCCGCTCCGCCTCGGCCCGCAGGCGCGGGTCGGGGGCCAGGGCGATGACCTGGCCTAGCGCCACGACGGCGGCGCCCAGGTTCTCCAGCCGCTGGTGCAGCGCGGCCGCCTCGGCCCAGAGGCTCCAGTCGCCGGGCGCCAGCAGCAGCATGGATACCAGGGTCGCCAGGCCGGGCTCCAGCTGGTTGCTCTGCAGGCGACGCAGCTTGATGTTGTTCTGCAGCCGCAGCAGCACCTCGCGGTTGGACAGCGGCAGCGTGTGATCGGGTGTCAGCTCGGCGGCGTCGCCGGTGATGGCCTTGGCCAGGGCCCGCAGCCCGGCGGCATCCAGCACCCCGCCGCCGTTGAAGGGATCCAGGATCAGCCGCCGCGGGCCCTGCGCCAGGCGGACCAGCACATGGCCGGGGAAGCGCAGCGCCTCGGCCTCCCAGCCCTGGGCGCGGGCGCCGTGCAGATAGAGGATCGCCAGGGTGACCGGGATGCCGCGCCGGCGGTCGATCACCCGCATCAGGTTGGCGTTCTGCGTGTCGTCGTAGGTCTGGCTGTCGCCCTCGTAACGCAGGCGGCCGCGGATCGCCTCGTTCAGCGCCACGGCGCGGGCCTCAAGCGTGGCGCCGGCGCCCTCGCCGACCAGCGCCGCCAGCTCGGCCAGGTGTGCGCGATAACGCTCCAGCCCGACGCGCGGGCGGTCCAGTGCAGCCAACAGTAGCGCCGTCTCCGCCAGGTCCAGCCGGGCGTCGGGCTGTTGCCCGGCAGCCGCCAGAAGCGCCTCGATCTCCTGGCGCCCGACGATGCCGCTGCCCTGCTCCGCTTCGCTCATCCGACCTCCCACGCCCCCATGATATGGCGTGGCCGGTGCCCGGGGGCCAGCAGCACAGCGTCGAAACGCAGCACCAGGGCCGCCAGGTCGGGGCGGCGCTGCAGGAAGGCCTGGGCGGCGCGGGCGACGCGGCCCTGCTGCTGCCGGCGGATCGCCTCGGCGGCGGCAGCCAGCGTGGCGCGACGCTTCACCTCGACCAGCGCCAGCACGCCGCCGCGCCGCACGATCAGGTCGATCTCGCCGACCGGGCAGCGGAAATCGCGCGCCACCAGGCGCCAGCCCTTCAGCCGCAGCCACCAGAGCGCCAGGCTCTCGCCGCGATGGCCGGATTTCTCGGCCCGGCGGCGCTGCTCAGTCGTCGGCATGCGGCATGAGCTCCAGCGCGCGGGCATAGACCTGGCGTTTCGGCAGGCCGGTGGCGCCGGCCACCGCCGCCACGGCGTCGCGCAGGCTGAGGTCGCCCAGCGCCTGGCTTAGCAGGGCGTCGAGGTCGTGCTGCTCGGCGCTCTCGGCGCCCGGCGGGCCGACCAGCACGACGATTTCGCCCTTCGGCGGACCGCTGGCGGCGTAGCCGGCCGCCAGCTGGTCGAGCGTCGCGTGGCGCAGCTCCTCGAAGCGTTTGGTCAGCTCGCGCGCCACGGCGGCCGGGCGGGCGCCCAGCACGGCGGCCAGGTCGGCCAGCATCTCCACCAGGCGGTGCGGCGCCTCGTAGAAGATCAAGGTGGCCGGCACCGCCTTCAGTTCCTCCAGCACACGCCGGCGCTGGCCGGCCTTGGGCGGCAGGAAGCCGGCGAAGAGGAAGCGCTCGGCCGGCAGGCCGGAGAGCTGCAGCGCCAGCAGCGCCGCCGCCGGCCCCGGCAGGGCGGTGACCATCACCCCAGCGGCGCGGCAGGCGCGCACCAGCGCGAAGCCGGGATCGGACAGCAGCGGCGTGCCGGCGTCGCTGACCAGCGCGATGCTGGCGCCGGCCTGCATGCGGCCGACCAGGCGGTCGGTGGCCGCCGGACCGGAATGCTCGTGATAGGCGGTCAGGCGCTCCGGCCCGCCCAGGCCGTGCGCGGTCATCAGCTTGCGGGTCTGGCGCGTGTCCTCGCAGGCCACCAAGGTGGCGCGCCGCAGCACGTCCAGCGCGCGCAGCGTAATGTCCTGCAGGTTGCCGATCGGCGTTGCCACCAGGTAGAGCCCGGGGGCGAGTGCCGCTGTCACTGTGTCTATCATGCCGCGGTCCGGCCCCAATCGCTGTGCAGCCTTGACTCTAGCAGGCCCGGCGCCGGAACCAACAAAGCCGGCCCGCGCTTGTGATTGTACAGCCACGCGGCTCTGGTTAGGCTCTGGCGATAGACTAGCCCCTGGGTTGGGAGGGAGAGTAGATGTCGACGCTCGTGCGGAGCCTGAAGACGCTTGCCGTGGCCAGCTTGGCCTTGACGCTGCTGGCCGGCTGCAAAACCACTAATCAGTCCAAACCAACCACGGCCAGCACGCCGTCGACCACCGCCACGGTGCCGATCACGCCCACCACCCCGACCCGCGCGCTGCTGCCCGGCCAGCCGGTCCGCGTGGCGCTGCTGCTGCCGCTGAGCGGCCGCGCGCAGCCGGCCGGCGAAGCACTGCTGAACGCGGCGCAGCTGGCGTTGTTCGACGTCGGCGACAGCACGCTGGAACTGATCGTCAAGGACACCGGCGATACGGTCGAGGGCGCCGCGTCGGCGATGAACCAGGCGATGGGCGAAGGCGCCCAGCTGGTGCTGGGCCCGCTGTTCGGCGCGCAGATCGAGGCGGTGACACCGATCGCGCGGGCCGCCAACGTCAACGTCATCTCCTTCTCCAACGACGAGGCCAAGGCGGACGACGCCAACGTCTTCATCATGGGCCTCAGCCCACGCGCCCAGGCCGAACGCATCGTCGGCTACGCGGTGAGCCACGGCCTGACGCAGATCGCGGTGATCGCACCCAATTCGCAGTACGGCCAGGAGACGTTGAGCGGCGCCCAGGCGGCAGCCAGCGCCAACGGTGGCAGCGTCATCGCTTCGGTGCTCTACGATACCGGCAAGGTCGACCTGTCGGAGGAGGTGCGCAATCTGGGCCACGGCTTCAACGCCGTGCTGGCGCCCGATTCCGCCAAGCGGATGATCGGCCTGGCGCCGCTGCTGGCCTATTACGACAACGACCCTGGCAAGGTGAAGTACCTGGGCTCGTCGCTGTGGGACGATCCCCTGGTCGGCACCGAGCCGAACCTGGCCGGCGCCTGGTTCCCGGCGCCCTCGCCGGCGCCCTGGGAGCTGTTCAAGGAACGCTACATGCAGGCCTACGGCACCGAGCCGCTGCGCATCGGCAGCCTGGGCTACGACGGCGTGGCGCTGGCCGCGACCCTGGTCGGCAACGCCCGCGCGGGCCGCGCCACCGAGGCGACCACGACACCCGGCCAGTGGATCGGTCTCGACCGCAACTCGATCACCGCGCCCTCGGGCTTCGCCGGGGTCGACGGCATCTTCCGCTTCCTGTCGAACGGCCGGGTCGAGCGCGGCCTGGCCATCCTCGAGGTGCAGCGCGACATCTTCCCGATCGTCGAAGACTCGCCGGCGTCCTTCCAGGCGCTGACGAACTGACGCGGCCACGCGGTCTGGCGCCGCCGCGGCTGCCGGTCAGGCACCCGCGGCGGCCCCGGCTGCGTTACCTCCAGGGTGTGCTGTCCAAGGCGCGGTCCGTGCCCGGCATCCCACCTGGGATAGGAGACGTCATGACGTCGAAACTTTGCCTGCTGCTCGGCAGCGCCGCGCTGCTGTTCGCCCTGGGCGGCTGCGCGACGAAGGAAGACGGCACGCCGGCCGAAGACACCAACGCCACGGCCAGCGCCGCTGCCAGCGATCCAGCACCCGCCGCGGCGAGCGATCCGGCCACCCCCGCCACCGCGACGGAAACCGCCAGCGCAGCGCCGACAGCCGCGGTGGACGCCGGCGCCAGCAGCGGCCCCTCGCCCGCCGCCGCCATGTCGCCTGATCGCGACCTGATCGCCAACCTCGCCGCCTCGCCGGTGCACAGCAAGCTGCTGGCGGCGTTGCAAGCGGCCGGCCTGACCCAGACCTTGCAGGGCGAGGGCCCCTACAGCCTCTTCGCGCCGACCGATGCCGCCTTCGACGCGCTGCCGGCCGGCACGCTGGAGAGCCTGCTGCAGCCGGCCAACAAGGCGGCGCTGGTCAAGCTGCTGAGCTATCACATCGTCGAGGGCCGCCTGGACACCCGCGCCATGGTCGCGGCACTGGACGACAACAACGGCAAGGTGACCTTGACCACGCTGGCCGGCGAACCGCTGGTCCTGCAGCGCAGCGGGCCGCGCCGCCTGGCGCTGGTCGATGCCGCCGGCAACCAGGCGACCATGACGGTGACCGACATCGTGCAGGCAAACGGCATGCTGCAGGTGATCGACGCGGTGCTGCGCCCCTAGGGCCGGCGCGTCACGCGAGCAGGTGCTGCAGCAGCGCATCCAGGCGTTGCCGCCCTGCCGCGGTAGCCGCCAGCCGCCGCTCGTCCAGTGTCAGGTAGCCAGCCTCCAAGGCCGCCCGCAACCGCGCCGCTGACACGCTTTCCGTCAGCGACCGGCCGCTTTCCGCCTGCAGGCGGTCCAGCGGCACGCCCTCGGTCAGGCGCAAGCCCATCAGCAGCAGTTCGCGCAACCGGTCAGTGGCGTCTAGCGACTGGCGCGTGCGGGTGGCGTGGCCGTCGCGCTCGACGCGCTCAAGCCAGACCTCCGGCGCGCGGTGCTGCGACAGCGCCAGCTTCTCGCCCGCCAGGGTCAGGCGGCCGTGCGCGCCCGGCCCGATGCCGAGGTAGTCGCCATAGCGCCAGTAAACCAGGTTGTGGCGGCTCTCGGCGCCCGGCCGCGCATGGTTGGAAATCTCATAGGCCGGCAGCCCCAGCGCGCCCAGCGTCTCCTGCGTCGCTTCATAGAGCGCCGCCTGCACCGCCTCTGGCGGTAGGGCCAGCTCGCCGCGCCGGGCGCGGGCATGGAACACCGTGTTCTCCTCCAGCGTGAGCTGATAGAGCGACAGGTGCTCGGTGCCCTCCTGCAGCGCGCGCGAAAGCTCCGCCGCCCAGGCCGCTGGCGTCTGTCCGGGCCGGGCGTAGATCAGGTCGAAGGAGATGCGCGGCACGGCGCGCCGCGCCAGGGCGACGGCGGCCAGCGCCTCGGCGGCGCTGTGCTGCCGGCCGAGGAAGGCCAAGCTGGCGTCGTCCAGCGCCTGCACGCCGAGCGACAGGCGGTTGACTCCGGCGGCGGCGAAGCCGGCGAAGGCGCCGGCCTCGGCCGAGGTGGGATTGGCCTCCAGCGTGATCTCGATGGCGGGGTCGAAGTCGAACAGCACCGCGGCGCGCTCGATCACCGCCGCCACGGTGGCCGGCGGCATCAGCGAGGGCGTGCCGCCGCCGAAGAAGATCGAGGTCAGGCGCCGCCGGCCGCTCTGCGCGGCATAGTGCTCCAGCTCGCGCAGCAGCGCGGCGCGCCAGCGGCCCTGGTCGATCGACTCGCGCACATGGCTGTTGAAGTCGCAGTAGGGGCACTTGGACTTGCAGAAGGGCCAGTGAACGTAAAGCCCGAAGCCGGGTTGTTGCCCACTCTCCCCTTGGGGGAGAGGGTCGGGGTGAGGGGGGTCGGTTAACCCAGTCGGACCGGCATCCAGCGCCTCGACGATCCGCGCAACCACGCCGTCGCGATTGCCGAGCACATCGTTGTTCCAGAAGCGCAACACGCGGAAACCATGCAGCTCCAGCTCGCGCGTCCGTGCCACATCGGCCTCGCTGTCGGCATGCTGACCGCCATCGAGCTCGATAACGAGCTTCGCTTCATGGCAGACGAAATCGCCGACGAAACGTCCGAGGGGTTCCTGGCGGCGAAACTTTGCGCCCAGTTGCCGGTTCGAGAGTGCGCGCCAAAGCAGGCGCTCTGCGTCAGTCTGGTTGCGGTGGAGGTGGCGGGCCTGCTCACGTGCCATCGTACGGACGGGGCGGGCCTGACCGACCCCCCTCACCCCGACCCTCTCCCTCAAGGGGAGAGGGAGAAACGAACGCCCGCACCAGCTGCGCAAAGGCCTTCGCGCGGTGGCTCATGGCGTGCTTCTTCGCCGGGTCCATCTCGCCGAAGGTCTCGCTCTCGCCGTCGGCCAGGAAGATCGGGTCGTAGCCGAAGCCGTGGCTGCCGCGTGGCGGGAAGACCAGGGTGCCGTCGACGCGGCCCTCGAAGAGCTGCGTCGCCGCGCCGGGAATGGCCAGCGCCAGGGCACAGACGAACCAGGCGCGGCGGTCGAAGTTTTCTCCCAGCTCGCGCTCGACGCGCGCCATGGCGCGGGAGAAGTCCTTCGTCGGCCCAGCCCAGCGCGCCGAGTAGATGCCGGGCGCGCCGCCCAGGCCGGAGACGCAGAGGCCGCTGTCGTCGGCCAGCGCCGGCAGGCCGCTGGCCTGGGCCGCCGCCTCGGCCTTCAGCCGCGCGTTGCCGACGAAGCTGTCCTCGGTCTCCTCCGGCTCCGGCAAGCCGAGGTCGCCAGCCGACAGCACCGCGCAGCCGAAGGGCGCCAGCAGCTCCGCGATCTCGCGCAGCTTGCCGGCATTGTGGCTGGCGATGACCAGGCGCGCGGGCACCATCTAGAGGCCCAGGATCTGCTTCTGCCGCAGCACCAGCGCGGCGGTGCCCTGCTCGGCGAGGTCGAGCAGCCGGTCCAGCGTGGCGCGCGGGAAGCTGCCGCGCTCGGCCGTGGCCTGCACCTCGATCAGGTTGCCGCTGCCGGTCAGCACGAAGTTGGCATCGGCCTCGGCATTGGAGTCCTCGTCGTAATCAAGGTCCAGGCAGGCCTGGCCGCCGAACAGCCCGACCGAGATCGCCGCCACCTGGTCGGTCAGCGGGATCTGCTTGATGGCGCCCAGCTCCTGCATGTGGCGGAAGGCCAGGTAGAGCGCGACGTAGCCGCCGGTGATGGCCGCCGTGCGGGTGCCGCCGTCGGCCTGCAGCACGTCGCAGTCCAGCTTGATCTGCCGCTCGCCGAAGCCGGTCATGTCGGTCACCGCGCGCAGCGCGCGGCCGATCAGGCGCTGGATCTCCTGGGTGCGGCCGCTCTGCTTGCCCTTGGCGGCCTCGCGCTCGCCGCGGGTATGGGTGGCGCGCGGCAGCATGCCGTATTCGGCGGTGACCCAGCCCTTACCGCTGTTGCGCAGCCACGAGGGCGTCTGCTCCTCCACCGAGGCGGTGCAGAGCACGGCGGTGTGGCCGAAGCGCACCAGGCAGGAGCCCTCGGCGTAGCGGTTGACGTCGATTTCGAAGCTGACGGGGCGCAGTTCGTCGGGCTGGCGGCCGGAAGGGCGCATGGTTTGGGAGTCCTTTTGCTGACGGCGCGGCTATAGACCCTGGCGGCGGCCGGGTCCATAGGTGGCGGGCCCCCCCCCTTGAACCCTTGCGTTGACGCTGGCGGTGGCGCTCCCTAAATACCAGACCGTCGGCTGGCTGCTCGCCTGCCCCGGCATTGGACAGCATTGCCACATGAAGCCCACGACCAGCATAGCGCCCGGGAGCAGCCTGGGCGGCGGCCCGACCGGCGGCATCGCGCAGCTCAACGAGCGTTCGCGCGCGATCTTCCGCGCCATCGTCGAGGCCTATACCGAAAGCGGCACGCCGGTCGGTTCGCGCACGCTGTCGCGCAAGCTGGGCATGGAGCTGTCGCCCGCCACCATCCGCAACGTCATGCAGGACCTTGAGGACCTGGGGCTGCTGTTCGCGCCGCACACCTCGGCCGGGCGGCTGCCGACCGAGCGCGGCCTCAGGCTCTTCGTCGACGGCCTGCTGGAGCACGGCAATCTGACCAGCGACGAGCGCAGCCGCATCGACGGCCAGTGCGTCGCCGCCGGCAAGTCGCTGCCTGAGATCCTGGAGCAGGCGACGCAAGCGCTGTCCGGGCTGTCGCGCTGCGCCGGCCTGGTGGTGGCGCCGCGGCTGGAAGAGGCGCTGAAGCACATCGAGTTCGTCTCGCTTGGGCCTGGG
This sequence comes from Rhodospirillales bacterium, assembly GCA_038363005.1. Lineage (GTDB taxonomy): Bacteria > Pseudomonadota > Alphaproteobacteria > Kiloniellales > JACOMY01 > JAKOWB01. The sequence goes on from JBBQBI010000005.1 coordinate 103,910, forward strand.
CGCGCGCTGGTCGTGCTGGTCACCGCCTCGGGCGCGGTGGAGAACCGCATCATCGACGTACCCATCGGGCTGCCGCCGGCCTCGCTGGTCGAGGCCTCGAACTACCTGGCCGCCCGCCTGGTCGGCCGTTCGCTGCGCGAAGCCGGCGAATCGATCCGCCTGGACCTGGAGGGCCACCGCGCTGAGCTGGACCAGCTGACCCGCCGCCTGGTGGAAACCGGCCTGGCGCTGTGGTCGGGGCAGCCCGGCCGCGACGGCGCGCTGATCCTCAAGGGCCAGGCGCAGCTGCTGGAAGACATCACGGCGATCACCGACCTGGAGCGGGTGCGCCAGCTCTTCGCCGCGCTGGAAACCAAGGAATCGCTGCTCAAGCTGCTGTCGCTGACCGAGACGGCGGAGGGCGTGCAGATCTTCATCGGCGCGGAGAACGAGCTGTTCGGCCTGACCGGCTGCTCGCTGGTGATCGCCCCCTATGCGAATTCCGCCAAGCAGATCGTCGGTGCCATCGGCGTGATCGGCCCGACCCGAATCAACTACGCGCGCATTATCCCCATGGTGGACTACACCGCCCGCCTGGTCGGCCGCCTGCTCGGCTGAGCGCGACCCTGGTATGAGAGAAAGGACGAAGGTCATGCAGGACGAGCACAGGGCCAGCCCGGCGCCCGACGACGAGCAGAACCCGGCGCCAAACGGCGACGACGCGGACGGCGCGGCCGCCGCCGAGGAGAGCCTCGACCCGATCGACCGCCTGACCGGCATCATCGCCAAGCTGGAGGTGGAGAAGCAGCAGCTGCGCGACCAGACGTTGCGCGCCATGGCGGAGGCCGAGAACACCCGCCGCCGGGTTGAGCGCGAGCGCGGCGACGCGGTGAAGTACGCCGCCATCCCGGTGCTGCGCGACGTGGTGCGCGCCGCCGACAACCTGGCGCGCGCGCTGGCCGCGGTGCCGGCCGAGGCGGCCGAGGGCAACGAGCAGCTGAAGACCCTGCGCGACGGCGTGGAGTTGACCGAGCGCGAGCTGCTGGCGGCTCTGCAGCGCCACCACGTCGAGAAGCTGGAGCCGCTGGGCGAGCCGCTGGACCCCAACCTGCACGAGGCCATGTTCGAGATACCGACCGCCGAGCAAGCGCCCGGCACCGTGGTCCAGTTGCTGGAAGCGGGCTGGAAGCAGCATGATCGCCTGATCCGCCCGGCCCGCGTCGGTGTTGCCAAGGCGCCCTGAACCGGCCAGTCCCTAGACCGGCCAGTCATCGACCAATTCGAAGGGGGAGAACACCATGGAGTACCGTCCGCTCGGGCGCACGGACCTGCGGGTCAGCGCCGTGATGCTCGGCACCATGACCTGGGGCGAGCAGAACAGCGAGGCCGAGGGCCACGCGCAGATGGACCTGGCGCTGGAGCGCGGGGTCAACTTCTGGGACACCGCCGAGATGTATCCGGTGGCGCCACGGGCGGAGACCTATGGCCGCACCGAGGAGATCATGGGCACCTGGTTCGCCAGTCGCGGCCGCCGCGACCAGGTGATCCTGGCGACCAAGGCGCTGGGTCCCGACGACGGGCGCTTTCCCTATATCCGCGATGGCAAGACCCGGCTCGACCGCGCCAACATCCTGGCGGCGGTGGACGCCAGCCTGCGGCGCCTGCAGACCGACTACATCGACCTCTATCAGCTGCACTGGCCTGACCGCTCGACCAACACCTTCGGCCGGTTGAGCTACAAGCCGCAGGCCAACGAGAAGCAGACGCCGATCGCCGAGACCCTGGGGGTGCTGGACGAGGTGGTGAAGAGCGGCAAGGTGCGCCACATCGGGCTGTCGAACGAATCGCCCTGGGGCGTGATGACCTTCCTGAAGCTGGCCGAGCAGGGCGTCGGCCCGCGCGTCGTGTCGGTGCAGAACGCCTACAGCTTGCTGAACCGCACCTTTGAAAACTCCTTGGCCGAGGTGGCACATCGCGAGGACGTCGGCCTGCTGGCCTATGCCCCGGCCGCCGCCGGCGTGCTGTCGGGCAAGTACCTGGGCGGCGCCCGGCCGCAGGGCTCCCGCATCCAGCTCTTCCCGCAGAACACCCGCTACATGACCGAGTCGGGCGAAGCCGCCACCGCGGCGTACGTCGAACTGGCACGTAAGTACGGGCTGGATCCCGTACGCATGGCCACGGCCTTCGTGCTGCAGCAGCCCTTCGTCACGGCGGCGATTGTCGGCGCCACCAGCCTGGGGCAGCTGGAGAACCAGCTGGCCGCGCTGGACACCAGGCTGAGCAAGGAGCAGCTGGCCGAGATCGACCAGGTCCATGCCCGCTACACTTTCCCCTGCCCTTAAGGCCTTGGCTGTCGGCACGGCAGGGCATTGGCGTCGCAGGGCTGGCGAGGCGGTTTCCAACGCGGCGGAAAAGGTTCTAGGATTCCCCCTCGGCGTCCCCCGAGACGGAGGATTGATCATGCGCCTCTTCGTGGCCCTCGGCTTGCCAGACGAAGTGCGTGACCTGCTCGGCGAGCTGGAGGACGCCCTGCCGGGCGCCCGCTGGGTGGCGCCAGAGAACCTGCACATCACGCTGCGCTTCATCGGCGAGGTCGACGGCGGCCTGGCCCAGGACATCGATGCCGAGCTGACCGGCCTGTCCGGCGTCGGCTTCGAGGTCACGCTGGCTGGCCTGGGCGTCTTCGGCGAGGCGCCGAAGACCCGCGCCCTCTACGCCCGGGTCGAACCCTGCGAGCCGCTGACCCGGCTGCAGCAGAAGGTGGAGAAGGCGCTGCAGCGCGCCGGCTGCCCGCCGGAGGGTCGCAAGTTCAAGCCGCACGTCACCCTGGCCCGCTTCAAGGGCCCGACCGGGCTGGAGCTGGAACGCTTTGTGGTGCGGCATTCGCTGTTGCGCGCCGGCCCCTTCCCGGTGGCCGACTTCCAGCTCTATCAGTCCTTCCTGTCCGGCGAAGGCGCGATCTATCGCGAGGAAGCCGCCTATCCGCTGAGCCGCCCGCGCCTGACGGTCGGCGCCTAGATCCGCGGCAGCTTCGCCGAGGGACGCCGCGAGCGGACCGCCTCGCGCCAGGCGATATAGAGGCCTGAAGCCACCAACAGCGCGGCGCCGTACCAGACATGTGGCCCAGGGAACTCGTTCCAGATCGCCCAGCCCATGAGCGTCCCCCAGATCAGCGCGGTGTACTCGAAGGGCGCGACCAGCGAGGCCGGGGCGTAGCGGAAGCCCAGTGTCATGCACTGCAGGGCGACGCCACCAATCAGCCCCATGGCGACGAAGAGCGCCCAGTCCTGCCACGCCGCTGGCGTGGTCCAGCCCCAGGCCAGCAGCAGCGCCGAGGGCAGGAACTGCCCCAGGGTGGAGTAGAAAATGATGGCGCCGTTGCCGTCGGTGCGGCCCAGGCGCCGCGTCAGCACCGAAGCCAGCGCAAAGCTGAAGCCCGAGCCGACCAGGTAGAGGGCCTCGATGCGGAAGGTCCCGGCGCCGGGCTGCATGGCGATCACCACGCCGCAGAAGCCCACCACCACGGCACCCAGGCGGTGCGGCCCGACCTTCTCGCCAAGCAGCGGGATCGACAGCAGCGTGAGGAACAGCGGCCCGGTGAAGGCCAGGGTCAGGGCCTCGGCCAGCGGCATGACGCGAATGCCGATGAAGAAGCTGGTGATGGCCCCCATCACCGCCAGCGAGCGGACCAGGTGCAACAGCGGCCGGCGCGTGCGCAGCGTGGCCCAGCCGCCATCGGCCCGCACCACCGGGATCACCGGCAGGAAACCGAAGAGCGAGCGGAAGAAGATGATCTGCATGACCGAATAGCCGGCGCCGCCCAGCCACTTCGCCATCGCGTCCATCAGCGAAAACAGCAGGTAGGCCAGCACGGCAAAGCCGATGCCGCGCAGCGCGCGGTCTCGCTGCACACCCACGGTCAGGCTGGTCATGGCTGCCGGTCCCTCATGCGCCGACACTCGGCGAAGCACGGCAGGCCGGCAAGCCTCCGCTTTGCAAGGCAGCCTTGAGGCTCGCGGTCTAGGAATTCAGGGTCAGGCTGTCGTCCGGCAACCCTAGGCGGCTGACGAAGCCCAGCCGCCCGGCCGGGGTGATGGCCACCGCACGGCTGTCCTTCTGCCGGCGGATCCAGCCGAGCTGGAAGCAGCGCGCCGCCAGCGCCTGGCCCAGCGCGCCGGCCAGGTGCGGGCGCCGTTCGCTCCAGTCCAGGCAGGGGCGGCAGAAGCAGCGCTTGCCGCCGGCCAGGCCCTCGAGGTCGAGGCCGAAGGCGCCGAGGAACTCCGCGCCCCCCACGGTGACGCGGCCGCCTTCGGCGGTGAGCTCCAGGTGGCCGGCGTCAACCAGCGCGTCGGCCAGCGCCACCCCCAACCGGCCGGCCAGGTGGTCGTAGCAGGTGCGGGCCAGGCGCAGCGCCACATCGGCCGGCCCGGTCGGGCGATGCCGCTTGGGGCCCTCCCCGGCGACCAGCTGGATACCCTCCAGCATGCGCGCGACCAGCGGCGAGGCCAGGCGGAAATAGCGGTGCCGGCCCTGCTTCTCCAGCGCCAGCAGGCCAAGCGCGGTCAGCTTCGTCAGGTGGCCGCTGGCGGTCGGCGCGCTGATGCCGCCGTGCCAGGCCAGCTCGCCCGCGGTCAGCGCGCGGCCGTCGAGCAGCGCGGTCAGCATCTTGGCGCGACTGGGATCGCCCAGGGCGGCGCCGATCTCGGCCAGGGCGACGGGGGAGGCGATCTGCGACATGGCTGCACCTTCCGCTGCTGCGCCGTCTTCGATGCCGGGACAGGGACTGTCCCGAATACCCGCAGTCTAGGTCGCCACCTGCGGCCTGTCGCCTGACGACACTTCGGCCGCGGCCGAAGCGACGCGGCCCGCAAGCCCTTCTGGCGGTAGGTGCGGCAGTCGGGCTATCACTGCGGCCATGCTGACGAAAGCTTGGCCGCCCCGGCGCATCGTCGTGTTGACCGGGGCCGGCATCTCACAGGAATCCGGCCTCGAGACCTTCCGCGACAAGGGTGGGCTCTGGTCGCGCGTGCGCCTGGAGGACGTGGCGACGCCAGAGGGTTTCGCGCGCGATCCGCTGCGCGTGCAGGCCTTCTACAATGCGCGCCGCCAAGGCCTGTTCGACCCGGCGGTGCAGCCCAACGCGGCGCACTGCGCGCTGGCGCGGCTACAGGCCGCGACGGACTTCGAGACGCTGCTGGTGACGCAGAACATCGACGACCTGCACGAACGCGGCGGCGCCGCGCAGGTGCTGCACATGCATGGCGAGCTGCTGAAGGTGCGCTGCCTGGCCTGCGACGCGGTGACCGCTTGGCCCGGCGATCTGGAGCCCGGCAGCGCCTGCCCCGGCTGTGGCGCCCTGGGCCGGCTGCGGCCGCATGTCGTCTGGTTCGGCGAGATGCCGCTGGAGATGGAGCGCATCCAGGCCGCGCTGGCGGCCAGCGACCTCTTCGTGTCGATCGGCACCTCGGGCAATGTCTATCCCGCCGCCGGCTTCGTCGCCGAGGCACGCGCCGCCGGCGCTCACACCGTGGAGCTCAACCTCGAGCCCTCCGAGGGCACGCGGCTGTTTGGCGAGGTGCACCACGGCCCGGCCAGCCAGGTGGTCCCGGCCTGGGTCGAAAGCCTGTTGGCCCAGACCCGGCCGGACCAGCGCTAATCGCTCTCCCCCAGCGCGCGTTCGCTCGGATGGCGCAGCGCTTCTTCGATTTGGCGGCGCCGCGTGCCGCGACGCATCTCACGATGCGCGGCGCCGACCAGGCCGGGCACCGCGTGCGGTCCGGTCGCGGGCTCGGCCGTCGTCGCGGCGGCGGGCTTGGTGGCGGGGGGACGCTTGCTCTTGCTGGTCATGGCGCACCTGCAAATGCCGTTTCAGGAATAACACTCCTTTTTGCACCTAGGCAGCATCATGGCTGGCTTGTAGCGAAGTCATCTTGACGTTTTCTTAAACAGAACTTCATGATCTCGGCATGGCAAACTGGTTGCCCGGACTGGGTCTGCTGCGCGGCTTCGAGGCGACCGCCCGGCATTTGAGCTTCACCCGCGCGGCCGCCGAACTGGGCGTCACGCCGGCCGCCGTCAGCCATCATGTGCGCGAACTGGAACGCCTGCTGCAGGTGTCGCTGCTGAAGCGCTCCAGCCGCTCGGTGAAGGCCACGCCCGAGGGCGAGATCCTGAAGGCCGGCGTGGCCGAGGGATTGGACGCCATCCGCCGCGCCGTGCAGCGCATCACCGGCGAGCGGCGCCATCGGCTGGTGATCAGCGTCACCCCCTCGTTCGCCGCCAAGTGGCTGATGCCGCGCCTGCCGCGCTTCCTGAAGGATCGCCCGGAAGCCGACGTGCGGCTGGACGTCAACACGCGGCTGGTGGATTTCAACCGCGACGACGCCGACCTTGGCCTGCGCTTCGGCCTGGGGCGCTACGAGGGGCTGGGCGTCGACCGCCTGTTCGAGGAGACCATCTTCCCGGTCTGCAGTCCGGCGCTGCTGGCCGGTCCGAAGCCATTGCGGCGGCCGGAGGACCTGAGCCACCACACGCTGCTGCACGTCGACTGGCAGGCCCAGGGCGCCACCTGGCCGGACTGGGACATGTGGCTGCAGGCGGCCCACGTGGTCGGTGTCGATGCCACCCGCGGCCTGCACCTCAGCATGACCTCGCTGGCGCTGCAGGCGGCCATGGACAACCAGGGCGTGGCGCTGGGGGAATCCACCCTGGTGGCCGACGACCTGGCAGCCGGTCGCCTGGTACGGCCCTTCCGGGTCGCGCTGCCGGGACCGGCCGGCTTCTGCTATCACCTGGTGCATCCGCCGGGCGCGTTGGAGCGGCCGCTGGTCAAGGCCTTCCGCGACTGGGTGCTGGCCGAGGCGCAGGACAGCCGCAGCAAGGCCGCCTAGTAGCCCAGGCCGGCTTGAGCCGTCCCGATCAGCGATAGGCCAACAGCAGGGTTTCCAGCGCCGCCAGCCCGGCTTCGCCCGGCGTGCTGGCGGGGCGGCCGGCCTGCACGTCGTCCACCAAGCACTGCATCTGGGCGCGGAAATGATCGGGCGGCGGCGCGCCCTCCAGCGGCACCTGGCGCGGCCCCTCGGCGGTGAAGTGATACAGCAGATTGGCGTAGTGGAAGACGCGCAGCGATCCCTTGGTGCCGTAGAAGTGGATCGAGCTGGGGTGCTTGATCCAGCCGCCGGCCTTGACGTAGCCGTCGACATCCCAGCCGTCGCCCAGGCTGAAGAGCCCTTCGTTCGGCAGCTCGGTCGGGAAGGTGCATTCGTTGTAGACCAGCTCGGCCACCGCGCCGCTGTCGTAGTCGAGCTGCAGGAACTCGCTGCGCATCGGCTGGCCGCTGCGGTTGCCGCGCCCGTGGCCGCCGCTGATCTGGGCGCCGGTCGCCCAGGCGAAGACGTCGATCAGGTGGATGCCATGGTCGACCAGCCCCATGGGAAAACCGCCGGGTCCGCCCAGCGGATAGTGGTGCGTCGACATCGGCTGCGTCAGCTCCGGCCCCTTCCCGCCCAGCGCCTGTTCGCGCATCAGCACCACCTCGCCGATCACGCCGGCCTGGATCAGCTCACGCGCCTTGCGCACCGCCGGCAGGAAGCGATAGGTCGAGCCGTAGAACAGCCGCACGCCGGCGGCGGCGCAGCCCGCGATCATGCGGCGCGCGCTGTCGGGAGTCAGCGCCATGGGCTTTTCCACCAGCACCTGGACGCCGCGAGATGCCGCCAGCGCGGTCAAGGCCTCGTGGCTGGCGGCCGGCGTGGCGATGCAGAGAATGTCGAGCTTGGCCTCCGCCAACATGGCGTCGACGTCCTGGTAGGTGGCCAATCCACGCGCCGGGTCGAGCGACGCCAACGCCGGCGCGCTGGCATCGGCGACGGCGACCAGCCGCGCCCCGGCCAGGTCGCGATAGGCCTCGGCATGAATGCGCCCGACCGTGCCCAGCCCGACCAATCCAACCCGCAGTTCCGTCATCGCAGACTCCATTCGCCAGGGGATGCACCCATCAGGGTGCGAAGCTCGCCACGCGTTGCAGGATTAGGGCCGCCTCGCCGATGTCGGCGGCCAGCGCCGCTTCGGCGGCGGCCGGATCGCGCCGCTTCAGCGCGGCGATCACCGGACGGTGCGTCGCGTGGGTGACACTGGGCCGCGCGCCGCTGGCGAAGACGAAGGTCAGGTAGGGGCCGATCTGCAGCCACAGCGATTCGATGATCGGCAGCAGCACGGCGGAGCCGGCGGCGCCATAGATGGTGAAGTGGAATTCCTGGTTCAGCGCGATGAAGCGGGCACGCTCCACCTGGCGCACCGCGTGCGCCATGGCGCCATCGATCCGCTCCAGTTCGCGCAGCGTTGCCCGATCGATGCGGCGCGCTGCCTCGGCCGCGGCGAAGCCCTCGATCCGCATGCGGATGTGCTTCAGGTCGTCGAACTGCGCCAGGCTCATCAGCGGCGTGCCGAAGGAGCGGTTGGGCAGCATGGCCAGCGCGCGCTCGGCGACCAGCTGGCGCAGCGCCTCCCGCACCGGCATGGCGCTGGTGCCCAGCGCGGCGGCGACGGCGCGGATGGTGAGCGAGCGGCCGGGCGGGAAGTGGCCGCGCATTACCGCCTGCCGCAGTTCGCGATAGACGCGTTCCTGCAGGTTGGCGCGCGCTGGCGGCGCGATGCCCTCAAGGTCGGCTTGCTGCGGCAGCCCCATGCACGAAGCCTAGCGGCGGGTTTTGGGCATTACAACAGTTGTGATCACAAGGATGCCTGTGGGAGACTGTGGCCCTGCCGACCGCTAGGCGCGCGCTACGCTGCGGCGGGAATTGCGTGCAAGACTGTGGGGCGCGGCTGGGGAGATTGGGTCCCATGAACCTGAAGCGCCTGCTGCGGCCGGCGAGCCTGGCGCTGGTCGGCGGCGCCTGGTGCGACACCGTCGCCATCCAGTGCAACAGCTTGGCTTTTCCCGGCCGGCTCTATCGCGTGCATCCGACGCGGCCGAGCACGGCGGTGGAGACCTACTACCGCTCGCTGGCCGAGCTGCCGGAGGTGCCGGACTGCGTGGTGCTGGGCATCCAGCGCGAGCTGACGGTGGCGACGCTGCCCGAGGCCGTGGCGCTGGGCGTCGGCGGCGCGGTCTGCTTCGCCTCCGGCTTCGCCGAGGCGCAGACGCCGCAGGGCCAGGCGTTGAACACCGCGCTGCTGGCGGCCGCCGGCGACCTGCCCTTCCTGGGACCCAACTGCTTCGGCTTCGTCAACTTCCTCGATCGCGTCGCGGTCTGGCCCGACCAGGTCGGCGGCGAGGCGGTGGAGCGCGGCGTGGCGCTGATCTGCCAGTCCGGCGCCATCTCGGTCACGCTGATGGCGCAGCAGCGCGAGCTGCCGCTGGCCTACCTGATCACCGTCGGCAACCAGGCGCGGGTGCAGCAGCACCACCTGATCGACGCGCTGCTGGAAGACCCGCGCGTCACCGCCATCGGGCTCTATGTCGAGGCGCTGGGCGACTTGCCGGGCTTCGTCGCCGCGGCCGAGCGGGCGCGCGCCAAGGGCATTCCGTTGGCGGTGATCAAGTCCGGCCACAGCGAAGCCGCGGCGCGGGCGACGCTCAGCCACACCGCCTCGATGAGCGGCGCCGACCGGCTGTATGACGCGCTCTTCACCCGCCTGGGCATCGCCCGCTGCCGCTCGCTGGCGGAGCTGGTGGAGACCATGAAGGCGCTGCACGTCTTCGGCCCGCTCCCAGGCCGGCGCGTGCTGCTGACCGGCTGCTCGGGCGGCGACATGGCGATGACCGCCGACCTGGCCGAGGGCCTGGGGCTGGATTTCACGCCACTGCCCGACACCACCAAGATTGCGCTGCACGAGCTGCTGGGCGACCGCGTGCCACTGGCCAACCCCTTCGATTTCCAGACCTACATCTGGTACGACAAGGCGAAGATGGCGCGGCTCTTCGCCATCCTGGCCGACGCCGGTTATGACGCCGTCGGCTTCCTGATCGATCATCCCGATCCGGCCTTCTGCGACATCAGCAGCTATGAGACCGCGCTGCGCCTCTACCTGGAGGCCATGCTGGCGGCGAAGATGCCAGCCGCCGCCATCGCCTCGCTGCCCGAGGCCCTGCCGCGCCGCCTGCGGCGCCTGACCATGACACGCGGCGCGGTGCCGCTGCAGGGCCTGCCGGAAGCGCTGAAGGCGCTGGCCGACAGCGTCGCAGTCGGCGCCGCCTGGGCGACCGCGGCGCCAGTGACCCTGCTGCCAGCGGCCAGTGACGCGGCGCCGCGCGCGCACAGTGAAGCAGCGGCCAAGGCGGTGCTCGACGCGATCGGCATCGCGACGCCGCGCCGCTGGGTCGGCCCGCCGGCCGGCGCCATCGCGGCGGCGCGGCAGCTCGGTCACCCGGTGGTGCTGAAGGCCTGTTCGCCTGAGCTGCTGCACAAGACCGAGGCCGGCGGCGTCGCGCTGGACCTTGGCGACGACGCGGCGGTCGGCGCGGCGGCCGCGCGGCTTGGTAGCCTGGCGCCGGAGCTGTTGGTGGAGGAGATGATCGGCGACGCGGTGGCCGAACTGCTGCTAGGTGTCGAGGTCGATCCGCAGTTCGGCCCGACCCTGCTGCTGGGCGCTGGCGGCACCCTGACGGAGCTGCTGCAGGATGTCCGCCCGCTGCTGCTACCGGTGACCGTCGGGCAGATTATGGCGGCGCTGCGGGCGCTGAGGATCTGGCCGCTGCTGACCGGCTATCGCGGCCGACCGGCCGGCGACGTCGAGGCCCTGGTCGCCGCCGTGCTGGCCCTGGCGCGCTGGGTCGAGACCAACGCGGCCGATCTGCTGGAGCTGGAAATCAATCCACTGCTGGTGCGCCCCGCCGGCAAGGGCGTCGTCGCTGTCGACGCCTTGCTGCGCACCACCCGCTAGCGGCGGCGCGCCAGCAGCAGGCTGGCGGCGAAGAGCGCCATCGCCAAGGCCAGCAGGAGCAGGAAGGCCGGGGCGAAGTCGAGCCGCTCGGCCAGAGCGCCAGCCAGCAGGGCGCCAACGGCGCCGCCGCCGCGCGACAGCATCTGGAGGTTGCCCATCACCCGGCCGCGCCGCGCGTCGTCGAGGCGCGCCTGCAGGCCAGCGGAGCGCGCGACCTGGGCGGAAGTGGAGGTGAAACCGAGCAGGCAGAGCAGCGCCAGCATTGCCCAGGGGTTGGCCCAGCCGGCCCACAGCAGGCCGAAGGCCAGGCTCCACAGCAGCGCATAGATTAGGAAGGCGCGCGTGGAGTTCGCCTCGGCCTGGCGCAGGTCATTGCCATGCGCCTTCAGCAGCGCCGCGGCCACGCTGCCGACCAGCAGTGCCGTGGTCAGCCAGACGAAGCGCGCCGGCTCGAATAGATCATAGCGGTCGTTTAGGCCGGCCAGCATGTTGGTCAGGGTGCGGGCCAGCAGCGACAGGCCGAGCGTCAGGCCGCCGGCGACCAGGATGAAATCGCTGCGCGCCATGTAGCGGAAGCCGTCGGCGATGTCGTGCCAGATGTGCGTCGGCGTGCGTGCCACTGTCGGCGGTGGCTGCGGCGCGAAGCGCACACGCGCAAGGCAGGCGAGGTAGAGCAGCGTGCCGACGGCATTGCAGGCGAAGGCCACAGGCGCCGCACCGAGGCCAAAGGCGAAGATCGCCCCGGCCAGCAGCGGGCCTAGCACGGCGGAGAGGTGATAGACCAAAGTGTTGAGCGCGATGGCCGAGGCCAGGTTTGGCCGGCTGACCAGCCGTGGCACCAGGCCGTTGAAGGCCGGCTGGCTGATACCGACCAGCGTGCCCTCGGCAAGGGCGAAGAGGGCCAGCAGCGGCGCGTCGAGCCAGCCGGCCCAGGCCAGCGCCGCGATCGACAGCGCATTGGCCACCTGCAGCCAGAGTGCGATGCGCAGCTGCGTCAGGCGATTCAGCCGGTCCGAGAGCGCGCCGCCGATCGGGCTGACGACCAGCGCCGGACAGAGGTCGCAGGCATAGATGATGCCGAGCCAGAGGGCCGAGTGCGTGGTCTGCCAAACGTACCAGCCGAGCGACAGCACGTAGACCCAGTAGAGCACGTAGGAGACGCTGTAGCCGGCGAAGAAAAAGCGATAGGAGGGCTCGCCCAAGGCGCCAAAGCGGCGCGGTCCCTCCCCTGCCGCCGGCATGACCATCGTCGCCTCTCTTGCGGGTACGCTGTCTGCGAGTACCCGCCTGGCGCGCGCCGGGTCAAGCCGGGCCGCTAGGTCCGCCGCAGCACCACGATCAGGTTGTTGGCCGGCAGCGGGAAGACCTCGGGCGGCGCGAAACCCTGCGTGGCGGCCAGCGGTGCCACCTCGCTGTCCAGGCAGCGCACGCCCCAGCGCGGGTCGCGCTCGCGCAGCGAACGGTCGAAGGTGGCGTTGGAAGGCGCCGTGTGCGCGCCGTCACGCTTGAAGGGCCCGTAGAGGATCAGCGGCGCGCCACTGGGCAGCAGCCGCGCGGCACCAGCCAGCAAGCCTTCAGCCGCGCTCCAGGGCGAGATGTGGATCATGTTGCAGCAGAACAGTGCATCGGCCCGCGTCAGCGGCCAAACCGCGGCGGCGGCATCAAGCAGCAACGCCGGCAGGATGCGCGCGCCCTGTGGTTCGCCGTCGCGCAGCAACAGCGTCTGGCCGTCGATCCCCGCCAGGGCAGCCGGGTCACCGTCGCTCGGCTGCCAGCACAGGGCTGACGAGAGGCGCGGCGCCATGAAGGCGGTATGCTCGCCGGTACCGCTGGCAACCTCCAGCAGCAGTCCGGCGGGCGGCAACACCGCTTGCAAGACCGTCAGGATGGGATCGCGATTGCGCAGTGTTGCCGGCGCATGCGGTAGGGGCTGGGTCATTCCCACAGCATGCGTGGCAAGCGGCGCGCTGGCCAGGGCGCAGTCGCCGGCCCCACGGCGCCGTGCGACAGGCCCTGCCGGGCCAGGCGCTTGTCCAGGCAACTGGCGGATCCGGCCCTCAGCCGCCGCCGGGTCTCACATCGACCTCCCCGAGGACCGACCGAACGCCGCCGCAGGATACCACCACGACCTGGAGCTGCCCGGCGGGCACAGCCGTCGGCAGCTCGACCCGCCAGCCGGCAAGCACCCAGGCGGCGCGGCCAGAATCCCAGGCGAGGTCCGGTCGCGCCATACCGATCTTCGCGATGGCGAACAGCTGGCCGGTACGTTCCAGGCGCACTTCCGACACCGGGACTCGCCCGCCACCGTCGACTGCCCAGCCTTCGACGACGGCGCCGGAAACCCGCTCGATCCCGCCCCAGGCGGCGCCCTGCGGCGAACAGGGTGCGAAGGTCGCCAAACCGTGCTCGCGCAGCAGCGCCACGCCCTCGCGCACCAGCGCGGGTGACGGATGCAGGTAGAGGGCGATCTCCTCGTCGCTCAACTCGCCCAGCAGCAGGCGGCCAAAAGCCATCTGGCTCGCGTGCATCCAACCGGTCACCTCGGGTACCACGGTCAGCGCAACACGCGCCGACTGCACGACCCAGCCGGTCAAGACCAGGGTGAGCAGCACCGCCGGCAGCGCCACCGCGCGCCGAGGCAGCTCCGCCCTCCGGTCCCACCAGGCGAGCAGAGCGTCGGTCATCAGGGCGAGCAGCCCGATGGCAAAGGGCGCGGTCGCCGTGGCGTAGTGCGAGGTGATCGCATGGCCCGGTCCGACACCCGCCCGCCCCAGGGCGATGACCAACGCGGCGGCGAGGCCGGTGAGCGCCACCGCGCCAGCGCGCCAGAGCTGCGGCGAGAGTGGTCGACGGACGAGGGCCAGTGCGGCCAGGCCGGCGAACAGCCCGACACCGACCGTGCCGGCCAGCAGCGCGGCCGCCGCATCAGGGAAGGGGCGCGGCGACAGCTCGCTGCCCAGCAGCGTCGCGGTGAACTGTGGGACGGACGACCAGATCACGGCCGCCGGCGTCCCCGCCCGCGCCACCTGCCAGAGGACAGCCGCCGCGGCCACCGCCCAGAACCCGACCGCCAGATCGAGGCGGCGTCGCCGGCAGAGCAGGACTAGTCCGCCGAGCGGCCAGGCGATCACCCCCGCGCCCCAGGAGAAGGTCGCCGCCGCCGCACAGACCGCCGCGCCCAGCACCGCCGGCAGCGGCAGCCGCTCTCGGAACAGGAGCACGAGCAGGCCGGCAAGCGCCGCCTGGCAAAGATGCTGGCCCAGGTGATAGCCGGACAGGAAGACCTCGAACTGAGCGAGATGAAACACGGCGGCGGCCACCGGCGCGGCCAGAATCCACCGCCGCCGGTCGCCGGCGGCCAGCAGGCGCACGAGCAGCACCGTGGTGAGCAGCGCCAGCCCATAGCCCACTGCCACCTCCAGCCGCAGGTCCCAGCGCGAGGCCAGCCCCAGCACGAAAAACACCGCGCGCGGCAGAACATTGAGGTGGCCATTGTAGGGTGCCAGCAACTGCGGCAGCACCGGCTCGCCGTTGAACCAGGCCTGCCACATCGGAATGAGATGCCACTGGTCCCAGAGCGGGAAGTCGGGGACCAGGGGGAACAGCACCGCCATTACCGTGGCGATCCAGCCAGCGGCGACGGCGAGCGATATCCAGCCGGCGACGCGGAAGCCGCGGCGCATCAGGCGGTGCCACGCCGCAGCGGACAGATGGGATTGACACCGGGCGCGCAGGCACCCACCCCGGGGTTCACGTTCCGGCACCCAGAAGGCGCGGCGCAATGCGTGGCAAGGGTCGGTTCGGCGTCACCCGCGCAGCCTGCGTGGTCCGCTTGACGCTGGCAAGGGTTGTCGCCGCCGCATCACCTCGCCTATCTCTTGCGGCATGTCGGACACCGCGCTTGCGCTCGACCGCCTGGCTGCCGAGGCCCGCGCCTGCCGCCTCTGCGCCGACCTGCCGCTGGGCCCGCGGCCGGTGTTCCGCGCCAGCCCGACGGCGCGATTGCTGATCGTCGGGCAGGCGCCGGGGACCCGGGTGCACGAGAGCGGCATTCCCTGGAACGATCGCTCGGGCGACCGGCTGCGCGCCTGGCTGGGCATCGAGCGCACGACCTTCTATGACGAAAGCCGCATCGCCATCCTGCCGATGGGCCTCTGCTACCCCGGCGTCGATGCCAAGGGCGGCGACCGCCCGCCGCGGCCGGTCTGCGCGCCGACCTGGCATCCACGTTTCCTGCCGCTGCTGCCGGCGGTCGAGCTGACCCTGCTGGTCGGGCTCTACGGCCAGAAGCACTACCTGGGCGCCGCGCGCCGGGCCAGCCTGACCGAGACCGTGGCCGCCTGGCGGGGCTACCTGCCGCGCTTCCTGCCGCTGCCGCATCCCTCTTGGCGCAACACCGCGTGGCTCAAGCGCCACGACTGGTTCGAAAGCGACCTGCTGCCGGATTTGCGGCTACGCCTGGCCGGGCTTCTGGCCTAGGTTAGGCCTCTAACTTGGGGGAGTTCTTGCCACGTGTCCCGGTTGCCGACCGCTGCGCTGCTGCGCCCGCTGGTTTTGCTGTCCTGTCTGTCCGCCGCCACCCTGGCCCAGGCCGACAGCCTAAATCGTGTGCCGCACGACATCGCCGCCGGCGACTACACGCTGCGCTTCCTGGAGGATCCCGACATCGGCTTCGTCGACACGCTGCAGATCCTGCGCGGCGACGAGGTGCTGTTCGAGACGCTGTTCGAGGCCTTCGTCAGCATGGTCGAGGAGCCGCCGGGCAGCCCGGACGGCGTCCTGCCGCTGGGGCTCGACGTCGACGCCACCGGCGACGGCAACCCCGACTTCGTGCTGCAGTCCTACAGCGGCGGCGCGCACTGCTGCTACTACACCCAGGTGATCGAGCGCAGTCCCGAGCTGGCGCTGCTGGCCGAGTTCGACGGCAGCGATTCACCGGTCGAGCTGAAGAACCTCGACGACGACCCGGCGCTGGAAGTGGTGTTGCTCGACTGGAGCTTCGCCTACTGGAAGACTTCCTTCGCCGACTCGCCGGCGCCGCAAGTGATCCTCGACCTGCAGGAAGGGGTCTACAGCGGCTCGGTCGAGCTGATGCGACAGGCGCCGCCGTCGGCCGAGTTCATCGCCGACATAGCGGAGCACGCGGCCGCCAGCCTGCGGGCCGCGCAGGCACCGACCGCCGCGCTCTGGGGCCCGATGCTCGACCTGATCTACAGCGGCAACGCCGAGGCGGCCTTCCAGCTCTACGACCAGGCCTGGCCAAGCGAAGTCGCCGGCCGCGAAGCCTTCCTGGTGCAGTTCGGCGCGCAGCTCTCCCTCAGTCCCTATTGGGAGACTGTGGCCACGCTCAATGGCTGGTCGTCCGGCTTCTAAGGGCCGGACCTGGGAAGCACCCGGCCGTCGAAGCGCGCGCCGCGAGGCGCGCGCGCGACGCTGTGCCGGTGCCTGCTGCTGGCCCAAGCCGGCCAGACCGCGGAAATACGCCAGTGTGAAGACACGAACCGACGCGGTGAAGCTCGACTCGCTCTGACCTTCGGCGACGCCGGTGAGCAGTTCGTTCAGCGAGGTGTGTTCGCGCTCCGCGATCTCCTGCAGGGCTTCCCACATCGCCGTTTCCAGCCGAAGACTCGTGCGCCGCCGACCGATCCGCACGTTGCGGACCTTCAAAGTCGATTGGCGACGCATGGCCTGAATGCCACTTGTCATGATGTCCGTGTCCCCCAACACGTGGGCTCGCCGCCGGGCGAGCCTCCAGATTTTTACTATCGCCCGACGAGCTTGGCGTCCTGCCTGATACGGCTGGACGGAACCCCGCCAGGTTCCGAAAGGACAGGCGACCAAGCCTAACCGGTGCCTGCCTATGCCCGTAGGATAAGGCAGCTCTCAAGCACGACACAACCAGAAAGACTGCGCCACACCGGCGACAACCGAGGGAAGTGCTGGCCTGGCGCCGGCTAGCCGCGCGCGCTGGTGGCAGCCTCAGCTGGACTCAAGGTGGACATAGACAGGGCATGCACGCGCTCGGCGAGCTCGTCCTTCAAGGCATCGAAAACCAGCCGCTGCCGGGCCACCCGCGACAGGCCCTCGAAGGCCGCGGCGACCACCAGTACACGGAAATGTGTTTCGCCACCGGGCCGGTGACCGGCGTGGCCGGCGTGCAGGTGGGATTCGTCCTCGATCTCCAGCTGGCTCGGCGCCAGGCGGGCGGTCAGCTTCTGCTCGATGCGGTCGCGATAGGGTGTGGCAGCGTTCATGGCCGGGTTGCGCTCTTTGCGAAGGGGCGGCGGTGCGCCCCAGTGCTAGCGTCCCGGCCACATGACAAGCAAGGCATCTTCGCAGGCGCCGGCGACCGATCCCCGGCACGGCCTGAGCACGGCGCGCGCGCTGCTGCTGCTGGCCACGCTGGTGGTTATCTGGGGCGCCAACTGGCCGATCATGAAGGTCGGGCTGCAGCTGGTGACGCCTTTCTGGTTCGCCGTCGCCCGTCTGGTGCTGGGCGCGCTGACCCTGGTCGTGGTGCTGGCCTGCAAGCGCCGCCTGCGCCTGCCGCCGCGCGCCGACCTGCCGGTGATCCTTGCGATCGGCTTGCTGCAGATGGCGCTGTTCCTGGCGCTGGTGAACCTGGCGCTGCAGATCGTGCCGGCCGGGCGCTCGGCGGTGCTGGCCTATACCACGCCGCTGTGGGTGGCGCCGGGCGCCGTGCTGCTGCTGGGCGAGCGCATGACCCGCGGCCGCAGCATCGGGCTGGCGCTGGGCCTCGGCGGGCTGCTGGTGCTGTTCAATCCGCTCGACTTCCCCTGGTCCGAGGGCCAGGCGCTGCTGGGCAACGCCATGCTGCTGGTTGCCGCCGCCGGTTCGGCGCTGTCGATCCTGGCGGTGCGGCGCCACCGCTGGACCGCCCCGGCGCTCGACCTGATCCCTTGGCAGATGCTGGTGGCCATCCTGCCGCTGACGGTCGCCGCCTATATCCTTGAGGGCCCACCGGACTTTGCCTGGTCGCGCGATGTGTTGCTGCTGCTGGCCTACAACGGGCCGCTCGCCACCGGCCTCTGCTTCCTCATCTCGATCACCCTGCAGCTGGCGCTGCCGGCGGTGACGGTGTCGCTGGGCTTCCTGGCGGTGCCGGCCTTCGGCGTGCTGGCCTCGACCCTGGCGCTGGGCGAGCCGCTGCCGCTGTCGCTGCTGTTCGGCATGGCGCTGATCCTGGCCGGCCTGCTAGCGGTCACCGTGCCGGCGCGGCGGCAGGCGGTCACGCCATGAGGCCGACGCGGCCAAGCGTCGCCGCCCGTGGCAGCAGCGGCGCTCGTCTTGCCTCCAATGGGGCCGCTTCCCATACTCAGCCCATGCGTCGCCCGCCCAACAATGCCGTCCTCGATGCGCCCTTCCGCCGCGCCCACAAGGCGCAGGCGGCGGCGCAGGCCACGCCCGGCGCCGCCAAGCACGGCTGCATGGCGCCCGGCTGCCTGCTGGCGGGTGAGTTTCGCGCACCGATGTCGCGCAACCACCTGAACCAGTACTACTGGTTCTGCCTGGAGCATGTGCGCGCCTACAACGCGCGCTGGGACTACTTCAAGGGCATGAGCCAGCGCGAGATCGAGAGCGAGCTGAAGCGCGACGTCACCTGGCAGCGGCCCAGCTGGCCACTGGGCGGCGGGCCGAAGATCCACGATCCCCTGGGGCTGCTGGGCGACGATCCGCAGGCGCACGAGGCGATGCGCGAGCGGGTCTGGACCAAGGAAGTACGGGCGCTGGCGGTGCTCGATTTGCCGGCCAGCGCCACCTTCGAGGAGGTCAAGGCGCGCTATAAGACGCTGGCCAAGCGTTTGCACCCTGACATTAACGGTTCCGACAAGGAGTCGGAGGAGCGCTTGAAAAACGTGAACCAGGCCTATAGCACCTTGAAGGCCGCCTATGCCCAGGTCGCCTGACCGCGACGAAACGGGATCCACCAGGACCAACTGAAGCCCACGCGCGACCCAGTGGCGTGGGCGTCCGACGAAAGAGAGCGAGATGACGCCTGATAGCAACGCAACCGGCGAGCTGCCCAGCGGCGGCCCCGACATCACCATCTCGGTGCGCCAGACCTTCGGGCTGGACAGCGACATGCAGGTCCCGGCCTTCAGCGCCAGCAACGCCTATGTGCCGGACTTCGACGAGGCCTATCGCTTCGACCATGACACCACGCTCGCCATCCTGGCGGGCTTTGCCTACAACCGGCGGGTTATGATCCAGGGCTATCATGGCACCGGCAAGTCGACCCACATCGAACAGGTCGCGGCGCGCCTCAACTGGCCGCTGATCCGCGTCAACCTGGACAGCCACGTCAGCCGCATCGACCTGGTCGGCAAGGACGCCATCGTCATCAAGGACGGCCTGCAGGTGACCGAGTTCCGCGAAGGCCTGCTGCCCTGGGCGCTGCAGCGCCCAGTCGGCGTGGTGTTCGACGAGTACGACGCCGGCCGCCCCGACGTGATGTTCGTCATCCAGCGCGTGCTGGAATCCTCCGGCCGCCTGACGCTGCTCGACCAGAACCGGGTGATCCGGCCGCACGCCGCCTTCCGGCTGTTCAGCACCACCAACACCATCGGCCTGGGCGACACCTCGGGCCTCTATCACGGCACGCAGCAGATTAACCAGGGCCAGATGGACCGCTGGAACATCGTCGCCACGCTGAACTACCTGCCGCACGACGACGAAGTGAACATCGTGCTGGCCAAGGCGCCGACCTATGACAGCAAGGAGGGCCGCGAGACCATCTCGGCCATGGTGGCGCTGGCCGACCTGACGCGCTCCGGCTTCATCAACGGCGACCTGTCCACCGTGATGAGCCCGCGCACCGTCATCACCTGGGCGGAGAACGCGCGCATCTTCAACGACCTGGCCTTCGGCTTCCGCGTCACCTTCCTGAACAAGTGCGACGAGACCGAGCGCCCGATCGTGGCCGAGTACTACCAGCGCTGCTTCGGCACCGAGCTGAAGGAGAGCGGCGTCAAGGCGATGCTGGTCTAAGCGCAGCCGATGCAGTCCAGCGAAAGCCCCCTGGAGCGTTTCAAGCGGACGACCGCCGCCACGGTGCGGGCGATCGCCGAGCGCGAGGACGTGACCGTGGGCTTCCACCCCTCTGGCCAGGGGCTGGCCGGCAACGAGGTGAAGCTGCAGCCGCCGCCGCGCGACCTGCCGGTGGCCGAGGTGGCGCATGTACGCGGCGAGGCCGACGCCGCGGCGCTGAAGCTGCGCCATCACAGCGAGAAGACGCACCGCGACCTGCGGCCGGTGGATCCCGTGGCACGCGAGATCTTCGACGCCGTTGAGCAGGCGCGCTGCGAAGCCATCGGCGCGCGCCGCATGGCCGGCGTGGCCGACAACCTCGATGCCGCGCTGGAGGAACGCTTCCGCGCCAAGGGCCTGGCGCGCGCCGCGGAGGCCGAGGACGCGCCGCTGGCCGACGCGCTGCGCGCCCTGGTGCGCCAGGCGCTGACCGGACGGCCGCTGCCGCCGGCGGCCAAGCACGTGGTCGACCTCTGGCGGCCCAACCTGGAGCCGCAGGTGCTGGCCGACATCGAGGAGCTGGCCGGCCAGCTGCGCAGCCAGAAGCGCTATGGCCAGCAGGTGCGCCGCATGCTGCAGCACCTGCACCTGGAGGAGGCCGGCGACGAGTCGGCCGACCAGGACCAGAGCGACAGCGACGGCGAGGAGAACCAGCCGCAAGACAGCCCGGCCGAAGGCCAGGGCGGCGACCAGGAGGCCGGCGACAGCCCGGCCACGCTGGAGGGCCAGGAGGTCGACGCC
Source organism: Rhodospirillales bacterium (assembly GCA_038363005.1). Classification (GTDB taxonomy): domain Bacteria; phylum Pseudomonadota; class Alphaproteobacteria; order Kiloniellales; family JACOMY01; genus JAKOWB01. The sequence continues at coordinate 124,562 of JBBQBI010000005.1, forward strand.
AGCGAGGCCGAGGGCCTGGAGGAAAGCGCCGCCGACGCCGAGGGCGAGATGATGGCCGGCGCCGGCGAGGACGACCCCGGCCGGCCCGGCCGGCCGCCGCGCTATGACGAGCGCCGCAACGACCGCGGCGAGCCGCTCTACAAGGCCTTCACCGCCGAGTTCGACGAGGAGGTCGAGGCCGCCGAGCTGTGCGACGCCGACGAGCTGGCGCGCCTGCGCCAGATGCTGGACCAGCAGCTGGCCCACCTGCAGGGCGTGATCGCGCGCCTGGCCAACCGCCTGCAGCGCCGCCTGATGGCTAAGCAGACGCGGGCCTGGGAATTCAACCTCGAGGAAGGCATCCTCGACACCGCGCGGCTGGCGCGCATCATCGCCAACCCGACCCATTCGCTGACCTTCAAGCGCGAGAGCGACACGGACTTCCGCGACACCGTGGTCTCGCTGCTGATCGACAACTCCGGCTCGATGCGCGGCCGGCCGATCACCGTGGCGGCGATGAGCGCCGACATCCTGGCACGCACGCTGGAGCGTTGCGGCGTAAAGGTCGAGATCCTCGGCTTCACCACGCGCATGTGGAAGGGCGGCCAGGCGCGCGAGAAGTGGATCGCCGCCGGCAAGCCGGCCAATCCCGGTCGCCTCAACGACCTGCGCCACATCATCTATAAGCCCGCCGACGCGCCCTGGCGGCGCGCCCGCAAGTCGCTGGGCCTGATGCTGCGCGAAGGCATCCTGAAAGAGAACATCGACGGCGAGGCGCTGCTGTGGGCGCACGATCGCCTGATCGCCCGCACCGAGCAGCGGCGCATCCTGATGGTGATTTCCGACGGCGCGCCGGTCGACGATTCCACGCTGTCGGTCAACCCCGGCAACTACCTGGAGCGCCACCTGCGCGAGGTCATCGAGATGATCGAGACCAAGAGCCCGGTGGAGCTGATCGCCATCGGCATCGGCCACGACGTGACCCGCTATTACCGCCGCGCCGTCACCATCGTCGATGCCGAGCAGCTGGGCGGCGCCATGATGGACCAGCTGGCCTCGCTGTTCGACGAGGCGCCGGCCGAGGAGACCCGCCACGGCGGCCGCCCGCCGCGCCGCCGGGCACTGGGCCGCTAGCCGCGCCTATCCGGCGCGACCGGACCGGGCCTTCGTCCCTTTGCGCCCTTGGCCGCCGGCCCCGCCCGGCGTCTCATGACGGCCGGAGGTCGCCCGCCATGCCGCTTGTCACCAGCGTCACCCGCCTGCTCGACATCGAGCACCCCATTGTCCTGGCGCCGATGGGTGCCGCCGCCGGCGGTGCCCTGGCGGCGGCGGTGACGCAGGCCGGCGGCCTGGGGCTGATCGGCTGCGGCTATCTGGGGGCGGACTGGATCGACGGCGCCTTTCGCGATGCCGGCAACGCGCGGGTCGGCATCGGCTTCATCACCTGGTTCCTGGAGCAGCACCCCGAGCAGTTCGCCGCCGGCCTGGCGCATCGCCCGGCGGCGATCATGCTGTCGTTCGGCGATCCGGCGCCCTGGATCGCTCCGGCCAAGGCCGCCGGCGCCCGGGTGATCTGCCAGGTGCAGAGCCTGGCCGACGCGCGCGCCGCCGCCGTCGCCGGGGCCGACCTGATCGTCGCGCAGGGCAGCGAGGCCGGCGGCCACGGCGCCAAGCGTGGCACCCTGGGCCTAGTGCCGGCGGTGGTCGACGCCGTGGCGCCGCTGCCGGTGCTAGCCGCCGGCGGCATTGCCGACGGACGCGGCCTGGCCGCTGCCCTGGCGCTGGGTGCCGGTGGCGTGCTGGTCGGCACCCGCTTCCTGGCCAGCACCGAATCGCTGGCCAGCCCGGCGCAGAAGCAGCGGCTGGTCGCGGCCTCCGGCGATGCGACGCGGCGCACCACGGTGTTCGACCGCGTGCGCGGCATCGCCTGGCCGGGCCACTACACCGGCCGCGCACTGGTCAACGACTTCACCCGCCGTTGGCATGGCCGTGAGGTCGAGCTGGAGGCGGCGTTGCCCAGCGAGGGCCCGCGCTACCAGGCCGCCAGCGCGGCCGGCGACCTGGACACCGCGCTGACCTGGTCGGGCGAGGGCATCGACCTGATCCACGACGCGCCGGCGGCGGGCGACCTGGTGCGCCGCGTCGTGGCCGAGGCCGAGGTGGCGCTGGCCGCCGGCAACGCGCTGCGGTCCTGATGCCGCGGCAGAACCGCGTCACGCCCCAGGGCGCCTTGCAGGCCACGGCGGCGCGCGGCCTGCTGACCGGCAATCGCGGCGTGCTGCACGACGCCGAGGGCCGCATCGGTGCCGCCCGCTGGCGCCATCCGCACTGGATCGCCTGCGCCCTGGCCTACAAGGATTGGCGGCGGCCGATCAACGAGCCGGGTCGCTGGACCCAGCTTTTCTTCCTCGACGAGGCGGTGGCGCTGGCCGCCGGGCATCGTCCCTGCGCACTCTGCCGGCGCGCGGACTTCAAGCGGTTCCTCGATGCCTGGGAAATCGCCTTCGGCCGGCGCGAGAAGGTGCCGGCCATCGACGCGGCGCTGCACCCCGCGCGGGTGACGGCGCGCTCCCGGCGGCAGGTGACGCACCGCGCGGCGCTGGGGGGATTGCCGGATGGCTGCTTCATCCGCCTCGACGATGCGCCGTGGCTAGTGCGGGGCAAGCACCTGCTGCGCTGGACACACTTCGGCTATGACGCGGAGCAGTCGCGCAGAAGCGGGGAAATCGAGGTGCTAACACCGGCGCCGCTGGTGGCGGTGCTGCGGGCCGGGTATGCGCCGCTGCTGCATCCCAGCGCGCTGGTGTCCCCTCTCCCAGCAACGCTGGGGGAGGGCTAGGGAGGGGGTTTCGACGGGAGAGCTGCGGCGTCGCCACCTCCTCCCCAACCCCTCCCCCGCTGTGCGGGAGAGGGACTTCGCGTTTAGCGCGGCTTATCGCCCAGGATCGTGGCGCGGTGCATGACGCGGCGGTGCGGCAGGTAGTCGGCGGTGGCGTAGTGCTGGGTCAGGCGGTTGTCGAAGACCGCGACGTCGCCAAGGCGCCAGTGCCAGCGCACCACGAACTCCGGCTGCGCCAGGTGGGCGTAGAGGAAGCGCAGCAGCGCTTCGCTCTCCTTCGGCGTGACGCCCAGGATGCGGGTGGTGAAGGCCTCGTTGACGAAGAGGCCGGGGGCGCCGCTGACCGGATGGCGCCGCACGACAGGGTGCGCCACCGGCGGGTTCTTGCGCCGCGCCTCCTGCCACTGCGCCTCGGTGAAGCGCGCCTGTTCGAAGGTCTTGGTGAAATCCTGCTCGGCCTGCAGGCCATCCAGCATCTTCTGCAGCGGCGGCGAGAGCGCGGCGAAGGCAGCGCGGCAGCTGAGCCACAGCGTGTCGCCGCCGACCGGCGGCAGCAGCTTGCAGGCCAGCACGCTGCCCATCGGCGGCGTCTCGATGAAGGGCACGTCGCTGTGCCAGATGGCGCTGTCCGGCAGGTTGCCGGCGTGGGTGTCGAGCATGATGACTTCCGGCGCTTCCGCCGTCGGCGGATAGAGCGGATGGATGTGCAGCGGGCCGAAGTTGGCGGCGAAATCGCGCTGCGTCACCGGCGTCATCTTCTGGTCGCGGAAGAACAGCACCTGGTGTTCGACCAGCGCCGATTCCAGCGCCGCGCGGGTCGGCGGCTGCAGCGGCTGTGCCAGGTCCAGCCCCTCGACCACGGCACCGATGGCCGCGGTCAGCGGCGTCAAGTTCAGGTTGGCCAGCACCGGCTGCATCGTCGTCTCCCTTGGCCGCGGACCCCTACCCTCTGCCCGGCGGCTCGCGGCTGAGGCGCTTCTCGGCCAGCGCGGCGAGGTAGGCCGCCCAGCGGCTCTCCTGCTCGGCACCGAGTTGATAGAGATAATCCCAGGTATAGAGGCCGCTGTCGTGCAGATCGTCGAACACCAGGCGCACCGCATAGCTGCCCACCGGCTCGATCCGCATGATGCCGACATGGCGGCGGCCGCCGATGATGACCTTCTGCCCCGGGCCGTGGCCCTGGATCTCGGCCGAGGGACTTTCGACCCGCAGGTACTCGGCCGGTAGTTCGAAGCGGCGCGCGTCCTCGAAGGCCACCGTCAGCGTCGCGGTGGCGCGGGTATAGGTCAGCTCGGTGGCGCGATGGCGCGGCGCCCGGGTCGGCGGCGCGAAGCCCTCGGCGTCGCTCAGGGCTGGCTCCCCGGTGGCTCGGTGTCGAGCCGCCGCGCCTCCTCCGCCAGCATGATCGGGATGCCGTCGCGGATCGGGTAGGCCAGGCCGGCCTGGCGGCTGACCAGCTCCTGCCGGGCGCGGTCGTATTCCAGCGGGCCCTTGGTCAGCGGGCAGACCAGGATCTCCAGCAGGCGGGGATCGACCTGGCCGGCGGCAGCGGCCGGCTGAGCCTGGGGCAGTCCACCGCCGGGTGGTGTGTCGGTCATGCGGTTTCCCTTCAGTGCGGCCGGGTCAGTGCGGTCGGGCTTCGCTGCCCGGCTCGTGCGCGCCCATCTGCAGGATGGCGATCATCGCCTGGGCGCGGTCTTCCAGGGTCGGCGCCTCGAGCAGCACCTGCTTCTCCGAGGGGTCGAAGGGGCAGAGCATGGCGAGCGAAGTCACCAGGCGCTCGTCCGGCGCCTTCTCGATCGCCGCCCAATCGGCGGTCAGGCCGTGACGCTCGAAATAGACCTTCAGCGCCGCCACCAGGCGGGCGCGGTCGACCCCACCGCCGGGCGCGTCCAGCAGGTCGCCGCGGAAGGGATCGAAGTCCGGCCGCACGCGGCGGAAACCCTCGGGCGAAGGAGGCAGCTCGGCGGCGACGCGAAAGCGCAGCAGCCCGGCCAGGGTGACCAGGTAGCGGCCATCCTCGGTCTCGGAGAAGGCCACCAGGCGCCCGGCGCAGCCGATCGCGAAGGTCGGCGCACTGCCGCTTTCCACGCCGCCCTGCTCCGGCCCCGGCTGGTCCGGCTGGATCATGCCGATCAGGCGCGGACCGGCCAGCGCGGCGCGGGTCATCGCCAGGTAGCGCGGCTCGAAGATGTTGAGCGGCAGGCGGCCGCCCGGCAGCAGCAGCGCGCCGGGCAGCGGAAAGATCGGCAGCTCGGCCGGCAGCGTGTCGTAGCTCGGGTCGAAGTTGGAGCGGCCCATCGCCTACCCCTTTCCGAAGCCCTAGGAGAACAACAGCGAGGAGAGCCGGCGACGCGCATCCAGGGTCAGCGGATCGGTCGGTCCCCAGGCTTCGAAGTACTTCACCAGCTGCTTGCGGGCGCCGTCGTCGTTCCAGGTGCGCGCCCGGCGCACGATGTCGAGCAGCGCGTCGACCGCCGATTCCTTCTGGCCGGCGCCGTAGTAGGCCTGGGCCAGGTCGAAGCGGGCCTGGTGGTCGGCCGGGTTGGCCGCCGCCTTGGCCTCCAGCTCGGCCAGCTGGCCGGCCGCCTTGGCGCTCTCGGCCAGCAGCTCCAGCTGCGCCTTGACGGCGGTCAGCTCGGGCTTGTCCTTGATCTCCGGCGGCAGCAGCTCGAACTGCTCGCTGGCCTGGGTGATCTCGCCGGCGGCGATCATGGCGCGCAGCATGCCGCTGACCGCCTTCAGGTTCTCCGGCTCGACCTCCAGCACCTGGCCGAAGATGGCGGCCGCGGCGCGGCCGTCGCCCTTGGCCAGCGCGGCCTCGGCCTCGGTCAGCGCCTCCTCGATGGCGGCCGCCTGGTCGCCGCCGCCGCCCATGTCGGTCAGGCGCTTGATGAAGGTCTTGATCTCGCTTTCCGGCAGCGCGCCCTGGAAGCCGTCGACCGGCCGGCCCTGGAAGAAGGCATAGACCGTCGGGATCGACTGGATGCGCAGCTGCTGCGCGATGGCCTGGTTCTCGTCGATGTTGATTTTGACCATGCGGACCGCGCCACCGGCGGCATTCACCGCCTTTTCCAGCATCGGGCCCAGGGTCTTGCAGGGGCCGCACCAGGGCGCCCAGAAATCGACGATGACCGGGGTCTGCATCGAGGCCTCGACCACGTCCTGGGCGAAGGTCGCCTGCGAGGACTCCTTCACCAAGCCACCGGCCGCGGCGCCATTGCCCGCGCCACCATTGCCCTGACCGCCGCCAATCAACGTTTCCATGTCGTCCGCAACCCTCTGTTTTCCTGCGGGCCACCCTGCCAGGGGCGACCCTTCGACCCGCATTAGATGGACGTTTTACCCCGACGGGGCAAGTCCACCCGCCAGGCAGCCACCAGCGCGTCGGCCGTGGCCTCGTTCAGCGCGATGGGAATGTCGTAGACCAGGGCCACGCGCAGCAGCGCCTTGACGTCGACGTCGTGCGGCAGCGCGGTCAAGGGATCGACGAAAAAGATCACCCCGTCGACCCGGCCTTCGGCGATGCGCGCGCCGATCTGCTGGTCGCCGCCCAGCGGGCCGCTCTTCACCCGCTCCACCGTCAGCTCGGGCAGCGCGGCGATGACCTGACCACCGGTGGTGCCGGTGGCCACCAGCTCCCAGCCGACCAGCAGGTCGCGATGCCGCGTCACCCAGGCCACCAGGGCGGCCTTCTTGGCGTCGTGCGCGATCAGCGCCAGGCGATAGGGCATGGGCCTAGAGCCGCGCGAAGTCGAGTTCGCCCGGCGCCCGGCCGATACCGGCCAGGAAGCGCAGCAGCGCGGCGCCGGGCAGCGCCGTGGTGCGGTCGTTGACCAGCGGATGGGCGTTCACCAGGTCCGGCCCGGTCAGCGCGCCGTCGATCACGTTGGTCACCTGGCGCCCATGGTCGTTGACGATGGCGAAGGGCGTGACGGCGCCCGGCCGGATGCCGAGGTACTTCATCAGGCGGTCGGCCGAGCCGAAGGAGAAGCGCCCGGCGTTCAGCACCTCGCCCAGGCGCTTCAGGTCGACCTGGCGGTCCTCCAGGCAGGTCACCAGCCACATGGCGCCCTTCTGGTTGCGCAGGAAAAGGTTCTTCACGTGCAGGCCCGGCAGGCTGCCGCGCAGCGCCTTCGACTGCTCGACGGTGAAGAGCGGCGGATGCGTCACCGTGCGCGCCTCGACGCCGGCGGCGGCCAGGCGGGCCAGCAGGCCGTCCGGCGTTTCCGGGGCCGTGCCGTCGGCCAGCAGGGCAGGGATGGCGGCCTCGGCGGCCGTGGGTTCGCTCATGGTTGCTGCTCGCGAAACTGGGGTGGCGGCGACCTTACGGCCGCCCCCGCCGCCCGGCAACCCCGCCGGCTAACCCTCGCGCAGCGCCGTGATGCCCTCGCTCAGGTGCGCCTGCAGCAGGCCGACGTCGTAGGAATAGGACACCATGCGGAAGCCGCGCGCCATCCAGCCGCGCGCCAGCTCCACCGTCGGCGCCATGCAGGCGGCGAACTTGCCGTTGGCCTTGCAGGCCGCCAGCATGCGGTCGATCACCGCGTCGATGCGGGCGTGCCCGGTCTGCCCTGGAATACCCAGCGACAGCGACAGGTCGAACTGCCCCAGGTGCGCGCCGTCGATGCCGGGCACCGCCAGGATCTCCTCGACGTTGGCGGCGCCCTTCTCGGTCTCGATCATCGCCAGGACGATGGTGCGCTCCTCGGCCTGGCGCATCTTCTCGGCGATGTCGCCGCCGGCGTAGTCGTCGTGCGCGCCGCCGAACATGGCGCCGCGCACGCCAGCCTTAGGATAGCGCGTCCAGGACACGATCTCCTTGGCCTCGGCCGCCGATTCCACCATCGGCAGCATCAGCCCCATGGCGCCAAGGTCGAGCAGCAGGGCGCAGAGATTGTACTGCTTGGCTGGCGGCCGGACGATCGGCACCAGGCCGAGACCGCGGGCATAGGCGAACTGCTGCTTCATCTCGGCCATGGAGATGCCGCTGTGCTCCATGTCATAGAGCGCGAAGTCGGCGCCCGCCGCCTTGAGGATCGCCGGCAGGCCAGGGGCCACCAGCTCGAACACCATGGTGCCGAAGGCGGTACCGCCGGCCTGCAGCGTCACCTTCACCGGATTGTCGCGCATGCTGCTGCTCCTCAGCCCTGGGTGGCGAAACGCGTCAGGCAGTCCTCGCCAAGCGGCTGGATCGGCGCAAAGTCGCGCGCCGCCAGATATTCCGGCCGCTTGAAGGTCGTGCCGCGATTATCGATGGTACAGACATTGAGATACAGGATCACGCGGCGCAGTGGTGTGATGTTCACCGTCGAGCCGTGCACCACGTTCATGTTCATGAAGAGCACCGAGCCGGCCGGGCCGGTGATGGCCTCCAGCCCGTTCTGCCGCACCAGGCGGTCCAGCGTCTCGAAAGAGATGTCGTAGCGGTACTTGGCCGCCGCGTCATGATCCTCGGCGCCCTCGTTGATGCGCGCCTCCTGCACGATGCCGGCGTGCTGCGTGTGCGGCACCAGCATCAGCGGCGCGTTGCAGGCCGTCACCTCGTCGAGGAAGATCGAGATCATCAGGCCCTTGGGCTCCGGCACGCCGTCGACCCGGTGATAGGTGCCGAAGTCCTGGTGCCAGTCGACCACGGCGCCGCCCATCTGCTTGGCGTTGACGCGCGACTGGTGGACATAGATCTGGTTGCCCAGCAGCTGCTCGGCCGGCGCCACCAGGCCCGGATGGCGCGACAGCGCGCGGAAGCGCTCGTCCAGCAGGTGCATGCCATAGACCACGTGCGGCTTGCCGTCGCGTTCGCGCATCACCTGCGGCCCCTCGCTGGCGATGACGTCCTGCATGGCGCCTTCCAGCACCGCCAGCTCGGCCGGCCGCAGCAGCGCGGGCGCCAGCACGTAGCCCTTGTCGTTGTATTCGTCGATCTGTGCCTGGCTCAGCATCGGGACCTCCAAGAATGCGGCTAGCCGACCAGCCAGAGTGCCAGCGGCGGAAAGAACAGCAGGGCGGCGAGCGCCACGATCTGTAGGGCGATGAAGGGCAGCACGCCGAGGAAGATCTCCTGCAGCGTGATGTCGGGCGGGGCGACGCTCTTCAGGAAGAAGGCGGCCGGGCCGAAGGGCGGGCTGAGATAGGCAATCTGGACATTCACGCAGAACAGCACGCCGAACCACACGGGATCGAGGCCCAGGTCGCGCACGATGGGCACGAAGATCGGCATGGCCAGCAGGCAGATGCCGATCCAGTCCATCACCGTGCCGAGCACGAAGACCACCAGCATCATCACCGCGACGATGCCGATCGGCCCCAGCGGCAGGTCCTGCATCACCTGGCTGACGAAGTGGGTGCCGCCGATCAGGCCGTAGACGCCGATCAGCGCGGTTGCACCGAAGGTGAGCCACAGGATCATGCCGCAGGTGCGCATGGTCTGCCGCCCGGCCTCGATCAGCAGCGCCAGGGTCAGGCAGCGCCGCACCACGGCGCAGAGCAACGCGCCGGCCACGCCCATGGCGGCGGCCTCGCTGACCGAGGCGACGCCGCCGTAGATGCTGCCCAGCACCACGCCGATCACCAGCAGCGGCAGGGCCAGCGACTTCAGCGCCGCCAGCTTCTGCCCGAAGCTGAGCACCGGCCCGTCGCTGGCGACCGGGCCCAGCGCCGGGTTGATGCGGCAGCGGATCACCACATAGGCCATGTAGAGCAGCGCCAGCAGCAGCCCCGGGCCGATGGCGCCGAGGAACAGGTCGCCGATCGAGACGCTGGCGGTCAGCCCATAGATGATCAGCACCAGCGACGGCGGGATCATCGCACCCAGCGCGCCGCCGGCGCAGATCGTGCCGATCGCCAGCTTGCGGTCGTACTTCAGGCGCAGCATCTGCGGCAGTGCCACCATGCCCAGCAGGATGACCTCGCCGCCGACGATGCCGGTCATGGCGGCCATGAAGACCGCCGCCACCATGGTCTGCAGCGCTACGCCGCCGCGCAGGCGTCCGGACCAGACATGCATGGCGTCATAAAGGTCGTGCGCCACACCGGAGCGTTCCAGGATCGAGGCCATCAGCACGAACATCGGCACCGAGGCGAAGGTGTAGTTGTCGACCGTGGCGTAGATCCGGCTGGCGATCAGTGGCAGGCCGGTGGGGCCGAAGGTCAGCAGCAGTGTGATCACCGCCACCGAGCCGGTGACGAAGACCAGCGGGATGCCCAGCATCATCAGGCCGACGACGCCGAGGCCCATGCAGAGGGTAATGTCACCGATGTCCATGACCGCGTCCTACCAGTGCAGGCCCTGGCGCCGATGCACCAGCAGCTGCACCGCCATCAGCGCGGCGGAGACCACGATCAGCGGTTTCAGGATCGCCGGGGTCGGCGAATCGAAGGCGGTCTTGGTGCTGTCCCAGTTGCTCAGCGCCGCCCAGCCTTGCTTCCAGCCGCCCCAGGCGACGGCGACCAGGAAGATCAGCCCGAGCAGCAGGCCGAACCAGTCGATGGCGCGCCGCAAGCGCGGCGGAAAGCGGTCGACCAGCACGGTGATGCGGATGTGTTCGCGCCGCTCCAGGCTATAGAGCCCACTGATCACGAAGCAGATGGCGCTCAGCAGGATCGTGGTCTCCTGCACCCAGATCGTCGGCTTGTTGAAGACATAGCGCATTACCACCTCGTAGACCGAAATCAGCACGGCCACGAGGAACAGCGGCGCCAGGCATTCGCCCAGGCCATGCGACAGCGCACTGACCGGGTCGCGCCTGGTGGCGCGACCCGGTTCAGCCGCCTCAGGGTGCGAGGGGTCCAGCTGAGTACCCTTACGCGAGCAGCCCGATTTCCTTCAGGAAGTCAGTCTGGCTGTCGACCACCTTCTTGGCCATCGGCGAGTCCTTGGCCAGGTCCTGCCAGACGCCGGCGGCGATCTCGCGGAACTTCAGGCGATCCTCGGCGGACCAGCTGATGAGCTCCAGCCCCCGCTCCTTCGCGGTGGCGGCGATCTTGGCGTCCTCGATCATCAGCCGCTGGTACATGTCGCGGCCGAAGTCGCGGGTGGCCACCGTCATGATCTCCTGCAGGTCGGCGGGCAGCGACTTCCAGCGGTCCATGTTGACCACGATGTCGGTGGCCGGCATGGAGTGGAAACCGGGATAGAGCGCGTACTTGGCGATCTTCTCGAAGCCCAGGTCGACGTTCATCGACAGCGTGCCCCAGTCGGTGGCGTCGATCACGCCGCGCTCCATCGAGGTATAGACCTCGCCGCCCGGCATGGTGACCGGGGCGGCGCCCAGGATCTCCAGGATCTTGCTGACCGCGCCGGTGGGCGAGCGGATCTTCACGCCCTTGAAGTCGGCGATGGTACGGATCGGCACGCTGGTCGGGATCGACTCCATGCCGTGCCACACCAGGCCGACGTGCTGCGTGCCGTAGGAGGCATAGAGCTCCTGCGCCAGCGCCTTGCCGCCGCCGTACTCGTACCAAGCCTGCATCTGGTCGGGCCGCTCGTAGGCGCCGGCCAAATCGCCCAGCATGACGAAGGCGATGTCCTTCTGTGCGACGTAGCCGCCGCCGCCGTTCTGTCCGTCCAGGATGCCGTCAGCCACGGCGTCGTACATTTCCAGCGGGCCGACCACGGTGCCGCTGGCCAGCGGCTCGATGGTCAGGCGGCCGTCGGTCATGGCGCCAACGCGGGCGCAGAAATCCTGGAAGATGGTCATGTTGATCGAGCCGGCGGCCCACAGCGTCTGGAAGCGCCAGGCGAAGCTGTCGGCCGCGCGTGCCCGGCGGCTGCCCAGCGTGGCGGCCCCAACGGTGGCGAGCGGCACCGCCGCGGCGGCGCTGCTCAGAAACGCACGGCGTCCCTTGAAATCCTTCTGCTTGCTCATACGGGTCTCCCTCCGGCCGTCGCGCCTTGTTGAAGCCTGCGGGTCAGGCCATGGCGCGATCCATGCGGCAGGCTAGGCAGCAAGCGCGGCCCGGCGCATCACCCGTTTGCGGTAGATTTCCCAGCCCGGCGGCGTTGAATCGGCCGGCACCAGGGCGCATCATGCCAGACCCTGCGGCTGGGAGCCCTTCAGTGACATGGGTCGGCTGGACCGCCTGATCGAGCGCATCTACGACGGTGGCGTCTGCGACGACGCCTGGCACGACATCGTGCCCGGCATCGTCCAGGCCTGCCAGGCGCGCAGCGCCGTGCTGCTGATCAGCAACCAGGCGACCGGACAGCTGGCCTTTGCCGACGAGTTCGGCCTGGGCACCGAATACCGCCGCGCCTACCTGGAAGACCTGCGGCGCGACGACCTGCGCTTCGACGACCTGCTGAGCCAGCCGGTCGGCACCTTGCGCACCGATTCGATGATCCCGCGCTACGACAGCTACGTCGCCAGCCGGGCCTACCGCGAGCTCTACAGCAAGCTCGGCACCGAGCACGCCATGGGCGCCTTCCTCTACAGCGACGGGCGCACCGCTATCGGCTTCCGCCTGTTCCGCTCCTGCCGCGACGGCGCCTTCGCCGATGCCGAGCTCGACAGCTATCGCCAGCTCATGCCGCACCTGGCGCGTTCCTTCCGGCTGCGGGCGCTGAACCACGGCGGGCGGCGCCAGCTGCGCGCGCTGGGCGAGACGCTGGACCTGCTGCCCTGGGGCCTGCTGCTGTTCGCCGCCGACGGCACGCTGCTGGCCGGCAACCGGCCCGGCCGTGACTGGATGGGCGAGGATCGCCGCCGCGCCGCCGCCGCCCGCCTGGCAACCCAGGCCTTCGCCGAACACGCCCGCGGCGGCCAGCGCCACTTCGCCGGCGACCTGCCGCCCAGCGACCCGGCCGAGCCGCCGCGCCGCCTGCGCATCGACCTGCTGCGGCCGGAGGACCCCTGGTTCGACGCCGGCGAGCCGGTGGCGCTGCTGTCCTTCGCCGGCCCGGCGGTCGCCAGCGGCGGCGGTCCGGAGGCCGGTGCCATGCTGCGCCTGCTCTATGCCCTGACCGAGAGCGAGGCCCGCCTGGCGGCCGCCCTGGCCGGCGGCGACAGCCTGGGCGCCTACGCCCGCGCCCAGGGCATCGCGCTGGAGACCGCCCGCACCCACCTGCGCAATATCTTCGCCAAGACCGGGACGCGCCGGCAGGGCGAGCTGCTGCGCCTGATCCTGGGCGGCCCGGCGGCCCTGACCCTGCAGGGCGGCGGCGGCAATCGCCTGCCCGCCTAGGGTGCCGCGGGCGCCAGCTTTCCGGCCCCCTTGCATTCCCCCTGCAAAGCGGCTATCTCCCCAGCCGCTTTCGATCGCGGGCGTAGCTCAGGGGTAGAGCACAACCTTGCCAAGGTTGGGGTCGAGGGTTCGAATCCCTTCGCCCGCTCCATTCTCCCCACAGGGAGGTGGGTACGAAAGTCGCAAAAGGCGGCCGCGAGGCGGCCTTTTTGCTGGGCGCCTCAGGCCTTCGGAAAGAACCGGTTCTCCGGCCGTGGCAGCCCCAGGTTCTCGCGCAGTGTCGTCCCCTCGTAGGCCGTGCGGAAGAGGCCGCGGCGCTGCAGCTCCGGCACCACCATATCCACGAACTCCTCCAGGCCGCCGGGCAGCCAGGGGAACATGATGTTGAAGCCGTCGCAGGCACCGGTCATCAACCACTCCTCCATGCCGCTGGCGATCTCCGCCGGGGTGCCGACGAACTCCAGGGTGCCGTAGCTGCCGCCGACGATCTGGGCGAGCTGGCGCACCGTCAGCTGCTCGTCGCGGGCGCGCTGGATCAGGCGCAGGCGGGCGCTCTTGCTGGCATTGCTCTCCGGGATCTCCGGCAGCGGGCCATCGAGGTCGAAGCCGCGCACGTCGGTGCCAAGCAGCACCGAGAGCGAGGCCAGGCCGCTGTCGGGATGCACCAGCGAATCGAGTTTCTGCTTCTTCGCCCGCGCCTCGGCCGTGGTGGCGCCGACCACGACGAAGGCGCCGGGCAGGATCTTCAGGTGGTCGGGGTCGCGGCCCAGCACCGCCATGCGGCCCTTCACGTCGGCGTAGAAGGCGCGCGCCTGGGCGATCTCGCTCTGCGCGGTGAAGACCGCCTCGGCGGTCTCGGCGGCGATCTGCCGGCCGTCCTCCGACGAGCCGGCCTGCACGATCACCGGCCAGCCCTGAATCGGGCGCGCCACGTTCAGCGGCCCCTTTACCTTGAACCACTCGCCCTTGTGGTCGAGCGTGTGCAGCTTCGCCGGATCGAAGAAGACGCCACTCTCCTGGTCGCGGACGAAGGCGTCGTCGGCCCAGGAATCCCACAGGCCGGTGACCACGTCATAGAACTCCCGCGCGCGGCGATAGCGTTGGTGGTGTTCCAAGTGCTCCTCGCGGCCGAAGTTCAGCGCCTCGTGCGGGTTGGCCGAGGTCACCAGGTTCCAGCCGGCGCGCCCGCCGCTGAGGTGATCCAGCGAGGCGAAGCGCCGTGCCACATGGTAGGGCTCGTTGTAAGTGGTCGAGGCCGTGGCGATCAGGCCCAGGTGCTTGGTCACCATGGCCAGCGCCGGCAGCAGGGTCAGCGGCTCGAAGGAGGTGACGGTGGCGCTGCGCTGCAGGGCCGCCATCGGCATGTTGAGCAGCGCCTGGTGGTCGGCCATGAAGAAGGCGTCGAACAGCCCGCGCTCCAGCGTCTGCGCCAGATGCGCCAGGTGCTGCAGGTTGAAGTTGGCGTCCGGCCAGGCGCCGGGATAACGCCACCAGGCGGAATGGATCGACACCGGGCGCATGAAGGCGCCAAGGCGCAGCTTGCGGTCCTGGGACATGGGTGACCTCCGATGCCACAGTTTGGCAGAGCGCGGGGCGCCGGACAGAGGGACTTGCGGACAAGGACCTTCTTTCGCCCCACAGTGAACTTTCGTCATGCCCGGGCTTGACCCGGGCATCCAGGTCGCTACGACGGCCGGCAAGGACCTGGATCCTCGGGTCAAGCCCGAGGATGACGACACTTAGGAAGGTGAAGACTCATGCAAGCCTGGCGCTACGATTCCTTCGACTCCATCGAGAGCCTGGGCCTGCACGAAGCGGCGGCGCCCACCCCGCAGCGCGGCGAGCTGCTGCTGCGCGTCAAGGCGGTGGCGCTGAACTATCGCGACCTGGCGGTGCTGCTGGGGCGTTACGTGCAGAACGCCAAGCCTGGCCTGGTGCCGGCCAGCGACGCGGCGGCCGAGGTGATCGCGGTCGGCGAGGGCGTCACGGCCTATAAGCCCGGCGACCGGGTGATCAGCTGCTTCCATCCGCGCTGGTTCGGCGGCGCCATCCCGGACGACTGGGTGGCCGACAGCTATGGTACCGGGCGCGACGGCTGGCTCTGCGAGCAGAAGGTGGTCTCGCAGGAGGCCGTGGTGCCGCTGCCGGACGCCCTGAGCTTCGCCGAGGGTGCCACCCTGCCCTGCGCCGCGGTGACCGCCTGGACCGCGCTGATGGGCCCGGCACCGCTGCGCGCCGGGCAGACGGTGCTGACCTTGGGCAGCGGCGGCGTCTCGATCTTCGCGCTGCAGCTCGCCAAGGCCATGGGCGCGCGGGTCATCGCCACCACCGGCGGGCCGGGCAAGATCAACCGCCTGCGCGCGCTGGGCGCCGACGAGGTCATCGACTACAGCGCCACGCCGGACTGGGGCGCCGCGGTGCGCGCCCTCACCGGCGGGCGCGGCGCCGACCGCGTGATCGAGGTCGGCGGCCCGGCCACGGTGAACCAGTCGCTGCAGGCCGTGGCGCGCGGCGGCGAGGTCGTGCTGATCGGGTTTCTGTCGAGCGACAACCCCGGCATCGACTACTTCCGCCTGAAGGGCACCGGCGCCAGCGTGCGCGCCATCACGGTAGGCGACCGCGCGGCACTCGCCGAGCTGGTGCGGGCGGTGAGCGTGACGGGCCTCAAGCCGGTGATCGACAGCGTCTTCCCCTTCGCCGAGGCACGCGCGGCCTTCCGCCATCTCGAGGCCGGCAAGCACGTCGGCAAGGTGGTGATCGAGGTTTAGGAGCGCCATGCAGCGCGCCGCTGATTGTCATCCCGGCCCAGGAGCAGAGCGACGCCGAGCCGGGACCCAGGGGACTGGGCTCGGGATAGCGCGCCTGTGGCCCCTGGGTCCCGGCTCTCCGCTGCGCTGCGGCCGGGATGACACTGTAGTTCTGGTAGCGCAGAGCTTCCCGCTGGCCAGTCCCTACTTCCGCCCCACCACCATCGTGTAGGGACCCGGCAGCTTTACCGTCTCGCTGCTGCTGAAGCCGGCCTCGGCCATCCAGCCGCGGCAGTCGGCGGCGGTGTAGTCGAAGCCGGCGTTGGTCTCGATCAGCATGTTGAGGCTCATCATGAAGCCCATGACGTTCTCGCGCCGCGCGTCGTCGATCATCATCTCGTAAACCAGCAGGCGACCGCCCTGGGGTAGGGCATCGAGCGCCTTGGCCAGCAGGCGGCGTTTATCGTCCAGGCCCCAGTCGTGCAGGATGTGGCCCATCACCAGCACGTCGGCCTGCGGCAGCGGATCGGTGAAGAAGTTGCCGGGGATGAAGGTCGCCTTGGCGCCGCGCGCGGCCAGGTGGCGCTCGAACACCGGGCCGACCGGCGACAGGTCGTAGCCGCTGGCGGCGAGCTCCGGCCGGGCCAGCGCCACCTCGGCGACGAAGCCGCCCTGGGCGCAGCCGATGTCGCAGAAGCTGCTGGCGCCCGACCAGTCGAAGTGCGCCGCCACGGCGCGCGCGGTCGGCAGGCTGGCGCCGGTCATGGCCTTGAGGAAACCCTCCAGCCGCGCCGGATCTGCATAGAGCGCGGCGAAGAGATCCTCGCCCGACTGGCTGTGCCTGATCTCGTTCTGCGGCAGGCCGGTCTGCAGCGCCTCGGTCAGGTTGCCCCAGAAGCCGTAGAGCCTGGTGTTGAACATCTCCGGCAGGCCGCCGGCATAGCTCGCCTTGGCGCGGTCCAGGTAGAAGTCGACGTCGGCGGCGTTGCTGTAGCGGCCGGCCGCGTCGCGCTCCAGCATGCCCAGCGCCACCAGCGCATCGAGGAAGTCACGCCGTGCGCGCGGATGCAGCCCCAGCGCGGCCCCGATGCCGGCGGCGTCCTGCGGCCCGGCGGCGGCCAGATGGGTGAAGAGCCCCAGCTCAATGGCGCTGAGCAGGGTCTTGGCCGGCCAGAAGCCGGCGGCGACGGCCAGGATGCGGCCGGGATTCAAGGGTTCGGTCATGCGGCACTCCCCACGAGGATGCGGATAGTCACACCCGGCGGCCGGTGCCTGGCAAGGGTGTCGTGGAGGACCGGCAGGGCAGCCATGCAACCGAACCCGACGTTGCCGCGGGTAGTCGGCAACGTAGAATGCAACGCATGCGCTCATTATTCGACCGTCTGGAACGTCTGGTTCCCGCCATGACCCCGCCGCCGGCACCGCCGCCGAGCGGGCTGCTGGCCTTCTATTGGCATTTCATCCGCCAGGCGCGGGCGCTGTTCCTGGCGCTGCTGGGCGCCGGGCTCTGCGTCGCGCTGCTGGATGCCGCCATCCCGGTCTTCGTCGGCCGCATCGTCAACCTGGTCTCCAGTGTCGAGGCCAAGACGCTGGTGGCCGACCACTGGCCGCTGCTGGCCGGCATGGCCGGTACGGTGCTGATCCTGCGGCCGCTGGCCATCCTGGCCCGCTCGCTGATCTCCAACCAGGCGATCGCCGCCGGCTTCTCCAACCTGGTGCGCTGGCAGAGCCACTGGCACGTGGTGCGGCAGTCCTGGGCCTTCTTCCAGAACGACTTCGCCGGGCGCATCGCCACCAAGGTGATGCAGACCGGCCCGGCGCTGCGCGAGACCGTGGTCTCCTCGGTCGACGCCGTCTGGTACATCGCGGTCTATGGCACCAGCGCGCTGATCCTGCTGGGTGGCGCCGACCCCTGGCTGGCACTGCCGATCCTGCTGTGGGCGCTGGGCTACCTGTCCCTGCTGCGCTTCTTCGTGCCGCGCATGCGCGACCGCGCGCGCATCATGTCCGAAGCGCGCTCCATGCTGACCGGGCGCATCGTCGACAGCTACACCAACATCCTGACCGTCAAGCTCTTCGCCCGCGCGCGCGAGGAGGATGCCTATGTCGGCGACGCCGTGCGCTACCACACCGGCATGTTCCAGGCGCAGCAGCGGCTGGTGACGCGCTTCGCCTTCCTGCTGACCTGCCTGAACGCCTGCCTGGTGGTGGCCACGGCGGCCTTCGCCATCTCGCTGAACGTGGCCGGCGTGGTGACGGTCGGCACCGTCGCCATGGCGCTGCCGATGACCTGGCAGATCGTCAACATCTCCGGCTGGGTCGCCTTCCAGATCACCGCCATCTTCGAGAACGTCGGCGTGGTGCAGGAGGGCATGGCCACCATCGCCCGGCCGCACGAGCTGATCGACAAGCCTGGGGCGCCGGAGCTGGCGGTGCCGTCGGGCGTCATCGACTTCAAGGGCGTCGCCTTCGGCTATGGCCAGGAGCGCGGCGTGATCCAGGACCTGACGCTGCGGGTGAAGCCGGGCGAGAAGATCGGCCTGGTCGGCCCCTCGGGCGCCGGCAAGTCGACGCTGGTCAACCTGCTGCTGCGCTTCTTCGAGCTGGAGCAGGGCGCGATCGAGATCGACGGCCAGGACATCGCCGCGGTAACGCAGGAGAGCCTGCGCGCCGCCATCGCCGTGGTGACGCAGGATACCTCGCTGCTGCACCGCTCGATCGCCGACAACATCCGCTACGGCCGGCCACAGGCCAGCGACGAGGAGGTGCGCCTGGCGGCCGAGCGCGCGCAGGCCATGGCGTTCATTCCCGACTTGGTGGACTGGAAGGGCCGCACCGGCTTCGACAGCCAGGTGGGCGAGCGTGGGGTAAAGCTGTCGGGCGGCCAGCGCCAGCGCATCGCCATCGCGCGGGTGATCCTGAAGAACGCGCCGATCCTGGTGCTGGACGAGGCGACGAGCGCGCTGGACAGCGAGGTCGAGGCCGCCATCCAGGCCTCGCTCGACACCTTGATGGAGGGCAAGACGGTGATCGCCATCGCCCACCGCCTCTCCACCATCGCCCGCATGGACCGCCTGGTCATTCTCGACCACGGCCGCATCGCCGAGCAGGGCACGCATGCCGAGCTGCTGGCCGCCGACGGCCTCTACGCCCGCATGTGGAAGCGGCAGAGCGGCGGGTTTTTGGACGACCGTGAGCAGGTGGCAGTCACCCCCTGACCGTCATGCTTGGGCTTGTCTCACTGCTGTCCGATTAAGCCCAGCTTGTCATCCCGGCCAAGCGAAGCGCGAGCCGGGACCCATCGAAGGGATCGGGTGGAGGGCGGGAGTCTCGCCGCCGGCGAAGGCTGCCCTATGGGCCCCGGCTCTTCGGCCGGGGTGACAGCGAGAAGAAGGGAGCAGCTACTGCGCGACCCTGACCGTCGGCACCGGCGCCACGGAGGTGAAGCCGACCGGGCTGGCGGCGTGCACCTTGCTGCCGGGCTGGCGCTTGTGGAAGCGGCCGGGGTTGAAGACCTTGCCCCACTGGTGCGCCGCCAGCGCCGCGTCCGGCACCTTGGCCAGCGGCTTGTAGGCATGGTTCTCATCGGCGCCGGCGCCGACCGGCGCGTTGGCGACACTGTTGTAAGAGAGGTGCAGCAGCGTGCGCCCGCGCTGGCTCTTGTTCGGGCCCGATGCATGCAGCGTCAGACCGTCGAAGACAATGCCGTCGCCGGGCTCGATCTCCAGCGCCACGCGCTCGCAGCGTTCCATCACCAGGGCCAGGCGGTCGGTATCGGTGCCACTGGCGGCGCCCAGCGTCTTGACGTCGATGCGGCCGTAGCGGTGCGAGCCCTTCACGACTTCCATGGCGCCGTTGTCGCGCGCCATGCCGTCGAGCGAGACGGTCACCGTCAGCATCTCCGGCAACAGGCAGCCCTCGTAGTACCAGTAGCCATAGTCCTGGTGCCAATCCCAGCGGCCGGCGCTGCCCGGCGGCTTGGGCACGATCTTGGAGTGCCAGTGGTAGACCGGCTGGCCCAGCAGCGTCTCGGCCGCGTCGACGAAGCGGGCGAGGCCGGGCAGCTGGCCGATGTAGTCGTCGCCCGGCTGGGTCCAGAGCACGACGTTCTGCGCGTTGCCGCTGGAATCGGCGACCGCGCCCATGGTGCCGCCGAGCAGCGGGTCGGCTTCATAGGTTTCCATCAGCGGCTGGATCTCGTCGCGGCGCATCAGGCCGGGAAGGATCACATAGCCGTCGCGGCGATAGTCGGCGATCTGCGCGGGGGTAAGGCGGGGGGCCTGCCAAGTCATGGGGGGTGTCTCCATACACCTGTGTCTGGTGCGCAGTGTGGCAGGGACGGCGCGGGCGGTGCAAGGGGAAGCCTTTGCATCCAGCGTGCGCTTTTCACAGGGCAGTATTCCGATTCGTCACCCCGGCCGCAGCGCAGCGGAGAGCCGGGGTCCATCGGCCGATCAGTCTGTGGCGGAGCAAGGTCGGCAAGGGACCCCGGATCGCCGGCGGCTTTGCCGCCTTGTCCGGGGTGACACAACGCTTTCTGGAGAGACCGCTACCCCTGGCAGCGGGTCAGCGGCTGCGGCGGCGGGTCGACCGAGTCGGCGCCGGTGGCGACGATCTTCAGGCGGTCGTCGCCGTCGGGCACCAGGGCCAGCGGCGAGCTGCCGACCAGGTCCTCCGGCGCGCTGAAGGTGAGCAGCAGGCCGGGCTCGTGCCAGGCGGCGCTGGCCTCGAAACTCTGGATATCGGTGGAGTGGGTGAAGCTCAGCGCGCCGGCCACACGGTCCTGGCCGTCGGCGCCGGGCGCCAGCGCGGTGATGCGCCAGATCGCCTTGGCGTCACCGCTCATCGGCTGGCACCAAGTGCCGGCCAGGAAGGCCGCGGCGCCGGGCCGCTCGCCGCCCGCGCCCTTGCCACCGCTCCAGGGCGACCAGGCGAGCAGGCCGGCGACAAGCGCCAGCAGGACGAAGGCACCGGCGGCGAGGCCGCGGCGACCGATCCCGCGACGTGGCGGTGGCGGCGCCAGGCGTGGCGCGGTCCCCGGCGTTGGCGGGGCGGCGCCGGTCAAGGCGCGGATCGCCTGCACCAGGTGCGCCAGGTGCTGCTCCATCGGCGGCTGCCAGGCATCGACCCACTGGGCGGAGGAGATGAAGAACTCCAGCGCGCCCGACGGCGCGATCTCGCGGATGCGCACCGGCAGCACCGGCTTGGCCTTGCTGACGGCGCGCTCGACCTCGCGGTGCACGAACTGCGACTGGTTGGACTGTTCGGAGAGCACCAGCAGCAGCACATCGCACTGCTCGATGCCCAGCAGGATGGCGGCGCCGTACTCCATGCCGGCCGGCACGTCGCGCGGCGCGATCCAGGCGGTGATGTCCTGTGACTCGAGGAAGCCGGCGATGCGCTCGGCGACCGCCGCGTCCTCCTTGGCATAGCTGACGAAGACCTTGGCCATGACGCGGTTTCTAGCACGCCGCCCTGGGCGCTGCCGAGGGCTAGTCGTTCGGACAGATGGTGCCGCGCTCCACCGCCTCGCGCGTCGCGCCGCGGCCGAAGCAGTCGAGGTAGAGCACCGAGGTGCCCGGCATCATGTCGCGGTAGTGACCGATCTTGAAGTACTGCAGCGGCCCGGCGGCCCCATCATGGCCGATCGAGCCGGTGGCCTTGGCCACCAGGACATCGTCGGCATAGACCTCGAGGAAGCCGGCGCCGTCGCGCGCCCCCTTCAGGTGGTACATCATGCGCACTCAGCGGTCGTGCGGGTCGGGCAGCCGCCCGGTGCCATAGGTTTCCACCTTGATGCTGGAACGGCACTGGTAGAGCGGCACGTCGGCCAGGAAGCTGAAGGCGCTGTAGTCGCCGGTGCGGCCCAGGCGGCGGTCCTGCTGCAGGCTGGCGAAGGCCTCGCTGTCGCCCTCGCTCTTGGCGACCAGGACGCGACAGTCGTTGTCCTGCACGGTGACGTGCAACACGCCGTTGTCGTAGCGCTGGGCGATGAAGGGGCTGGCGTCGTTCTGCTGCTTCCACTGGCCGATCACCCAGCGGCTGGAACCGCGCCGGGCGACATCGCCGGTGATCATCATGTCGAAGGCGTACCAGGCCTCGGTGCCGAAGGGCAGCTGATACTGCGGCGCCTCGCGGATCTCGTTGCGCTGGCAGGGCAGCGCGCAGGAGGCGCCGCTATCCCCCGGCCAGACGCGGATCGCCAGCACGCCGTCGCGCTCGCCCTTCACCCGGCGGTCGATCCACAGCGCGAACTGCGGCATCTGCGACAGGGCCCAGAGGCCGCTTTCCAGCTTGGGCGCATCGAAGGGATCGACCAGCAGCGGCGGGGCGGCGGTCGGCGCGGCCGTGCTCGAGGTGTCGTCGCTGGCGGCCGGTGCCGCCAGCAGCAGAAAAGCCAAGGTAAGGCAGAAGTGTCGTATGGCACTTTTGGCCCCCGGGCCGCAGCGGACGGTCGCGCCTACAACAGTAACCGCAGACTAAAGCCGCCAACAAGCCGCCGGGACGGCAAATCCCGCGGCGCTTCTTGCCCAGGATGGCATGGCCGACCAGTCAGGTTTTGCGACTCATTTGCGCCCCCAAAGCAGCGCTGCCCTTTCAATGTGGGACAGTTCAGCCCCCGGGACTTACCGGCCAGGGACTTAGAATACTTGAGCAATCGGGGCGCCGGGACTGTGGCGGCGCGTAGAGGGGATGCTGCGATGAGCGACGCCTTGGCCGTGCGGGCGGCGGCGCCGGGCTATCTGCTGGGGCCGCGCTTCGACCTGGGATTCATCCTGGCAGTGCCGGCCTTGGCGGTGGCCAGCGGCCTGCTGGTGGCCGGCCGGCCAGCGCTGTTCCCGCTGGTGCTGTTCCTCGACCTATGGCTGCTGGGCTACCACCACGTCATCGCCACCTACACGCGGCTCTGCTTCGACGCCGAGAGTTTCCGGCGCAGCCGCTTCCTGCTGTTCGGCCTGCCGATGATCGTCTTCGCCGTCACCGCCGCGGCGGCGCTCGGCATCGGGCTTTGGGTGATCGCCACGGTCTATCTCTACTGGCAGTGGTTCCACTACACGCGACAGAGCTGGGGTGTGTCGCAGATCTATCGCCGCAAGTCCGGCCTGGCCGCGCCGGAACCTGCCTGGCTGGCCCAGCTGGCCTTCTACCTGCTGCCGCTGTGGGGCATCCTCTATCGCTCCTGGCAGGCACCGGACCGCTTCATCGGCATGGAGATCCGCGTGCTGCCGGTGCCCGAGCTGGCGGTGCAGCTGGTTGGCGTCGCGGCGCTGCTGGCACTGGTCGCCTGGGCGGCGCTGCGGCTGCGCGCCTGGCTGGCCGGCGAGCTGCCGGCGGCGCAGACGCTCTACATCCTGTCGCACCACCTGGTGTTCTTCATCGGCTATCGGATGTTCGCCGACATCACCATCGGCTGGCTGGTGGTGAACATCTGGCACAATCTGCAATACGTGCTGTTCGTCTGGCTGTTCAACAACCAGCGCTTCCGCCAGGGCCGCGACCCCCGCGCACCGCTGCTGTCCTACCTCAGCCAGCGCGCCAACTTCGGCAAATACTTTGCGCTCTGCCTGCTGCTCTCCAGCGCGGTCTACCTGGGCCTGCAGGTGACCTTCACCAACATTCTGGCGATCGGCCTGCCGCTGATCGTCATCTACCAGGCAGTGAACTTTCACCACTACGTCGTCGACGCGCTGATCTGGAAGGCCCGCCGCAAGCCGATCCAGGCGGCGCTGGGGCTGCCACCGGCGCCATGACCGACCTGGCCGTCGGCGCCACGAAGACCGCCGCCTACTGGCGCTTCCCGCGGCCGTCCGGCGCCATTGGAGCGCTCGATGGGCTGCGCGCCATCGCCGTGCTGCTGGTGCTGCTGCGCCATGCGGCCTTTCCCGTCGTCGAGGCGCTGGGCGGGCCGGCGTGGCCGCTGGGCGGCTACGATCTGGCGACACCGCTGATCAACGGCTGGATCGGTGTCGATCTGTTCTTCGTACTCAGCGGCTTCCTGATCGCCGGGCAGCTGCTGCGGCTGGAGCAGCGCCCCGGCGGCCTGCGCTATGGTCCCTATCTGACGAAGCGGCTGCTGCGCATCTACCCGACCTATCTATTCGTCCTGCTGCTGGTCGCCGCCGGCGCCTTCCCGCTCTACCAGGTCAACCAGGCCGACCTGGTCTGGCGCCTGGGCTACCACCTAGCGATGCTGCAGGACTATCTGCCATCGGATTTCGTGGTCGCCTTCTGGTCGCTCGGCGTGGAGGAGAAGTTCTATCTCTTCGCCCCGCTGCTGCTCGGCCTCGGCTTCTTCGTCCGCCACCCGCGGCGGCGCCTGTGGCTGCTGACGGCCGCCGTGCTGCTGCCGCTGCTGCTGCGCCTGCTGACGGCGCTGAGCTTGCCCGGGCCGATCGACTACGTGACCTTCTTCCGCCGTTTCCGCAGCCCCTTTCACTGCTGCCTCGACGCCCTGGCCATCGGCATGATCGCCGCCCTGCTCTATCGCCGGGCCGCTGCTATCGGGCTGGCGCATGTCCGACGCCAGGCGCAGTGCTTGGCCTGGGGCAGCCTGGCGGCGATCGTCGCGCTGCTGTGCGCGACGCCGCTGCTGGCCACGATCACGCTGTGGGACGAGACCCTGCAGCCAACGGTGATCGCTGTCGCCTTCGGCGCGCTGCTGCTGGGCGCCGCTCTGGGTGGCGGGCCGCGCCGCCTGCTGGAAAGCGCCAGCCTGGGCGTGATCGCCCGCATCAGCTATCCGCTCTACCTGGTGCACCTGCCGCTGCTGCCGCTGGCCTGGGTGCTGGCCGGCGGCACCGCCGTCGCACCGCCACTGCAGCAGCTGCTGCCGATCTTCCTGCTGCTCAGCGGCCTGGCGGCGCTGCTGGTTCATTTCCTGGTGGAGAAACCCTTCCTGCTGCTGAAGGACCGTGTCGGACGGGACACCCCGCGGCAGGCTGTCGCCTGAGGCCTAGCCCTGGCCGAACAGGAAGCGCTTGGTCAGCGGGTTCTCCCGCCGCCACATGACGTTGTCCAGGAAGTAGTGGTGCACGTTGACGAAGATCCAGAAGGCGAAGAAGAACAGCGTGGTGCCGAACAGTGCGTGGTCATAGCCGACCCATTTGTCGAGCCAGCCGGGCAGGCCCCAGAACAGCGCCCAGCCGACAGCTACGCCGACCAGCAGGAAGGCCAGCAGACGAAGCCACGCATAGGCGGTGAGGCCGCCGAAGCGCGCCTCCTGCGGGCCGGCCGGGCGGGCCGCCGCCTCGTTCAGCTTGTAGCGCCAGACCACCACCAGGTACTGCAGCGAGTGGAAGGCCGGCACCACCAGCAGGTAGCGCACGTCGATGCGCACGAAGAGCAGCCAGAGATAGAGTGTCACGCCATAGGCCAGCAGGCCGGTCCAGGCCAGGCCCTTGCCGGCGAGGTGGCGGCGCAGCAGGCATGCCAGCAGCCAGAGGCCGCTCGCCGCCACCAGCGCAACCAGCGCGTAGTACAGCCAGTCGGGAACCGCGAAGGTGTAGTACTTCAGGCCCCAAAGGTCCTGCATCGCCACCGCGCGGTTGCCGATCAGCCACGACAGCGACCAGCAGGCATAGGCGTGCCAGAGCAGGGCGCGCTTCTCGGCCGTGCCGTAGAACCGGCGCTTCAGCACGGAATCGACGATGGCCATGCCGTAGCCCTGCTTGGCGTAGTGCCAGCCGACCAGCAGGAACATGAGGTTGCCGGCGAAGCCCAGGGTGCGCGCGTCGCCGGCCAGCACACAGCCGGCCAGGAAACCCGCCAACGCCAGCGGCACGACGATGCCGGCGATGCGATAGCGCCAGCGCAGCAGCGGGTCGCCCGCGCGGCCGAAGGCCTTGGCGGCGAAATTGCCGTAGAAGATCTGGTAGGAGTTGGCGAAGTGCGGGTGGTTGATGAAGTGCGTCATGGCGACGGCGAAGATCGCCATCTCGCGCTGCGCCACGGCGGTTGATGGCAGCAGCAGCCAGATCAGCGGCAGGGTCAGCAGCGCGGCGCCCCCCAGCCCCAGGACGTCGACCACCGGATTGAACAGCCAGCGCCGGCTCGCCGGCCGCGCCAGGGCGCCAGCCTCCGGCGTCGCCACGACTGCGGCGAGGCCATCGCTCTGCAGAACCGTCATCGCAGCCTCACTCCCCTCACGGCGATGCGTCCAGCATGCAAACTGCCATGCATGCCGGGCAGCAACATCCCTCGATAGTATCATTTTGCGGCATAAATCGGGCTCCACCGAGACCTCGGGACGCGGCTGTCAGGACGTTGGCGGCGTGGCACGTGCGGCGATGAACTCCTGGAAGGTGGCGACCTGGCCGGCGGCGCGCGCCGCGGCGAAGGCGCGGTTCAGCGCCTGCTTGCGGCTGATGGCCTGCTGGGCCAGGCGCACCAGCGCCGGGTCCTCCAGGCCGTAGCCGTCGCTCGCCAGCCGCGCCAGCAGAGTGGCGTAGCCGCGCTCGGCGCGTTCGGCCGAGTTGTCGGCGTGGCAGATCGAGCCCTGGCGGACGCGGTAGTCGTGCAGCGCCTCGGCAGCCACCGGGATCGACGGCACGCGGTCGAAGAGCCGCAGGTTGAAGGCAACGTCGTCGCACAGCTCGATCGCCGGGTCCCAGCCCGTCACCAGCTGGCGCCGCGCCACCGCCATCAGCGGCACCGACGTCTGGAAGAAGCCGGCGGCCCGCAGCGTGAAGTCGGCGTCCAGCCCGAACAGCACCTGCAGCAGGCGGCCATCGGCGTCGTCCACCACCCGCACGTCATCGAAGGCGGCGCCGGCCGTCAGCGCCAGCGGCGCCAGGCGCGCCAGGCGCCGCGGCGCATAGAGATCGTCGGCATCCAGCGGCGCCACCAGCTCGCCCCGGGCCACTGCCAGGCCGACGTTGCGCGCCGCCGGCGCACCGGCGCCGACCCGGCCGGTGCTGAGGAAGCGCAGCCGTGTATCGGACGCCAGCAGCGGCGCGTAGTCGGCGCCGTCGTCGCTGACGATCAGCGCTTCCCAGTCATCCAGCGTCTGTGCGCGCAGCGAGTCGACGGCGCGCGCCAGGGTGTCGGCAGCGTGGAAGCAGGGAATGATGACGGAGACGAGAGGCATGGAATTCCCGCCGCTGGCGGCGCCGCTACTTCGCCAGCACCAGGCCGTAGCGCGTCATCACCTCGACCATCCTGGCTGGATCGGGGGGCCCGCCGGCGCTCACCACCGCGGCGACTTCGCGGAAGTACTCCGCGCCGATGTCTGGGGTCAGCATGATCAGGGCCCGCGCCGTGGTATCGCCGACATTGCTGAAGCCATGCACTGAGCCGCGCGGCGTGTGCATGCGCTCGCCAGGCCCCAGGTCGCGCACCTCCGCGTCGACGCGGTAGCGCAGGCTGCCCTCAAGGACGTAGACGATTTCCTCGTTGTCGCGGTGGCTGTGCGCCGGCGGCACCCGCGCGCCCGGCGGCACGGTCAGCTCGAACAGGCCGCTGGCACAGCCGCTGACGGTGCCGTCGATCAGATAGCGAATCTCCAGTTGGCCGGCCTTGATGACCGGCTGTTCCTGCGGCTGCATGCTGCGCCCCTTGGGATTTGCCCGGGTTGTTGCGGTGACCTGCGCCGAAAGGTGGCCCGCTTCCGCGGCGGCGGCAAGGGCGCGGTGGCGGACCCTAGGCCGACAGCAGCTCCTGGATCCCCGGCGCCAGCAGGCGGGTGCGCTCGCCGTCGGTCTCGGCGATGGCCGGGGTGCGGTTGACGTCCAGCAGCACCGCCTCGCCGTCCTCCATCACATAGTCGAACTTGCCCAGGTCGAAGCCCAGTGCGCGGCGCATCTGGCGCAGGCTGTCGGGCACCTCGAACGACGGTGGTAGCAGGGCGACGCGATGCTCGAAATTGATCATGGGCTCGGCACCGATCACCGTGGCCACGCAGTCGCGGGCGCCGCAGAAGTACCACTGGTGCATGGCGTAGTGTTCGCCCCGGCGCTCCAGCGCCAGGCGTTCGACCAGCAGCGCCGGCTGGCGCCAGACCCAGGCCGGCACCAGGCTCTTGCGCGGCAGCACCTGATAGCAGTCGCCCGGCAGGCGGCGGCTCCAGGCGGCCGGCAGGTGGCGCCGCAGGGCCTCGGCCAAGCGGGCCGTCCAGCCACCCTCGGCCAGCGCCAGGCGGCGCTCCGGTAGGCCGGCATAGTTGCGGTCGGTCTTGACGATCACCGGCCCGTCGTAGGGATCCTCCGCGCGCACCAGCCGGCGACTGATGCGCCGCTTGGAGATATCGGTCACGGCGCGGTTCAGGCAACGCGGATAGCTGTCGGCCAGTGCCAGGTACTCGGGCGGGATCTGGGTGAGATCGACGTGCAGCAGCGCCAGATCGCCCGGCGGGGCCTTGCGCAGGCCCTGCTGCACGGCCACCCGCAGGCCGGCGGGGCGCCAGTGCTCTTCCCACAGGCGCCGCACCATGGCATCGCCCGCCAGGCCTTGCCGCTGATGGGTGAGGATGACGAGCTGCAGCACCCGGTGCCTCGCCGCCAACATGAGGCCGCCAGCATGACCGGCGGCACGCCGCGCGTCGAGCCGCTAGCGGTCGGCCGCCGACGGCAAGGGACGGTCGCGGAACAGGCGCAGCGGCACCAGGCTGCGGCGCCCATCGGTGACCGGGCGCAGGCGCGGCACGGCGGCGCGCTCGCGGCGCTGCGTCCAGCGCTCCAGCAGGGCCATCGCCAGGGTGGCCAGGAAGGGCAGTGCCTGCACCAGCAGCACGATGGAGAAGATGGTGATCTCGTGCACCTCCTGCCGGTTGGTCAGCAGCAGCAGCAGGGCGCCGGCCACCAGCAGGGTGCCGATGATGCCTTCCCACTTGGCGGGGAAGCTTTCGCCCCGCGTCTTGCCGCCCTTTTCGGTGCGCTTGAAGGGCAGGTTGTCGCGCACCACGCCCTCGGCCACCGCCTTGGCCATGGTGAACTGCAGGCTCATGGCCGCCACCGCGGCGCCCAGCGCCTGGCGCAGCGGCAGGCGCACGCGCAGCCGGTAGAGCAGACCGAAGTGCAGCACGTTGATGACGAAGACGATCAGCACCGGCAGGGTCAGCACCGATTCCGGAATGGCGACACCGGCAAAGGCGACGACCGGCACCCAGAGCAGGTTCAGCAGCGCGGCGGCGACACCCAGCGTCTCGGCGCCCATCCAGTTCAGCCAGCCGAACAGGAACTCGCGCCGCTGCCCGCCGGTCAGCGACGAGCGGCCGGGCAGCAGGCGGCGCCAGTGCTTCTTGGCGATCTGCAGGCCGCCGTAGGCCCAGCGGTGACGCTGCGTCTTGAAGGCCTTGTAGCTGTCGGGCAGCAGGCCAAAGCCGTAGCGCCGGTTGGTGTAGTGCGCCAGCCAGCCCTGCTCGAGGATTGAGAGGCCGAGGTCGGTATCCTCGGTGATGGTGTCCGACGACCAGTCACCAGCGGCGACCAACGCCGAACGGCGCATCAGGCAGAGCGTGCCGTGGGTGACAATGGCGTTGGCCTCGTTCCGTTGCACCATGCCGATGTCGAAGAAGCCGGCGTATTCGGCGTTCATCACCGCGTGGAACGGGCTGCGCCCGCCGTCGCGATGATCCTGCGGCGCCTGCACCAGGCCGACACGCGGATCGGCGAAAACCGGCACCAGGTCGCGCAGCCAGTCGGTCGTGACCAGGTAGTCGGCATCGATCACGCCGATGATCTCGGCATCCTCGGCGGTGGCCTGCAGTGCGGCGCGCAGGGCGCCGGCCTTGAAGCCCTTGAGGTTCTGCAGGTTGAGGAACTTGAAGCGCGGGCCAAGCTTGGCGCAGTGCTCCTGGATCGGCAGCCAGAATGCGGGATCGGGCGTGTTGTTCAGCGCCACCACGCATTCGAGGTTGGGATAGTCCAGCGCCGCCACGCCATCCAGCGTCTGGATCAGCATGGCCGGCGGCTCGCGATAGGCCGGGATGTGGATCGACACCTTGGGCGCGAAGCCCGGCGGGGCCGGCGGCAGGTCCTCGATCAGGCGTTGCGGGCGGCGGCCCAGCGCCACCGCGGCGATCTCCTCGATGCGGGTCAGCGACAGCAGCGCCAGCGGCAGCAGCAGCAGCAGGCCCAAGCCCCACATGATGGCGCTGCCGACCACCAGGTAGTGCGACAGCGGATGCGCCACGGTGACCGCCACCCAGGCGCCGATGGCCTGCGCCGCGGCGGCGACCAGCAAGGCCTGCGGGAAGGTCGGGCGGCGCAGCGCGAAGACACCCAGCGACAATAGCGTGCCGAGCAGCAGCGCGGCGCCCAGCAGGCGCTCCTGGTGCGGCTCCTCGACCACGCCCTCGAGGTCGAACTTTAGCTGGCGGTCGGCATCGAACAGGCCCCAGTAGGCGCCGACCGAACCCTCGGAGGTCTTCCAGGGCTGGTCGAAGGCCTCGACCAGGTTGTAGTCGATGCCCAGCGCGCGGGCCCGGGTGACGAAGTCGCGAATCACCTCGGCCTGCGACAGCAGGCCGGGCTCGGCGTCCTTCAGATTGTAACCGGCCGAGGGCCAGCCGAATTCGGCGATGACGATGTGCTTGCCGGGATAGGCCTGGCGCAGCTTGTTGTAGATCGCCACCACGTGGTCGACCGACAGCTCGCTGGGATGACCCTCCCAGTAGGGCAGCACGTGGGCGGCGATGAAGTCGGACGCGGCCACCAGCTCGGGGTGCTCCAGCCAGACATTCCAGATCTCGCCGGTGCTGACCGGCAGATCGGTCTGCTCCTTCACCTGGCGGATCAGCGCCGCCATCTCCTCGGCGGTCTTCTCGCCGCGCAGCACCACTTCGTTGCCGACGATGATGGACTGGACGCTGTGGTTGCTGCGCGCCAGGTCGATGGCGGTGCCAAGTTCGCGCTGGTTGCGCGCCTCGTCGCGATCGATCCAGGCGCCCAGCGTGACCTTCAGGCCGAATTCGGCGGCGATCGGCGGCACCTGCTCCAGCCCGCCGGTCACCGCATAGGTGCGGATCGCCTTGGTGTAGGGCGCCACCACCGCCATGTCCCGGCGGATCTGCGCCTCGGTGGTCTGCTCGCCTTCGTCGGGCTGCTGCGAGGGGTCATAGGGCGCGAAGGACAGGCTATCGAGCTTACCGTCGACGTCTGGTGCCTCGACCGCCTCGCGACTGGAAATCCACAGCGCACCATGCACCAGCGCCGCCAATAGCAGCGCGATAAAGGCCGTCCGCATCGTCCCTGCCCCTCATGCGGGCAGCGCCCGCTTTTGTGCATCGCAATGTAAACTGCCGCGCTGCAGCAAAACAGGCTCATCGCTGCAGCCGGCCCTGCGACGACAGCAGGACCGCTGCTGAAACTAGGCATGACTGGGGGTCTTGGTTCCCGCGCGACGGCAGGAATCTGCGACCCGGACCCGAGGCACGGCGTCGCAGCAGACGCGGGCGCTCGTTGCTGGCGCTAGTTGCTCTTGGCCGGTTCGCCGGCGGCCGGCTCGGTGCCCTCGACCGCCGGCGCCTGGGGCTGTGGCGGCATCAGGCTGGCGGGATCCAGCGCCGGGTTTTCCCAGCAGGCCTTGGCCCGCTCGGGCAGGCCGGGATCGCCATCGCCCTCGCCGACGCCAAGCTGCACGAGGCAGCGGAAGGCCAGGCCGGAGTGCCCCTTGGGGCAGTTGAAGCGGTCGTAGACGTTGAAGAAGCGATTGGTGGTGTCGATGTCGTCACGCCACAGCAGGATCAGAATGCGCTGCCCGACCCAGGCGCATTCGGCGGTATCGATGCCCGCTGCCGGCAGGTCCGCCAGGCCCGGCGGCGGCGGCGCCACGGCCTCGCCGGTCTGCGCCAAGGCAGCGTTCAGCGGCGCTGCAAGGCAGAGGAACGCGGCCAGAACCGGTCTGACGAATGACGAAAACTGCATGAATGACACCGCAACCTGTGACGAAAGGCGCGGGAGGATGCGACAAGCGCCCTGGCTTGTCCATTGCCCGGCAGCAAGGCGGCCTGCGGCCAATCAGTCCACTCTCCAGCGTCGCCAGAGACCCATCGCCACCAACGGCAACCAGCCCGCCAACAGCGCCAACAGAAAGAGCAGCGGCACCATCCCGCTGGCGCGTTGGCGCGCGGCCGCGTCGGGATCCAGGTAGAGGTAGCTCCAGGACGGCAGGGTGAAGCGACCCAACCCACTCCGCATGCCGGTATCGACGGTCAGGATGCCGAGATACTCCGGCAGCAGCATGACGAAGAGCGTCAGGCAGACGATCAGAAAAGCGCGCAGCGGCAGCTCGCGGTGCATCCACAACGCCAAGGGAATCGCCAGGACGAAGGCCACCGGGATCATCGGCCAATAGTCGTCGGTCAGCAGGCCGCCCCACGCCGGCGGCTTGGGCAAGCCGCCGGCCGGCGCCAGGAAGAATCCGAAGATCGCCACCGCCACGGCCAGGGTCAGCGCGCCCTGCACCAGGGTACGCCAGCGCGACGCGCTGCGCAGGGCCAGCAGGCTGGCAGCGAAGAAGACGGCGATGGCCAACGCCGCGCCGACGGCGATCCAGGCCTGCAGCGGCGCTTCGGCCGCCAGCGTCCAGCCCCACTGCGTCATGGCGAAGGCCACGGCCGCCAGGCCCAGGGCGATCAGCCCCCACAGCCGGGCGGCGCGGGCGGTGCGCCGCGGCGACAGCGTCCGCCCGAACAGCGCCCCGGCGGCGGGCTTCGCCCTTCGCCGTCGCTCAGATCGCCGCGCCGCTGTGGCCATCGCCGCCAGGCGCCGTGTCCGGCGCCCCTCCCCTGCACTCCTGTCGTCCCCTGCACGAGGGGACTTGCACCTTACGGGGTCGGCGTGATTGCTCAAGTCCTGCAGGTGAAGTGCCGAGCATCGGCGTCGCGGGGGAGCATGCGCAGTCTGCTGGGTCTGATGGTGCTGGCGGCGCTGGCCGCCGCCTGGTGGCTGGCCGGGCGACCGCAGGAGATGCCGCCCTCGCCGCTGGCGGCGGGCGAGCGCGTGGCCTGCGTGTCCTATGCGCCCTTTGAGGGCGGGCAGTCGCCCTTCACCCCGGACATCGTCATCCCAGCGGCGCAGCTCGACCGCCAGCTTGCCGCCCTGGCCCAGGTAACCGACTGCGTGCGCACCTATTCCACCGGCGAGGGGCTGGACCAGGTGCCGGCGCTGGCGCGCGCGCACGGCTTGAACGTGCTGCTTGGCCTGTGGCTGGGTCGTGACGCCGCCGCCAACGAGCGCGAGGTCGCCACCGCGATCCGCCTGGCCAACGAAAGCGCCGACGTGGTGCGCGCCGTGGTGGTCGGCAACGAGGTGCTGCTGCGCGGCGAGCTGCGGGCCGCCGATCTGGCGGCCATCATCCGGCGGGTGAAGGCGGCGGTGCCGGTGCCGGTGACCTATGCCGATGTCTGGGAGTTCTGGGAAAAGCACCCGGAGATCGCGCCGGCGGTCGACTTCGCCACCATCCACATCCTGCCCTACTGGGAAGATCAGCCAGTGTCGATCGACGCCGCGGTGGCGCACGTCGCGGCGATCCACCGGCACATGGCAGAGGCGCTGCCGGGCAAGGCGCTGCTGATTGGCGAGACCGGCTGGCCTTCGGCCGGGCGGCAGCGCGAGGGCGCCGTGCCCTCGCCCGCCAACCAGGCGCGCTTCTTTCACGCGCTGCTGACGCTGCTGAAGGCGGAGGGCTGGGACTACAACCTGATCGAGGCCTTCGACCAGGACTGGAAGCGCGCGCTGGAAGGCACGGTTGGCGGCCATTGGGGTTTCCTGGACGCCACGGCGACGTCGAAGTTCGCCTGGGGCCAGCCGCTGAGCGACCATCCGCACTGGCTCTGGCAGGCCGTCGGCGGCGCGCTGCTGGCACTGGTCACCCTGGCGGCCGGTGCGCTGGCGCAGGGTGCCGCGCGCTTCAAGGTGGCGCTGCTGGCGCTGGTCGCCGGGCTGGCGGTGCCCTGGTGGATCGAACAGGCGCCAGCCACCAGCCTGGACCTGGCCGACTGGCTGCGCGCGCTGCTGGCCCTGCTGCTCGGCCTGCTGCTGCCGCCGCTGGCCGCCACCGCGCTGACCCACGAGGGGCGGCGGCCGACCCTGGCCGCAATGCTGGGTCGCGGCCGGCAGCGCCTGGGCTTCGCCGAGCGTTGGCTGGGCTGGGGCCTGGTGCTGTCGGTGCTGCTGCTGCTGCCCTGGCTGCTGGGCCTGGTGGTCGACCCGCGCTATCGCGACTTCTTCAACGCCGCGTTGGCGGTGCCGGTCGTGAGTTTCCTGCTGCTCGGCGCCGAGCCGGGGCCGCGCCTGGCGGAACGCGCCATCGCCCTGCCGCTGATTGCCGGTGGCCTGCTGGTGGGGCTGCGCGAAGGGCTGGAGAACCAGCAGGCGCTGCTCTGGGGCCTGCTGATGCTCCTGGCCGGCGTGGCGCTGCGCCCGCTGGTGGTCAGCCCCGCGGCCGCGCCAACGCCAGCGCCGCCAACGTGAGGCCGCTGGCCGCCAGCTCGGTGTTATAGAGGAAGAGGCCGAGGCCACCGGCCAGCAGCGTCAGCGTTGCGGACCACCAGGCCGGCCGCAGCAGCGTCACCGCCCCGGCGGCCAGGGCCGTCCAACCCAGGATGTCGCGGGAGAACAGCGCGATCGCGCCCTGCCGCAGGGTACAGGCGAAGGAGGCCTCGCCAGCATCGCAGGCCAGGCCGATGGCACTGACCTGTACCAGGCCGTAGCGGATGTAGAGCGCCAGGCCGAGTGCCAGCAGCCCGAGCAGCAGCAGGGGGAGAAGTCGGCGCCAGGGCAGCCCGCTGTCCAGTGTCATGCGCAGGGTTCTAGCGCGACCGGCGGCGCCCCGCTATTGGCAGCGTCCCAAGGAGCCGTCGGCGCAGAGGCGTCCGTCGCTCCAGGTGGCGCCGCTGAGGTCGGCGCCGGTCCAGTCGACGGAGACGAACTTGGCACCCTTCAAGTTGGCGCCGGCGAGGTGGGCGTTGCTGAGGTCAGCCCGCACCAGCTTGGCGCCGCTGAAATCAGCGCGGGTCAGGTCGGCGCCGGCTAGGTTGCCGGCGACGATCTTGGCCCCGGTGAAGCTGGCTTCGGTCAGCACAGCCTCCTCGGCGTTGATCGAGACGATTTCGCTGTAACTGAAGTCGGCGTTGGTGAGCTGCGCCGCCTTGGCATTCATCGCGTGGATCTTGGTGTTAGCCAGGCCCAGGTCGCCGACGGTGGCGGCCGAGAGATCGATCGAAACGATCTCGGAGCCATTGAGGTCCAGCACCCCCACGGTCTGCCCGGCCATGTCGCAGTCCAGCACGCTTGGGCCGCTGCACTCCGCCGCCGCGGCGGCCGAGAGCCCGATCCAGACAGCCGTGCCGGCCACCAGCGCAGCAAAGTGACGCATCGTCCTCTCCCCGAAACTATCCTGCATTCGCATTTCGCGACGCAGACTAGCCGGCGGCAATGATGCTGTCATTCGCCGGTGATAGCGCCGCCGGCTTTCGTCGCGCAGGCTCCAGGTCGCCAAGGCGATGACCTTGCGCTAGGCTCGGGGCAAGCGGTCCCGGCGAGAGGCCGCACGGCAAAGGGGCGCTGGAGGATCGGATGGCCAAGACAGGCAAGGCGCAGGCGCGCCGCACGGTGAGCAAGACCGAGGGCGCGACCAGCAAGGTGACCACCGTCGCGCCGGAGCCACCGGTGCCGGGCGAGCTGCCCGCCTCGCCGCACCTCATCGAACGCATCGTCGCCGCCCTGCCGAAGGGGCGCACGCAGGCCGAGACGGCGCAGCTGGCCGACTTCGCCCGGCGGCTCTTCGCCAACGTGCCGGAAGACGACTTGGCGGACAGCGCGCCGGTCGACCTAGCCGGCGCGGCGCGCGCGCTCTATCGCTTTGCCGGCGAGCGCAAGGCCGGTACGGCCAAGGTGCGGGTCTACCATCCGCAGCCGCGTCGCGACGGCTGGTCTTCGCCGCACTGCATCGTCGAGATCATCAATGACGACATGCCCTTCCTGGTCGATTCGGTCACCGCCGAGCTGATGCGCCTGGAGTGCGAGGTGCGGCTGGTGATCCACCCGATCTTCGCCAGCCGGCGTGACCGCAGCGGCAAGCTGCTGAACATCGCCGCGCCGGGCGATCGGCATGACGGCAGCCTGCCGGAATCAATCATGCAGGTGTGGATCGGCGAGGTTTCGGAACGGCGCCATGCCGGCATCGTCGAGGGCCTGCAGCGCGTGCTGGGCGACGTGCGCGCCGCGGTCACCGACTGGCGCGCCATGCGGCAGCGCTGCCGCGACCTGGTGGAGGAGCTGGAGCGCAGGCCGCCGCCGCTGCCCAAGGCCGAGGTGGCGGAGACGCTGAAGTTCCTCGAATGGCTGGACGACAACAACTTCACCTACCTCGGCTATCGCGAGTACTCCTTCGCCGGCAAGGGCGGCAAGGCGGTGTCGCGCATTCTGCCGAGCAGCGGCCTGGGCATCCTGTCGAGCAGCGAGGTCACGGTGTTCGACGGACTGCGCAGCCTGGGCACCCTGCCGCCGGACGTGCAGGACTTCATCCGCCGGCCGGTGCTGCTGCGCCTGACCAAGGCCAACCGCCGCTCCACGGTGCACCGCCCGGTGCACATGGACACCATCGCGGTGAAATCCTTCAACGAGGCTGGCGAGGTCATCGGCGAGCGGCTCTTCATCGGCCTCTTCACCTCGGCCGCCTATTCCATGTCGACGCGCGACATCCCGCTGCTGCGGCAGAAGGTCGAGGCCACGCTGAAGCGCGCCGGTTTCGCCCCCAACAGCCACGACGGCAAGGCGCTGGTGCATATCCTGGAGGCCTATCCGCGCGACGAGCTGTTCCAGATCGGCGAAGACGACCTCTATCGCACCGTGCTGGGCATCCTGCATCTGCAGGAGCGGCGACGGGTTGCGCTCTTCGTCCGGCACGATCCCTTTGAGCGCTTCGTGTCGGCGCTGATCTACGTGCCGCGCGACCGCTTCGATACCAACCTGCGGCTCCGGCTGCAGGAGCTGGTGGCACAGGCCTATGGCGGCGAGGTGGTGGCCTATACCACGCAGCTGTCGGATGCCGCGCTGGCCCGCCTGCACCTGATCGTTCGCACCACCCAGGGCCAGGTGCCGCGGGTCGACGAGGCGCTGCTGGAGGCCGAGCTGGCCTCGGCGGCGCGCTCCTGGACCGACCAGATGGAACAGCGCCTGGTCGCCGAGTACGGCGAAGGCGAGGGCCTGGAGCTGTCGCGCCGCTACCTGAAGGCCTTCCCCCCGGCCTATCAGGCGCAGTTCGGCGCCGCCGTCACGCTGCAGGACATCGACCGGTTGGAGCGCGTGCTGGCCGGCCGCGACCTG
The DNA here is from genome assembly GCA_038363005.1 of Rhodospirillales bacterium. Taxonomy (GTDB): domain Bacteria; phylum Pseudomonadota; class Alphaproteobacteria; order Kiloniellales; family JACOMY01; genus JAKOWB01. Next base: position 161,575 of record JBBQBI010000005.1, read on the forward strand.
GCGATGCGGCTCTACCAGCCGATGGGGCGCGGCGAAAGCCAGCTGGGCTTCAAAGTCTATGTCGCCGACCAGCCGATCGCGCTCAGCGACATCCTGCCGGTGCTGGAGAACATGGGCCTGAAGGTGCTGTCCGAGGTGCCCTATGCCGTCACCCCGTTGGTGCCCGGCGGCAGCGAGACACGCACGCTCTACATCCACGATTTCGGCATGGTGCTGCGCCAGCCACTGCAGGTCGACGTCCCCAAGGTGAAGGCCGAGTTCCACCGCGTCTTCAGCCGCACCTGGGGCGGCCGCATGGAAAGCGATGGGCTGAATCGCCTGGTGCTGCGGGCCGACCTGAACGCGCGCGAGATCACGCTGCTGCGTGCCTATGCCCGCTATCTGCGGCAGGTCCAGGCGCCCTTCACGCAGGAGACCATCGAAAACACCCTGGCCGGCAATACCGGCATCACCCGCCTGCTGGTGCAGCTGTTCCACGCCCGCTTCGACCCGGCGCGCGGGAAAGACCGCGACGCCCAGCAGCAGCGCCTGATCGCCGAGATCCGCGCCCAGCTGGAGCTGGTCACCAACCTGGACGAGGACCGCATCTTCCGGCGCTACCTGAACCTCATCAAGGTGACGCTGCGCACCAATTTCTATCAGCCCGGCGACGGCCGCGGACCGGAGCCGGCGGGCGCCGAGAAGCTGCACATGAGCTTCAAGTTCGACGCCCGCGCCATCGAGGACCTGCCGCAGCCGCGCCCCTTCCGCGAGATCTTCGTCTACAGCGTGCGGGTCGAGGGCGTGCACCTGCGCTTCGGCCCTGTCGCGCGCGGCGGCCTGCGCTGGTCGGACCGGCGTGATGACTTCCGCACCGAGGTGCTGGGCCTGGTGAAGGCGCAGCAGGTGAAGAACGCAGTGATCGTTCCGGTCGGCTCCAAGGGCGGTTTCGTGCTGAAGAACCCGCCGCCGCCGAGCGCGGGCCGCGAGGCCTTCCAGGCCGATGGCGTGACCTGCTACCGCACTTTTCTGCGCGGGCTGCTCGACCTGACCGACAACATCGTCACCCACAAGATCGTGCCGCCGGCGCATGTCGTGCGCCACGACGGCGACGATCCCTACCTAGTGGTCGCCGCCGACAAGGGCACTGCGACCTTCTCGGACTTCGCCAACGCGGTCTCCGCCGACTACGGCTTCTGGCTGGGCGACGCCTTCGCCTCGGGCGGTTCGGCCGGCTACGACCACAAGGTCATGGGCATCACCGCCCGGGGCGCCTGGGAATCGGTGAAACGGCACTTCCGCGAACTCGGCAAGGACATCCAGGCCGAGGACTTCACCGTGGTCGGCGTCGGCGACATGTCGGGCGACGTCTTCGGCAACGGCATGCTGCTGTCGCCGCATATCAAGCTGCTGGCCGCCTTTGACCACCGCAACATCTTCATCGATCCGACGCCCGACCCGGCGGCCTCGCTGGTCGAGCGGCAGCGGATGTTCGCGCTGCCGCGCTCCTCGTGGCTGGACTACGACAGCAAGCTGATCTCCAAAGGCGGCGGCGTCTTCGACCGCAAGGCCAAGGAGATCAAGACCACGCCGGAGATGCGCCGCGCGCTGGGCATCGCCAACGAGGCCATGACCCCGGCCGAGCTGATGAAGGCGATCCTGCTGGCCCCGGCCGAGCTGCTGTGGTTCGGCGGCATCGGCACCTACGTCAAGGCGGCGGCGCAAGGCAACGCCGAGGCCGGCGACCGCGCCAACGACGCGCTGCGCGTCAACGGCCGCGACCTCAAGGCCAAGGTGGTGGGCGAGGGCGCCAACCTGGGCATGACGCAGCTGGGCCGCGTCGAGTACGCGCTGACCGGCGGCAAGCTGAACACCGATTCGATCGACAACTCGGCCGGCGTCGACTGCTCGGACCACGAGGTCAACATCAAGATCCTGACCGGCCACCTGGAGCAGCAGAAGAAGCTGACTCGGCCGCAGCGTGACAAGCTGCTGGTCAAGATGACCGACGAGGTCGGCCACCTGGTGCTGCGCGACAACTACCTGCAGACCCAGGCGATCAGCGTGACCGAGCGCATGGCGGCGCACCTGCTGGACCGTCACGCGCGCTACATGCGCGGGCTGGAGAAGGCCGGCAAGCTGGATCGCGCGCTGGAGTACCTGCCGAACGACGAGCTGCTGGCCGAGCGCATGGCGGCGCACCGCGGCCTGACCCGGCCGGAGCTGGCGATCCTGCTGTCCTACGCCAAGATCGTGCTCTACGAGGAGCTGCTGGATTCAGACCTGCCGGACGATCCGGCGCTGGAAGACGACCTGCGGCACTACTTCCCGCTGCCGCTGCAGAAGAACTACAGCGCCGACATCGCGCACCACCGCCTGCGGCGCGAGATCGTCGCCACCATGACGACGAACGACATCGTCAACCGCATGGGCATGACCTTCACCGCCGAGATCCGCGAGCGCACCGGCCTGCCGACGTCGGACATCGCCCGCGCCTATCTGGCGGCGCGTGAGATCTTCGCCGCCCCGGCCGCCTGCGCCGCCATCGAGGCGCTGGACGGCAAGGTGTCGACGGCGACGCAGTACGAGCTGCTGGTGGAGGTTGGCCGCCTGGTCGAGCGCGGCACCGCCTGGCTGCTGCGCAGCCGCGGCCAGGGCCTGCCGATCGACCGCACCATCCGCGACTTCGCCCCCGGCGTCGCCAGCATCGCCGCCGGCCTCCAGGACAGCTTGGCAGCACGCCACCGCGTAGAGCTGGCGCAGCGCGGGCAAGCCTGGTGCGATGCCGGCGTGCCGGCCAAGCTGGCCGACCGCTTGGCTTCCGGGCCCTGGCTGCTCTCGGCGCTCGACATCGTGCGTATCGCCGGCGTGACCGGGCTGGCGATCGAGGTGGCGGCCGCCGGCTTCTTCGCCGTTGGCGACCGCTTCGGCTTCGACTGGCTGCGCCACGCCGCCGCCAAGCTGTCCACCGACACCGCCTGGGACAAGCTGGCGATCTCCGCCGTCACCGAGGAACTGGGCGCGCAGCAGGCCGACATGGCGGCGCGCATCCTGGCCAGTCGCAAGAAGGGCCAGGAGCTGCCGCAGGCGCTGGAGGCCTGGGCCGAGACCCGCCGCCCGCTAGTCGCCCGCGCCGAGCAGCTGATGGGCGAACTGGGCGCCCTGGCGCATCCGACCCTGGCCATGTTGACCGTGGCCAGCCGGCAGCTCAGGGGCCTGTTGGCGGGGTAGGGGGAAACATGACCGCAGAGTTTTCGGTCACGGCCTTCAAACACCATGTCGTCACTCTGGCGACAGAGGAGAGCCTGCAGATCTGGGATGTGATACAGGACCTGGAGCGCACCTTCGGTCTGTCCAAAGCACAGACCTGTGCGACTTTCAAAGAGCTTGGCAGTTGGATCATTGCGCACAGGTACCTGACGATCGAACGGTCGATGGTCTTCAGCCAAGGAATCGAAGAGATCGACAAAGCGATGTTCTTTGCTCTGGCTGACTGCTGTACACGCCAATTCGCCGACGGTCCGCCCTACTACTATCTGTCCATGTCGGCCATCAACGGCGAAATCCTACAAGTGTGCCGCGAAGAGATCGGGTGATTCCTGAAGAAGCAGTCCCCTTCCCTTCCCCAAGCTGCGGTGGGAGGGGAAATTATCGCTTCTTGCGGAAGACCTGGCCGCCGGCCACGTGCGGTGGCAGCGCCTCGACCTCGCCCAGGCTGCTGACCGGGCGCGGGGCGAAGCGGCCCATCGCCAGGGTGCGGTCGTACATCACCAGGGCGCCGGCCAGGCTGACGTTGATGCAGAAGCGCGTCGGGATTTTCACCACGTGGGCGCAGCGCGCGTGCAGCTCCGGCGACAGGCTGCCGCGCTCCGGACCCAGTACATAGGCCGCCATCAGCGGGTGGCGGAAGGACGGCAGCTCCACCGCGTCGTCGGTCAGCTCCACCCCGACCAGCTGGCAGCCCTTGGGCAGCGTGAGCTCGCCCAGGCCGCCGAAGGCATAGAGCGGCAGGTGCTGCTTGGCGTCCGAGGTATCGGCGGCGCGCACCCCCTTGGCATCGAAGGTGGCGGCGATGGTGAAGGCGAAGGAGGCGCCGAAGGCATGCGCCGTGCGCAGCAGGGCGCCCAGATTCATGGGCTTGCTGATGCCTTCCACGCCGATGCCGAAATAGCCACGCACGCGCGCCGTCTCCTACTGCGGTCGGCAAAGCTCTAGCACGGTCGCCGCCAGCGGTCTAAAACCGCCCGATCCGCCTCCCGGCCCCCGCCCCCAACCAGGTGCCCCATGCACGACGACAAGGACCACGGCCACCAGCACGGCCCGAACTGCGACCACGATCATGACCATGATCACGATCATGACCATGGGCATGACCACGACCACGAGCATGCCAATCCGCTGCTGGTCGAGGTGACGCGCGGCACGGAGGTCGAGAGCCGCCATCGCGCCTCCTTCGCCGTGGTCGACGCCAAGGGCGGCGTGGTGGCATCCGCCGGCGACCTGAACGCGCTGGTCTATCCGCGCTCGGCGATCAAGCCGCTGCAGGCGCTGCCGCTGCTGGAGACCGGCGCCGCCGACGCCTTCGACTGCAGCCCGGCGGAAATCGCGCTGGCCTGCGCCAGCCACGACGGCGAACCTGGCCACGTCGAGGCCGTGGAGGCCTGGCTGGCCCGCCTTGGCCTGTCGGTCGCCGACCTGGAGTGCGGTGTCCACCTGCCCTACCACGAGGCCTCGATGAAGGCGCTGCTGAAGGGCGGCGGCGAGCCGACGGCGGCGCACAACAACTGCTCGGGCAAGCACAGCGGCTTCCTGACCGTGGCCAAGCAACTGAAGGCGCCGACCAAGGGCTACATCAAGCTGGAACACGCGGTGCAGCAGCGCATCCTGGGGGTCTTCGAGGCCATGACCGGACTGGACCTGTCGCAGGCGCCGGTCGGCATCGACGGCTGCGGCATCCCGACCATCGCCATCCCGCTGGGCAATCTGGCGCTCGGCATGGCCCGCCTGGCCGATCCCTCGGACCAGCCGGAGGAACGCCAGGCCGCCGCCAAGCGGCTGCGCCAGGCGGTGGCGGCGCATCCCTTCATGGTCGCCGGCAGCAACCGCTTCTGCACCAAGATCATGGAGGAGACGCGCGAGGCGGCGCTGATCAAGACCGGCGCCGAGGGCGTCTATTGCGCCGCGCTGCCGGAGCTAGGCCTGGGCATCGCGCTGAAGGTCGACGACGGCGCCGGCCGCGCCGCCGAGGTGCTGATGGGCCGCATGCTGGTGGCCTTCAAGATCCTCGACGAGGCCGCCACGCTGCGCCTCAAGCCCTGGCTGACGCCGACGCTGCGCAACCGGGTCGGTCTGGCGGTCGGCGAGGTGCATCCCGCCGGCCTCGCCGCCTTCTGATGGAAGCCCTTCAGTAAGATGCAAGCCCTGATCTGTGCCGCCTATGGTGGCCCCGAGACGCTGGCCCTGGGCTGGCTGCCCGACCCCACGCCGGGACCGGGCGAAATCGTGATCCGCGCGCGTGCCGCCGGGGTCAACTTTGCCGACACGCTGCTGATCCAGGGCAAGTACCAGGAGCGGCCGCCGCTGCCCTTCGCCCCCGGGCTGGAGGTGGCGGGCGAGGTCGCTGCGCTAGGGCCCGGCGTCACCGGCTTCGCCGTCGGCCAGCGCGTGCTGGCGGCGCTCGACGCCGGCGGCTTCGCCGAGCTGGTGCGGGCCAAGGTCACCGACAGCTTCCTGCTGCCGGCCGGCATGGACTATGTCACCGCCGCCGGCTTTCCCATCACCTATGGCACGGCGCATGGCGCGCTGGTCTGGCGCGCCGGTCTGAAGGCCGGCGAGACCCTGGTGGTGCACGGCGCCGCCGGCGGTGTCGGCCTAGCCACAGTCGAAATCGGCAAGGCGCTGGGCGCACGGGTCATCGGTACCGCCGGCGGCACGGCGAAGACCGCGGTCGCCCTGGCGCACGGCGCCGACGCGGTGATCGACTACAAGGGCGAGGACCTGCGCCAGCGGCTGAAGGAGCTGACCGGTGGCAAGGGCGCCGACGTCTATTTCGATCCCGTGGGTGGCGAGGTCTTCGACGCCTCGCTGCGCGCCATCGCCTGGGAGGGGCGCATCGTCGTCATCGGCTTCGCCGGCGGCGGCGTGCCGCAGATCCCGGCCAATATCCTGCTGGTGAAGAACTGCAGCGCGGTTGGCTTCTACTGGGGCTCCTATCGGCGCAATGCGACGGATCGCCTGGCGGCGCAGTTCGCCGACCTGTTCCGCTGGTTCGAGGCCGGGCTGCTGAAGCCGCACGTCTCGCACCGCCTGCCGCTGGCGCGGGCGGCCGAGGCCTTCACCCTGCTGCAGGAGCGCAAGGCCACCGGCAAGGTGGTGGTGGAGATCTGACCCGTGGACCCCGTGCAGGCGCAGTACGAGGCCTTTCCCTATCCGCGCCGCGATCCGCGTGACGAGGCCAAGCGGCTGGTGGTCGGCTCGCCCTCCGACCTGCGCGAGATCAACCACTATCTCTATCGCGGTCAACTGGACCTGAAGCGGCCGTTTCGCGCGCTGGTCGCCGGCGGCGGCACCGGCGATGCCGCCATCATGCTGGCGCAGCAGCTGGCCAATGCGTCGCTGGACGCGCGGGTCCGCCTGAAGCCGGGCGACAAGTTCCACGAGGTGGTCTACCTCGACCTCTCGGCGGCGGCGCGCCAGGTGGCCGAGGCGCGGGCCGCGGCGCGCGGCCTGACCAACATCCGCTTCGTCACCGGTTCGCTGCTCGAGGTGGCGCGGGTGGCACCGGGTCCCTACGACTACATCGACTGCTGCGGCGTGCTGCATCACCTGCCCGACCCGGCCGCCGGCCTGGCCAGCCTGGTGGCGCAGCTGGCGCCTGGCGCCGGCCTGGGCCTGATGCTCTATGGCGAATACGGCCGGCGCGGCGTCTATGAGCTGCAGGTGCTGCTGCGCGACCTGGCGCCCGGCGAGTCGCTCGCCGTCCGCGTGGCCTTGGCGCGGCGGCTGCTGGGGCAGCTGCCGGGCAGCAACTGGTTTCGCCGTAACCCCTTCCTCAGCGACCACAAGCTGAGCGACGCCGAGCTGGTCGACCTGCTGCTGCACGCGCAAGACCGTGCCTACCGGGTGCCCGAAGTGCTGGACCTGGTGAGCGGCGCCGGGCTGACGCCAGTCAGCTTCATCGAGCCGCTGCGCTATGCGCCGGAGAGCTACGTCAGCGACCCGGAGCTGCGGCGGCGCCTGGCGGCGCTGGCGCGCCCGGCGCGCTGGGCGGCGGCCGAGTCGCTGGCCGGCAGCATGAAGACCCACGTGCTCTATGCCACCCTGGCGGCCGGCGACACCCTGGCCGCCAGCGAGGCCGGGATGATCCCGCAGCTGACCAAGAACAGCGGCGCCGAGCTGGCGCGCGCCGTGGCCGGCAGCCTGACCCTGCGGCTGGAGGTCGGTGGCATCACCCTGCAGCACCCGCTGCCCCGCCTGGCGCCGGCGCTGCTGCAGCGCATCGACGGGCTGCGCAGCATCGGTCAGATCCTGCAGGACCTGCAGGCCAGCAACCCGGCGCTGGAATCCGCCGCGCTGCAGGCCGACTGGCAGGCGCTCTATGACGCGCTGGCCGGCTTTAACCTTCTGCTGCTAAGGCGGTCTTCGGCCTGATCAGGCCGATGGTGCAGAGCACCCCCAGGGTCACCACGCCGACGCCGACCACCGCCAGCAGGCTCGGCACCTCGCCCAGCAGCGGGATGGCCAGCAGCAGCGTGACGCTGGGCACCGCCGCCAGGAAGGCCGACATGGCGGCCGAACCCAGCAGCGCGTTGGCCCGGGTGAAGAGCGGCAGCGCCAGCAGCGACACCAGGATGCCCTGGTAGACCACCTGCAGCAGCACCTCGCGCCAGGGCCAGGCAGCCAGCGGCGCATGGATCAGCGCGCTCGGCAGGTCGGCGAGGAAGTAGACCGGGAGGAACATCAGGGCGCTGCCGATCGGCACCGCCACCAGGGTCTGGCGGCTGGTCACCTTCCAGGCGCGCGCCGCGACCATGTAGCCGGACAGCAGCAGCGCGGCGAGCAGGAAGAACAGGTGGCCCTTCCACTGGTCGTGCACCGGCGCCAGCAGTCCATCGCCGCCGATCGCCGCGCAGCCGGCCAGCACCAGCACCACGCCCAGGATCTGGCCGCGCGTCGGGCGCAGGCCGACGGCGGCCCAGCCGAGCAGCAGGGTGAAGAGCGGCAATGTCCCGTTGACCAGCACGGCACCATGCGCCGCCGGAGCAAAGAGAAAGCCGATGAAGGCGGCGCCAGCATAGGGTGCGCCGCAGGAGATCGCCAGCCAGAGCGCCCGTCGCAGCGACAGGCCGCTGAGGCCCCAGCGCAGCGCCCAGGGCAGGATCAACAGGCCGGCGGTGCCGAAGCGCAGCGCGGTCACGTCCCACACGCTGAGCGTCAAGGTGGCGCCCAGCCGCGCGACGATGATCCAGCCGGACCAGACGAACAGCACGAAGCTGGCCAGCAGCCAGCCGACCAGGGGCCGCCCGCCCAGGGTGCGCCCGCTCATGCGCCTGCTGTCGTGTCAGGAGGTGTCGCCATGTCGCCGCCGACCCTGCCGCGCCGCACCCCGGCAGGCTCGCGCCTTCTGGCGATGGATGGCATGCGCGAACAAGCGAACGGCCGCGCCCGGGCGGGCGCGGCCGTTGCCGAAAGCCATCGCGGCGGCGATCAGGCGGCGGAGCGATCCAGCCCCAGGTCGCGCAACTGGCGCGCATCCAGGCCGCGCAGCTCGTAGCGGGCCGAGCCGGCATCGTTGGCCGCCAGGCGGCGCGCCTCGGACTCGCTCAGGCCAGGCATCGAGCGGTCGGCGACATAGGTGAACAGGGTGCTGAACATGATCGGTCCTTTCGAGCGACGGTCCCGGGTCCGGCCAGCGCCGGTGGGGCATCGCGGGTGATTTCGCTGATGCGAAGAGATATACGGTGGGACGTGGCCCAACCGCCACGAACATCCACGCAAGGACCGGCATGCGCGCCGCGCATGCGCCGCCAAGATGCTGTCACAATTGATTTTTTGCCAGTCTCGCCAATTGCAGCCAGATCGCCACGTGCTGTTGCTGCAATGCAACAGATCTGCTCTGCCAACGACCCTCGGCGCTATGAATGCGACCCATTCCTAGGGTCCCGCGGCTTCCCGCTGGAAGATCAGCAGATCGAGTTCCGGCGGCTCCAGCCCGGCGTCCTTGAGCAGCGCATGGGCCTGGCCACGGTGATGGGTCTGGTGGTTGAAGAGATGCGCCAGCACCTGCCACAGCGGCTGGCGCAGCTCGGTACCGCGCAGCGTTCGGTAGGCCAGCTCGCTGTTCAGGCGGGGCTGGTCCAGGCCCTCGACGAAAGCGATCAGGCGCTCGTCCTCGGCGCGGCGCACCGCCAAGAGATCGCAGAAGCGCGGGAAGGGCTCGTCGGCCAGGCGGCTGTGCTGCGGGCCGCAGGACTCCAGGCGATGCAGCCAGATGCGGTCGGCCACCACCAGGTGATTCAGCGTGCCGAGGATGGAGCGGAAAAAGGCGGCCGGGCGGTGTTGCGCCAGCGCCTCCGCCGACAGCGTACCGGCGGTCTGATAGAGCCGCCGGTTGGCCCAGGTGTTGTAGCGCGCGAAGGCGCGGAAGTAGTCGGGGGTCATGCCGGCCATTGCATCTCGCCGCGCCGGTTCCGGCTAGAGCCCTTGCTGTCACAAGTGCCGTGCAAGCACCGACGCAGGGATGCAACAGACCATACAGTCGTAACGTTAGGTCAAGACAGCCCGCGCCCCCTCACCACACGGGCGACAAGGAGCATAACAAAGTGAAACGCACGAACAACATGATTGCGGGCCTCTTAGGCCTCGCCCTCGCCGTCCCCGTCTTCTCGGTATCTGCCCTGGCGGATAGCAACGACAAGACCGACAAGTGGCAGACTTGGAACCAGGACCAGTCCTGGGACGACGACAAGAAGGGCCACAAAAACAAGAAGGGCCATAACGCCAAGAAGGACCACGACGACAAGAACGACTGGGATAAGAACGGCTGGGATAAGAACGGCTGGGACAAGGACGGCCGGGACAAGGACGGCCGGGACAAGGACGGCTGGAGCGACTATCGCAACAACCGCACGCAGGTGGACAAGTCCTATAGCGATGACCGCCAGGACGCCCTGCAGGCCTGGCAGCAGGGCGAGTTCGACAGCCGCGGTCAGCTCTTCTGGGATGGCCAGAACGACAGCTGGACCTCGAGCGACGAGCGGCGTGACGATCGCGTAGAGTTCTGGCGCAATCTGGATCACGACAAGGACAGCAATCGCCAATAGCGCGGCGGGCGACTTCCGGTCCCGAATTCTGCAGCGGCCGCCGAGGCTTCTCGGCGGCCGTTTGCTTTCTGTCCTATCACGCTTGAAGACTGTTGCTGCAGAAGGGATTGTTCACCCATAATTCGATAACCGGGGGTTGATCGAACAATGCCTGTCAGCAACGGATCGGTTGCACAAGCAAGGAGACCTGGTGGCTGGCGCCGCGCCGCGGCGCGGCGGGCAAGGTTCTTCCCGCTGCTGTTGATAGCAGGCTGCACGGTTGGCCCGGACTTCGTCACCCCCCAGGCCGAGGTCGCGCAGACCTGGGTGGAGGCCAGCGACCCGCGGGTGCAAGCCAGCCAGCCGGTCAACGAGCGCTGGTGGAAGTCCTTCAACGATCCGCTGCTCGACCAGCTGGTCGAGCTGGCTTATGCCAACAACCCCACCATCGAGGCCGCCGGCGTGCACGTGCTGCAGGCCCGCGCGGCGCTGGGTGAAAGCTACGGCGACTTTTACCCGCAGCAGCAGGTGGTCGAGGGCTCGCTGACCAAGCAGCGCAGTTCGGACCCGACGGGCCGCGCACAGCCCATCCTCGGCGGCAGCTACAGCTCGATCAGCTTCGGCGCCTCGACCAACTGAGAAATCGATCTCTGGGGCAAGTTCCGCCGCGCCATCGAATCGGCCGACGGCGACCTGCTGGCCGCCATCTCGGCCTATGACGACGCCGTGGTGACCTTGATCGCCGATGTCGCCACGGTCTACGTCAACATCCGTGTGCTGGAGCGGCGCATCGCCATCGCCGAGGACAATGTGCGCAGCCAGCGCGGCAGCCTGGGCATCGCCAGTTCGCGCTTCAAGAACGGCGAGACCAGCGAGCTCGACGTCGCCCAGGCGCTGTCGACCTTGGCCGAGACCGAGGCACAGATCCCGCAGTTCCAAAGCGACCTGGCGCAGGCCAAGTACAGCCTGGCGCTGCTGCTCGGCCTGCCGCCCAACAAGGTCGAGGCGCTGCTGTCGCCCGGCCAGATCCCCACCGCGCCGGCCGAGGTCGCCGTCGGCATTCCGACCGACCTGCTGCGCCGCCGCCCCGACGTGCGCGAGGCGGAGTTCGCCGCCGCCGCGCAATCGGCCCTGATCGGCGTCGCCGAGGCGAACCTCTACCCCGCCTTCTCGCTCAGCGGCACCTTCGGCTTCAGCAGCAACAGCCTGGGCTCGGCCTCGCTCAGCGACGTGTTCAACTGGACCAGCCACACCTATTCCTTCGGGCCGGCCATCAGCTTCCCCTTCTTCAACTACGGGCGCCTGACTAACGAAATGCGCCAGCAGGACGCCGCCTTCCAGGCCACCATCCTGGACTACCAGTTCACCGTGCTGCAGGCGCAGCAGGAGGTGGAGAGCGGCCTGGCCTCGTTCCTGCAGGGGCAGGAGGTGGTGGAGCGCTATCGCCGCGCCGCCAAGGCCGCGCGGCGCACCACCGGGCTGTCCTTCGTGCAGTACCGCGACGGCGCCAGCGACTTCACCAACGTGCTCAACGCCCAGCAGTCGCAGCTGCGCGTCGAGGATTCCCTGGCAGTGGCCGAGGGCAACGTGCCGCTGGGCCTGATCTCGGTCTATCGCGCGCTGGGCGGCGGCTGGGAGCTGCGCGCCGGCAAGGACTTCGTGTCCGACAAGACCAAGCAGGAGATGGGATCCCGCACCGACTGGGGCGACCTGCTGGAACCCGAACAGCACGAGGAGCCGCCACCGGAGGACCAGGACGGGATCTTCCCGCCGGTCGACTGGTAGCGGCGATGCGGCAGCGGAGAAGCGAGGGGCCGATGGCGTTGCGGGCACACGGCGGACGGCTGGCGGCGTTGGGCCTGGCCCTCGCCCTGGCGCTGGCCGCCTGCGATGACGAGAAGAACGCCTATGTGCCGCCGCCGCCACCCGGCGTCACCGTGGCGACGCCGCTGCAGCAGCCGGTCACCGACTACCTGGAGCTCACCGGCTCCACCGTGGCCTTCCAGAGCGTCGATCTGGTGGCACGCGTCGAGGGCTACCTGCAGTCGATCGACTTCGCCGACGGCGCCGCGGTCACCCAGGGCGAGCAGCTCTTCGTCATCGAACCGGCGCCCTATCAGGCCAAGGTGGACCAGAGCACCGCGGCGGTCGAGCAGCAGCAGGCCTCGCTGACCGCAGCGGAGCTGGAGTACGAACGCCAGCAGCGCCTGGTGAAGGACAACGCCACCGCCACCGCCAGCGTCGAACAGGCCAAGAGCAGCCGCGATTCGGCGCAGGCCGCGGTCGACCAGGCGACGGCCGACCTGACCGTGGCGCAGATCAACCTGGGCTACACCAAGGTCGCCGCGCCCTTCGCCGGGCGCATGGGGCGCCATCTGATCGATGTCGGCAACCTGGTGGGCTATGGCTCGCCCACGACATTGGCCAACATCGCGCAGATCGATCCGCTCTACGTCTACTTCACGCTGAACGAGATCGACGTGCTGAAGGTCAACGCCTCGATGCGGGCGGAGGGCATCGACAAAGCCCCGGTCGGCACGCTGCCGGTCTTTGTCGGGCTGCAGACCGAGCAGGGCTATCCGCACCAGGCGACCCTGGATTTCGTCGACAACACGCTGGACACCTCGACCGGCGTGCTGCAGCTGCGCGCCAAGCTGCCCAACCCCGACAGGTTCTTCGTCCCCGGCCTCTTCGTGCGCGTGCGCGTGCCGCTGGGCAAGCCGGCGCCAGGCCTCTTCGTGCCCGAGGCCGCGGTGGGCTACGACCAGGGCGGCCACTACCTGCTGCTGGTCGGCGCCGACAACAAGGTGGAGCGGCGCACCGTGGAGATCGGCGTCAAGGACGGCGCCCTGCGGCAGATCGCCAAGGGCCTGACCGCCGCCGACAAGGTGGTGATCAACGGCTTGCAGCTGGCCGTGCCGGGCAGCGCCGTGTCGCCGAGCGACGGGCAGATCGCCGCCCCGCCGCCGGTCGACGGCGCAAAGAAGCAGTAGGCGGGCCCCGGTCGATGCTCGCCAAGTTCTTCATCGAGCGACCGGTCCTCGCCAACGTCCTGGCCCTGGTCATCATGCTGCTCGGTGCCATCGCGCTCTTCACCTTGCCGATCGCTCAATACCCGCCGATCACCCCGCCGACCGTGCAGGTCAGCGCCACCTATCCCGGCGCCAATGCCACCACGGTGGTGAACAACATCGCCCTGCCGATCGAGCAGCAGGTGAACGGCGTCGAGGGCATGCTCTACATGCAGTCGACCAGCACCAACGACGGCGTCTGTACCCTGACAGTGACCTTCGACATCGGCACCGACCTGGATTTCGCCCAGGTGCTGGTGCAGAACCGCGTCGCCAGCGCGCTCGCCTCGCTGCCGCAGGCGGTACAGCAGCAGGGCGTCACCACCGAGAAGCGCTCCACCGCGATCCTGCAGATCGTCACCCTGACCTCGCCCAAGGGGACCTACGACAGCCTGTTCCTCAGCAACTACGCCACCATCAACCTGGTGGACGAGCTGTCGCGCCTGCCGGGCGTCGGCCAGGTGCGGCTATTCGGCATCGGCGAGTACTCGATGCGCGTCTGGCTGGATCCCGAATTGCTCTATGCCCGCGGGCTGACGCCAGCCGACGTGATCGACGCCATCCGCGCGCAGAACCAGGACGTCGCCGCCGGCCAGATCGGCGCGCCGCCGGTGCCCGCCGGCCAGGACTTCCAGCTCACCGTCAACGTCTCCGGCCGGCTGTCGACTGAGCAGGAATTCGCCGACATCGTCATCAAGACCGAGCCGGGCGACGGCGGGCGCATCACCCACCTGCGCGACATCGGCCGGGTCGAACTGGGGGCCCAGACCTACAGCCAGTTCTCCCAGTTCGACAACGTCCCGGCTGCTGGCATCGCCATCTTCCAGCTGCCCGGCGCCAACGCGCTGGACGTGGCCGCCGGGGTCAAGGCCGCCATGGCGCAGGAAGCGAAGAAGTTCCCGGAAGACCTGGCCTACGACATTCCCTTCGACACCACGCTGTTCGTTTCCGCCTCGATCAACGAAGTCTACGTGACGCTGCTGGAGACCGGCGTGCTGGTGCTGCTGGTCATCGTCATCTTCCTGCAGAACCTGCGCGCCATGCTGGTGCCGGCCACCACCGTGCCGGTCACCATCATCGGCGCCTTCGCCGCGATGACGCTGCTGGGCTTCAGCATCAATCTGCTGACGCTCTTCGCCATCGTGCTGGCCATCGGCATCGTGGTGGACGATGCCATCGTCGTGGTCGAGGGCGCCTCTTCGCACATCGAGCGCGGCCTGACCCCCAAGGCAGCGGCGATCGAGGCGATGCGCGAGCTGTTCGGCCCGATCATCGGCATCACCCTGGTACTGATGAGCGTGTTCCTGCCGGCCGCCTTCCTGCCCGGCATCACCGGACAGCTGTACCAGCAGTTCGCCCTGGTGATCGCCGCCACGGCGCTGATCAGCGCGATCAACGCCGCGACGTTGAAACCGACGCAGTGCGCGCTGTGGCTGCGGCCGGCCAAGCCGGGCCGGAAGAACTTTTTCTATCGCGGCTTCGACCGCGCCTTCGGCGCCATGGAGCGCGACTACGTCTGGCTGATCCGCCGCATGGTGCGGGCCAGCCTGCTGATGATGGTCCTGGCCTTCGGGCTGATCGGCCTGGCCGGCTATGGCCTGGCCAAGCTGCCGACCGCCTTCATCCCGACCGAGGACCAGGGCTACCTGATGGCCATCGTCCAGCTCAACGACGCGGCCTCGCTGGAGCGCACCGAGGCGGTGATGCAGCAGGTCACCGCCATCGCCCAGGGGCTGCCCGATGTCGACCACGTGGTGAGCATCGGCGGCGTCTCGGCACTGGACAACAATGCCTCGCTGGCCAATGCCGGCGTCGCCTACATCATCATGAAGGACTGGAACGACCGCAGCCCCGCGGGCGGGCTGCTCGACATTTTCAACACGCTGAACGCCAAGTACGACGGCCTGCAGGACGCGCGGGTCATCGTGCTGCCGCCGCCACCGATCCAGGGCCTCGGCCTGGCGGGCGGCTTCCAGATGGAGGTGCAGCTGGTCGACGGCAGCTTCGACTACACCCAGCTGCAGCGCATCACCGATGCCATCGTCGCCAAGGCCAACACGCAGTCCAGCCTGCAGCGAGTCGCCACGCCCTTCCGCGCCAACGTGCCCCAGATCCAGGCCGACATCGACCGGGTGAAGACCCAGGCGCTGGGCCTGCAGGTCAGCGACGTCTTCTCCGCCCTGCAGACTTACCTCGGCGCCTCCTACGTCAACCAGATCACCAAGTTCGGCCAGACCTTCTCGGTCTTCGTGCAGGCCGACCAGTCGCGCCGCACCACGCCCGAGGATCTGCGGCGCTACTACGTGCGCAACAGCCAGGGCGAAATGGTGCCGATCGGCACGGTGGCCGACGTGCGCTACACCACCGGCCCGGCCCTGGTGACGCTCTACAACCTGCGCCCCACCGCCACCATCAACGGCGCCGCCGCCGCCGGCATCAGCTCCGGCCAGGCACTAGGGCTGATGGAGCAGATCGCCGGCCAGACCCTGCCGGTCGGCGCGGACTACCAGTGGACCGGCGTCTCCTATCAAGAGAAGCAGGTGGGCGATCAGGTCTACGTGATCTTCGCCATGGCGCTGCTGCTGGTCTATTTCGTGCTGGCCGGGCAGTACGAGAGCTGGCTGCTGCCGGCCGCCGTGCTGCTGGCCGTGCCGCTGGCGCTGCTCGGCACGGTGGGCGCGCTCAGCGGCCTTGGCGTGGCCAACAACCTCTATACCCAGATCGGCCTGGTGCTGCTGATCGCGCTGTCGGCGAAGAACGCCATCCTGATCGTCGAGTTCGCCCGCGATCTGCAGCGCAGCCGCGGCCTGTCCATCGTCGAGGCGGCGGTGGAGGCGGCGCGCGTGCGCTTCCGCCCGATCGTCATGACCTCGTTGGCCTTCATCCTTGGCGTGGTGCCGCTGGTGCTGGCCACCGGCGCCGGCGCCGCTGCGCGCAAGTCGATCGGCATCACGGTGTTCAGCGGCATGCTGGCCTCGACCTGCCTGGCGGTGCTCTTCGTGCCCTCGTTCTATGTCGTGCTGAAGCGCCTGGGCGAGCGCCGGCGCAAGCAGCCGGCGCCGGCGGCCAGCTAGGCCAGCGCCGGCCGTAGCCGATCCATGGCCTCGGCCAAGCGTGCGGGCGAGGCGGCGAAGCAGAGCCTCAGGTGCCCCTCGCCGCCCGGACCGAAGGCGCTGCCCGGCGCCAGGCCGACGTTTGCCGCCTCCAGCAGGCGCAGCGCCTCGGCCAGGCTGTCGGTCATGCCGTCCAGCTTGAAGAAGGCATAGAAGGCGGCCTCGGGCCGGGCCAGGCGCACTCGCGGCAGGCTGGCTAGCGCCTGGTAGACGATCTCGCCCGACTGGCGGCAGCGCTCCACCAGCTCGGCGACGAAGGGCTCGCCCTGCTGCAGCGCGGCGATGGCGCCGTACTGCAGGAAATGCGGCGCGCCCGAGGTGGTGAACTCGGTCAGCTTTTCGAAGGTCTCGCCCAGCGCCGGCGGGTGGACGATCCAGCCCAGCCGCCAGCCGGTCATGGCCCAGGCCTTGGAGAAGGAGTTGCACACCAGCAGCGGGTCGTCCGGCCGGGCAAAGTCGAGGAACGAGGGCGCGGTGCGCTGTCCCGGGCCATAGACGAAGCGGACATAGACCTCGTCGGCGATCATCCAGATGCGCTTGTCACGGCAGAGCGCCAGCAGGGCCGCCTGCTCCTCCGCGCTCGCCATCCAGCCGGTGGGATTGCCGGGCGAGGCGCAGAAGATCGCCCGCGTGCGCCCGTCGATCGCCGCCGCCACCTTCTCGAGGTCGAGGCGGAAGCCGCCCTCGGGCCTGGGCTCCAGGCCGACCGGCCGGACCACGCCCGAAGCGACTTCGATGGCGGCCATGATGTTGGGCCAGACCGGGGTCAGCACGACGACGTTGTCGCCCGGCTGGATCAGGGTCTGGATCACCGTCACCAGCCCGGTCATGCCGGAGGAGGTGACCGAAACGCGATCGGCGCCGACCGGCTGGCCATGCAGGCCGGTCAGGTAGGTTGCCAGTGCCTGCCGCAGCTCGGGAATGCCGCGCTTGGGATTGTAGAAGGTCTTGCCGGCCTGCAGCGCCGCGGTGGCGGCCTGGCCGATGAAGGCCGGCGTCGGCTGGTCGCCCTCGCCCACCCAGAGCGGGATCAGGCCTGGCTTGCCGTAGCCGGCCATGAAGATACGGTGGATGCCGGAAACCGGCAGGTTGGCGATGTCGGCGCGGATCGGCGCCGGCAGGGCCGCATGCTCGAAGCTGTCCATGGCCGGCTGTCTTAGGGCCAGCTCGGCAGGCCGCCAAGCCCGAAGATGTCCGGGCACAAGCCACGGTCCGGGTGATCGGCCTCACACCCCTCGGGCCGTAAGTCACTGGCGCCGGGCTTGAAACCCAAGGTAGTCTACCGACACCCCTTCAATTCTTGTGGGAGTTCGGTGATGTCCGCCCTGCGCCTCGCCAGCCTGACCTGCTGCGCCGTCCTGGCCCTCGCCGCCGCTCCGTCGGCCCGGGCCGACGGCACGCTGCGCGACTACATCATCGGTGCCTGGTCGAACCAAGGGCCAGGCCAGTGCAGCGGCACGCTGATGGTGTTCTATGCCAGCGGCGCCTTCGCCGACATCAAGCTGGGCGACGGCACGGTCGACGATCTCGGCGTCTGGGTCGCCGAGGGCGACACCGTGACCCTGACCGTCGGCGAGGCGCATCTGCCGAAGGATATGGAAAACGCCACGCTGAAGGTGCTGAAGGCCGATCCCAACCACGCCGACGTTACCTTGACCTTCAAGGACGGCACCACGCAGAACGGCACCTTGGACCGCTGCCCACGCTAGCGACCAGGCCGCGGACGGTGCCGCCGGGCGGCTGGCGCCGGTGCCATTCCCCCTTGCATCTTGGCCGCGCCGGACGTAGATAGGCGGCGCCATAGGGTCCGATCGTACAAGGTCGGACTTAATCTCAAAGATGGTGGGCTTAATCGCCCGCCATTTTTTATTGCCGGTTGCCGCGGGCCTGCCCCGCCGGGAACCGAGGAGTCGGAACGGACTTGAACGACGCGAGCCAGCAGACCTGGCGCCGGACCAGCGAGGGCAAGGCGAGCGAGATCGAACGCCTGATCGGCCCGTCTTTGGCCGAGCTGGGCTACGACATCGTGCGCGTGATCTTCGGCGGCGACCGCCGGCCGCGGCTGCAGCTGATGATCGAGCGGCTGGATGGCCAGGCACTGGATGTCGAGGACTGCTCCAAGGCAAGCCGCGCCGCTGGGGCGCTGCTCGACGTCGAGGACCCAATCGCCGGCGGCTATGTGCTGGAGGTCTCCTCCCCCGGTGTCGACCGGCCGCTGACCCGCGGCGGCGACTTCGACCGCTGGGCCGGCTTTGCCACCAAGCTGGAGCTGGCGCAGGCCCTGGACGGCCGCCGCCGCTTTTCCGGCACGCTGCTGGGTTTGCAGGGAGACAAGGTCTGCCTGCGCGAAGAGACCGGGGTCGAAGTGGCCCTGCCGCTGGCCGACGTGATGAAGGCCAAGCTGGTGCTGACCGACGAATTGCTGGCCGCCTATGCCAGGCGGCCGACCGCCGAACTCCCCGATGCGGGCGAGGCCGAGATCCGGCCCGACGCTGCCCGTGCCGGGGGCAAGAAGCCTAACGCCAAGAGGAAGTAGCCATGGAACTGCTGTCCATCGCCCGTACCGAACTGCTGCAGGTCGCCGACGCCGTGGCGCGCGACAAGGGAATCGAACGCGACGAAGTGCTGGAGGCCATGGAACAGGCCATCGGCAAGGCCGGCCGTGCCAAGTACGGCCACGAGCACGACATCCGCGCCGCCATCGACCGCAAGACCGGCGAGATCACCCTGGCGCGCTTCCGCCAGGTGGTCGAGGCGCAGGAGCAGGTCGAAAACGACATGACGCAGATCGCCCTCAAGGACGCGCTGCACATCAACGCTGCCCTGACGGTCGGCGAGTTCATCACCGAGGACCTGCCGCCGATCGACCTGGGCCGCATCGCCGCGCAGACCGCCAAGCAGGTGATCGTACAGAAGGTGCGCGAGGCCGAGCGCACCCGCCAGTTCGACGAGTTCAAGGACCGCTCCGGCGAGATCGTCAACGGCATCGTCAAGCGCGTCGAGTTCGGCAACGTCACCGTCGACCTGGGCCGCGCCGAGGCCATGCTGCGCCGCGACGAGACGCTGCCGCGCGAGACCTTCCGCACCGGCGACCGCGTGCGCGCCTACATCATGGACGTGCGGCCCGAGCAGCGCGGCCCGCAGATCTTCCTGTCACGCACCCACCCGCAGTTCATGGCCCTGCTGTTCAAGCAGGAGGTGCCGGAAATCTACGACAACATCATTGAGATCAAGCGCGTGGCACGCGATCCCGGCAGCCGGGCAAAGATCGCCGTGGTCTCCAAGGACTCCTCGATCGACCCGGTCGGCGCCTGCGTCGGCATGCGCGGCAGCCGCGTGCAGGCCGTGGTGCAGGAACTGCAGGGCGAAAAGATCGACATCATCCCCTGGTCGCAGGACACCGCGACCTTCGTGGTCAACGCCCTGGCCCCGGCTGAGGTCACCAAGGTGGTGCTGGACGAGGAGTCCGGCCGCATCGAGGTGGTGGTGCCGGATGAGCAGCTGTCGCTGGCCATCGGTCGCCGCGGCCAGAACGTGCGCCTGGCCTCGCAGCTGACCGAGTGGCACATCGACATCCTGACCGAGGACGAGGAGTCGAAGCGCCGCCAGGAGGAATTCCAGCGCCGCTCTGCCCTGTTCATCGAGGCCCTGGACGTGGACGACGTGGTTGCCCATCTACTGGTGACCGAAGGCTTCACCTCGGTCGAGCAGGTGGCCTTCGTTCCGCTGGAAGAGCTGGCCGAGATCGAGGGCTTCGACGAGGAAGTCGCCAACGAGCTGCGGCTGCGCGCGCAGTCCTGGCTGGAAGAGCAGGCCAAGCGGATGGACGAGCAGCGCCGCGAGCTGGGGGTCGAGGACGCGGTGGCGCAGATCCCCGGCGTCACCCCGGCGATGCAGGTCAAGCTTGGCGAAAAGGGCGTCAAGACGCTGGACGACCTGGCCGACCTGGCCAGCGACGAGCTGATCGAGATCGTCGGCGAGGACGCGCTGGACGCCGACGACGCCAACAGCATCATCATGGCCGCCCGCGCCCACTGGTTCAGCGACGAGGAGACCCCGGTGGCCGAGGGCGAGGCCGCCAGCGACGCGGCGGCCGAGACGCCGTCGGCCTAGACACAGGACAAGGGAGCGCATGCTGGGCGAGACGCCGACCGTCGAGACGACCCCCGAGGTCTTCGAACCCCTGCCCGAGCGGGGGGCGGAACGGCGTTGCCTGGTGACTGGCGAGGTGCTGGCCAAGGATCGGCTGCTGCGCTTCGTCGTCGGCCCTGACGGCGAGATCGTTCCGGACCCGGCAAACCGCCTGCCGGGACGCGGATTGTGGCTGAAGCCCGAGCGGGCTATCATCCGCCGCGCCCAGACCAGGGGCCTCTTCGCCCGCGCGGCGAAGGCCGCGGTCAAGGTTCCGGATGATCTTCTCGAGCGCCTGGAGGCGTTGGAACGCCGCCGCCTGTTGGATTTGCTTGGGCTGGCACGACGCGCAGGCGCGCTGGTGGCTGGCTTCGAGAAAGTTAAGGCGGCGATCGCCGGCGGCACCGTAGCGGTGCTGGTGGAGGCCGCCGACGCCGGTCCGGACGGGCGTGGCAAGCTGGCCGCGCTGGCGGTGCATCGGGCACCGGGCGCTCTGCTGTGCGATGGCTTCACCATCGCCGAGTTGAGCCAGGCGCTGGGCCGCGAACACGCGGTACACGTGGCGGTGCTGCGAAGCGGCATCGCCGAACGGATCAAGGATGCGGCCCTGCGCCTGACGGCGCTGGCCGCGGAATCGAACGACTGAGACCTTTTGGGCCGCCCGCGTTCTGGGACGGCGGAGACGAGACAGGCTAGATGACGAACGAGACCGAGAAGACCCCGCTGAAGCTGCGCCCCGGCCGCCTTGAGCTGAAGAAGACGGTGGAAACCGGCCAGGTGCGGCAGAGCTTCAGCCACGGCCGCACCAAGACCGTCACGGTCGAGGTGAAGAAGAAGCGCACCTTCGCGCCGGGCGCCGGTGGGCGCATGACCGAGGTGCAGCAGGAACTGCCGCCGGCCAAGGTCGAGGCTGTCGCCGAGGCCGCCGTCGAGGTGGTCGAGGCACCGCCGCCGCCGCCGCCCGCGCAGCTCGACAATCTGACCGACCAGGAGCGCCAGGCGCGTGCCCGCGCCGTCGAGGAGGCGCGTCGCCGCGCCGAGCAGCGCCGTATCGAGGAGGCCGAGCAGGCCCGCCGCGAGGCCGAGGCCGAAGCTCGCCGCAGCGCCGCCGAGGCCGACGCCCGCCGGCTGGAGGCCGAGGCCGCGGCCAGCCGCCGCGAGGAGGCCGCGCAACGCGGCCAGCCGCTGCCGGAAGAGGCGCCGCACCCCGTCGCGGCCGAGAAGCCGGACAGCAAGCCGGCCGAGGCCGCCGCTGCATCGGCCGAGCCCGAGGCCCCGGAAGCCGAGCTCGACGAGCTGGGCGGCCGGGTGAAGAAGGCCTCGGCGGTCAAGAAGCCGCTGCCCAAGGTGGTGACCGCGCGCGACCGCAACGAGCCACGCCGCCGCCACGGCAAGCTGACCATCACCCAGGCGCTCGACGCCGAGACCGAGGAGGAGCGCCAGCGCTCCCTGGCCTCGGTGCGGCGCCAGCGCGAGAAGCTGAAGGCGCTGCAGGCGCAGAGCCAGCATCAGCTGCCGACCAAGGTGCTGCGCGAAGTAGTGATCCCCGAGGCCATCACCGTGCAGGAACTGGCCAACCGCATGGCCGAGCGCGCCACCGAAGTGGTGAAGAGCCTGATGCGCATGGGCGTGATGGCGGCGGTCAACCAGGTGATCGACGCCGACACCGCCGAATTGGTGGTCAACGAGTTCGGCCACCGTTCCAAGCGCGTCTCGGCCGCCGACGTCGAGGTCGGCCTGAAGAAGGCTGGCACCGCCGAGGAAGATGGCGAGCTGCAGCCGCGCCCGCCGATCGTGACCATCATGGGCCACGTCGACCACGGCAAGACCTCGCTGCTGGACGCGCTGCGCCACACCGACGTCGCGGCCGGCGAGGCCGGCGGCATCACCCAGCACATCGGTGCCTACCAGGTGCAGCTGCCGTCCGGGCAGCGCATCACCTTCATCGATACGCCAGGCCACGCCGCCTTCACCCAGATGCGCGCACGCGGCGCCACGGTGACCGACATCGTGGTGCTGGTGGTGGCTGGCGACGACGGCATCATGGAGCAGACGGTGGAGGCCATCTCGCACGCCCGCTCCGCTGGCGTGCCGATCATCGTGGCGATCAACAAGATGGACAAGCCGGGCGCCGATGCGACGCGGGTCAAGCGCGACCTGCTGCAGCACGACCTGGCGACCGAGGACATGGGCGGCGACGTGCTGGCGGTCGAGGTCTCGGCCAAGACGCACGCCGGCCTGGACAAGCTGGAAGAGGCCATCCTGCTGCAGGCCGAACTGCTTGACCTCAGGGCCAATCCCGACCGCCCGGCCGAGGGCGTGATCATCGAGTCCAAGCTGGAGAAGGGCCGCGGCTCGGTCGCCACGGTGCTGGTGCGCCGCGGCACGCTGCATGTCGGCGACATCTTCATCGCCGGCGCCGAGTGGGGCCGCGTGCGCGCCCTGGTCAACGAGCGCAACGAGCAGCTGCAGCAGGCCACGCCGGCGACGCCGGTCGAGGTGCTGGGCCTGCAGGGCACGCCGGAGGCCGGTGACGACCTGCAGGTGGTGGAGAACGAGGCGCGCGCCCGCGAGGTCGTGTCCTTCCGGCAGCGCAAGGGCCGCGAGAAGGAGCTGGCGGCCCAGGGCCGCGGCACCCTGGAGCAGATGCTCTCGAAGATCCGCGAGGGCGAGGCCAAGGCCATGCCGGTGGTCATCAAGTCCGACGTGCATGGCTCGATGGAAGCCATCGCCGGCGCGCTGGAGAAGCTGGGCAACGCCGAGGTCAAGGTGCAGGTGCTGCACGCTGGCGTCGGCGCCATCAGCGAGGCCGACGTCACCCTGGCGCGCGCCGCCGGGGCGCTGATCATCGGCTTCAACGTGCGCGCCAATCCGCAGGCCCGCGACCAGGCCCGCCGCGACGGCGTCGACATCCGCTACTACTCGATCATCTACGAGGTGGTGGACGACGCCAAGGCGGCGCTGACCGGCATGCTGTCGCCGGAACAGCGCGAGAAGTTCCTGGGCTACGCCGAAATCCGCGAGGTCTTCGACGTGACCAAGGTCGGCAAGGTCGCCGGCTGCATGGTCACCGAGGGCAACGTCAAGCGCGGCGCCCGCGTCCGCCTGCTGCGCGACAACGTGGTGATCCACGATGGCGTGTTGAAGACCCTGCGCCGCTTCAAGGACGAAGTGCGCGAGGTGCAGTCGGGCTACGAATGCGGCATGGCCTTCGAGAACTATAACGACATCAAGCAGGGCGACCGTATCGAGTGCTACGAAGTCGAGCAGGTCGCCCGCGGCCTCTGAGGCCGGGGCGTTCCTGGAGGAAACTGACGTGGCGAAGCGTGGTGGTTCCCGGCAGAGCTCTCCCCCCGAGGGGCAGGCGGTGCGCGGCCGCAGTCAGCGGCAGCTGCGCGTCGGCGAGGAGCTGCGCCATCGCCTGGCCGCCGCTTTCGAGCGCGACCTGCTGAACGACCCGGCGCTGGTCGGCGTGGTGATCACGGTGACCGAAGTGAAGGTCTCGCCCGACCTGAGCAACGCCACCTGCTATGTCACGCCGCTGGGCGGCGGCGACATGGTTGCGGTGGTCAAGGCGCTGAACCACGCCTCTGGCTTCCTGCGCCACACGGTGTCCGAGGATCTGGGCCTCAGGGTCAGTCCGCGGCTGACCTTCGCCGCCGACCTCTCCTTCGAGGTCGCCAGCCGGGTGGAAGCCATCCTGAAGCACCCCAAGGTGGCCGGCGACATCGCGCGCGAGGACCCTGCCCCCGCGGCGCTGGATCCCGACGCCGAGGACGACGATGGCCCGGCGTAAGAGCGGCCAGCCGATCAACGGCTGGCTGGCGATCGACAAGCCGCTGGGGCTGACCTCGACCCAGGTGGTGGGCCGCGTGCGGCGCCTGTTCGATGCCCTGAAGGTCGGCCACGGCGGCACCCTGGACCCGCTGGCGTCCGGCGTGCTGCCGGTGGCGCTGGGCGAGGCGACCAAGACCGTCGCCTATGCCATGGACGGCGCCAAGCGCTACCGCTTCACGCTGCGCTGGGGCCAGGCCACCTCGACCGACGACGCCGAGGGGCCGGTGGTGGCCGAGAGCCCGGTGCGCCCGACCCGCGAACAGATCCTGGCGGTGCTGCCGCGCTTCCTCGGCGAAATCAGCCAGGTGCCGCCGATCTACTCGGCGGTGAAGGTGGAGGGCCAGCGGTCCTACGATCTGGCGCGCGCCGACGAGGCGGTGGAACTGGCGCCCCGGCAGGTGCGGATCGACCTGTTGGAACTGCTGGAGGAACCCGACGCCGACCATGCCATCTTTGCCGTGGGCTGCGGCAAGGGCGCCTACATGCGGGCCCTGGCGCGCGACCTGGGCGAGGCGCTGGGCACCAAGGCGCACGTTCGCGCCCTGCGGCGAACCGCCGTCGGGCCCTTCCACGAGGCCGACGCAATTTCGCTGGACAGCCTGGAGGCCCTCGGGCATGGTCCCGCGCTCTTGGAGCGGTTACTTCCGGTTGAGACCGCGCTGGACGACATCCCGGCGCTGGCCCTGACCGAAGCGGAGGCAAAACGCCTGCGGTGCGGCCAGGCCGTCAGTTTGATGGCCCGCGTGCACCGCGACCGACTGCGTGATCTAACGCAAGGGTCCCTCGTCTGTGCCACGACCGGCGGCAAGCTGGTCGCCCTGGCACGCTATGAGGCAGGCGAAGTGCATCCGGTCCGCGTCCTGAACCTCTAATTCGTAAAGGAGAGGACGATGTCGATTACGGCCGAGCGCAAGCAAGAGCTCATGAAGGAACATGCCACCAAGGAAGGCGACACCGGGTCACCGGAAGTTCAGATCGCCGTCCTGACGGAGCGCATCGTCAACCTGACCGAGCACCTGAAGACGCATAAGAAGGACTTTCACTCACGGCGCGGTCTGCTGGTCATGGTCGGCCAGCGCCGGCGCCAGCTCGACTACGTCAAGTCGAAGGACAAGGCCCGCTACGAGAGCATTCTCGAGCGGCACGGCCTGCGCCGCTAAGCGGAGCAGGTGGCGTTCACCCGCCATACTCTAAAGGGAAGCACGGCATGGCCAGGCCGGCGTGCCGCGCTTCCTTGCCGGGCCGAAGCAAGGGGCGACCGCGGGCGCAGCAGCGCCGTCGCGGCCGCCGCCCTTTGCTTGGGTCCGGCAGTCTTTGCACCGGCCGCAACTGACACTGTCGGAAGGACACGTTCATGTTCAAAGTCTACAAGAAGGAGATGGAGTGGGGCGGCCGCCGCCTGACTCTGGAGACCGGCCGCATCGCGCGCCAGGCTGATGGCGCCGTGCTGGCGACCTACGGCAACACCGTGGTGCTCTGCACCGCGGTTGGCGCCAAAACGCCGCGCGTCGGCATCGACTTCTTCCCGCTGACCGTCAACTACCAGGAGAAGACCTTCGCCGCGGGCAAGATCCCCGGCGGCTTCTTCAAGCGCGAGGGCCGTCCGAGCGAGAAGGAGACCCTGGTCTCCCGCCTGATCGACCGGCCGATCCGCCCGCTGTTCCACAAGTCCTATCGCTGCGAGACGCAGATCGTCTGCACCGTCCTGAGCCACGACCTGGAGAACGATCCCGACGTGGTCGCCATGATCGGCGCCTCGGCGGCGCTGACCATCTCCGGCCTGCCCTTCATGGGCCCGATCGCCGCCGCGCGCGTCGGCTACAAGGACGGCCAGTACCTGCTGAACCCGACCACCAGCGAGCTGGACGAGAGCCAGCTCGACCTGGTGGTCGCCGGCACCCAGGACGGCGTGCTGATGGTGGAGTCCGAGGCCAAGGAGCTCAGCGAGGAAATCATGCTGGGCGCCGTGGTGCACGGTCACGAGCAGATGCAGGCGGTGATCAACCTGATCATCGACCTGGCCGAGATGGCGGCCAAGGAGCCGCGCGAGCTGACCCCAGAGCCCGAGGCGGTCGCCACCGTGCGCAGCGCCCTGCAGAGCTTCGCCGGCGACCTGGCGACGGCCTACACCGATCCGATCAAGCAGGCACGCTATGCCAAGGTCGACGCGGTCAAGAAGGCCGCCATCGCCTCTCTGGGCGATGACAAGGACAAGCTGGCGGTGGCCGGCGGCGTGCTGAAGGGCCTGGAGTCCGACGTGGTGCGTGGCAACATCCTGAAGACCGGCAAGCGCATCGACGGCCGCGGCACCAGCGACATCCGCCCGATCGACTGCCAAGTCGGCGTGCTGCCGCTGACCCACGGTTCGGCGCTCTTCACCCGCGGCGAGACCCAGGCGCTGGTGGTGACCACGCTGGGCACCGGCCAGGACGAGCAGATCATCGACGCACTCGACCGCGAGTACCGCGAACACTTCATGCTGCACTACAACTTCCCTCCCTACTCGGTCGGCGAAGCCGGCCGCATGGGTTCACCCGGCCGCCGCGAAATCGGCCACGGCAAGCTGGCGTGGCGCGCCGTGCGGCCGCTGCTGCCGGCGAAGGAAGACTTCCCCTACACCATGCGCGTGGTCTCGGAGATCACCGAGTCGAACGGCTCGTCATCGATGGCGACGGTCTGCGGCACCTCGCTGGCGCTGATGGACGCCGGCGTGCCGCTGACCCGTCCGGTGGCCGGCATCGCCATGGGCCTGATCAAGGAAGGTGACGGCGTCGCCGTGCTGTCCGACATCCTGGGTGACGAAGATCACCTGGGCGACATGGACTTCAAGGTGGCCGGCACCGAGGCAGGCGTGACCAGCCTGCAGATGGACCTGAAGATCACCTCGGTCACCGCGGCGATCATGCAGACCGCGCTGGGCCAGGCCCGGGACGGCCGCCTGCATATCCTGGGCGAGATGGCCAAGGCGCTGACCCAGGCGCGTTCGGGCGTGTCGGAGAACGCGCCACGCATCACCGTGATCTCGATCCCGAAGGACAAGATCCGTGAAGTGATCGGCACCGGCGGCAAGGTGATCCGCGAGATCACCGAGGTCACCGGCGCCAAGATCGACATCGAGGACGACGGCACCATCAAGGTGGCGGCAGTCGACCAGTCGGCGGCCGACGCGGCGATCAAGTGGATCCGCGGCATCGTCGCCGAGCCGGAGATCGGTGCGATCTACGACGGCAAGGTGGTAAAGACCGTCGAGTTCGGCGCCTTCGTCAACTTCCTCGGCGCCAAGGACGGCTTGGTGCACATCTCTGAGCTGGCGCCGCGCCGCGTCGCCCAGGTCACCGACGTGATCAAGGAAGGCGACCTGGTGAAGGTCAAGTGCATCGGCATGGACGACCGCGGCAAGGTCAAGCTGTCGATGAAGCGTGTCGACCAGACCACCGGCGAGGACCTGGACAAGCGCGAGAACGCCGAGGGCCAGCCGGCGGAGTGATCCCCGGCGGGGTGATGCCCCACCACTTCGGCTGAGACGACAAAGCCCCCGTCGCTGAACAAGCGGCGGGGGTTTTCGCTTCTCAGGCCATTACGCCATGGGCGCCGAGGCGGTTGCTGCGCCTGGACAGCCCTGCCCCACTCTGGCTTCCTTCTGCGCTGCAACATCGGGGCGCGAGGCCATGGCCAAGACCAATCCCGGCAACTTCTTCGAGGACTTCCGCGTCGGCCAGGTGCTCCGCCACGCCACGCCGCGCACCGCCACGCAGGGCGACGTGGCGCTCTACCAGGCG
Source organism: Rhodospirillales bacterium (assembly GCA_038363005.1). Taxonomy (GTDB): domain Bacteria; phylum Pseudomonadota; class Alphaproteobacteria; order Kiloniellales; family JACOMY01; genus JAKOWB01. Next base: position 189,786 of record JBBQBI010000005.1, read on the forward strand.
CTCTATGGCAGCCGCTTCGCGCTGCAGTCCTCGGCCGAGGTGGCGCGCACCGCCGGCCTGCCGGAGGCGCCGCTGGACGACTGGTTGGTGTTCCATCTGGTCTTCGGCAAGACGGTGCCGGACATCTCCCTGAACGCCATCGCCAACCTGGGCTATGCCGAGGGGCGTTTCGGCGTGCCGGTCTATCCCGGCGACACGCTTTCAACCGTCAGCGAGGTGATCGGCCTGAAGCCAACCTCGGCCGGCGACAGCGGCGTGGTCTATGTGCGCAGCGCCGGCCGCAACCAGCGCGGCGAGGTGGTGCTGAGCTACGTACGCTGGGTGCTGGTCAGGAAGCGCGACAAGGCGGCGCCGACGCCGGACGCCGTGGTGCCGGTCCTGGCGCCGGCGGTGGCGGCGGAGGAGCTACGGGTGCCGCCGGCCCTGGACTTTGCTCGTTGGGACACGGAGCTCGCCGGCTCACCCCACCGCTGGGGCGAATATTCGCCGGGCGAGCGCATCGACCATCTGGACGGCGTGACAGTCGAGGAGGCCGAGCACCAGCTGGCCACCCGCCTCTACCAGAACACCGCGCGGGTGCACTTCAACCAGCATGTCGAGGGCCAGGGACGCTTCGGTCGCCGGCTGATCTATGGCGGCCACGTCATCTCGCTGGCCCGCGCGCTGAGCTTCAACGGCCTGGCCAATGCGGTGAAGCTGCTGGCCTTGAACGGCGGCAGCCACACGGCGCCGCTGTTCGCCGGCGACACCGTCTATGCCTGGAGCGAGGTGACGGAACGCATCGACCTCAGCCGCGCCGACTGCGGCGCACTCAGACTTCGCACCGTGGCAATGAAGAACCGCGCCGGCGCCGACTTCCCCGACCAGGGCGCCGACGGCAAGCGCGACCCGTCGGTGATCCTTGACCTCGACTACACGGTGCTGATGGCGAAATGAAAAGCCCTCTCCCCGGACACGGGGAGAGGGTTGGGTGAGGGGTTCTCTCCACACTGGCCTGCCTTCGACATCTCCTCACCCCGACCCTCTCCTCGCTTCCGAGGAGAGGGAGGACTGCAGCGTCACGCAAACCGCCAGCCGTCCTTGAGAAAAGCCTCGATAAACGGCGAGCGGTAGCCATCTTCGCGCCACAGGATGGGGAAGTGCGCCTCGTCCATCTCCGTCGTGCCCCAGCGGCGGTAGCGGCCGTAGATGTAGCCGACGGCGCTGGGGTCGAAGCGCGCGTCCGCCGCCATGCAGTGGCTGACGAGGGCGCGGCGCTCGCTGGCCGTGCTGTTGGGGCCGGAGCCGTGCCAGGTGCGGCCGTGGTGGAAGGCGCAGCCGCCGGCCTTGACCTCGATCGGCACCAGCTCCAGTTCCTGGCCGGCGGCTTCGGCCGCCGCGCGCAGTTCGGCCGTGTAGTCCGCCGGCGCATGGAACTGCTTGATCGGTGGCGCCAAGCCCCAGGTGTGCGAACCGCGGGCATAGGCGATGGTGCCGCCGGCGGCGCTGGTGTCATCCAGCGTCATCCAGCAGGTCATCATGTCGGGCGGCGTGATCCAGGTCTGGTAGCTGGAGTCCTGGTGGAAGCCGAGCGGCTTGCCGCCACCCGACGGCTTCCACAGGACGTTGTCCTGGTTGATGCGGGCGCCGGACCAGCCCATCAGACGCGCACAGGCGCGGCCGATGTCCTGGCGCAGCACGGTGCGCGCCACCGTGCGGTCGGCCTTCCAGGCGTTGCAGAGCTGGCGCGTGACGTCGGGCGGGTCGCGCCCCTCGCGCCAGTTGGTCTCATCGGGGTGCAGGCCGGTCTCGAACTCCCAGCGGAACAGCGGCGCCACACGGGCGCGTAACGCGGCGACCTCCGCGGCGTCGAGCAGGTTCTCGACCAGGAGGAAGCCGTCGCGCTGGAAGCGCTCGATCTGTTCGGCGGTCAGGGTGAAGCTCATGGCGCCTCGGAGAGCTGCGTGGGTGGTGGCGCGACGGCGGCGGCGGGCAGCGCCGGGTCGGTCTGTGACGGCGGCGGCGTCTGCCGGCGGCGCCACAGCGCGAAGCCGCCCAGCACCGCGAGCAGCACCGCCAGGTAGAGGTAGAAGCCGGCGGCACCGACCGCCTGCATCAGGAAGCCGGCGACCGGCGGGCCCACCGTGGCGCCAAGGCCGAGCAGCAGGTAGAGCGTGGCGCTGGCGCCGACCATCTCGCGCTGGCTCAGGCGGTCGTTGGCGACCGAGAGGGTGATGGAATAGAGCGGCAGGCAGAGGCCGCCGAACACACCGATGGCGCCGACCTCGGCCCAGAAGGACACCTTGCCCAGCAGCAGCGCCGCCACGGCGCAGAGCGCCGCCAGCAGCGCCACCCCGGCCAGCACCAGGCGGCGGTCCAGGCGGTCGCTGAGCCGGCCGATCGGCATCTGCAGCAGGATGCCGCCGACATAGATCGCCGCCGTCAGGATCGCCACCTGGCTGTTCGGTAGGCCGGCGCTGGCGGCATAGACCGCGGCCATGCCGACCAGCGTGCCGTGGATCATGCCGACCATGGTGGCGGCGACGCTGCCCAACGGCGAGAGGCGCCAGAGCGTGCGGATCGACACCCGGGTCGGGGCGGTGAACTCCGGCGCCGCGGTGGCACCCAGCGCCAGCGGCACCACTGACAGGCCGTAGCAGATCGCCACCAGGGCGAAGGGCACCATGCCGGCCGGGTCGCTGCTGTCGATCAGGTAGACGCCGCCGCCCATGCAGACCAGCCAGATCAGCATGTAGACCGAGAGCAGGCGGCCACGGAATTCGTTGCGCGCGCGGTCGTTCACCCAGCTCTCGACCACGATGTACATGGTGGTGCTGGCGAAGCCGGTCAGCGCGCGCAGCGCGAACCAGAAGCCGGGCTCGACCCACAGCGCGTGCAACAGCACGGTGATCGAGCAGACGCCGCCCATCGCGGCGAAAACGCGGATATGGCCAACCCGGCCGATCAGCCGTGGCGCCAGCAGGCCGGCGGCGACGATGCCGATGAAAAAGCCCGACATCACCAGGCCGGCGGTGCCGGTGGCGTAGCCCTCCAGCGTCAGGCGCACGCCTAGCAGCGAGCCCAGCAGGCCATGGCCCAGCACCATGGCGGCGAAGCCCAGGAACAGCGCCCAGCAGGACAGCGCGGCGCGGCGGAAGCCGCCCTCGCCGCCCGTGACGCCTGCCGCCACCTCCGCGTTCACCCTGGGACTCCCACTATCATGCGGCGGACGATAGCCGTGGCGCGGCCCCGGCCGCAGCGCAAAACCGCTTTGGCCGACGCGGAGGCCCTATGCTACGAGGGCGCATCTCCTGGAGGGGGGGACGTTCACACGACCCCGCACGACGAAGCGGGCGCAGGCCTGGCGGCTGCGCCCCTTCCTGCATTGCGAATGCCGGAAATCGCCTGCTCGCGCCCGCGAGGGCCGCCTCAGCTCTCCAGCTCGGAGTCCCAGTAGAGGTAGTCGTTCCAGGACTGGTGCAAAAAATTGGGCGGGAAGGCCCGCCCGTTTTCCTGCAGCTGGAAGGTGGTCGGCTGCTGCGCCGGCCGCGCGGGGTGCATGCCGCTTTCGCGCGGCGTTCGATTGCTCTTGCGCAGATTGCAGCACTGGCAGGCGGTGACCACGTTGTCCCAGGTGGTGCGACCACCGCGTGATCGCGGCATCACGTGGTCGAAGGTCAGCTTCTCGGTCGCGAAATGCTGGCCGCAGTAGACGCACTGGAAGCGGTCGCGCAGGAAGACGTTGAAGCGGGTGAAGGCCGGGCGCCGGTCCAGCGGAATGTATTCCTTCAGCGCGATGACCGAGGGCAGGCGCATGGCCATATTTGGCGAGCGCACCACCTGATCGTATTCGCTGAGGATGTTGACGCGGTCGAGGAACACCGCCTTCACCGAGTCCTGCCAGGACCACAGCGACAGCGGGAAATAGCTGAGCGGACGATAGTCCGCGTTCAGCACCAGCGAGGGAAAGCCCTTGGCAGCTACACCCATGCGGTCGCCAGATCCTCCGCGTTGCTCGCGGCCGGCGCACCGGGGCGCGGTCCCTGAGCGGCCCAAGGTTTAGCAAATGGCACGGTGTCGGCACAAGCCGGCCGCCGGACACAGCGGCAAACTTCACGCCGCTGTCACCCACGCACGCTGCGATGCCCCTTAGTGACTTGGCGGACGTGGGCCTGTGCCGGACCGGCATGGCAAGGATGCCTGGCGCCGGGCGTCAGCCGTGCGACACTGCCGGTCACTGCAATCCCAAGGGGAACATGCCATGTCCAACAAGCTGACCGCCGGAGCGGCCTTTCCACAGATCACCGTGCCGGCGCTGGGCGGCGGCAGCCTGACGCTGGGCGGCAGCGGCGGCTGGCAGATGATCGTGGTCTATCGCGGCAAACACTGCCCGCTGTGCCGTCGCTACCTGGGTGTGCTGGAGGGCCTGAAGGCGGCCTATGGCGAGCAGCAGATCGAACTCAAGCTGGTCTCCGCCGACCCGCAGGAAAAGGCGGCGGCGGCGCAGGCCGAGTGGGAACTGACCCTGCCGGTCGGCTACGATCTCTCGATCGCGCAGATGAAGCAGCTGGGACTCTATGTCTCCACGCCGCGCTCACCGGCGGAAACCGACCGGCCCTTCGCCGAGCCCGGCGTCTTCGTGGTCAACCCGGCGGGTCAGCTGCAGATCGTCGACATCGCCAACGCGCCCTTCGCCCGGCCGGACCTGAAGGGCCTGCTGGACGGCATCACCTTCGTGCGCGGCAAAGACTACCCGGTGCGCGGCACGCTGGAGTAGCTAGCCGAACACCCGCTGCAACAGCGCCTGCGCCTTCTGCAGGCCGACCTCGTCGATCGAGTGCTGCAGACGGGGGCGCAGGACCGTCTCCACCGGCACCTGCAACGCGGCCAGCGCGGCGGCGGCCGTGGTGGTCGCCTGCGCCGGCACCACGGGGTCGCTTTCGCCGTGCACCAGCAGCATCGGCGGGCGGGTCACGATCTCCGCCGCCAGGGTCTCGCCACTCAGCAGCGCGCCGGAGAAGCCGACCACGGCGGCAAGCTGCGACTGGCGCCGCGGCGCCACGTGCAGCGCCAACATGGTGCCCTGCGAGAAGCCGACCAGCGCCAGGCGGTCAGACGCGAGCCCGTGTTCGGCCAGCAGATCGTCAAGGAAGGCATCGACCAGCGAGGCGGCCAGCCGCAGCCCGGCCAGCATCTGCGCCTCGCTGCGATCCGACAGGCTGAACCACTGCAGCCCCATGGGATTGGCCTCGCAGGGGAAGGGCGCATTCGGTGAGATGAATAGCGTGCCCGGCAGCGCCGGCGCCAGATAAGGCGCCAGCCCGATCAGGTCGTCGCCGTTGGCGCCCCAGCCGTGCAACAGCACCACCAGCGAAGTGGGTTTGCCGCCGCCCTGCGGGCCGACGCTGGGACCGGAGAGCGCCATGCGGGTGGCCATGCAAAGACTCCTTCGAATTCCCTTTGCTCCCGTCATGCTCGGACTTGTTCCGAGCATCCATCGTGCGGGGAGCGCAGGTGGTGGAATGGACCCTCGGAACAAGTCCGAGGGTGACGGCAGGAAAGCGGCGGGGGCTAGCTCCCCGGCACGCCGGCGGTGGTCGAATATTCCCAATGCAGCACCTCGCCCGGACGGCACAGCGGGCGGATGGCGTGCGCCGCCTGCGCCGCCTCGGCGAAGCCGGAGAGGATCAGCTTCAGCTTGTGCGGATAGCTGGCGATGTCGCCGATGGCGAAGATGCCGGGGGCCGAGGTCTGGCAGGTCGCGGGCTCCACGGTCAGCTGCTGCTTGTCGAGCGCCAGGCCCCACTTGGCGATGGGACCGAGGTTCATCGAGAGCCCAAAAAAGGCGAGCAGCGCATCGGCCTCGAGCAGCCGGCTCTCGCCCTCCAGCGTCTTGACCTCGACTCCGGACAACCGGCCGTCGCTGCCGGCCAGCCCGGCCAGCTGATAGGGGACCACCAGCTCGACCTTGCCGTTGGCGTCGGCGGCCAGCGCGTGCAGCCGCGCCACCGAGTCTGGTGCGCCGCGGAACTGCGGCCGCCGATGCACGACGTAGATCTTCGCCGCCAGTTCGGCCAGCGACAGCGTCCAGTCCAGCGCCGAATCGCCGCCGCCGGCGATCACCAGGCGCTTGCCGCGAAACTCCTCGCGGCGCCGCACCATGTAGTGCACGCCGCTGCCATCCTGCCGCCCCTCGTAGTGCTGCAGTCCCTCCAGCGGCGGGCGGTTGGGGCCGAAGGCGCCGGCGCCGGCGGCGATGATCACCGCGGTGGCGGCCAGCCGCGTGCCCTTGGAGGTCTCCAGATGCCAGAGGCCGTCGTCGCCGCGCGTCACGGCGGTGACCTGCTGGCCCAAATGGTAGTCCGGCGCGAAGGGCGCCGCCTGGGCCACCAGCTGCTCGACCAGCCCACCGGCCAGAATCGAAGGGTAGCCCGGAATGTCATAGATCGGCTTTTCCGGATAGAGCGCGGCGCACTGCCCACCTGGCATGTCGAGCGTGTCGACCACCGCGGCCTTGAGCTTCAGCATGCCGAGTTCGAACAGCGCAAAAAGGCCCACCGGGCCGGCGCCGATCACCACCACATCTGTCTTCACTGGCTCGCTCATCGTTCGCGTCTCGCCTCCCCGGGGCCCCGCCGGCGCGCCACCTTGGCGACAGCGCAGGCGTCTGGCAAGACGAGCCACTTGGACAAATCCCCGCTCTCCCCCTAAGACCTTGTCATGCCCTGTTTGCGACAGATCACCCTGCCCGACGCTGCCGCCACCGACGCCCTGGGCCGAGCGCTGGCGCCGCGGCTCAGACCCGGCGACCTAGTGCTACTGCAAGGCCCGCTGGGCGCTGGCAAGACGCATCTGGCGCGCGCCCTGATCCATGCCTTGCCCGGCCCGCCCGGCAGCGCCAGCGAGACGGTGCCAAGCCCGACCTTCACGCTGGTGCAGGTCTATGAACGCGACCTGGGCCCGGCGAAAGTGAGTCTGGTTTGGCACTTCGACCTCTATCGCCTGAAGGCCGCCGAGGAGGTCTGGGAGCTGGGCTGGGAGGAGGCGCTGGACGGCTTGGTCCTGGTGGAGTGGCCCGAGCGCATCGGTCCGCTCTTGCCAGCGGGCACGCTCTCGCTCACCTTCGCCGCCGATTCGGCTGGCACGGGGCGCAGCGTCCTGCTGTCCGGCGACGACACCTGGGATCAGCGTCTTGCCGACCTCCGCCTCGACCCCTGAGCCGCGCGACGCCCTGCTGCGCGCCTTCTTGGCCGCCGCCGGCTGGGGCGCGGCCGAGCGTCGCGTGCTGGCCGCCGATGCCTCATTCCGCCGCTACGACCGCCTGTGGCTGGGCGAGGCCCAGGCAGTGCTGATGGACGCGCCACCGCCGCGTGAGGCTATTGGCCCCTTCGTCGCCGTCGCCCGCCTGCTGCAGCGCCTCGAGCTGTCGGCGCCGCGCCTGCTGGCGGAGGACCACGCCAACGGCTTCCTGCTGCTGGAGGACCTGGGCGACCGCACCTTCACCCGCGCGCTGGCGGCCGGCGCCGACGAGCGCGCGCTCTATGCCCTGGCCATCGACACCCTGGTGGCGCTGCACCAGCGCTGGCAGCCTGCGCTGGCCGACGCGCTGAAACCCTATGACGAGGCGGCGCTGCTGACCGAGGCGCTGCTGCTGACCGACTGGTACCTGCCGGCGGTCACCGGCAAGGCGACGCCCAGCGCCGTGCGCGCGGCCTATGCGGCAGCCTGGCGCCAGGCGCTGGCACCGGTGGCCGGCAAGCGCGAGACGCTGGTGCTGCGCGACTATCACGTCGACAACCTGATGCAGCTCGAGGCGCGCGACGGCGTCACCGCCTGCGGCCTGCTGGACTTCCAGGACGCGCTGCTCGGCGCCCGCGCCTATGACCTGGTCTCGCTGCTGGAGGACGCGCGGCGCGACGTCAGCCCGGCGGTGGCGCGGGCGATGCTGGAGCGCTACCTCGCGGCGCTGCCGGAGATCGACCGCGCGACGCTGCTGCGCGACTACAACCTGCTGGGCGCGCAGCGCAGCGCCAAGATCATCGGCATCTTCACGCGGCTGGACCGGCGCGACGGCAAGTCACGCTACCTGGAGCACCTGCCGCGGCTCTGGCGGCTGCTCGCTGGCGACCTGCGGCACGCCGCGCTGGCGCCGGTTGCCGCGTGGTTCGACGAACACCTGCCGCCGGCGCTGCGCGTTACGCCGGCGGCGCGACCTGGCGAGGGAGTGCCGACGTGAAAGTGACCCACGCCATGATCCTGGCCGCCGGCCTGGGCACCCGCCTGCGGCCGCTGACCGACCGCCTGCCCAAGGCCATGGTGCGGGTGCAGGGCAGGCCGCTGATCGACTGGGCGCTGGACCGCCTAGCCGCCGCCGAGGTGACGCACCTGGTGGTCAACCTGCATCACCTGCCGCAGCTGCTGGAGGCGCATGTGACGGCGCACTGGCAGGGCGAGCTCGCCTTCTCGCGCGAGCCCGAATTGCTGGAGACCGGCGGCGGCATCCAGCAGGCGCTGCCGCTGCTGGGCACGGCGCCCTTCTTCGCGATCAACGCCGACACCATCTGGCTGGACGGGCAGATTCCGGCGCTACAGCGCCTGGCGCGGCAGTTCGATCCGGCCAGCATGGACGCCCTGCTGCTCTGCACGCCGACCGTGCTGGCGACTGGCTACGCGGGCTCCGGCGACTTCATGATGGATGCCGACGGGCGCCTGACACGGCGGCCGGAGCGCGCCGTGGCGCCCTTCGTCTACAGCGGCGTGCAGCTGCTGTCGCCCCGGCTGTTCGCGGGCGCGCCGGGCGGCCGCTACTCGATGAACCGGCTGTACGACCAGGCCATCGCGGCCAAGCGGCTGCACGGCCTGCGGCATGACGGCGAGTGGTTTGAGGTCGGCCGGCCACAGGCGATAGGCGGCGCCGAGCAGCTGCTTTACGATCTGGGATTCCGCAACCCGCATTCCTGAAGGTGCATGGCCCCACCGCCGGCCCAGGTCTTCACCATCCCGCCGGGCGTCGCCTTCGTCGACTGCCTGGCCGAGGGGCTGCTGGCGCAGGCCGGCGGCGATCCGCTGGCGTTGGCCGCCATGACCGTGCTGCTGCCCAATCGCCGCGCCGTGCGCGCGCTGGGCGAAGCCTTCCTGCGCCAGGGCGCCGGCCAGGCGCTGCTGTTGCCGCGCCTGCTGCCGCTGGGTGACGTCGACGCCGAGGAGCTGCTGCTCACCGCCGACGAGCCGGCATTGGACGCCGCCGCCGCGCTGGCCTTGCAGCCGGCGCTGCCGGCGCTGCGGCGCCAGGCGCTGTTGAGCCACCTGGTCACGGCCTGGGCGCGGGCCCGCCACCTGTCGCTCAGCGGCGCCGCGGTGGCCGAGCTGGCGCTCGAGCTGGCCAACCTGCTGGACGAGGCGGAGACCAACGAGGTGCCGCTGAGCGGCCTCAAGGAGCTGGTGCCGGAGCGCTATGCCGACCACTGGCAGGCCACGCTGACCTTCCTTGAGCTGGTGGCGACCCATTGGCCCCCATTGGAGGCGGCGCAGGGTGCCATCAGCCCGGCCGCCCGACGGCGCCAGCTGCTGGCACTGCAGTTGGCCGCCTGGCAGCGCGAGCCGCCGGCCGGGCCGCTGATCGCCGCCGGCTCCACCGGCTCGATTCCCGCCGTAGCGCGGCTACTGGCCGCGGTCGCCCGCCTGCCACAGGGCGCCGTGGTGCTGCCGGGCCTGGACGAGGCCGCCAGCGGACCGCTGTGGGAGGCCATCGAGCAGGACCCTGGCCACCCGCAGCATGGCCTGGCGCTGCTGTTGAAGACGCTGGAGGTCACCCCGGCGCAGGTGCGGCGCTGGCCGGCGGCGCCCGCCGCCGGGCCGCGCGTCGCGCTGATCCAGGCCGCCCTGCGCCCGGCCAAGTTGACCGATTCCTGGCGCGACCTGGCGCGCCACGCCGATGACACGACCCGCGCCGCCTGGCGCGCCGCGCTGGCCGGCCTGCGCTGGATCGACTGCCCCGGCCCGCGCGACGAGGCGACGGTGATCGCGCTGACCCTGCGCGAGGCGCTGGAGACGCCGGGCCGCACCGCCGCGCTGGTGACGCCCGATCGCGCCCTGGCGCGCCGCGTGCGGGTCGAGCTGTGGCGCTGGGGCCTGGGAATCGACGATTCCGCCGGCACGCCGCTGGACCAGACGCCGCCGGCCGTGCTGCTGCGCCTGCTGGCGCAGGCGGCGGCCGAGCGCTGCGCGCCGCTGGCGCTGCTGGAGCTGCTGAAGCACCCGCTGGCGGCCGGCGGCCTGGCCCCCGGCGCCTTCCGCGCCCGCGCGCGGCAGCTCGAGCGGCTGGTGCTGCGCGGTCCCCGCCCGGCGCCCGACCTGGCCGGGCTGCGTGCCACCATCGCGCAGCAGCGGACCGAGGCGAAACCCGACGAGCGGCAGGCGCTGGCGGCGCTGGACACCTGGATCGGCCAGCTTGAGACCCTGCTGCGGCCCTACCTGGCAGCGATCGAGACCGCCGCCGCGGCGCCCGCCGATCTGCTGCAGGCCCTGCTGGCCGCCGGCGAGGCGCTGGCGGCGAGCGACAGCGAGACCGGCGCCGAGCGCCTGTGGCGCGGCGAAGCCGGCGAGGCCGCCGCCGCGCTCTTCGCCGAGGTGCTGGCGGCGGGCGATTTTCCGCCAGTGGCGCCGGGCGATTGGCCGGCACTGTTCGAGGTGCTGCTGCGCGGCCAGGCGGTGCGGCCGCGCTGGGGCAGCCACCCGCGCCTCTTCCTCTGGGGCCCGCTCGAGGCCCGTCTGCAGCAGGCCGACCTGATGGTGCTGGGCGGCCTGAACGAAGGCACCTGGCCGGCCGAGAGCGACCCCGGCGCCTGGCTGTCGCGGCCGATGCGCACGGCCCTCGGCCTGCCCTCGCCGGAGCGGCGCACCGGCATGGCGGCGCACGACCTGGCGCAGGCGCTGGCCGCCCCCAGCGTGGTGCTGACCCGCGCCGTGAAGGTCGAGGGCGCGCCGACCCTGCCGGCGCGCTGGCTGCTGCGGCTGGACGCGCTGCTGCGCACCTTGGGTATCGGCGAGGCGCTGACCCGCTGGAACGCCGCGGAGCTCGGCTGGTGCGACGCGCTGGACCGCCCGCCCGGCCCGCCGCAGCCAGCACGGCAGCCGGAACCGCGGCCACCGGTGGCGCTGCGCCCGCGCCGCCTGTCGGCGACCCGGATCGAGATCTGGATGCGCAACCCCTACGCCATCTTCGCGCGCTATGTGCTGGGGCTGGAGGCGCTGCCGCCGCTCGACCAGGACCCCAGCGCCGCCGAGCGCGGGCAGCTGGTGCACCGCGTGCTGGAGCGCTTCGCCGCCGACCACCCGGCGCGCCTGCCGGCCGATCCCGAGGGCACCCTGCAGGCCATTCTGGACCAGGAGCTGGCGATCGCCGCGGTGCGCCCCGGGCTGGCGCTGCTCTGGCGCCCGCGGCTGCAGCGCATCGCCACCTGGTTCCTGGCCGAGGAGCGGCGACGACGCGGCGGCATCCTCAAGGTGCTGGTAGAGGCGCGCGGCCAGATCACCCTGCCGGGTCGTGACGCCGATTTCGTGCTGACCGCCTTTGCCGACCGCCTGGAGCTGGCGCCCGACGGCAGCATCACCATCATCGACTACAAGACCGGCAAGCCGCCGAGCGACACCGAGGTGCTCAGCGGGCGCTCGCCGCAGCTGCCGCTGGAAGCGGTGATCGCCGAGCAAGGCCGGTTCGCTGGGCTGCCGGCCGGCCCGCCGGCGGTGCTGCAAGTCTGGCACCTGACCGGCGGCGCCAAGCCTGGCAACGCACGCTCGGTGAAGGATTGGACACCGGCGCTGGCGGCCGACGCCTATGACGGCCTGGCGACCTTGATCGACCAGTTCGACGATCCGGCCACGCCTTACTACGCCTGGCCCGACGCCGCCTTTCCGCCGCGCTTCGACGACTATGCCCTGCTGGCCCGCGTGCCCGAGTGGGCCAGCGGCGAGGAAGAAACATGAGCGGCGCGGTACAGCGCGATCCGCGCACCGACGCCAGCCAACGCCAGCGCTTGGCGCTGGACCCGACGGCCACGGTCTGGGTGCAGGCCTCGGCCGGCACCGGCAAGACCAAGGTGCTGGTCGACCGCGTGCTGTCGCTGCTGCTGGCCGGGGGCGAGCCGCAGCGCATCCGCTGCTTGACCTTCACCAAGGCGGCGGCGGCGGAAATGAAGAACCGCCTGCTGCAGGCACTGGCCGACTGGGCGACGCTGCCCGGCGCCGAGCTGACGCAGCGGCTTTACGATCTGCTGGGCCGACCACCGACGGCTGAGGAGGAGCAGGCGGCGGCGCGCCTCTTCGCCCGCGTGCTCGACGCGCCGGGCGGGCTGCAGATCCAGACCATCCATGCCTTCTGCCAGGGGCTGCTGGCGCGCTTTCCACTGGAGGCCGGCATCAGCCCGCGCTTCACCCTGGTGGAGGAGCGCAGCGCCGCCGAGCTGATGGCGGCAGCGCGCGCCGACCTGCTGGCCGAGGCCGAGCTGCCGGGCCGCGAGGCCGACCTGCGCTGGGCGCTGGAGCAACTCCTGCTGGCCGGTGGCGAGACCACCCTGGCCAAGCTGGCCGACGCCATGGTGCAGAAGCGCGCCTGGTTCGAGCGCTGCCTGGCCGGCCGCAGCGTGGTCGGCGCCGTCGCCGTGGTAGAGCACGCGGCCGGCCTGGCGCCAGGCGAGACGCGGGAGAGCCTGCTAGCCGCCGCGCTGGCCGAGCCGGCGCTGCGCGCGGGGCCGTTGCGCGCGCTCTGCCAACTGATGGCTGGCGGCCTGGACAGCGACCGCAAGGTGGCCGATGGCATGGCCGGCCTGCTGGCGGCCGAGGCCGGCAAGCGGCCGCACCACTACGAGGACTGGCGCGGCGCCTTCCTGACCAACGACGGCACGGTGCGCAAGAAGCTGCCGACCAAGAAGTTGGCGGGTGCCGCGCCAATGCTTGCCGCGCTCTTCCTTGAAGAAGGCGAGCGCTTGCTCCTGCTGGAGCAGCGCCTGGCGGCGGCCGACCTGGTCGAGGACTGTCGCGCGCTCTTCACCGTGGCCGAGCGGCTGCTGGACTTCTACCAGCAGCGCAAGGCGGCGCTGGGCGGGCTGGACTATGCCGACCTGATCGCTGCCACGGCGCGGCTGCTGGGGCAGCCGGGCCGCGCCGCCTGGGTGCTCTACAAGCTGGACGAAGGCATCGAGCACCTGCTGATCGACGAGGCGCAGGACACCAGCGCCGAGCAGTGGCAGGTGGTGCGCCAGCTGACCGCCGAGTTCCATGCCGGCGAAGGCGCGCACGAGGACAAGGGCGGGGCTGTGCGCACCGTCTTCGCAGTGGGCGACGGCAAGCAATCGATCTATCGCTTCCAGGGCGCCGACCCGGCTGGCTTCCGCGACGCCGCCACGCACTTCCGCGAGCGGGTGGAGGCGGTGCGCCAGGCCTTCCGCGCGGTGCCGCTGAGCCACTCCTTCCGCTCGGTCGAGGCGGTGCTGCAGGCGGTGGACCGGGTCTTCGCGCTGCCCGCGGCGCAGGACGGCGTGGCCACGCCGGGCGAGGCGGTGGTGCATGCCGCCACCCGCCTGGGCCAGGCCGGGCGCGTCGAGATCTGGCCGCTGGTGCAACCACCAAACGTCGACCCACCGCTGCCCTGGGCACCACCGGTGACGCGACGCAGCCTGGTCGACCCCGCGGTGGCGCTTGCTGAGTCGCTGGCGCAGACGCTGGCCGGCTGGTTCGCCGCCGATCCGGCGACCCTGGGTCCCGACCATCCGGCCTGGCTGGACAGCAAGGCGCGGCCGGTGGCGCCGGGCGACGTGCTGATCCTGGTGCGCCGGCGCAACGCGCTGTTCCACGCCCTGGCGCGCGCGCTGAAGCGCCAGGGCGTGCCGGTGGCGGGTGTCGACCGCATGGTGTTGCCGGAACAGACAGCGGTGCGCGACCTGCTGTCGCTCGGCCGCTTCCTGCTGCTGCCGGACGACGACCTCAGCCTGGCCGAGGTGATGAAGGGCCCGCTGGGCGGGCTGGACGACGACGACCTGATGGCGCTGGCTGCCCAGCGCGAAGGCCAGAGCCTGTGGCAGGCGCTGGCGGCGCGCCAAGGCCTGAAGCCGGCCTATGACGCGCTGCGCCAACGGCTGGAGGCGCTGCTGGCGCAGGTCGACTTCGTGCCGCCCTACGAGCTCTTCGCCGGACTGCTGGGCGCCGGCGAGGGACGGCGCCGCTGGCTCGGCCGCCTGGGCGAGGAGGCGGCCGATCCGCTGGACGAATTCCTGGCCCAGGCGCTGGCCTATGAGCGCGACCACGCCCCCTCGCTGCAGGGTTTCCTGGCCTGGCTGGAGCAGGGCGCGCTGGAGGTGAAGCGCGACCTGGAGGCCGGCGGCCCGGCGGTGCGCATCATGACGGTGCACGGTGCCAAGGGCCTGCAGGCGCCCATCGTCTTCCTGCCCGACACGACGCAGCCGGCCAAGGCGCAGGACAGCCTGCTGGAGGATCCGCGCCACGCCCTGGTGCTGCGCAGCAGCGGGCTGCTGAAGGCAGTGCCCTTCGCCGCCCAGGTGCAGGGCGCCAACGAGGCGGCGACGGCGCAGGAGTACCGCCGTTTGCTGTACGTCGCGCTGACCCGGGCGGAGGATCGGCTCTACCTCTGCGGCTACCTTGGCGGCAAGGCGCTGTCGCCCGACTCCTGGTACGCCCTGGCAGCCAAGGCGCTGGCCGGGCTGGAGGCCGACCAGGCGCAGGCGCTGAGCGAGATCCTGGCGCCGGTCGCGGCGCCGCAGAGCGCCGCGCCGGAGAGACCGCGCCTGGCGGCCCGGCCGACCGCGCCGCCGCCGCCGCTGGCCGACTTCGCCGCCCGCCCGCCGCCGCCGGAGCCGACACCGCCCCGCCCGCTGGCGCCAAGCCGACCGAGCGGCGAGGAGCCGCCCGGCCTGTCGCCGCTGGCCGAGAGCGAGGGCGGGCGCTGGCGGCGTGGGCTGCTGCTCCACCGGCTGCTGCAGAGCCTGCCGGAGCTGCCGGCGGCGCGGCGCGCCGCGGCCGCCCGCCGCTTCCTGAGCGAGCCGGCGCAGGGACTGGACCCGGCGACGGTCGCTGCTTGGACGGCCGAGATACTGGCAGTCATGGAGCTACCGGAGGCGGCGCCGCTGTTCGGACCGGACAGCCGCGCCGAGGTGCCGATCGTCGGCCGGGTCGGCGGCCAGCGCATCGCCGGGCGCCTGGACCGCCTGGCGGTGACCGCCGAGGCCGTCTGGCTGGCCGACTACAAGACCAATCGCCCGCCGCCGGCCAGCGAAGATGCCGTGCCGGAACAATACCTGCGCCAGCTGGCGGCCTATGGCGCGCTGCTGGCCGAAATCTACAAAGGCAAGGAAATCAAGAGCTTCCTGCTGTGGACCGACGGCCCGCGCCTGATGCAGATCAGTCCGGATCGACTAGCTCCCTGGGTACCTTGACGCTGCTTCCCCAGGCTCCCTAGATTCCGGTGTAACATCCCGTCCCCCGGCCCTCGCCGGTGGCACCCAAGGAGACAACACCGCCGATGAGCAGCAACAAAGTCACCGACTCCTCCTTCGAGAACGACGTCTTGAAGGCGGACGGCCCGGTCCTGGTGGACTTCTGGGCCGAGTGGTGCGGCCCTTGCCGCGCCATTGCACCGGCGCTTGAAGAGATCGCCGGCGAGATGAACGGCCGCGTCCGCGTGGTCAAGGTCAACATCGACGAGAACCCGAAGACGCCGTCGGAGTACGGCGTGCGCGCCATCCCCACCCTGATGGTCTTCAAGGACGGTCAAGTGGTGGCGACCAAGCTGGGCGCACTGCAGAAGAGCCAGCTCCAGCAGTGGGTCGAGTCGGTCATCTGACAGCTCGCTGAATACACATGCAGTGGGGGCCCTGCCGAAAGGCGGGGCCTTTTGCTGTTTGTCGAACACCCTCACCCCAACCCCTCTCCCTGAGGGAGAGGGGCTTACCTTTTGTCCCTCTCCCTCAGGGAGAGGGTAGGGTGAGGGCGTTTACCCGTTCTCCGCCAGTACCCGACCCGCCAGGTAGAGCGAGCCGCAGATCAGCACCCGCGCCTGGCCCGCGCGCGGGAGCGCTGCCACGGCTTCGGCCAGCGAGGCGCGCGGCGTGATGCCGGGGGCCTTGCCGGCGGCCTCGGCGGCGGTCAGCGAATTGACCTCGCCCGGGATCGCCACCGCCTGGACGCTGGCGGCGCGTGGCAGCAGGGGGGCGAGGAAGGCCTGCGCCGCCTTGGTGTTCAGCATGCCGAAGATGACGTGCAGCGGGCGGCCGTCGGCGGCCTGCCAGAGGTCGAGCTGCTGGGCGATGACTCGGCCGGCGTCCTCGTTGTGGCCGCCGTCGAGAAACAGCTCCCAGCCGGCCGGCAGTGCCTCGATCAGCGGGCCGCGCGTCAGGCGCTGCAGGCGGGCCGGCCACTCGGCCGACAGCAGGCCACTGGCCAGGACATTGTCATCCAGGCCGAAGCCCAGGCGCGCGCGCTCCAGCAGCGAGGCGGCGGCCAGCGCGGTGGCGGCGTTGCCGTACTGGTGCGGGCCCAGCAGGCGCGGGCGTGGGAAGCGCCGGCCGTTGTAGAGCAGGCTCTCGCCGGCTGGCTCGAACTGCCACTCGAAGCCGGCGCGGTAGAGAATGGCGCCGACCGCGGCCGCCTGGCGGGCAATCACCGCGCCGGCGCGCGGATCCTGCGGTGCCACGGCGGTCGGCACGCCGCGCTTGAGGATGCCGGCCTTCTCGCCGGCGATGGCCTCCAGCGTGTCGCCCAGGTACTGCATGTGATCCATCGAGATCGAGGTGATCACCGTGGCGGCCGGACGCGCGATGACGTTGGTGGCGTCCAGGCGGCCGCCCAGCCCGACCTCGAGCAGCACCACGTCGGCCGGGGTGCGGGCAAAGGCCAGCAGCGCCGCCACCGTGGTGATCTCGAAGAAGGTGATGGGATCAGGACCGTTGGCGGCCTCGCACTCTTCCAGCAGCGCCACCAGCGCCGCCTCGTCGATCAGCTGGCCGGCCAGACGGATGCGCTCGTGGAAGCGCACCAGGTGCGGCGAGGTATAGACGTGCACCCGCTGCCCGGCGGCCTCCAGCATGGCGCGCAGGTAGGCGATGACCGAGCCCTTGCCGTTGGTGCCGGCGACATGCACGACGGGCGGCAGCTCGTCCTGCGGATTGCCCACCAGGTCCAGGAGGCGCCAGACGCGTTCCAAGGTCAGGTCGATGACCTTGGGGTGCAGCCGCATCAGGCGTTCCAGGACCAGGTCGCTGCCCCGCTCTTGTCCCGGGGCGCCCTGGCTGATCATGCGGAAACCTCAGGTCTTGGCGGGAACCGGCAGCATCACCACCTCGGCCACCGGCTGCTTTTCCAGCAGCAGGCGCAGCACGCGGATGATGGTGTTACGCAGCTCCTTGCGATGCACCACCAGGTCGACCATGCCGTGCTCCAGCAGGTACTCGGCGCGCTGGAAGCCCTCCGGCAGCTTCTCGCGGATGGTCTCCTCGATCACCCGCTGGCCGGCGAAGCCGATCACCGCGCCGGGCTCCGCCATGGCGATGTCACCCAGCATGGCGAAGGAGGCCGAGACGCCGCCGGTGGTGGGATCGGTCAGCAGCACGAGATAGGGCAGGCCCTTTTCCTTCACCATCTCCACCGCGATGGTGCTGCGCGGCATCTGCATCAGCGACAGGATGCCTTCCTGCATGCGCGCGCCGCCGGAGGCCGGGATCACCAGCAGCGGCGCCTCCTGCAGCACCGCCAGCTTGGCGGCGGTCAGGATGCCCTCGCCCACGGCGATGCCCATGGAGCCGCCCATGAACTGGAAATTGAAGGCGGCGACCACCAGCGGCAGGCCGCCGATGCGGCCGTGCGCCACCACGATGGCATCCTGCTCGCCGGTCTTCGCCTGGCTGTCGCGCAGCCGGTCGCTGTAGCGCTTCTGGTCGCGGAAGCGCAGCGGGTCGGCGATAGTCTCGGGCAGCTCGACCGCGGTGAAGTCGCCGCCGTCGAACAGCAGCTTCAGGCGCTCCTGCACCTTCAGGCGCAGGTGATGGCCGCAGTGCGGGCAGACCCGCAGGTTGGCATCGAGTTCACGGTGGAACACCATGGCGGCGCACTGTGGGCACTTTTCCCACAGGTTGTCCGGCACCTCGGGCTTGCGCTCGACCAGGGCGCGAATCTTCGGGCGGACGAAGTTGTTGATCCAGTTCATCGGCGGAACCCGTGCTGCACTCGTGTCACCCTATCACGTCATGGCCAGGCTTGACCCGGCCATCCAGGTCCTTACCTGGGGTCTCGCGCCTCTCACTGCTACCACCTGGATGCCCGGGTCAAGCCCGGGCATGACAAGAGAGCGGGTTACGCGGCCCGCGGCGCAACACCCTTTGCCAGCCCGGCCACCAAGGCCAGCACGTCCTGCGCCAGCCCTGGCTTGGCCTTGCCGGCCTCGTCCAGGTTGACCCGCACCCGCTCGACCAGGGCCGAGCCGACCACCGCGGCCTCGGCTGACTGGGTCACGGTGCCGACGTTATCGGCCGTCTTGATGCCGAAGCCGACGGCGATCGGCAGGCTGGTGAAGCGCTTCAGCCGGCCGACGGCGCGGGCGATCTCCTCCGCCGAGGCCGAGGCGGTGCCGGTGATGCCCATGATGGAGACGTAGTAGACGAAGCCCGAGGTGCGGTTCAGCACGATGGGCAGGCGCGCGTCGTCGCTGGTCGGCGTCGCCAGGCGGATCCAGTGCAGCCCCTGGTCGATCGCCGGCTGGCAGAGCTCCTCGTCCTCCTCCGGCGGCAGGTCGACGATGATCAAGCCGTCGACACCCGCTGCTTTTGCATGCTCGAGGAAGCGCGCCACGCCCATCGAATAGATCGGGTTGTAGTAGCCCATCAGGATGATCGGCGTGGCCTGGTCCTCGGCGCGGAAGCGGCGCACCAGGTCCAGCGTCTTGGCCAAGGTCATGCCGCCCTTCAGCGCACGCAGGCTGGAGGCCTGGATCGCCGGGCCGTCGGCCATGGGATCGGAGAAGGGCATGCCCAGCTCGATCACGTCGGCGCCGGCCGCCGGCAGCCCCTGCAGGATCTGCCACGAAGTCTCCAGGTCGGGATCGCCGGCGGT
Source organism: Rhodospirillales bacterium (assembly GCA_038363005.1). Classification (GTDB taxonomy): domain Bacteria; phylum Pseudomonadota; class Alphaproteobacteria; order Kiloniellales; family JACOMY01; genus JAKOWB01. The sequence goes on from JBBQBI010000005.1 coordinate 208,878, forward strand.
GACGAAGGTGACCAGGCCGCCGCGGCCCTCGGCCTTCAGCTTGGCGAAGCGCTGTTCCAGACGGGACGCCATCAGAGCTCCACCCCGAAATGCTTGGCGACGGAAAAGACGTCCTTGTCGCCGCGGCCGCAGAGATTCATCACCAGCAGGTTGTCCTTCGGCAGGGTCGGCGCCAGCTTGGCGACATGCGCCAGCGCGTGCGCCGGCTCCAGCGCCGGGATGATGCCCTCCTGCCGCGAGCAGAGCTGGAAGGCGGCCAGCGCCTCCTTGTCGGTGACCGAGACGTATTCGACCCGGCCACTGTCGTTCAGCCAGGAATGCTCCGGCCCGATGCCGGGATAGTCCAGGCCGGCGGAGATCGAATAGGCGTCCTTGATCTGCCCGTCGGCGTCCTGCAGCAGATAGGTGCGGTTGCCGTGCAGCACGCCGGGCCGCCCGCCGTTGAGCGAGGCCGCGTGCTCGCCGGTCTCGATGCCGTGGCCGCCAGCCTCGACACCGATGATGCGCACGCTCTTGTCGTCGAGGAAGGGGTGGAAGAGACCCATGGCATTGGAGCCACCGCCGATGCAGGCCACCAGCGTGTCGGGCAACCTGCCTTCGGCCGCCTGCAGCTGCTCGCGCACCTCGGTGCCGATGATCGACTGGAAATCGCGCACCATGGCGGGATAGGGGTGCGGGCCGGCCACCGTGCCGATGATGTAGAAGGTGTTCTCGACGTTGGCGACCCAGTCGCGCAGCGCGTCGTTCATCGCGTCCTTCAAGGTGCCGGTGCCGCTGGTCACCGGACGCACCTCGGCACCCAGCAGCTTCATGCGGAAGACGTTGGGCGCCTGCCGCTCGACGTCGGTGGCGCCCATGTAGACCACGCAGGGCAGGTTGAAGCGGGCGCAGACCGTGGCCACCGCGACACCGTGCTGGCCGGCGCCGGTCTCGGCGATGATGCGGGTCTTGCCCATGCGCTTGGCCAGCAGGATCTGGCCCAGGCAGTTGTTGATCTTGTGGCTGCCAGTGTGGTTCAGCTCGTCGCGCTTGAAGTAGATCTTGGCGCCGCCCAGGTGCTCGGTCAGGCGCTCGGCGAAGTAGAGCGGGCTGGGCCGGCCGACGTAGTGCGTGGCCAGCCAGGCGATCTCCTGGTGGAAGGCGGGATCGTTCTTCGCCTCGGTATAGGCCTGCTCCACCGCCAGGATCAGCGGCATCAGTGTCTCGGCGACGAAGCGGCCGCCATAGATACCGAAGTGGCCGCGCTCGTCCGGGCCGGCGCGGAAGGTGTTGGGTGCGTTCATGACGGCTCCTCGAATGCGGCCGGAGATTGCCTCAAGAGCCCGATGGGGGCAACGCCGCTAGAGCGAGAGGGCGGCCCGCAGGAAGGCCCTGATCTTGTCGGCGTCCTTCACCCCTGGCGCGCTTTCCACGCCGGAAGACACATCGACCGCGCGGGCGCCGGTGGTGCCTACGGCTTCCTTCAGGTTCTCCGCTGTCAGCGCGCCGGCCAGCATCCAGGGGCGGGCGAAGCTGCGGCCGGACAGGATCGACCAGTCGAAAGCGACCGCGTTGCCGCCCGGCAGCGCCTGGGTCATGGCGGCTGGCGGCTTGGCGTCGAACAACAGGCGGTCGGCCACCGGCAGGAAGCCGCTGACCGCCTCCAGGTCCGCGGCCTCGGCCAGGCGGATCGCCTTCATCACTTCCTTGCCGGTGCGCGCCCGGATCTCGGCCACTCGCGCCGGGGTTTCCGCACCATGCAGCTGCAGGATCTCCAGCGGTACCTGGCGCAGCAGCTCGGCCAGGAAGGCCTCGTCGGGGTCGACCATCAAGGCGACGCGGCGCACCCGCTCGGGCACCCGCGCCGCCAGCGCGGCGGCCTGGGCGAAGGAAACGTTGCGCGGGCTGCGCGGATAGAACACGAAGCCGACGAAGGCGGCGCCCTCGGCCACCGCCACGTCGAGGCTGTCCGGCGTCGAGAGGCCGCAGATCTTTGCATCCAGCGCCATGGGGTCGGGTCCTTGCGGGTGGGGCAGTGTTCTAGGCGGCTGGTAGCGGCCCTGGCAAGTCGGCGGCGACCGGCGGGCGCAGCAGGCGGAACAGCACCAGGGCCAGCAGGGCCGTGACCAGCAGGTCAGGCAGCGGCGGCAGGAAGCGCAGCAGCCAGGCTGGCGATCCCTGCAGCGTCAGCAGCCAGCCATAGAGCTCGCTGCTCAAAAACGCAGCGGCAAGGCAGAGCAGCGCGGCGGCAATCCAGCGGCCCGGGCCGCGATAAGTCAGGCTGCCTGGCGGCAGCGATGCCGCCCGCCGCAGGATCGACGGCAACAGCCAGACTGCCACTGCCAGGGTGCAGAGCATCAGCAACAGGGCGGGGATCGTCAGGTCGTTCGGGCCGGGCAGCGCGCCATCGGTCACCGCGCGCCCACCACTGAACAGCACGCCGAACAGCAGGGTGGCGGGAATCAGCAGCAGCGTGTTGGCCACCACCAGTGACAGCAACAGGACCCAGGCGGACAGCGCCGCCCGTGTCACTGGTCCGGCGCCGAACCCGGTCGGCGCGCCGCCCAGATCGCGCAACCAGAAGACCGCCAGTAGGACCGCCGGCGCCGCCTTGATCGCCGACAACAGGGCCGGCAGGCCGACCAGGACCAGGAAGCCCTGGCTGTGCACCTCCAGGACCAGGTTCTGCCAGAGCGTCAGTTCGGCTTGATCGAGCGCCACCGCCAGCAGACCGGCCAGCAGCAGCGGCGGCAGGGCGCAGAGCAGCCGTGTCATCCGGCCCGCGTCTCAAGAACCAAGTGGCGATAGACGCCGGAGATGGTGCCCACCACCACCGCGACCATGCCATAGCCGATCACACCAGTCGCCAGGTAGGCGGCGAAGGCGCCGCCGTTCAAGTCGCCGGTCAGGATGAAGCGTGCTTGCGGATCCTGCGTCAGCTGGTCGATCAGCAGCGAGACCAGCACCCATGGCAGGGCCGAGAGCACCAGGCCCCAGAAGAGCTTCAGGCCGTTGCCCCGCGTGGTGACCCAGCTGCCGGCGAGCGACAGGCGCTGGTCGAGCGCGATGGCCGGGAAGACCAGCTGGCAGCGGACGAAGAGCCCGCCGGCCAGCACCACGAGCAGAATGAGGACCAGTGCCGATTCGACATGCGCGAAGTAGAGGATCAGCAGCGGCACCGCGACGGCCACGCCGATCAGCAGCGACAGGCCAAGGGTGATGCCGAAGAAGCGCATGTGGCGGCCCAGGATCGCCGGCAGCAGGCGCGGGCGCTCGCCCGGCCCCAGCAGCATGAAGCGGTGCCAGGACACCGCGAAGAGCGCATAGGCGATCAGCACGCAGAGCTGCACGCCCAGCCCGCGCAGCTGCATGCCGGCATCGCCGGCCTGCTGTCCCATCATGATGCGCACCAGCTCCGGCCCATAGAGCGACAGGTAGCCGAGCTGCACCGCCAGCTCGATGGCCAAGGGCAGCAGCAGCGCCATCAGCCAGGCACCGGGATGGGCGAAGAGCACGCGATAGGCCTGGGTGACGATCTCCAGGATCGGCAGGGGCCGCCTGGCGGCAGTGCGATCGGTGACGCTCATGGCAGCTCAGCCTCCCTCGGCGGCGTCACTCTGCCTGCCGGCGCGGCGCTGTCAACCGGCGATGGTGGCCGTGACTGCTAGGGACCTGCCGGATCGGGAATCAGGCTGCGCAGGGCCTGCGACAGGGCGCCGACACCCAGGCCGGCGATCATCAAGGCCAGCAGGCCGCTGACCGCCTGCAGGCCCAGCACCAGCGCGAAGCCCTCGCCCGCCACCAGGTACTGGGTGATCCATTCCTCGCCGGGCAACTGCACCAGCCAGAACACCAGGCCAAGCGGCAGCGCGCAGACCAGGCTGGCGATGAACAGCGTCAGCACCTTGCCACGCATCGCTTCCCACGAACGCCCTGGCCCGACCGAGCGCTCCTCCACCGCCGCGGCCGGCAGGCAGAGGTTCAGCCGCAGCGCCACGTAGGCGCCAACCAGCGCACCGGCGATCACCGGCAGCAGCGCCATGAACTGGCTGTTGGTGCGGAACATGCCGCTGACGATGCCGCCCAGCAGCATGCCGCCAGCCAGCGGCAGCACCAGCAGCAGGCTGTAGCCGAAGAAGACCAGGTGCCGTCCGGCCAGCGCCGGCAGCAGCCGTGGCCGCCCGTGGCCCAGCATGAAGCGGTGCCAGGAGACCGCGAAGACGATGCTGGTCAGCAGGCCGGCGCCGAACTCCAGCCACATCACGGTCTGCGCCTGCCCCTGGAAACTCTTCAGGAAGCTGTATTTGTTGACCTCGCCGGAGGCGATGGCGGCCTGCAGTGTCGTCTGCAGGTCATAGGTCAGGTAGCCCTGCACCAGCAGCACGAGGAACCAGGGCACCGCGGCGGCCACCAGGAAGCTGCCGAAGTAGCTGAAGACGCCGCTGTAGGCGGTGCCGACCAGCGCGCCGAGGCCGTATTCCTCGCTGGTGGTCGGACAAGGTGCCGCGGCATGGCTGTCGGTCATCTGGTCGTCTCCCCTGCTGCCGCCCACAACCCTGGACGTTCGACCTACGCTGTCAATCCTTTAGCGAACCAGAATGGCAGGAGCGTCCAAAAATGGTCGCCGCGCTTGCCCCGGGTCCGGCGGGCTGGCGCGGCTTCAGGCGCCCGCCATTTCATCCGCCACGCGTCGGGCGGCGGCGACCGGATCGGTGGCACCGGTGATCGGCCGGCCGATGACCAGGTAGTCGGCGCCGGCCGCCAGTGCCTCGGCCGGGGTCATCACGCGCTTCTGGTCGCCGACGGCGGCCCAGGCCGGGCGCACGCCAGGGATCACCAGGGTGAAGTCGGGGCCACAGCTGGCGCGCAGCGCGGCGATCTCGTGCGGGCTGGCGACCACGCCGTCGAGGCCACTGGCCTGCGCCAGGCGGGCCAGGCGCAGCACCTGCGCCTCGACCGGGCCCTGCTGTCCGACCGCCGCCAGGTCGGCGTCGTCCAGGCTGGTCAGCACCGTGACGCCGATCAGCAGCGGTCGCGGGCTGGCCTCTGCCATCGCCGCGGCGGCGGCCTGCAGCATGGCCGGGCCGCCCGAGGCGTGCACATTCACCATGAAGGGCTGCAGCGCGGCGGCCGAGCGCAGCGCGCCGGCCACGGTGTTGGGAATGTCGTGGAACTTGAGATCAAGGAAGAAGGGCGCGCCCTGCAGCGCCGCCGCGATGCCCTGCGGCCCCAGGCGGGTGAAGAACTCCTTGCCTATCTTGAAGCCGCCGACGTGCGGCCGCAGCCGGTCCACCAGGCGGCGCGCAAGCTCCAGGTCGGTGGTGTCGAGCGGCACCAGCACGCGGTCGGCGGCGCGGAGACTGGCGGGCTGGGAGAGTTTGCCGGGCTGCGGGTTGGGGCGGGCGGCGGTGGCGGTCATCAGGGGGCCTCCGATGGCTGAGCGGGGTGTCGACAGTGCCGCCAGGGGCGGCGCGGGGCGCGCCCCGACTCGTGATCCGCCGGAGCGGCAAGAGATCGCGCAGGAGGGCGGCCGCCGTCAAGCCGCCCGGCGACGGAGCCGCATCAAGTGTGCGGCGCGGCGGGGTCGGGGATCAACCGCACCACGGCGTGCGACAGGATGCCGGCGGCCAGCGCCACCTCGACCAGCAGCAGCGCCTGGCCCAGCGCCAGCGCGGCCAGCAGGCGCAGGCCGTCGCCACCGCCGCCCACCCGCCCGGGGTCCAGCAGCGGCCCGATCAGCACCAGGAACAGCAGCGCCGCCAGGGCGAGGGCCAGCAGGCCACCGATCAGCGGCGCCAGGAACAGCGGCAGCATGTGGCCCCGTGTGGCGCGCCAGCTGTCCCGCAGGGTCAAGGGCACCTCGGCGGCGGCGGCCGGCAAGGTCAGGCTGAAGCGCTGCGCCAGATAGCCGCCGATCAGCAGCCAGACGACGCCTCCGCCGACAGCCCCTGGCGGCGCGCCCTGGCCAGCCGGCGCCGTGGCATTGACCAGCAGCAGCGGCGCCAGCGGCAGCAGCACCACCAGCAGCAGGCAGCCGAAGTAGCGCCGATGCCGCCGCCCCAGTCGCGGCAGCAAGCGGGGCGCCTCGTAGCCCAGCAGGAAGCGATGCCAGGACACCGCGAACAGCGTCGCCGCCAGCAGCTTGACCAGTGCCGCCAGCAGGTCCCGCAGCGCGATGCCGGTGGCCACCGGCGGCAGGTCCGGGTCCAGGTCGGCGGCCGGCGGCGCGGCGTCAAGCGGACCCAGCAGCAGCTGGTTCAGCAGCAGCAGCACGAAGGGCAGTGCCGCAGCGGTGAGCAGCGCCCGCCGATGCAGCAACAGCGCGACACAGCTGCCGCGCAGCAGCAGGCCCAGGCTGTAGCGACCCTCGGCCAGGCGCGGCACAGCGTCGGTGGAGGTCATCGGCCGCGCCCCTGGGTCGGCATCACCGGTCTCTCCGCAACCGCGCCACCGCGTTCCGGCGGTCGCGCCTGTCCATCAGCAGACCTTGCAACGCTCGCCCAGCAGCACCGCCGCCACCAGATCCTCCAGCGCATGGCCGACCGACTTGAAGAAGGTGATCTCGCTCGGCGAGCGGCGGCCCTGGACCTCGCCACGGCAGAGCTGGAACAGATCGCCCTGGATGGCGTCCGCCGTCAGCGTGCCGTTGGCCAGCGGCTGGGCGATGTCGCCGCCCTCGCGCGGGCAGGCCGCCAGGGTGTCGACATAGACGCGCGAGCGGCGCACTGCCTCGTCGTCGGCCTCGCGCATCTGCGGGGTGAAGGCGCCGACCAGGTCGAGATGCGCGCCGGGCTTCAGCCAGGCACCCTGCACCACCGGCGTCTGGCTGAGCGTGGCGCAGGACACCAGGTCGGCCGCCGCCGCCGCGCCGGGCAGATCCTCGGTGGCGGTTATGTTGATGCCGGGCAGTGCCAGGCTGGCGGCCAGCGCCCGCGCCTTGGCCGGGTCGCGGCCCCAGATCGCCACCTCTTGCAGCGGGCGGATCGCCGCGTGCGCCTCGATCAGGTGCGGCGCCAGCGCGCCGGTGCCGACCATCACCATGCGGCGCGCATCGGCGCGCGCCAGGAACCGGGCCGCCAGGGCCGAGGCCGCGGCGGTGCGGCGGAGGGTCAGCATCGGCCCGTCGATCAGCGCCCGGGGCGTGCCGTTGGTGGCGTCCGACAGCAGGTAGATGCCCATCACCGCCGGCAGCGCCAGCGCACCATTGCCGGGAAACACCGTGACCACCTTGACCCCCAGGTAGCCGCCGACCTGCCAGGCGGGCATCAGCAGCAGCGTGCCGGCGGCGCCGGCGGGGTGAGCGATCGTGTGGTGATGGCGCGGCGGCACCTCGGCGCCCTGGCGGAAGCCGGCGGCCAGGGCATCGACCAAGCTGGCGGGATCCAGCTCCTGTCGTACCGTGGCGGCATCGATACGGCGCATCAGCCGCGCCCGCCGGCCAGTCGCAGCGGCGGGCGTGGCGGCGCGGCCGGCTCGCCGCCCAGCGGCGGCTGCAGCAGCGCCTGGTCGCGCTTCAGGCGGGCGACCTCGGCCTCCAGGCGGTCGGCGCGCGCGCGCTCCTGGCGCAACCGGCGACGCGCGCCGCCGGCGCCCAGCCAGCCGGCCAGGAAACCGACCAGCAGGCCGATCACCACGCCGCCCAGCACCAGGACATAGAGCGGCGCCTCCAGCTCCAGGTGGAAGGGCCAGAGGCGCAGCGGCACGCCATGGCGGTTGGTCACCGCGAAGGCCACCGCGAGGACGATCAGGGGCAGCGTGAAAAGCAGGCTGAGGCGACGCATGGGCAGAGCTCCCGGCGGCAAGAAGGCTTGGCCGCCAGCCTAGGCGATTCGCCGGGCGCGGTCAGCGGCCCTGTGATGCCAGCCAGCGTGAAGCCTGCCGAATCTCAGTCGGTGTTCAGCCGTTCGCGGAGCTGCTTGCCGGACTTGAAGAAGGGAATCGCCTTCTCGTCGACCTGCACCGCATCGCCGGTACGCGGATTGCGTCCGGTCCGGGCGCCACGCTTGCGCACCGAAAAGGCGCCAAAGCCACGCAGCTCCACCCGGCTGCCGTCAGCCAGAGCCTGGGTGATCTCGTCGAAGATGGTCGAGACGATCTTCTCGACGTCGCGATGGTAGAGATGCGGATTGAGCTCCGCGATACGCTGGATCAGCTCTGACTTCGTCATGCGTCCCCCCGGACCGCGCGACAGCACCCAATGATACCCTGCACCCTTATCGGACGCCCCGTCGCGCCAGACGTGCAAGATACCGGGGCTGGCTCCCTTACAGGTGCACGGCACCCAGCTGTCGTTACGGAAAAATCGTGCCAGAGGTGACGACGGGGGTCAAGCTAACCCGCAGAAGCGCCACGTTTTTTTGTCGTCTACTGCAAACCGTGCCGCGGCGGGGCAAAAAACAAGGGCGGCCCACCCCCGGTGGACCGCCCTCGCGTCTTCAGCGGAACCCGCCGATTGGCAGGTTAATCCTCGTCGCCGTCCTCGTCGCTGACGTCGTCCTTGGACTTCTTCCGCTTCGCCTTGGCATCGCGCTCGGCCAGGGCCCGGCCCAGGATGTCGCCGAGCGAAGCGCCCGACTCGGTCGAGCCGAACTCGGCCACGGCCTGCTTCTCCTCGTCCATGTCCTTGGCCTTGATCGACAGCGTGATGCGGCGGGTCTTCTTGTCGAGATTGGTGATCTTGGCGTCCACCTTCTCGCCCACCGCGTAGCGGTCGGGCCGCTGCTCGCTGCGCTCACGCGACAGATCGGTCTTGCGAATGAAGCCCAGGGCGCCATCGGCCAGCTTGACCTCGATGCCGGCTTCCTGCACCGACGAAACGGTCACGGTGACCACTTCGCCCTTCTTCACGTTCTCCACCGCGCCGGCGAAGGGATCCTCGCCCAGCTGCTTGATGCCGAGGGAGATGCGCTCCTTCTCCACGTCGACGTCCAGCACCTTGACGCTGACGTTCTGGCCCTTGGCGTAGTCCTTGACCGCGTCCTCGCCCGACCGACCCCAGTCGAGGTCGGACAGGTGCACCATGCCGTCGATATCGCCCGGCAGGCCGACGAAGAGGCCGAACTCGGTGATGTTCTTCACCTCGCCCGACAGCTCGGTCTCCGGCGGATACTTGGCAGCGAAAGTCTCCCACGGATTGGCCAGGCACTGCTTCAGGCCCAGCGAGACGCGGCGCTTCACCGGATCGACGTCGAGCACCATCACCTCAACCTCCTGCGAGGTGGAGACGATCTTGCCCGGATGGACGTTCTTCTTGGTCCAGGACATCTCGGACACGTGCACCAGGCCCTCGATGCCGGCTTCCAGCTCCACGAAGGCGCCGTAGTCGGTGATGTTGGTGACGCGGCCGGTGAACTTGGCACCCACCGGGTACTTGGCGGCCACACCCTCCCAGGGATCGGCTTCCAGCTGCTTCATGCCGAGCGAGATGCGCTGGGTCTCCGGGTTGAAGCGGATCACCTGCACCTTGAGCTGCTGACCGACGTGCAGCGACTCGCTGGGGTGGTTGATGCGCTTCCAGGAGATGTCGGTGACGTGCAGCAGGCCGTCCACGCCGCCCAGGTCGACGAAGGCGCCGTAGTCGGTGATGTTCTTCACCACGCCGGTCAGGATCTGGCCTTCCTGCAGGTTGGCGACCAGCTCCGAGCGCTGCTCGGCGCGGGTCTCTTCCAGCACGGCGCGGCGCGATACCACGATGTTGCCGCGCGAACGATCCATCTTGAGGATCTGGAAGGGCTGCGGCGTGTGCATCAGCGGGGTGACGTCGCGGATCGGCCGGATGTCGACCTGGCTGCCGGGCAGGAAGGCCACGGCGCCCGAGAGGTCGACAGTGAAGCCGCCCTTGACCCGGCCGAAGATCTGGCCGGTCACGCGCTCCGCCTTTTCGAACAGCTTCTCCAGCTGGGTCCAGGCTTCCTCGCGGCGTGCCTTGTCGCGCGACAGCACGACCTCGCCGTTCTTGTTCTCCATCCGCTCGAGGTAGACTTCGACGTAGCCGCCGACTTCAAGGCTATCCTGCTCGTTGGCCTTTTCGAACTCGCGCAGCGGCACGCGGCCTTCGGCCTTGAGGCCGACGTCGACCACGACGGCGTCGCCGTCGAGCGCGACAATGAGACCCTTGAGCACGGCGCCTTCGAGGCCACGGCCAGTGCCGAGCGATTCGTCGAGCAGCGCGGCGAAGGATTCCTTCTGCGGAGCGGCGGTAGCGGAAGCGGTATTAGCCATGAGTGAGCCTGAGTTCCTTTCGGTACGGTGGAGGTGCGTTGGAGTTGATGGGACGCGTGATGGTTTGGTCGTGGCAGGCGAATTGGCCGGCACCGGGCAACCCAAGGGGTTGACCCTGCCGTCCGGCAGCTTCGCTTAGGTAAACTGGTCTGGCCGTCAAGTCTCGCTCAGGCCTTGGGATTGGTGGCGAGACGTTCGCGGACGATGGAGAGGGCCCTTTGGAAGGCCTGCTCCGCGTCCAGCTCCGTGGTGTCGAGCACCACGGCGTCTGCCGCCGGCTTGAGCGGCGAAACCGCGCGATCACTGTCGCGCCGGTCCCGGTCCCTGAGGTCATCAAGAACGGCGGCGTAGATAGCAGGCTCGCCGCGTCCCTGCAACTCCTGGAATCGCCGACGGGCACGGGCTTCAGCGCTGGCGGTGACGTAGAGCTTGGCCGGCGCGTCGGAGCAGATCACCGTGCCGATGTCGCGGCCGTCGAGCACGGCGCCCGGCTTGCCGTCCGGCGGGCGAGCAGCGAAGCGCTGCTGGAAGGCCTTGAGCGCCGCGCGCACGGCCGGCACCGCGGCCACCTTGGACGACCACTGCGCGATGCGCTCGCTGCGCAGGTCCGGCCGCGCCAGGTCGGCGGCGGTCAAGCCCTCGGCCGCCGCGACCATCTCGCTCTCGGCCGGCGGATCGGCGCGTTCCAGCGCCAGGGCGGCGACGGCGCGGTAGATCAGGCCGGTGTCGAGGTAGGCGAAGCCCAGCGTGGCTGCCAGGCGCCGGGCCAGCGTGCCCTTGCCGGCGGCCGTCGGGCCGTCGATGGCGACGACGAGCGGCATCAGGCCTGGCCGAGCGCCGCGCCCAGCCCCTGCATCAGCGACACGAAGCCGGGGAAGGAGGTGTCGATGAAGCTGCCGTCGTCGACTGTCACGCCCTTCTCCGAAGCCAGGCCCAGCACCAGGAAAGCCATGGCGATGCGGTGGTCCATGTGGGTCTCCACCACGCCGCCGCCGGGCACCCGGCGTCCGCCGCTGCCGTGCACCGTCAGGCTGTCGGGGCCTTCCTCGACGCGCACGCCGTTGGCTTCCAGTCCACGGGCGACAGCGGCCAGGCGATCGCTTTCCTTCACCCGCAGCTCGGCCAGGCCCTGCATAACCGTGGTGCCCTTGGCCAGCGCGGCGGCGACCGCCAGGATCGGATACTCGTCGATCATCGAGGGCGCGCGCTCCGGCGGCACCACGACGCCACGCAGCGGGCCGCCGGAAATCACCAGGTCGGCCACCGGCTCGCCGCCGATCTCGCGCGGGTTCTCATAGGCGATGCCGGCGCCCATCTCGATCAGCGTCTGGTAGAGGCCGCAGCGCAGCGGATTGGTGCCGACCGCCGGCAGCCGCACGCGGGAGCCCGGCAGGATCGCCGCCGCCACCGCCGGGAAACCGGCCGAGGAGGGGTCGGCGGTGACGCTGAAGGGCCGCGCCGTCAGCTCCGGCTGGCCGGTCAGGGTGACGTGGCGGCCGTCCTCCCGGTCGTCCACCGCGATCTCGGCGCCCAGGTAGCGCAGCATGCGCTCGCTGTGGTCGCGCGTCGGCTCGGGCTCGATCACCGTGGTCTGGCCCGGGGCGTTGAGGCCGGCCAGCAGGATGGCGCTCTTCACCTGGGCCGAGGCGACCGGCAGGCGATAGCTGATCGGCAAGGTCTGGCCGCTGCCCAGCACGGTCAGCGGCAGGCGGCCGCCGGCGCGGCTGTGGAAGCGCGCGCCCATGAGCTGCAGCGGCTCGCTGACCCGGCCCATCGGCCGCTGGCGCAGCGAAGCATCGCCGGTCAACACGGCATAGAGCGGGTGGCTGGCCAGGATGCCCAGCAGCAGGCGCGCCGCCGTGCCGCTGTTGCCCATGTCGAGCACGTCGGCGGGTTCCACCAGGCCGCCGATGCCGCGGCCGAAGACGCGCCACTGCCCGTCACCCAGGGACTCGACCTCGGCGCCCAGTGCGCGGCAGGCGGCGGCGGTGCGCAGCACATCGTCACCCTCCAGCAGCCCCTCGATGCGGGTTTCGCCCACCGCCAGCAGGCCCAGCATCAGGGCGCGGTGGCTCTGCGACTTGTCGCCCGGTACACGCACCTCACCCTGCAGACCCTCGGTCGGACGGGCGAGCAGCGGGCGCTTCGCGGCATTGGCAGACATGGTCGGCAAACCCTTGGCTGGTGGACCGCGGCGTCTCTAGCAGGGGCCGGCCGGCGGGGCTAGTCCGGCGTCGCCGCCGGGCCGCTGCGCAGCACCTCCAGCAGGGCGCGCTGCAGCGCCTTGAAGCCGCGGTCGGGCACCTTGTCGAGCCGCTGCGCCAGGGCCAGGCTGCGGCTCAGCGGCGGGTCCAGCGGGCGGGCCACCAGGTCGGTGCGGTGGCGCAGCATCTCGGCCGGCAAGATGGCGCTGCCCAGCCCGGCGGCCACCATGGCGGCCACTGCTTCCAGCGAGCCCAGCACCATGGCCGGGTGCAGCGCAACGCCGCCAGCGGCGAACCAGCTGCGGATAAGCCGCACCAGACTGCCGTCCAGGCTTTCCACCATGAAGGGCCGGCGCAGCAGCTCGGCCAGGGTGATGCGGGGCGGCAGGCCGGCCGGCAACGCCGCCTCGGCGTTGGAGAAGACCGCCAACATGGGATCGCTGCGCAGCGGTCGGATGGCCAGGTCGCTGGCCTCGGCCGGCAGGGTGAGCAGGGCCAGGTCGATCTCGTTGCGGCGAAGCAGCTCGACGATGCGCTCGGTCGGCCCGGTGCTGACCACCAGTTCCAGGCCCGGCTGTTCCTGCCGCACCCGGGCCAGCGCCGGCGGCAGCAGGTAGGTCAGCGTCGCCGCGCCGACACCGAAGCGGATGCGCCCAAGGCCGCCGTCGCGGTGACGGGCCAGCGTCTCCAGCGTGCGCGCCTCCTCCACCAACAGGCGCTGTGTGTGCTCCAGCAGGTCCTGGCCGGCGGGGGTCGCCCGGGCGCGCCGGCCCAGGCGCTCGACCAGGGTCACGCCCAGGCGCTGCTCCAGCTCACGCACCTGCAGGCTGATCGCCGGCTGGGTCAGATTGAGCTGCCGCGCGGCGGCCGAGAAGCCACCGAGCGATACCACCGCCCGCAGGGTCTTCAGCTGGTCGAGGTTCAAGCTGCGCATGCAAAGAGAAACTTATCATAAAAATCAGAAAGCCAAATTTCCTTTATGAGAGAGCCTGCGACATCTTCTCGCCAGGCCAACCACCCGCGGCCCCCGCCCCGCACCCCAGGAGAGTCCGATGAACAGCCTGTCACTGCGCACCCATAGCGGCAGCCGCAGCGCCACCCATGGCCTGCTGGGTCGCCTGGTCGACCGCCTCGCGCGCGGTATCGCCGGCTGGCTCTACGAGCGGGGCATCCGGCGCGACATGGAGCAGTTGCAGGCAATGAGCGACGCCCAATTGAAGGACATCGGCGTCGGCCGCGGCGAGATCGAAAGCGTGACGCGCGGCTACTACGACCCGCGCGGCTGACCGCCAGAGTCGTCGGCCAAGCGGGTCCGCCGCCCCCTAAAGCGTTTGACAGGCGGGCGCGGGCGTGGCAATTGCCGCGCCCTACCGAAGTTTACGCCTGTCACCCTTGGACGGAGACCGCCTGTGGCAAAGCCCGAATGGGGCACGAAACGCCAGTGCCAGTCGTGCGGCGCAAAATACTACGACTTCGGCAAGACGCCGATCGTCTGCCCCGCTTGTGGCACCACCTTTGATCCGGAAGCGATTCTGAAGGCGCGGCGGCCGCGGCCGCAGGCGCAGCCGAAGAAGGAGCGCGTGGTTCCGGTGCCGGGCGACGAGCCCGAGGAGGAAGTCGTCGAGGAGGTCGTCGAGGAAGAAGAGGAGGCCGAGGAGGTCGCCGAAGACGACGCCAAGCCGAAGAAAAAGAAGAAGGTCGGCGGCGAAGAGGACGAGGATGAGGACGTCGACGGCGAGGAAGAAGTGGCCGACGACGACGACGAACTCATCGAGGATACCTCGGAGCTCGGCGAAGACGACGACGATGTCGACGATATCGTCGAGAAGCAGGACGACGAGGAGCGCTGATCGACGCCACTGGCGACGCTGCCGCGAGTTTCCGCTTGCAAAGGCGGGGCGGCGTTCCTAGGTTCCTGCCGCTTCCGCCGGGGCGCCCAACGCCTGGTGGGATGAGAGTTTCGGGGCTGTAGCTCAGTTGGGAGAGCGCTACAATGGCATTGTAGAGGTCGTCGGTTCGATTCCGTCCAGCTCCACCAAGACAGAACCCCCCTGGGAAACCAGGGGGTTTTTGTTTTTCGGCAGTGGGTGATCCAGGTCAAGGCCTCAACATGCTGGACGTCGCAGGCTGATAGCCAGCCGCACGCGCAGGGTCGAATCATGGCAATCCAGGCAATCGCCGACCATGACGCCCTGACCCGGCCGGCGAGCGTCGCCTGATCCGGGCGCCGGCCGCCTTTTTGACGTAGCGACTGACAGGCGTCCGCGGCCCTGGCTGCTTGGCGGGACGATCAACAACAGCGAAGGAGGTCACCATGACCGTCAACATTGGCCCGATCGATCGTATCCTGCGCATCGTGATCGGTCTGGGCTTGCTGAGCCTGGTCTTCCTCGGCCCCAAGACCTACTGGGGCCTGGTCGGCTTGATCCCCCTGCTGACTGCCTTCGCCGGCTTCTGTCCTGCCTATCGCCTGCTTGGCTTCAGCACCTGCGCGCGGCGCTGAGAGCGACCTGACAGGCCGGGTCTATCTCTCGCAATGCGACGCGATCCGCGCCCTGGCGTCCGCGCTGGCCGCCGCCGGCGGGTCACCGGCCCCGTGCGGCGTTATCGGGCAGGTCGCCTGTATCGGCCGGCTAGAGCCGGTCGCGCAGCTCGCGCAGCTCGGGAAACAGCACCAGCTCCAGCAGACCGCGCAGGTAGCCGGCACCAGAGGTACCGCCGGTGCCAGACTTGCGCCCGATCAGCCGCTCGACCACCAGGACGTGCTTGAAGCGCCAGGTGCGCAGCGTGTCCTCCAGGTCCAGCAGGTCTTCGGCCAGCCTGTGCAGGTCACCATAAGTCGTGGGATCCCGGTAGACCGCGATCCAGGCGGCCAGCACGCCGGCATCCGGCGTCGTCGAGCCATAGGGCGCGTGACGCAGCACCGCCGGCGCGATGGTGAAGCCGGCGCGGGCGAGACAGGCGCGGGCCGCGTCGTAGAGGCTGGCCTCGCCGCGCAGCTGGTCCAGCAGCTGGCTCGCCGCGGCGGGCTTGCCATCGCCGCGCTTCGGTTCGCCCCGGTTGCCCAGCAGGACTTCCAGCGCCCGCCAGTTCGCCGACTGCAGGCCGGAGGAGCCGCCCAGCGCTTGGCGGAAGCCGGCGAAGGCCGCCGGGTCGAGGCTCGAGAGCACCGGCCAGGCGCCATTGAGGTGCTGCACGATGCGCCGGCCGCGATCGATGCGCCGGCAGGCGGTGCCGATGTCGCCGGCGGCCAGGCAGTCACGCGCCGAGGTCAGTTCATGCAGCAGCACCTTGAACCACAGCTCTGTGGTCTGGTGCTGCACCAGGAACAGCAGCTCGTCGTGCGCGCCGGTGATGGGCTGCTGCAGGGCAAGCAGGCGGTCGAGTGCCAGGAAGCGGTCGTAGGACGGTGGCGCGGCGCCGTCGTTGGCATCGTCGTCAGGCTTGCCGCTCATGCTTCCTCCCTGGTCTCCGCCTGTCTCGCCCGCGCGGGGCGGCGTCGGCAAGCAGGAAAAAAATGCCGGCCGGCGTAGCCATTCACCCGCCAGCCGTCGTTAGTATAGGGCTAGTCGTCGCTGGCTGCCGCGCCTAGGCTCGCCCCGCCCTACCAGCCGCAAGAGGTCACCACCGCCCGTGCTCCGCCGCCCCCTCACCGCCCTGGCGCTTCCGCTGCTGCTGCTGGCGGCCTGCGCCGACACGACGCAACAGCCTGGGACGCACCAGCCCGGGCAGCCCGGCCAATCCGGGCAGCCACCGCAGATCACCACCGAACTGCCGGACCAGCCAGAGCCGCCGGAATGCCCGGCACCGCTGCCCGAGGCGATGAACGGGCCCGGCCTGAAGCTGGCCAGCTTCACCATCGACAATCTCGGCGTCTACTCTAGCCGCGACAACCAGGCCCTGGCCTGCATGCTGGGGCTGTTCGACCTGGTGGCGGTGCATGACCTGGCGGTGCCGCCCTATCCCGGCAGCTTCGCCGATGGCGAGGCCTATCGTCCCGATCCGGCGGCGGCGGGCTTCTTCGATGCCATGCGCGGCCAGGGCTTCGCCTATTCCATCGCGCCGGAAGACACCGGCCCGGGCGCCAAGAACAAGCTGACCAGCGGCGTGACCGCCTGGCCGGTGGTGTTCTACAAGCCGACGGTGGTGGCAATCGACGGCAGCAAGCCCAGCGGCTACATCCTGCCGGACCACAGCGCCAACGTTGACTTCGACTACGTACCCTTCGCCCTGCCGCTGCGCACCGCCGACGGGCGCTTCGATTTCCTGCTGCTGTCGGTGAAGCTGGCCGAGGGGCCGGACAACATCAGCCGGCGGCGCAACGAGCTCTTCGCCCTGACCAACTGGATCCAGACCTATCGCCGCGGCGAACGCGACGTGCTGGTGCTGGCCTCGCCCAGCTTCCTTAGCTGCGCCGAGCGCGATGGCGCGCTGCCCAGCGACTTCACCCGGGTCGATCCGGCCTGCCGCATCACCGACGTCGGCCGCAAGCGGCCAAGCGACACGGTGCTGCTGGCGGCGGGCGCCACGGCCTCGCTGGAGGCCTTCGATTCGGTCGACATCGTGAAGGCCATGTACCCCTACTGGGTGTTCAGCCACGCCGGCGACTATCCGGGGAGTCCCTACAACCCGGCACAGTTCGACCAGTACTATTCCGGCAGCCCGCCGGTGGCCCTGCGGCTGCTGCCGCCGGCCGGCGGCGACAACGACTGAGCCGTCCCTCAGAAGGGGAAGCAGAGCAGGATGACGGGCGCGCCCAGCAGCAGCACGGCAAGCTGCATCGGCAAACCGAAACGCCAGTAGTCGCCGAAGTGATAGCCGCCGGGACCCATCACCAGCGTGTTGTTCTGGTGCCCGATCGGCGTCATCACCGCCAGGGTCACGCCGACCGCGACTGCCATCAGGAAGGGATCCGGCGACACCTGCAGGCCCTTGGCCAGCGCCACCGCGATGGGCGACATCATCACCGCGGTCGCCGCGTTGTTCACCACGTTGGACACCAGCATGGAGACGCCGAGCACCAGGGCCAGCACCATCCAGGGCTGGACGGCGCGGCCGATGTCGAGCAGCCAGCCGGCGATCACCTGGGTGGCGCCGGTGCTTTCCAGCGTGCCGCCGACCGGCAGCATGGCCCCCAACAGCACCACCACCGGCCAGTCGACCGCGGCATAGGCCTCGCCCAGCTTCATGGTGCGCGTCGCCAGCAGGCCGGCGACCGCCGTCGCCAGCGCGACCGCCGGCGTCGCCAGGTCGGCGGCGATGGCGGCGATGGCCAGGCCGAAGAAGGCCACCGGCGGCAGCCAGCGGCGGCGCTGCATCGGCAGGTCACGCTCGGCCAGCGGCAGCAACCCCAGCGTAGAGATGGCGGCGGCCAGCTGCGCCGGCGCGCCCTGCAGCAGCAGCACGTCGCCGATCTCGAAGCGCAGGTTCTTCAACCGGCCGCCGGTGCCTTCGCCTTGGCGCGACAGCGCGATCAGCGTCACGCCATAGCGCGAGCGCAGGCGCATCTCCTCCGCCGTCAGGCCGGTGATTAGGCCGCGTGGCTGCACCACGGCCTCGACCAGGCTGCGGCCCTCGCCGGCGATGGCGTCGCGGCCGAGTTCAGGCTCGGACAGGGATTCCAGCTTCAGCCGCTCGACGATGCGCGGGAAGACCTGCGGCGAGGCTTCGAAGACCAGCACGTCACCGCTCTGCGCCCGCTCCCACCAGGCGGTGGAGGGAATGCGGCGGGCGCCGCGCACCAGCCCGAACAGCCGTGCCTCCGGCTCGACCAGCGCCGCCTCCAGCTCGGCGAAGGACTTGCCGAGCGCCGGCGAGGCCTCGCCGACGCGCGCCTCGGTGACGTAGCTGGCGATGCCGAACAGCTCGTCGGCCTGCGGTGGCTTGCGCGCCGGCAGCAGGCGCCAACCCAGCAGCGCGGCATAGACCAAGCCGAGCAGCGTGATCAGCAGGCCAATCGGCGTGATGTCGAAGAGATGGAAGGGCTCGCCCAGCGCGCGGCGGCGAAAATCCGAGACCACCAGGTTGGAGGGTGTGCCGATCAAGGTGATCAGCCCGCCCAGCATGGTCAGCAGCGCCAGCGGCATCAGCACCAGGCTGGGCGAGTGGCCGTCGCGCCGCGCCGCGGCGATGGCGATCGGCATCAGCAGCGCCAGCGCGCCAACGTTGTTCATCACCGCCGAGACCAGCGCCCCCAGCCCGCCGAGGATCAGGATGTGACGGCCGACCGTGGCACCCGCCGGCAGCAGGCGGCGCGCCAGCAGCTCGACCGCGCCGCTGGCGGTCAGCGCCTGGCTCAACACCAGCACGGCAATGACGGTGATCACCGCGGGATGGCCGAAGCCGAGGAAGGCCTCGTCCGCCGGCACCAGGCCGCCGTAGACCGCCACCAGCAGCGCCAGCAGCGCCACCAGGTCATAGCGCAGGCGCCCCCAGGCGAAGAGCCCGAGGGCGACGACGATCAAGCCGACGGACAGCAGCTGGTTCTGATCCATGCGCCATTCTTTACGCGTGGGCCGGCCATCCTGGCAAAGGCCAGACGCGTGACAGCGGCGTTCAGCCCTTCAGGCTGGCTTCCAGCGTGGCACGGGTGAAGGACTCGGTGTAGTCGATCAGCTTGTCGGCGGCGGCGGCGGCCTTGTCCGGGTCGCCCTGGCCGATGCCGCGCGCCAGGTTGGCGTGCAGCCGGGCGCAGAGCGGCAGGTCCAGCACCTCCTTGTAGTGCATGTACCAGAAGCGCCGCGACAGGCCGTGCATCAGCCCCATGGACTTCTGCGCATATTCATTGCGGCAGGCCTTGGCCATCATCAGGTTCAGGCTGCGGTCCTGGCGCATGAACTCGACGTCGTCCTCGGTCGCGGCTGACAGGTCCATGCCCTTGGCCAGCGCCAGGAAGGCCGCGCGCTCGGCCGTGGTGGTGCGCAGCGCGGCGAAGCGCGCCATCAGGCGCTCCAGCTCGCGCCGCACGCGCAGCAGCTCAAGCTGGCTCTTCACGTTGATGTCGGAGACCAGGATGCCGCGGCGCGGCAAGATCTGCACCAGGCCCTCGCGCGCCAGGCGCTGCAGCGCCTCGCGGATCGGCGTGCGGCCGATGCCGAGCTGCTTGGACAGCGCCGCTTCCGACAGCACCTCGCCCGGCGTCAGGCGCAGCGTGACGATCAACTCCTCCAGCGCCCGGTAGGCCCGGTCGGTCAGGCTGCGCGGCGCCTGCTCGATGAAGGGATCCTCCGTGGCGGCGCTGCCGCTGGTCGTCGCCTTGATCTTGCGTGCCGCCATGCCGGTGTCTTCCTCAAGCACTGCGACGACGCGAGACGCCGCCGGTTGCCACCGCCAAGCGTTGCGGCGGCGGGATGCTTCCTGTCAAGCGTGCCGCCACCCTAGCGCCGCCAGTCCTCGCCCTTCTGCTTCTTGCCCTTGGCCTCCGGGAACAGCCAGACCGCGGCGATCATGAAGGCGGCAAGGCCGGCCGCCACCCAGGCGTTGGTCACCTGGCCGACGTCGTCCTGGTACCAGAACATGCCGGCCGCCACCGCGGCGACCAGCAGCGAAAGGATGGCCTTGACGTGATTGGGCATGCGTTGAAATCCCGTCGCTAGAGTTGCCCGCTGGCGGACAGCGCGGCGAGACCCGCCACGCCCACCGCCACCAGGACCATGATGCCGACGCCGAGCGGCCGGTCCAGCCGGTCGCGCGGCAGCGCTTGAAAGGCCAGCGGCCCGCCGAGCAGGCCCAGGCCGCCGGCCACCACCGCCACCGGCCAGGACAGGCGTTGGCCGGCCAACCAGATGGCCGCCGCCAGCAGCGCCAGCAGGGCCAGCAGCAAAAGCCCGACCAGCATTATCCCGCCGCTGCCCCGCAGTGCCGCCGGACGCCCGGCCAACGGCAGGAAGCCACTGGCCTGCACCCCGCCGGTGGCGAAGAGCAGCAGCAGGCCGAAGATGGCAAGGCCGGGCAGGATCTGGTCGCTCAAACGCTGCGTCTTCCCATCCCCGAAGGCCGCCAGGCGGCGCGGCCACTTGCGCCGGGCCGCTTGACCGGCCCAGGCGCGGCCGCTAAAGCATACCACTAATATATCAGTTGTCGCCGCAAGCCAAGAGGCGACAGGGGATCGAAACGACGGAGGGGACGCATGGCCGAGGGCGAGAAGAAGAAGCGCACCATCACCGAGATTCGCGAGTCGAAGCAGAGCGGCGAGAAGATGGTCTACACCTCGGTGCCGGACTACACCTCGGCACGCTGGGCGGAGGCCGCCGGTGTCGACGTCTGCGTCGTCGGCGACAGCCTGGCCATGGTGGCGCACGGCCATCCCTCGACGATTCCCGCCACCATGGACATGATGGTGATGCATGCCCTGGCGGTGCGGCGCGGCGCACCCCACACCTTCGTGCTGGGCTGCATGCCCTACCAGTCATACAATACCGTGGACCGCGCCCTCCTCAACGCCACGCGCTTCATGCAAGAGGGCGGCAGCGACGCGGTCAAGCCGCAGGGCGGCAAGAGCCAGGCGCAGATCCTCAAGGCGCTGGTCGACGCCGGCATTCCCACCGCCTCGCACATCGGGCTGACGCCGCACACCATCGCCATGTTCGGCGGCTTCAAGATCCAGGGCCGCACCGCCGAAGCGGCGATGAAGATCCTGGAGGATGCGCTGGCGATCCAGGACGCCGGCTGCTTCATGCTGGAGTTCGAGGCGGTGCCGGCACCGATCGCCAAGGTGATCTCCGAGCAGCTTGAGATCCCGACCATCGGCATCGGCGCCGGGGCCGGCACCGATGGCCAGATCCTGCTGTCATACGACCTGCTGGGCGTCTTCACCGACTTCAAGCCGAAGTTCACCAAGCGCTACACCAACCTGACCGAAGTCGCCGTCGCCGGGCTGAAGCAGTACGTCAAGGAAGTGAAGGAGGGATCCTTCCCCGACGACGACCACTCCTATGGCGTCAACCAGGCTGAATACGAGAAGTTCCTGGGCCTGGTAGAGAAGCGCAAGCAGCACTGAGGGCAGCCGCGGGCCGTTGCGAAGGCAGGCGTAGTGCTTGCCCTGCCGAAGCCTGCCATGTAATAGATATATCACTGATAGATGACGCCGCCGGCCGGGCCTAGCGCCGGGAACCAGAAGCGGCGCCTGGGAGAGACGGCGGCATGAAGACCTTTCGCGGCGACCGCACGATCGACGGGCTGATGGTGACCGTCGACGGCCAGCCGTTGCCGGTCCACGACGAGATCAAGCGCTTCAACGCCACCGGCTTCGAATGGGGCTATGACGGCGCCGGGCCGCGCCAGCTCGCCTTAGCCATCCTGGTCGAGCACCTGGGCGACAACGCCAAGGCGCTGGCCCTGGCCGAGGGCTTCATGCGCGAGGGCACGGCCAATTTCAACAACGAGTGGGAGATGACGACGGACGACGTGGACGCGCTGCTCGCGACGCTCGGCCGTTGACGCGCGACAGAGGACCGGCCTGCACAAGGGTTGGCACTGTGGAGACCTAAGGAAAAACGCAAGGGAGGAGACCCGGAATGTCATTCATGTCGCGCTTCAAGGCGCTCAGTGTTGCCGCCACCGCGGCGACGCTGCTCGCCAGCTCGCCGGCACCCGCCGCCGAGATGAACTTCAAGATGGCCACCTCGTGGGGTGGCGGGCCGCTGATGGAAATCGGCGCCAAGGCCTTCGCCAATCGCGTCAAGGAGATGTCGGGCGGCCGCATCGAGATCGAGGTCTTCCCGGCCGGTACGCTGGGCGAGGCGCTGAAGGTGACCGAGACCGTTTCCAACGGCCTGGCCGACATGGGCCACACCTGGATGGGCTATGACTGGGGCGTCGATCCCACCGTGGTGCTGTTCGGCGGCTATGCCGGCTCGTTCGACACCGAGCGCATGCTGCACTGGATCTATCGTGGTGGTGGGCTCGAGCTGCAGCGCGAGTTCGTGCAGGAGAAGTTCGGCGTGGTCTCCATGCCGCTGTTCATCCGCACCGCCGAAGTCTTCCTGCACTCCATCAAGCCGGTGCGCACGCTGGCCGACCTGCAGGGCCTGAAGATCCGCACCGCGGGTGCCTGGCTGGAGATGGCCAAGCAGCTGGGCGCGGCGCCGGTCACCACCGCCGGCGGCGAGATCTATACCGCGCTGGAGCGCGGCACGATCGACGCCACCGAGTGGGGCACGCTGTGGGAGAACATCACGCCGGGCTTCTACAAGGTCGCCAAGTACCTGATCATCCCCGGCATCCACCAGCCGACCGCGCCGTTTGAGCTGATCATCAACAACGACGTGTGGAACAGCCTGACCCCGGCCGATCAGGAGCTGATCGAGACGGCGGCGCGCCTGACCACCTTCGACTCCTGGCTGACCATCGGCCAGGAGGATGCCAAGGCGCTCGACTTCTACCGGGCCCAGGGCAACGAGATCATCGAGCTCGATCCCGAGGTGCAGTACGCGGCGCGCGATATCGCCGACAAGTGGGCCGACGGCGTCGCCGCCGGCAATCCCTGGTTCGCCAAGGTGCTGGAGAACCAGCGGGCGTTCGAAAAGCTCTGGGCTGAGGCCGGGCATTATCGCAACGTCAAGGTCAAGGGTCAGTAAGACCCGACGCGGCGGGGCCGGCAGCGCCGGCCCCGCCGTTTTCTTTTGCCAGGTGGAGTGCGGCGATGCGGCGGCTGATCAGCGTCATTGAGAGGATCAACCTGGGGGTCGGCTGGTTCGCTGCCCTGTTGATCCTGCCGCTGACTCTGGCGACCTGCTACGAGGTCTTCGCGCGCTACCTCTTCACCGCGCCGACCATCTGGGCTTTCGAGCTGGGCTACATGCTGACCGGCGCCTACTTCCTGCTGGGCGCGGCCCTGACCCTGCAGCGCGGCGAGCACATCCGCATCGACCTGATCTACGCCCGCCTGCCGGCGCGGCGCAAGGCGCTGATCGACCTGATCTGCTACGTCTGCTTCTTCATCCCCTTCACCATCTTCATCGGCGGCCGCCTGTGGCAGTACATGACACACGCCATGGACACCGGTGAGGGCTCCGGGCAGTCGGCCTGGAACCCGGTGATCTGGCCCTTCCGCCTGGTCTTCCTGGTCGGCTTCGGCACGCTGGGTCTGCAGGCGCTGGCAGAAGCCGCCAAGTGCCTGCTGACGCTGACCGGCCGCCCCACCGGCGCCTACGCGCAGGACTGAGGTCATGGACAGCCAGACGCTTGCCCTGCTGATGTTCCCGGCACTCTTCGTGCTGATGTTCCTGGGCTTCCCAGTGGCGCTCAGCCTGATGAGCGTGGCCTTCTCCTTCGGCCTGATGGGCTTCAAGTTCCAGGCCCTGCTGTTCCAGTTCACCCAGAAGGTCGACGCCGTCGCCTCCAACTTCGTGTTGGCCGCGGTGCCGCTGTTCGTCTTCATGGGCTCGATGCTGGAGCGCAGCGGCATCGCCGAGAAGCTGTTCGAGGCAGTGCACATCTGGACCCGCCGCCTGCCCGGCGGCATGGCCATCGGCACCGTCATCATGTGCATCATCTTCGCCGCCTCGACCGGCGTGATCGGCGCCACCGAGGCGGTGGTCGGCCTGCTGGCCATCCCGCCGATGCTGAAGCACGGCTACGACAAGTCGCTGGTCTGCGGCACCATCTGCGCCGGCGGTTCTCTGGGCACCATCATTCCGCCGTCTGTCGTCGTCGTGGTGCTGGGTCCCGTCGCCGACGTCTCGATCGGCGACCTGATGGTCGGCATGCTGATCCCCGGTCTGGTGCTGGCGCTGGGCTACATCCTCTATATCGGCGGCATCTGCATCCTGCGACCGAGCTACGGTCCGCGCGTGCCGCCGTCGCCGGACGACCCGACCTTCCGGCAGAAGCTGGCGATCACCGGCAAGGCGCTGGTACCGCCGCTGCTGATGATCTTCGCCGTGCTGGGCTCGATCTTCTTTGGCTGGGCGGCACCGACCGAGGCCGCCGCCATCGGCGCCGCCACCTCGGTCCTGCTGGTGCTCGGCTATCGGCGCTTCACCTGGCTGTCATTCCGCCAGGCGCTGCTGCGCACGCTCACCATCACCTGCATGATCATGCTGATCCTGCTGGGTGGCAGCCTCTATACCGGCACCTTCGTGGCGCTGGGCGGCATGGGGCTGATCCGCGATCTGATCGCCAGCGCCGACATGGGTGCCTGGGGCGTCGTCGCCCTGGCCCTGGGCGTGATCTTCGCCGCCGGCTTCTTCCTGGAGTGGATCTCCATCGTCCTGATCTTCGTACCGATCTTCCTGCCGCTGGTCAGCGGCTTCGGCTTTGAGCCGCTGTGGTTCTGCATGCTGGTCCTACTGATGATCCAGACCAGTTATCTGACGCCGCCGATGGCGCCGGCGATCTTCTACCTGCGCGGCATCTCGCCGCCGGAGATCACGCTGGGCCACATGTATCGCGGCGTGGTGCCCTTCATCATCATCCAGCTGGTGGTCGCCGGGCTGATCATGGCGTTCCCCGCCATGGCCACCTGGTTGCCGGCCCAGATCCTGGGTTTCAAGTAGCCTGGGCTTCAAGGAGCGAGGTCGCCTGACATGACACCGGAAGACATCCTGTCCCATCGCCCGCGCGTGCTGACGCAGAAGCAGCGCGAGGACTACTTCGCCCAGGGCTACATCCTGGTCGAGCGCTTCGTCGACCAGAGTTGGCTGGAGCGCCTGCGCGGCGGTATCGCCCGCATGGTCGATCGCTCGCGCGCCGAGACCAAGTCGGGCGCGGTCTTCGACCTGGAGCCGGGGCACACGGCGGAGAACCCGCGGCTGCGCCGCGTCTCCAGCCCGAACGACGAGGACCCGGCCTTCTGGGACTTCGCCAGCAAGAGCCCACTGGGCGACCTGCTGCAGGACCTGCTGGGACCCAGCGTGAAGTTCCACCAGTCGAAGCTGAACTTCAAATGGGCCAAGGGCGGCACCGAGGTGAAGTGGCACCAGGACGCGCCCTTCTTCCCGCACACCAACGCCGCGGTGCTGACTGTCGGGCTCTACATGAACGACTGCGGCATGGACCAGGGGCCGCTGGGCTGCATTCCCGGCAGCCATGAGCGCGAGGTCTTCGACCACTACGCGGCCGACGGCAACTGGGCTGGCTTCATCGGCAAGGCCGACCTGCCGCGCGTCGCGGTGGACAAGGCGCAGTACCTCTGCGGGCCGGCCGGCTCGCTGACCCTGCACAACTACCGCACGGTGCACGGCTCGGAGCCCAACCGCAGCGACCTGGGGCGGCCGCTGCTGCTCAACGTCATGTCGGCGGCCGACGCCTTCCCCTACACCTACAACCCGCTGAAGACGCGCTACTACCAGCAGTGTATCCGCGGCGAGCCGGCGCGCCTGGCGCACCACGACCCGCGGCCGCTGCCGGTGCCGCCGGACTGGTCGGGCGGCTATACCTCGATCTTCGAGTACCAGCAGGGCGCCGCCGCCGGCGCCATGATGTAGGGCCCTTTGACAGGGGCCTGGGCGTGATGTATCTGTAATATATCAGAATGGCCGCGCTATGATGGCGGCTGGAGTCCCGAGGGAGAGCGCCATGGAACTGACCAAGACCGCCATGAGCCCGCGCCAGCACGACTACCGCGCGACCTACCGCGGTCGCATTGTCGGCTGGTACAACGGCTTCCTGCATGTCGCCGTGATCTATGCCATCGGCCTCACGGCGCTCTATCTCTATGTCAGCAACGTGCACAGCGTGGCCTGGTGGGAATGGATCACCGTCCCGGTGGTCTTCCTGCTGTGCAACTTCTTCGAATGGTTTCTGCACGCGCGGGTGATGCACCGGCCGCTGCCCGTCAAGGCGCTGCGTGCGATCTACACGCGCCACACCTTGATGCACCACCAGTTCTTCACCGACAGCGAGATGCGCTTCGCCGACCACAAGGACTGGCGCGTCACCTTCTTCCCGCCCTATGCCCTGGTGGTCTTCATCCTGATGTCGATCCCCGGCGCGCTGTTCCTCGGCTGGGCGGTTTCGCCCAATGTCGGCTGGCTGGTGATGTGCACCACTACCTCGATGTACATGATCTACGAGTTCATGCATTTCTGCTGCCACGTCGACGAGAATCCCTTCGTGCGCTGGGTGCCGCTGATCAACACCAACCGCCGCCACCACCGCGCCCATCACAACCAGTCGATCATGATGGAGCGCAACATGAACCTGACCTTCCCGATCTCCGACTGGCTGTTCGGCACCTCGGACCTGGACCGCGGCCTGCTCGGCACGCTGTTCAATGGCTACAGCGAGAAGCATGTCCGCAAGAACATGCGCCGCACCTCGAAGACGCCGCGCGGCAAGAGCGCCCAGGGCGGTTCAGGCGTCAACGCCGCGGCCTGACGGTTCCACTTGAGCTGACAGGAAGGGCCCGGCAGCAATGCCGGGCCCTTTGTCTTTGGCCTAGACTGTCATCCCGGCTCTCCGCTCCGCACAGTCCGAGATGACACCTGGAGGAGTTGACCATGAACCAGCACGCCAAGGCCGCTGCCTTCCTGGCCCTGCACCAGCGCGCCGAGCCCTTCCTGCTGCCCAACGTCTGGGATGCCGGCAGCGCCCGGCTGCTGAGCCCGCTGGGCTTCGCCGCGCTGGGCACCACCTCGGCCGGCGTGGCCTTCGCGCTGGGCCGCGCCGACCAGGGCAACGTCAGCCGCGAGGAGATGCTGGGCGCCATCGGCGCCATGGCCCGGGCCACCGACTTGCCGGTCACCGCCGACCTGGAGGCCGGCTATGCCGACCAGCCGGCCGGCGTCGCCGAGACGGTGCGCCTGGCCATCGCGGCTGGTGTCGTCGGCTGCAACCTGGAGGACGGCTCGGGCGACCCCGCCCAGCCACTGGTGCCGCTGGAGCAGATGCTGGCCACGCTGAGGGCGGCGCGCGCCGCCGCCGATGCCAGCGGCCTGCCCTTCGTGCTGAACGCCCGCACCGACGGCTTCTGGGCCGGCGGCAGTGGCGAAGACGTGCTGGCCGAGGCGATCCGCCGTGGCCGTGCCTATGCCGCGGCCGGTGCTGACTGCGTCTTCATCCCGCTGCTGCGCGATCCAGAGGGCATCCGGCGCGCAGTGGCCGAGATCCCGGCGCCGCTCAACCTGCTGTTTCTGGCCGGCGGACCCAGCCTCAAGGACTATGGCGCGCTCGGCGTGCGGCGCCTCTCCACCGGCGGCGCGCTGGCCCGCGCCGCGCTGGGCGAGCTGCGCCGCGCCGCCCAGGCGCTGCTGGCGGAGGGCGAGGCCGGAGCGCTGAGTGGGGCGATCCCGCACGCGGAGATCCAGAGGCTGTTCAGCCAGGCCGCCCCCGGTTGACCCGCCGTCGAGCCGCTGGCTACCCTCGCCGCGCCAAGGATTCAGGGGGAGCCACCGCATGAGCGGCAAGACCATCGCCTTCTTTCCGGAGGCCGCCTTCGGGCCGGCGCTCAATTCCGTCGGTATCGCCCAGGCGGCCGAGGCGCTGGGCCACCGGGCGGTCTTCCTCTGCGACCCTGGCTTCACCGGCGTCTTCGCCGGCTATGGCTTCCCCGAGCATCAGGTGCCGATGAGCGAGCCCATGCCGGCGGAGGAGATGGCGAAGTACTGGTCCGACTTCATCAACGGCCACATCCCGAACTTCCGCAAAAGCCCCTACGAGCAGATCGACACCTATGTGAAGGACTGTTGGGCCGCCATCGTGTCGACCGCGAAGTGGGCGGAGAAGTCACTGCCGGCGATCCTGGACGAGGTGAAGCCCGACGTGATCTGCGTCGACAACGTGATCCTGTTCCCGGCGATCAAGCGCTACAGCCAGCAGCACGGCAAGCCCTGGGTGCGCATCATCTCCTGCTCGGAGAACGAGATTCCCGACCCGGCCATCCCGCCGCACCTGTCGGGCTGCGGCGAGCACGACACCGCCTGCTTCCATGCCTTCGACCAGCGCTTCAACCAGGTGGTGAAGCCGATCCACGACGACTTCAACGCCTTCCTGGCGGAGACTGGGGAGCAGCCCTATCCGCTGGGCCAGTTCTTCGAGGCCTCGCCCTTCCTCAACCTGCTGCTCTATCCCGAGCCGGTGAAGTTCAAGCGCAGCCAGCCGCTCGACCCCAAGCAGTTCCAATACTTGGAAGGCTGCGTGCGGCAGGAGGCGGACTATCAGGTCCCGACCTTCGCCCAACACAATGACAAGCCGCTGCTCTACATCTCCTTCGGCTCGCTCGGCGCCGGCGACACCGATCTGCTGGATCGCCTGATTGGCCTGATCGACCGGCTGCCCTATCGCGCGCTGGTCAACGTCGGCGACTATCTGGAGCACTACAAGGAGCTGCCGCCCAACGTGCAGATCGCCAAGTGGTTTCCGCAGCCCTCGGTGATCCCGCAAGTCGACGCGGTGATCCACCACGGCGGCAACAACTCCTTCACCGAGTGCCTCTACTTCGGCAAGCCGGCGATCATCCTGCCCTACGTCTGGGACGGCCATGACAACGCCACCCGCGTGCAGGAAACCGGCCACGGGCTGAAGCTGCATCGCTACGACTGGAGCGACGCCGAGATGGCCCAGGCGATCCAGACGCTGCTGACCGACCCGGCGATGGCCGCCAACCTGGCCAAGGCCAAGGCCCACATGCAGGCACAGTCGGGACCGGAGAAGGCCGCCGGCCTGCTCGACGCCCTGGCACGGAGGGCTTGAGCCATGACCAACCTCAACTCGTCAGCGCCCCACATTCACGGTGCCCTGACCTACGACGATCTGGTCGATTGGGGCGCGCAGGGCGGCGACCTGCCGGCGCCGGGTGGGGCCACGTCGCACTCGCACGGCCGCCTGCTGTGGAAGACGCCGGTACGGCGGCCGGAGACCGGCCTCTGGGTCTGCACGCCGGGGCGCTGGCGGCTCTCGGTGCCGCGCGACGAGTTCCTCTGGGTGCTGGCGGGCCGCACGACCTATCGCGGCGACGCCGGCGACAGCCTGACGGTCGGCCCGCGCGACGCCGTGATGTTCCCGGCCGGCTGGCAGGGCGAGGCGCTGGTCGAGGAGACGCTGCGCGTCACCTACATCCTCTCGGCCACGGAGGCGATGGCGGGCACGCCCAGGGTGCATCAGCTGCTGCGCGACCCGCAGGCGGCGACGGAGCTCAAGGACTGGGGCGTCATCCCCACGATGCTCGAGGGCGAGAGCCGCACCGCCGGCCTGCTGCTGCACCGCGCGGCCGACCGCAGCGCCGAATGCGGTTTCTGGACTTGCACGCCGGGCTTCTGGAACTGCCACGTCACCAGCCACGAGTACTGTCATTTCCTCGAAGGCCGCGCGACCTACACCCACGGCGAGACCGGCGAGGTGATCGAGATCGCGCCCGACACCGTCGCGCTCTTCCCCAAGGACTGGAAGGGCACCTGCCGCGTGCACGAGACGGTGAAGAAGGTCTACCTGATCGTGTGACGCCCTTTCCCTCTCCCGCTTTCGGCGGGAGAGGGTGGCGAGCGCCAGCGAGCCGGGTGAGGGTGTTCCGTGCGACTCTCTCGATTCGTACCGACCGACCACCCTCACCCCGACCCTCTCCCGCCGGAAGCGGGAGAGGGGGGACCGCGGGCGCTGCGCTCTACACCCTCACGGGATTTCGCCCTACACTTCCACCCATGGACGATCAGGCACCGCGCGATCCCTGGCACTACGCGCTGCCCGCCGCGGACCTGGCGGCGAAGGGCAAGCTGGTGCTGCGCATCGGCCGCAAGCAGCTGGCGCTGTTCCAGACGCTGGAGGGCCCTCGCGCCTGCGACAACCGCTGCCCGCACGAGGGCTATCCGCTGTCGGAAGGCACGCTGGACGCGGCCGAGGGTATCGCCTGCCGCCTGACCTGCAACTGGCACAACTGGAAATTCGACCTGGCGAGCGGCGCCAACCTGACCGGCGGCGACGCGTTGCGGATCTATCCGCTGGAGCGGCGCGGCGACGACCTCTGGGTCCGCATCGAGGAGCCGCCGGCCGAGCAGCGCCAGGCAGAGGCGCTGCGGCGCCTGGACGAGGCGCTGGAGGACCGGGCCTACGACCGCATCGCGCGCGAGCTGGCGCGCTTCCTGGCCGCCGGCGGCACGCCGGAGGCGGCGCTGACCGACGCCATCGCCCGCCGCCACACGCGACTGGAGTTCGGCTTTGGCCACGCCTTCGCCGCCGCGCCCGACTGGCTGGCCCTGCGCGAGACGCTCAGCGAGGACGGCGAGCGGCTGATCCCGCTGGTCGAGATCCTGGATCACATCGCCGAGGACACGCGGCGCGAACCGACCTGGGCCTTCACCGAAGCGACGGCGCCCTGGGACGCCGCAGCCTTCCGCGCCGCCATCGAAGCCGAGGACGAGCCCGCCGCTATCGCCCGCCTCAACGGCGCGCTGGCGGCCGGGCTGGGCTTCGCCGAGCTGGAGCCGGCGCTGACCCAGGCGGCCCTGACGCACTATGCCGACTTCGGCCATTCGCTGATCTATGTCGTCGCCTGCGGCCGACTGCTGGCGGCCCTGGGCCCGACCGCCGCGCCGCCGCTGCTGCGCGCCCTGGTGCGCAGCCTGGTGAAGCAGACACGCGAGGACCTGATCCCGGAGTTCCGCGACTACGCGCCGGCCCTGGCGGCCTTCGCGCAATCGCGTGGGACGACGGTGCCCGACCTTGACGGCGCCGACACGCGGCGCGCGCTGGCGGCTCTCGGCACGGCCGGTGGCGCCCCGCCGGAGACTCTGTTCGCCGAACTGCTGCGGGCCAATGCGACGAACCTCCGCGACTTCGACGAAGGCTTCGACCGCCGCTGGGACCGGCCGGTGCAGGACAACGCCGGCTGGCTTGACGTGACGC
Organism: Rhodospirillales bacterium; assembly: GCA_038363005.1. GTDB lineage: Bacteria > Pseudomonadota > Alphaproteobacteria > Kiloniellales > JACOMY01 > JAKOWB01. The sequence continues at coordinate 240,059 of JBBQBI010000005.1, forward strand.
ATGGCGTGACCTTCGCCGCCGCCGTCTGGCGCCAGTGCCGGCGCTTCCCGGACCTCTGGCCGCAGGGCCTGTTGCAGATGGCCTGCTTCAGCGGCCGCAACCGGCGCTTCCGCGCCAAGGCGCCGAAGGCGATGGCGGTGCCCGCGGATTCCTTAGCCGCGGAGAAAGCGGCGCTGCTCGACCACGGCATCGATGCGCCGATCCTGTCGGCGCATCGCCTGAAGACGCTGATGGCGGTTGAATGCCTGGCAGCCGAGCTGCCGGCCGAGGCGCCGCTGCTGACAGCGGCAGCGGCGCGCTACCTCGCCGGCAGCGTCAAGGGCAAGCACCAGCGCCGCCTGGTGTGCCAAGCGCTGGAGATCGTGGCGCGGGAGTAGCAGCCCTCCTCAATCGGGGCGGCGACTCAGGTGCGTCGTGCGACCACCAGGTAGCTCTCGTCCGCGTCATCCAGAGGCCGCTTGCCGCGGTCATCCAGCAGCGTGATGTCGGCAAAGCCCACTCCTGCCAGCAGCGCGGCCATCGCTTCGGGGGTTCGCGGCCGGAGGCGCATGACGTGGCTCTCGCTGGCAACGACCTGGCTGTCGATCAGCACTTCGTTGCGCATCTGCCAGCACTCCACGCCGGGCGCGTCGCGCGGCAGTGCCTGCTCCCAGGCGCGCAGCAGCGCGCCATCGGCGCGGGTGGCCTCGCGTCGCAGGCGCGGTGCGGCCATCGGCTCCGTCGCCGCCGGGCGATCGAGGCAGAGTGCCAGGATGCCGCCCCGCTCAAGGTGCGCATAGCAGGCGGCGAGCGCGCCCTGCTGCGCAGCCTCCTTGCTCAACAGCATGAAGGAGCCTAGCGGGCAGTAGAGCGTGCGGTAGCGGCGCGGCAGGGTGAAGCACTCCATGGCGGCATGATGCAGCGTGAGCGTGACACCGGCCGTCGCGGCCTTCTCGGCGCAGCGCGCCAGCATCTCGGCCGAGGCGTCGAGGCCCTCGACCGCCAGCCCAGCGGCGCGAAGGGGGACCAGCAAGCGACCTGTGCCGCAGGCCAGTTCCAATGCCGCGCCGCCCTGTCGTTCGATCAGACCGCGATAGAAGGGCGCGTCGCCGAAGTCGACCGCGGCCAGGTAGGGGTCATAGGCCGCGGCGACCAGTCCGTAATAGAAGTCGCCCTGGTCAGGCGTGGAGTGCTTGGGCGGGATCGGCGGCATGGTGGCAGCATAGCGCGCCAGGTTGGCTTGCGCTTCCGTCACCCTCGGGCTCGTCCCCCCGCCGCGCGGTCACCTCTCCGACGTCATCCCGGCCAAGCGAAGCGCGAGCCGGGATCCATTGATGGGTTAGACGAAAACTGGAGTCTTCGCCGCCAGCGAGAGCCGCCAAATAGACCCTGGCTCTGCGGCCGTGGTGACGACGGGAGAAGGGGTCGCCCCTACCGCGCGAACTTCGCGTCGCGCCAGGCGATGGCGGCCTTCAGGCCCTGCTCCTGGCGGATACGGTTGAACTCCTTGCGCTCCGGGCCGGCGCCGAATTCGATCAGCAGCTCCTGGTCGAGGGACTGCTGCAGGGCGGCGCGCAGGCCCTGCACTTCGAAGCTGCGGTTGATCGCCTGCTTGGTCAGGCGCACGGAATGCGGCGCCGCGGCCGCCAGGTCGCGCGCCAGCGCGGTGGCCGCGGTCAGCGCATCGCCATCGGGCACCACGCGGTTGACGATGCCGATCTCGTACATGCGCCTGGCGGTGACGCGGTCGGCGCCAGTCAGCAGGATCTCCTTGGCCACCTTGGGCGTGGTCATCCAGGGCAGCAGCATGCAGACGATACCGGAGCCGAAGCGCACCTCCGGCTCGCCAAAGAAACTGCCCTCGGCCGCCACCGTCATGTCGCAGGCCAGCATCACCTCGAAGGCGCCGGCCAGGCAGTAGCCCTGTACCGCGGCGATGGTCGGCTTGGGGCAATCCCAGAACTGCACGATGAAGTCGAAGTCGTACTGCAGCACGCGCTGCCAGTCGGCCAGGCTCTCGCGCGGCGGGCCGTTGTCGGCCTCCTTCAGGTCGAAGCCGGCGGAAAAGGCGCGCCCGGCGCCGGAGACCACGATGGCCAGCACGGTGGGGTCGTCGACCAGCTGCTTCAGGCCGGCCGTCGCGGCCTCCATCAGTGCGTGGTTGAAGGCATTGAGCTGTTTCGGCCGGTTGAAGGTGAGGAAGCCGATACGCTCCTCCACCCGGATTTCGACGGGGGCCTCTGCCGTTGGCTCGCTCATCTGCCTGTCCTTGCCTGTTCGCTGCACTGGTCTAGAGAGCCTGCGGAGCCGGCGGCGCGCCGGCAAGTCCTGGATTGTCGCCCTGTCCGCATGGCTGCTGCGATCCGCTACCGGGCCGGGCGGGGCGCGAGCCCTTCGCACGTGCAACAGGTCATTCCAGGTGCGCGGGCGATTGTCACTGGCCCGGCCGGCGTGCCAACATCATTCCGGGCAATGGGGGTCTGGGCCTTCCGCAATCTGTCATCAAACAGGTTTAAGGAAGGGGGACCGGCCCGTTGCCGCAGGAACCAGGACCACGGAGCGCAGGTGCGTTCCGCTAGGACGCAATCGCCTGGACCGCAACTTGAGGCTTACACCAAAGGAGTTCAATCCGTGACCGATCTTAGCAAGCAGCAGCGCTCCGCGCTGGCTACCGTCAAGGCGGCGCAGGCGAGCCGCCGCGCTGTGCTGAAGAGCGCACTCGCCTTCGGCGCCGTGGGCATGCTGGCCCCGGCTTTCTCGCGCAACGCCTTCTCCTCTTCCGGCGAGCTGAACTGGTTCACCTGGGAGGACTATGCGCCGCAGGCCCTGATCGACAAGTTCCAGGCCGACACCGGCATCAAGCTGAACGTCACCTCCTTCTCGTCGAACGAAGACTGCCTGAACAAACTGAAGGCGGCGTCGGGCGGCAGCGGCTGGGACCTGGCCTCGCCCTCGATCGCCTGGATCTCGGCGCATAACGATTCCGGCAACCTGGGCGCGCTCGACCCGGCCAAGGCGCCGAACATTTCCAACATCTTCCCCTCCATGATGGAGCAGTCGGCCGGCCTCGGCGCGCAGAAGGACGGCAAGTGGTACGCCCTGCCCTACGATTGGGGCACCGAGGCGCTGGGCTACAACAGCGACGAGCGCCCGCTGGAGTACGGCAAGGCCTCGTTCGGCGATCTCTGGGCCGAGGAGAACAAGGGCAAGATGCTCTGCCGCCAGCGCTCGATCATGCTGGGCACCGGCCTGTGGATGGAGCGCACCGGCGACCTGCCGGCCGGCACCATGAAAAAGGCCTATGACGAGGAGGCGGCTTTCGACATGGGTTACGGCAAGGCGGCCGAGTACGTCGTCGGCCACAAGGACCACATCGTGAACTGGTGGAAGGGCACCGCCGACACGCAGTCCGGCTTCCAGCAGGACGGCGCGGTCATCGGCCAGACCTGGGACGGACCGATGTTCCAGCTCAAGGACCAGGGCCTGCCCTACAGCTACGTCGCTCCGGTCGAGGGCGCCCTGATGTGGATCGACTCCATCGCCATGACGGCGGCGGCGAAGAACCAGGAACAGGCCTACGCCTTCATCAACTGGGCCTACCAGCCGGAAGTCGGCGGCATCGTGTCGAACGCCACGGGCTACAACTCCTGCGTCAACGGCTTCGACAACCACGTCACCGACTCCTTCAAGAAGAACTTCCAGGATGCCTATCCTGGCGATGCCATTTCCAAGCTGTGGCTGCAGGGCACCGAGCGGCCCTGGTTCCTCGAGAAGCGCCAGGCGCTGGCCGACAAGATCTCGGCGGCCTAATCCTTCGCCGAACTGTCTAGATAACAGCGCGCCGTCCCGGGCAACCGGGGCGGCGCGCTGCCGTTCGGGGCCCGTGCTGCGGGGGCGCGCCGACACCCCGCTTGCCTTGTCGGCCTTGGCCCGGGAAGCTGGCACCACGACTGGCCAGGAATGAATGACATGAAGATCAAGCGGCTGGAGACCTTCGCGACCCCCTTCATCGCCTTCGTGCGGGTTACCGCCGACAACGGGTCGCAGGGCTGGGGCCAGCTATCGACCTATCAGAGCGACATCACCGCGCTGGTGTTCCATCGCCAGGTCGCGCCCTACGTGCTGGGCACCGACATCTCGACCATCGACGTGCCGACCTTGCTGGCGTTGGGCGAGCGGGTGTTCGAGAAGGAGCACAAGTTTCCCGGCAGCTACCTGAAGCGGGCAGTCGCCGGCCTGGACACCGCGCTGTGGGACCTGGCCGGCAAGCGCGCCGGCAAGCCGGTGGTGGAGCTGCTGGGCGGCACGCCCGGACCCTTGCGCGCCTATGCCTCCTCGATGCGGCGCGACATCACGCCGGAGCAGGAGGCCGAGCGCTTCACCCGGCTGATCGGCGAGTTCGGCTTCGATGCCTGCAAGTTCCGCGTCGGCGCCGAGTACGGCCACGACGTCGACGAATGGCCGGGCCGTACCGAGGCCATCGTGCCGGCGATCCGCCAGGCACTGGGCCCGCAGGTGGCGCTGCTGGTCGACGGCAACAGCGGCTTCTCGCCAGCGCGCGCCATTGAGGTCGGGCAGCTGCTGGAGGCCAACGGCGTCGAGCATTTCGAGGAGCCCTGCCTGTACTGGGAACTGGACCAGACCCGGCAGGTGCGCGAGGCCCTGAACCTCGACGTCACCGGCGGCGAGCAGGACTGCGAGATGGCGGTCTGGCGCCTGGTGGTGCGCGACCAGGTGGTCGACGTGTTGCAACCCGACGTGCTCTACCTTGGCGGCATCGCCCGCACCCTGGCGGTTTGCCAGCTGGGCCAGGCGCACGGCCTGCCGGTCACGCCGCATTCGGCCAACCTGGGCCTGGTGACGCTGTTCACCATGCACCTGCTGCGCGCCATCCCCAATGCCGGCAAGTACCTGGAGTTCTCCATCGAGGGGCCGGAGTACTACCCCTGGCAGTATGGCCTGTTCCGCAACGACCCCTACCGGGTCGAGGGCGGCCAGGTAACGGTCGGCGCGGAGCCCGGCTGGGGCATCGAGATTGAGCCGGAGTGGCTGGAGCGCGCGCAATACCAGGTCAGCGAGGCGTCCTGAGGGACGGTGCCTCCCGCAACGCGGCAAACACGGGATGCGGGGCGGCGTTTTGTGTTAACGTCCAGGCGCCGGGGGGATCCGGCGATTGCGGTTGACGATCGGTTGGGCTGCTAGCGGTGGGGCGGGGATGGCGAACGATCTGGTCTTCGAAGGCGTGGTGAAGCGCTTCGGCAACTTCACTGCCGTGCACAATCTCAATCTGACCATCGAGGAGGGCGAGTTCTTCTCCTTCCTTGGCCCGTCGGGCTGCGGCAAGACGACGATCCTGCGCATGGTCTCGGGCTTCATCGAACCCAGCGAAGGGCACATCTCCTTGGGCGGCGAAGGTCTGGCCGGCACCGGGCCGAACAAGCGGCCGACGGCGCTGATCTTCCAGAACCTGGCGCTGTTCCCGCTGATGACCGTGGCGCAGAACATCGGTTTCGGCCTGGAGGTGCGCGGCGCCAGGGCGGCCCAACGCAACCGCCGCGTCGACGAGATGCTGGATCTCATCGCCCTGCCCGGCTTCGGCAAGCGCCGCATCGACGAGCTGTCGGGCGGCCAGAAGCAGCGCATCGCCATCGCCCGCGCGTTGGCGGTGGAGCCCAAGGTGCTGCTGCTGGACGAGCCGCTGTCGGCCCTCGACCTCAAGCTGCGCCAGCATATGCGCGCCGAGCTGCGCGCCATCCAGCAGCGCACCGGCATCACCTTCATCTACATCACCCACGACCAGGGCGAGGCGCTGGCCATGTCCGACCGCGTGGCGGTGATGAGCCAGGGCCACGTCGAGCAGGTCGGGCTGTCGGCCGACATCTACAACCACCCGCAGACGCCCTTCGTCGCTTCCTTCGTCGGCGAGAACAATCTGTTCGCAGGTCGGGTCGCCGCCGCCGATGCCAAGGAAGCGGTGATCGACACCGCCTTCGGGCGGTTGGCCGGGCTCAACCCGCGTGGCGTGTCGGTGGGCGAGGAGGCGTTGCTCTTCATCCGTCCCGAGCGGCTGCGCCTGCAGGCGCCGGAAAGCGAGGCCAGCAACCACATCCGTTCCAAGGTACTGGGCGGCATGTTCGAAGGCATCACGGTCAACATCTCGCTGGCCAACCCTGGCGGCAAGCCGGTGATGCTGACCATGTCGAACGACGGCGCCATCCCAACCTTCGACGAGGGCAGCGAGCTGGCGGTGCACTTCGCCACCGACAATGCCACCGTCCTGCCGAAGGGGAGCCTCGCCAGTGGGTGACGCCTTCAAACGCTTCGGCAAGGCTGGCGTCGCCTTTATGTTCGCCAGCACGGCGATCTGGGCGCTGATGCTGATCCTGATCCCGCACATCATGCTGCTGGACTATGCCTTCCACGCCAACCCGGGCTCGATCCAGAAGGGCTTGGCGCCGGAGGGGCTGACCTTCTATTCGTTCGAGCCGCTGTTCGATGACCTGGCGCGCAACACCTTCATCCGCACCATCCTGACCAGCTTCGTGGTCACCGGCCTGGCGCTGATGATCTGCTATCCCATCGCCTACTACCTGGCGAAGGTGGCGACCAGCCGCTGGCTGAACGTGCTGATGCTGGGACTGCTGGTACCCTTCTGGGTCAACGAGGTGCTGCGCGCCTATGCCTGGCGCACCTTGATGTCGCGCAACGGCCTGCTGAACCAGGTGGTGATGGGCCTGGGCTTCGATCGCATCGAGTTCTTCAACTACGAACTGCCGGTGGTCGACGCCAACATCGCGCTCTTCGTCGGCCTGATCTACAGCTACATCCTCTTCATGGTCTTCCCGATGTACAGCGCCATGGAAAGCCTGGACAAGAACCAGGTCGAGGCGGCGCGCGACCTGGGCGCTTCCTGGACGCGGGTGCACCGCAAGGTGGTGATCCCGCACGCCAAGCCGGGCATCGCGTCGGGCTGCATCGTCACCTTCATGCTGGTAGCCGGCAGCTACATCGTGCCGGTGCTGCTGGGTGGCCGCTCCAGCTTCTGGTTCACCCAGGCCATCGAATCGCAGTTCTCGGTGCTGAACTGGAACGGCGGCTCGGCCTATGCCCTGGTGCTCGAGTTCATCTGCCTGGTCTTCATCATGATCATGATGAAGGCCTTCCGGGTGACCTTGCGCGACATCACGCGATAGGGGCCGGGAAATGGACAAGTCCGACCGCGTGCTGACCTGGGCGATCCGCGCCTTCCTGCTGATCTTCTTCACCTACCTGCTGTTCCCGCTGGTCTACCTGATTCTGCTGGCCTTCAACGACAGCCGCATCCCGACGCACGAGAACTTCACCTTCACGCTGAAGTGGTTCGGCGAGGCCTGGAAGGACGAGCGGATGTGGGACGGCATCCAGACCTCGCTGGAGATCGGCGTGCTGGTGGTCGCCATCTCGCTGGTGCTGGGCATGGGCGGCGCCATGCTGCTGGTCCGCGTGCAGCTGAAGGCGAAGAACTTCCTCTATGCCGTGCTGGTCTCGCCGATCCTGGCGCCGGGCATCGTGCTCGGCATTTCCACCTTCATCTTCTGGAGCCAGCAGCTCGGCGCGCGGCCGGCTTGGTGGACCGCGGCGCTGGCACAGTCGAGCTTCATCTCGGCCTACTGCATGCTGATCTTCATCGCCCGCCTGCAGCGCTTCGACACCGCGCTGGAGGAGGCCGGCCTCGACCTCGGCGCCAGCCCGCGCCAGGTGTTCTGGAAGATCACCATGCCCTATATGCGCCCGGCCATGCTGTCGGCGGCGGCGCTGGCCTTTCTGCAGTCCTTCGAGAACTACACCACCACCTACTTCGCCATCGGTGCCGAGCAGACCTTCACTATCTTCATCGCCAACAAGGTGCGCCAGGGCGTGACACCGGCGGTGAACGCGGTGGCCTTTGTGATCGTCGCCACGACGATCCTGATCGCCATCATCCTGGAGGTACGCCGGCGGCGGCGCCTGCGGCGCGCGGCCGAAGTCACGCGCCAGGCCGAACTGGCCGATCTGGCGCTAGCCCAGGGCGTCGCCACGGCAGCGGAGTAGCGCGCAACGGCGGCCCGCGCCGGGCGGAGGCGGGGCCGTCTAGGCCGAGACCGTCGCCCGGTCCAGCGCGTAGCCGGCGGAGCGCACGGTGCGGATCAGGTCGGCTTCCGCGCCGATGTTCAGCGCCTTGCGCAGGCGGCGGATGTGCACGTCGACGGTGCGCGGCTCGACATAGACGTCGCGGCCCCACACGGCATCCAGCAGCTGCTCGCGCGAGAAGACGCGGCCGGGATGTTCCAGGAAGTGGCGCAGCAGGCGGAACTCGGTCGGGCCCAGGCGCACCTCACGCGGGCCGCGGTGCACGCGGTGCCCGGCCAGGTCCATCGTCAGGTCCTCGAACTGCAGCTGCTCGCTGGACAGCGCCGGGCGAGCGCGGCGCAGCACGGCGCGCAGTCGGCTGATCAGCTCGGCCGGCGAGAAAGGCTTGGTGACGTAGTCGTCGGCGCCGCTGTCCAGGCCGCGCACCTTGTCGGTCTCCTCGCCGCGCGCGGTCAGGATGATGATCGGGATGTCGCGCGTCTCCGGCGTGCGGCGCAGCCGGCGGCAGACCTCGATGCCGGAGAGATGCGGCAGCATCCAGTCGAGCAGGATGATGTCGGGGCGCTCCTCGGCGCAGAGCACCAGTGCCTCTTCGCCATCGCGCGCTTCGGCGACGCGGAAGCCCTCGCGCTCGAGGTTATAGCGCAGCAAGGTGACCAGCGCGGTCTCGTCCTCGACGATCAGGACCAGCGGCTTCATCGGCTGCATCTCACTCCTCGCTCTGCGGGGTCATGACCTCGAAGGACGAGGCGTCGCCCTTCGGCCGGCTGCCGACCAGCGGCGTGCCCTTCACCTGGTAGTGGATGGTCTCGGCGATGTTGGTGGCGTGGTCGCCGATGCGCTCGACGTTCTTGGCGATAAACAGCAGGTGGGTGCAGGGCCCAATGTTGCGCGGGTCCTCCATCATGTAGGTCAGCAGCTCGCGGAACAGGCCGCTGTAGACCTCGTCGACCTCTTCGTCGCGGCGCCAGACCTCCATCGCCCGCTCGGCGTCGCGGTTGACATAGGCGTCCAGCGTATCCTTCAGGATGTCCTGCACCAGGCGCGCCAGGCGCGGGATGGCATAGGCCGGCTTGACTGCCGGCAGCTGCGACAGCGCGATGGAGCGCTTGGCGACGTTGGCGGCGTAGTCGCCGATGCGCTCGATATCGCTGGAGACCTTGAGCGAGGAGACCACCTCGCGCAGGTCGATGGCCATGGGCTGGCGCAGCGCCAGCACGCTGATCGCCTGGGCGCTGACTTCCTGCTCCAGGCGGTCGATCTCGGCGTCGCCCTTCACCACCTCGGCGGCCAGCGCGGCGTCGCGGCGGGACAGCGCCTGGATGGCGCGGGCAAGCTGCGATTCCGCCAGGCCGCCCATGCGCACCAGCGTCTGGCGCAGCTGTTCGAGGCTGTTGTCGAAGGATTTGACGATATGGTCCTGGGTCTGCGGCACGGGCGGTACGTCCTCTGTCCTGCTCAGCCGAAACGGCCGGTGATGTAGCCCTGGGTACGCTCGTCGCTGGGGTTAGTGAAGATCATCGTGGTGTCGCCGGTCTCCACTAGGCTGCCGAGGTGGAAGAAGGCGGTCTTCTGCGATACCCGCGCGGCCTGCTGCATCGAGTGGGTGACGATGACGATGGTGTAGTTGCTGCGCAGCTCGTCGATCAGCTCTTCGATCTTCGCGGTGGCGATGGGATCCAGTGCCGAGCAGGGCTCGTCCATCAGGATCACCTCGGGGCTGACGGCGATAGCGCGAGCGATGCAGAGGCGCTGCTGCTGGCCGCCCGACAGGCCGGTACCCGGCGTGGTCAGGCGGTCCTTGACCTCGCCCCACAGGCCGGCGCGGGTCAGGCTCTCCTCGACGATCTCGTCCATCTCGGCACGATTGCGACCCATGCCGTGAATCTTGGGCCCATAGGACACGTTGTCGTAGATCGACTTGGGGAAAGGATTGGGCTTCTGGAACACCATGCCGACGCGGGCGCGTAGCTGCACCACGTCGAGGCTGGCGTCGTAGATGTCGCTGCCGTCGAGGCGGATATCGCCCACCACGCGACAGCCCTCGATAGTGTCGTTCATGCGGTTGAGGCAACGCAGGAAGGTCGACTTGCCGCAGCCCGACGGCCCGATCAGCGCCGTCACGCTGTGTTCCAACACATCGAGGTCGACATGCTTCAGCGCCTGGGCTTCGCCGTAGAAGACGTTGGTATCGCGCGCCACGATCTTGGCGCGTGCCGCGTGGCCATTGCTCTGCAGATCCATCACGTTTGTTCTCCGGTCGGTCGCATCCTACCAGCGCCGCTCGAAGCGTTTGCGCAGCAGGATGGCGACGGCGTTCATCAAAACCAGGAAGATCATCAGCAGGATGATGCCGGCAGCGGTCTTGGCCTGGTACAGCGGTTCGGCCGAATCGGCCCAGAAGTAGATCTGCACCGGCATGGCGGTGGAGGGGTCGGTCACCCCATGTGGCGCCGCGACGATGAAGGCGAACATGCCGATCATCAGCAGCGGCGCGGTTTCGCCCAGCGCATGCGCGGCGCCGATGATGGTGCCGGTCAGGATGCCGGGCATGGCCAGCGGCACCACGTGATGCGTCACCGTTTGCAGTCGCGAGGCACCGAGTCCCAGCGCTGCCTGGCGGATCGACGGCGGCACCGCCTTCAGCGCGGCGCGGGTGGCGATGATGATGGTGGGCAGGATCAGCAGCGCCATGACGATGCCGCCGACCAGCGGCGCTGAGCGCGGCAGGCCGAAGAAATTCAGGAACACCGCCAGTCCGAGCAGGCCGAAGACGATCGAGGGCACCGCGGCCAGGTTGTTGATGTTGATCTCGATCAGGTCGGTCCAGCGGTTCTTCGGTGCGAACTCCTCCAGGTAGGTCGCTGCCATGACGCCGATCGGGAAGGCCAGCACCAGGGTCACCAGCATGAGGTAGAAGGAGCCCAGGATGGCGGCGCCGAAGCCGGCGGCCTCAGGCTCGCGGCTGTCAGCGGCGGTCAGGAAAGACCACTCGAACTGCACCTCGGTGCGGTCCTCGGCGCTCAGCGCATCGACCCAGGCGATCTGCTTGTCGCTGACCTTGCGTTCGGATTCCGGACGGTCGCGCGGGATGTCGCCATAGATGAAACGATGCACCTCGTCACCAGCCAGCACCCAGACCCGCTGAGTGGTGCCCAGCAGGCTGGGGTCTTCCTCGATGGCGGTGGCCAGGCGGTCGCCGGCCCAGGGCGACACCAGCTCGCGCAGCGCCTTCTTCTCCTTGCGATCGGTGACCTCGGGGAAGCGGGCATAGAGAGCGTCGTTGATGATGTCCTTGTAGGCACCATCACGCTGCGCCTGCTGGAAGGACTCCAGCGAGCGGTCACCCTTGGGATCCAGCGTCGCTGCGTCATAGGTGACGTCGAGCGCGATGTAGCTCTGGAAGAAGCCGGGCACGCCCTTCCACAGGATGTTGCCGAGGAAGACCACCAGGAAGCCGACGGCCAGCAGGATCGCCGCCATGCCATAGGCGCGGAAGCGCGCCTCGGCGGCATAGCGGCGGCGCAGGCGGGCCTTGGACAGGTCCGGACGGCGGGTGGCGGAGTCCGCCGTCGGCTGCTGCGGAAGGGCGGCGTCAGTCATACTTTTCCCTGTACTTCCGCACGATGCGGAGCGCGACGAAGTTGAGGGCCAGGGTGATGGCGAAGAGCAGCAGGCCGAGCGCGAAGGCCGAGAGGGTCTTGGCGCTGTCGAATTCCTGATCGCCCACCAGGATGGTCTTGATCTGCACCGTGACAGTGGTGACGGCTTCCAGTGGATTGATCGTCAGGTTGGCGGCCAGGCCGGCCGCCATGACCACGATCATGGTCTCGCCAATGGCCCGACTGGCGCCCAGCAGCACCGCGCCGACGATGCCGGGCAGCGCCGCAGGCAGCACCACCTGGCGGATCGTCTCCGACCGCGTGGCACCCAGCGCATAGGCGCCGTCGCGCAGTGTCTGCGGCACCGCGTTCATCACGTCGTCCGACAGCGAGGAGATGAAGGGGATGATCATGATCCCCATCACCAGGCCAGCGGCCAGCGCCGATTCCGAGGCGACGTCGAGACCCAGCAGGCTGCCGGTATCCTTCAGGAAGGGCGCCACGGTCAGCGCGGCGAAGAAGCCGTAGACCACGGTGGGGATGCCGGCCAGCACCTCGAGCGCCGGCTTGGCCAGGCCCCGGATCCGAGGCGTGGCGTACTCTGACATATAGATGGCGGCGAAGAGGCCGACCGGCACGGCGACCAGCAGGGCGATGCTGCTGATCAGCAGCGTGCCGGCGATCAGCGGAATGGCGCCGAAGGAGCCGGAGGAGCCGACCTGGTCGGCGCGGATCGCGGTCTGCGGGCTCCACTCCATGCCGAAGAGGAAGTCGAACAGCGGCACCTTGTCGAAGAAACGCAGCGATTCGAAGATCAGCGACAGCACGATGCCGAAGGTGGTGATGACGGCGATGGTCGAGCAGACGATCATCAGGATCTTGACCGTCCGCTCGACCCGCGGGCGGGCACGGAAGTCGGCGCTGGCGCGGCCCAGCGCACGCCACAGCATGAAGCCGGACACCGCCAGCACCGCGGCGCACATGGCCCAGCGCGCGGTGCCGCGGAAGGCGGCGTAGCGTTCCAGCGCCAGCTGCTGGTCGGGCGTGAAGTTCTGGCTGGCGATGGCGCCGCCGGCCTTATTGATGATGTCGTTGACCAGCAGGTCGTGCTGGTCGCCAGGCAGTGCCTGATCGCCGGCGCTGAGCCAGCCGTCGAGCAGCCAGCGGCCGAGCAACGGCTCCAGCATCAGCCAGAGCACCGTGACGCCGAGGCCCACCACCAGCACCGACAGCAGGGCATAGGCGCCGTGGTAGCCCGGCCGCGAGTGCGTGATGACACCAGTGCCGGCGAGGGCCACGACGCGCTGGCGGTTGATCACGTAGCCGGTGAGCGCGAGGAGCAGGATGGCGGTCAGAAGCAAACTGAGCGACATGGAAGCCTCGTGCTGGGACCTTTGGCGCCGGCCGCCTGGGCCACCGGCGAGAACTCTCGACACCCTGGCGTCGCCCTCCGCAGCCGGGGGGGTGGCGGCAGGGGGCGGCGGCAGCCCTGTGGCCAGGGTGCCGCCGCCGGCCGTACTGCTTACTTCGGCGCCGCCATCGCGGTGAGGGCCGTCGCGGCCTCACCGAAGGACTTGCGCTCCTCGTCGGGCATGGCGATCAGGCCCTTGTCGGCCAGGTAGCCCTCAGGGCCCCAGGCCTTGTCCGAGGTGTAGGCGGCCAGGAACTCCGGGATGCCGGGGATCACGCCGACGTGCGCCTTCTTCACGTAGATGAAGAGCGGGCGCGACACCTTGTAGGAGCTGTCGGCGATGGCTTCGTAGGTCGGCGCCTTGCCTTCGATGGTGGCGCCCTTGATCTTCTCGCCGTTCTGGTCGAGGAACGAGAAGCCGAAGATGCCAGTGGCCTCCGGATCGGCCTCCAACTTCTGCACGATCAGCGTGTCGTTCTCACCCGCCTCGATGTAGGCGCCGTCCTCGCGGACGGTCTGGCAGGCGGCCTTCATCATGTCCTTGTCCAGCGCCTTGACGACCGGGCTTTCCTCGCAGCCCTTGTCCATCACCAGCTCGACGAAGGCGTCACGGGTGCCGGAGGTCGGCGGCGGGCCGTAGACCACGATCGGCTCGTTCGGCAGCGAGGCGTCGACGTCGGACCACTTCTTGTAGGGATTGGCCGTCATCTTGCCGTTCACCGGCACTTCCTTGGCCAGCGCCAGCCAGAGCTGCGCCTTGGTGACGTTGAAGTCCGGGCCGTTCTTGGCATTGGCCAGCACGATGCCGTCGTAGCCGATCTTGATCTCGACCACCTCGGTCACGCCGTTCTTGGCGCAGTCCTCGAACTCCGAGGTCTTGATGCGGCGCGACGCGCCGGTGATGTCGGGATGCTGCTCGCCGACGCCGGCGCAGAACAGCTTCATGCCGCCGCCGGTGCCGGTCGACTCGACGACCGGCGCCTTGAAGCTGCCGGTCTTGGCGAAGTTTTCCGCCACGGTCGTGGTGAAGGGGAAGACCGTCGAGGAACCGACGATCTGGATCTGGTCGCGCGCCGAGGCCGCCGAGGCCGAGCCGAGCGCGAGGGCGGCGACTGCCGCCAGGACGAGGGTCTTGTTCACGGGGTTAGACTCCCTTTGTCGCGTGAGGCGGAGGGACGCCCCGATGGCCCCCCTCCGAAAGCGCCGTCGGCGGTGAGAGCCAACGAACGAGCCGGACCCTAGGCACCCAGGATCAAGCAAATACTACGAATGCATGACGGTTCTGTTACGCCGCCCCCGGACGGGGCGGCGGGACGCCGCAGGGGGCCTGGCCCCGGCGTTGGCCTAGCCGCCGACCACCCGCAGCTGCGGGCGCGGCGGCGCCGCGCTGCCCTGCGCGCGGGCCGCGGCGCGGAGGTAGACCGTGAAGGTCGAGCCGCGGCCCAGCTCGCTGTCGATTTCCAGCAGGCCGCGGTGGCGGTTGACGATGTGCTTGACGATGGCCAGGCCCAGGCCGGTGCCGCCCATTTCGCGCGAGCGCGCGGTGTCGACCCGGTAGAAGCGTTCGGTCAGGCGCGGCAGATGCTCGCGCGGGATGCCCTCGCCCTGGTCGCCCACCGAAACCGCCACGCCGGCGCGGCCCAGGCGGCCCAGGCGTTCCTCTGCCGGGGCCAGCAGGCGGGCGCGGATGGTGACCGGGGTGTTGGGCCGCCCGTACTTGATGGCGTTGTCGACCAGGTTCTGGAACACCTGCGCCAGCTCGTCACGTTCCCCCAGCACCAGCGGCAGGGGGTCGAGCTGCAGCACCAGGCTCATGCCGCGGCGCTGGGCGCGCAGCTCCAGCGCGTCGACCACGCCTTCCAGCACCTGGCCCAGGTCGGCGGTGGAGGTCGGCGGCGTGTGCTCCTGCATCTCGATGCGCGACAGCGACAGCAGGTCCTCGACCAGGCGGGCCATGCGCTCGGCCTGCTCCTGCATGATGGCGAGGAAGCGCACCCGGGCCTCCTCGTCGTCGCGCGCCGGGCCACGTAGCGTCTCGATGAAGCCCATCAGGCTGGCCAGCGGCGTTTTCAGCTCGTGGCTGGCGTTGGCGACGAAATCGGCGCGCAGCTGCTCGGCCCGCTTCAGGGCGGTGACCTCGAGCAGCGCCAGGATGGCCACGGTCTCGTCCAGCAGCGGCGCCGGCAGGCGGGCGATATGGGCGACGAAGTGCCGGGCGACCGAGCCGGCGACGCTGAACTCCATGGTGCGGGCGTCGCCGCCGGCCAGCACCTGCTCGACTGCTGCCAGCAGGTCGGGGTCGCGCACCACGGCCACCAGGTCGCGGCCGGCGGGATTGACCTCGAACAGCGTCTCGGCCACCGGGTTGGCGCGGGCGACACGGCGCCCCTGGGTCAGGGTCAGCAGCGGATAGGGCAGGCTGGCCAGGATCGCCTCGCTGCCGGCGATCAACGCCTCCAGCTCGCGCCGGCGGCGCTGGCGCTCCCGCGTCGCCTCGACCAGCGAGGCGGAGAGCGCGTCGGTCAGCAGGCTGCCGCGCGGGCCCGGCGGTTCCGGCAGGCGGGAATCGACCGAGCGGCGGAACTGCTCGACATAGGCGATGAGGCGGCGCACATGGCGGTCATGGCTGCGCAGCAGCCAGCCGGTGCCGGCCATCGACAGCAGCAGGATCAGCAAGGCTCCCGGCCAGGCCAGCCAGCCCAGCGCCCAGGCCAGCGGCACGGCCAGCAGCGTGGGCGCCAGGAAGGCCAGGTAGCCGAGCCAGAAGCGGCGGCCCTTGCGCGGCGCAGGGTCCTCGACAGGCGGGGTGGTCATGGCGGGCATGGGCGGCAACCCCGGCAAGGGGGCGCTTTCTCCGTCCGGAGGTGATGGTGCCGCGGGCATGCGGCGCCAGTCTAGGCCGCCCCCGGCGCGCCGTCAGCTGGGGTCGACTCGAAGCCACCACTCTAGCGCCGGCTGGTTACAAGGCGATGGCGGCCCTTTAGCCGAGCAGCGGCGCCAGCAGCGGCACCAGCACGACGGTCACCAGGGCGTTCAGCCCCATGGCCAGGCCGGCGAAGGCGCCGGCCAGCGGGTTGACGGTAAAGGCCCGCGCCGTGCCCATGCCGTGCGCCGTCAGTCCGGCGGCGAAGCCGCGCGCCCGCATGTCGGTGATGCCGAGCGCGTTGAACAGTGGGGTCACGATCAGCGCGCCGATGATGCCGGTCAGCAGCACCAGCACGGCGGTCAGCGACGGCAGGCCGCCGATCTGCTCGGCCACGCCCATGGCGATCGGCGTGGTGATCGACTTCGGCGCCAGCGACAGCAGGGTCTGACGGTCGGCCCCCAGCGCCCAGGCGATGCCGACGGCGGAGACCACGGCGGTGAGCGAGCCGGCCAGCAGCGCGGCGGCGATCGGCAGCAGGGCGCGGCGCACCTGGCCCAGGTTCTCGAACAGCGGCACCGCCAGCGCCACGGTCACCGGGCCCAGCAGGAAGTGGACGAACTGCGCGCCCTCGAAATAGGTCGTGTAGCTGGTGCCGGTGATAAAGAGCACCGCCATGATCAGCGCAACGGCCAAGGCCATGGGATTGACCAGCGGCGACTTGCCGCTGATCTCGAACAGGCGGTAGCAGGCGAGATAGGCCACCAGGGTCAGGGTCAGCCACAGCAGCGGCGTCTGACTGAGATAGACCCAGAGGCCGCTGGCGCTCATGGCGCCGGCGCCTTTTCGGTGAGGCGGCTGACCAGGCGGAAGACCGCGACAGTGACCAGCAGCGTCAGCAGGGTGGAGCCAACCAGCGCCACCAGCAGCGGCAGCCATTCTGCCCGCAGCCGCTCCAGGTGCACCATCAGGCCGACACCGGCCGGCACGTAGAGCAGCGTCAGGTGCTGCAGCAGCCCCTTGGCGGTGGTCGCCAGCGCCGGCCAGACCTCACGCCGCACCGCCAGCAGGAACAGCAGCAGCACCAGGCCGATCACCGGTCCCGGCAGCGGCAGGCCGAGCAGGCGCTGCAGGCTTTCGCCGGCAAGCTGGCAGGCCAGCAGCAGCGTCATGGCCCCCAGCACCGCGGCGGCTCCGTCAGAGCAGCTGGTCGGCCAGCGCGTCGTAGGCCGCCAGCGCCGCGGCGTTGACGATCTCGTGCGCGGTGGCGGCCAGCGGCACGATCTGCGCCGGCTTCGACAGCCCGATCAGCAGTGGACCGATCACCGTGCCGGCGCCCAGCTCGGCGATCATGTTGGTGACGATCGAGGCCGAGTGCAGCGCCGGCATGACCAGCACGTTGGCCGGACCGGACAGGCGACAGAAGGGATAGAGCTCGCGCATGCGCTCGTAGTTCAGCGCAATCTGCGCCTGCATCTCGCCGTCGTATTCGAAATCGACGCGGCGCTTGTCCAGCACCTTGATGGCCTCGCGCACGCGGGTCGCGCGCTCGCGCTCCGGATCGCCGAAGTTGGAATAGGACAGCAGCGCGACGCGCGGCTCCTGTCCCAGGGCGCGGCATTGCGCTGCGGCTTGCGTGGCGATGTCGGCCAGTTCCTCCGGTGTCGGCACCTCATGCACCAAGGTATCGGCGACGAAGTAGGAACGGGTCTGCGCGACGATCACCGACAGCCCCATGGGGCGCCAGCCCGGCTTCGGATCCAGCGCGCGCAGCAGGTCGACGTAGGTGCGGCTGAAGTTGCGCGTGGTGCCGGTGACCAGGGCGTCGGCCTCGCCCATCGCCACCATGCAGGCGGCGAAGACGTTGCGGTTCTGGTTCACCATGCGCTGGCAGTCGCGGTACAGGTGGCCCTGGCGCTGCAGGCGGTTGTAGAGGAACTCGGTGTAGCGCTCGCGGTGGCTGGCCATCGAGGCATTCATGATCTCGGCGAAGTCATCGGCCAGGCCGAGGAAGCCGATCACCTCGTGTACCCGCTCAGCCCGGCCGATCAGCACCGGCGTGCCGTAGCCGGCGTTGTAGAAGGCCAGCGCGGCGCGGATGGTGCGTTCCTCCTCGCCCTCGGCGAAGACCACGCGGCGCGGGAACTTCTTCACCTTGTCGAGGATGCGCTGCAGCGAGCCCGAGGTGGGGTCGAGGCGGGCGGAGAGCTGCTGCTCGTAGGCCGGGATGTCCTCCAGCGGCTTGCGCGCCACCTTGGTCTTCATGGCGGCCAGCGCCACCGCCTTGGGAATCTCGACGATCAGGCGCGGGTCGAAGGGTGCCGGGATGATGTATTCCGGCCCATAGCGCAAGCGGCGGCCAGCGTAGGCACGGTCGACCTCGTCCGGCACGTCCTCGCGCGCCAGGGCGGCCAGCGCCTGGGCGGCGGCGATCTTCATCTCCATGTTGATGGTGGTGGCGCGCACGTCGAGCGCGCCGCGGAAGATGAAGGGGAAGCCCAGGACGTTGTTCACCTGGTTGGGATAGTCGCTGCGGCCGGTGGCGACGATGGCGTCGTCACGCACCGACTTGACCTCCTCGGGCGTGATCTCCGGGTCGGGGTTGGCCATGGCGAAGATGATCGGCTTGGCGGCCATCGCCTTCACCATCTCCGGCGTCACCGCGCCCTTGGCCGAGAGGCCAAAGAAGACATCGGCGCCTGTCAGCGCCTCGGTCAAGGTGCGGGCGTCGGTGCGCGCGGCGTGCGCCGACTTCCACTGGTTCATGCCCTTGATGCGGCCCTGGAAGATCACCCCCTGGGTGTCGCAGAGCACGACGTTGTCGTGCGGCATGCCCATGGCCTTGAGCAGCTCGACGCAGGCGATGCCGGCGGCGCCGGCGCCGTTCACCACCATCCGCGTGGTCTTGAGATCGCGCCCGGTCAGGTGCAGCGCGTTCATCAGGCCGGCGGCGGCAATGATGGCGGTGCCGTGCTGGTCGTCGTGGAACACCGGGATGTCGAGCAGCTCCTTCAGCTGCTGCTCGATGATGAAGCACTCCGGCGCCTTGATGTCCTCCAGGTTGATGCCGCCGAAGGTGGCGCCGAGGAAGCGCACGCAGTTGACGAACTCGTCGACGTCCTCGGTGGAGACCTCGAGGTCGATGGAGTCGATGTCGGCGAAGCGCTTGAACAGCACCGCCTTGCCTTCCATCACCGGCTTGGAGGCCAGCGCGCCGAGGTTGCCCAGCCCCAGCACCGCGGTGCCGTTGGAGATCACCGCCACCAGGTTGCCCTTGATGGTGTAGTCGTAGGCCTTGCTCGGATCCTCGTGGATCTTCTCGCAGGGCACCGCGACGCCCGGCGAATAGGCCAGCGAGAGGTCGCGCTGCGTGGTGACCGGCTTGGTGGGGCGGACCTCCCACTTGCCCGGGCGCCCCATCGAGTGGAACTCCAGGGCCTCGGCCTCGGTGATGCGTCGTCGCTTGTCCATGCTCGCCAGAATCTTTCGCCAGGGCTGCCAGGAAGGGTAAGCATCTTGCCGCTTGCCTGGAGCGTTGCAAAGGGCGGCGGTATCCTGGCCGGGTGTGCGCCGCGCGGAGCCTGGGAGGGCGCCATGCCGATGACCGACCTGTTGATCGCCCTGCTGCTGGTCGCCCTGCAGGCCGCCTGGCTGGCGGTGGCGGTGGTGGAAAACCTGCGCCACCCGGCGGTCAATGCCCGTCTGGTGGCCGAGACCCTGGCGATGGAGCCGGTGCGACTGGAGCCCACCACCTGGGCGCAGGTGCAGGGCAACCGCATCCGCCATCCCGGCCTGCGGCGCTGGGCTTTTCGCCTGATCGTGCTGTGGGAGGCGCTGGTGCTGCTGGCCCTGCTGGCGGCCGCCCTGTGGCTGGCCCTGCTGGCCCTCGGCTGGGCCCAGCCAGCGGGCCTGCGGGCGCTGTTGCTGGGCGGCGTCGGCGGCTTCACCTTGCTGTGGGGCCTGCTGCTGGCCGGCGGGCAGTGGCTCTATGTCTGGGTCGCGGCGCCGCAGCTGCAGACCACGCATTTCCTGCTGCTGCTCTGGGGCGTGGCAACGCTGGCCGTGCTGCGCTAGCGTCCCGCCGGCATGTCTTCCCCGACGGAATCCGGCACCACGCCCCTGATGGCGCAGTACCTGGCGATCAAGCGCGATCACCCGGAAGCGCTGCTGTTCTATCGCATGGGCGATTTCTACGAGCTGTTCTTCGACGACGCGGTCAAGGCGGCGGCGGCGTTGGACATCGTGCTGACCAAGCGCGGCCTGCACGAGGGCGAGCCGATCCAGATGTGCGGCGTGCCGATCCACGCCGCCGACGGCTACCTGGCGCGGCTGATCCGCCAGGGCTTCAAGGTCGCCATCTGCGAGCAGGTCGAGGACCCGGCCGAGGCCCGCAAGCGCGGCGCCAAGTCGGTGGTGAACCGCGCCGTGGTGCGCTTGGTCACCCCCGGCACTTTGACCGAGGACACGCTGCTGGAGGCCAGGGCCAACAACTTCCTGGCCGCCCTGGCCGAGGCCGAGGGCGCCCTGGCGCTGGCCTGGCTCGACATTTCCACCGGCGAGTGCGCGGCCGAGCCGGCGGCGGAAAGCGACTTGCCGGCGTTGCTGGCGCGGCTCAACCCCGGCGAGCTGCTGCTGCCGGAGAAACTGCTGCAGCGCCCGGCGCTGTTCGAGACGCTGGAGTCCTGGAAGGCGGCGCTGACGCCGCTGCCCAGCGCGCGCTTCGACAGCCTGAACGGCGAGGCGCGGCTGAAGGCGCTCTATGGCGTCGCCACCCTGGAGGCCTTCGGCCAGTTCGGCCGCGCCGAGCTGGCGGCGCTGGGCGCGCTGGTCGACTACGTCGAGCTGACGCAGCAGGGCAAGCGGCCGCACCTGGCGCCGCCGCGGCGCCAGGCCGCCGGCTCGCTGCTGCTGATCGACGCCGCGACCCGGCGCAACCTGGAACTCTTCGAGGCCATGAGCGGTGGGCGGCAGGGTTCGCTGCTCGCCGCGCTGGACCGCACCGCGACCGGGCCGGGTGCGCGGCTGCTGGCGCAGCGCCTGGGCGCGCCACTGACCGACCGCGCGGCGCTGGAGCGGCGGCTGGACGCGGTCTCCTATCTGCTGGCCGGCGAGGCGCTGCGTGCCGAGGTGCTGGAAGCGCTGAAGGCCACGCCCGATGCCGAGCGCGCGCTGGCGCGCTTGACCCTGGGGCGCGGCGGGCCGCGTGACCTGCTGGCCATCGCCCACGCCCTGGCCAATGCCGAGCGCCTGGGCGAGCGGCTGCGCGCCGAGAGCGGCCTGGCGCCGGAGCTAGGCGAGATCGCCCGCGACCTGGGCCACCACGGGCCGCTGGTCGAGCGTTTGGCGCGCGCCATCCAGCCGGAGCCGCCGCTGCTGGCGCGCGACGGCGGCTTCATCGCAGCGGGCTACAGCGCCGACCTCGACACGCTGAAGCAGCTGCGCGACGAGAGCCGCCAGCTGGTCGCCGGGCTGCAGGGCAAGTACGCGCGCGAAACCGCGCTGCCCGGCCTGCGCATCAAGCACAACAACGTGCTGGGCTACTTCATCGAGGTCTCGACCGCGCAGGCCGAGCGCATGCCGAAGGACGGCGCCTTCATCCACCGCCAGACGCTGGCCTCGGCGGTGCGCTATGCCACCACCGAGCTGGGCGAGCTGGAACGGCAGATCGTCTCCGCCGCCGACAAGGCACTGGCGCTGGAGCTGGCGCTGTTCGAGGACCTGGTGGGCGAGGTGCGGGCACGCGCCGCCGAGATCCTGCTGGCGGCCCGCGCGCTGGCGGCGCTCGACGTCGCCCAGGGCCTGGCGCGGCTGGCCGAGACGGAGCGCTGGTGCCGCCCGCGCCTGACCGACGACGGCGCCTTCAAGGTCACCGGCGGGCGCCACCCGGTGGTGGAACAGGCGCTCAGCCGCCAGGGCCAGCCCTTCGTCGCCAACGACTGCGACCTCTCAGCGGCGACGCGGCTCTGGCTGCTGACCGGGCCCAACATGGCCGGCAAGTCCACCTTCCTGCGGCAGAACGCGCTGATCGCGCTGATCGCGCAGCTTGGCAGCTACGTGCCGGCGGAGGCCGCGACCCTGGGCATCGTCGACCGCCTGTTCAGCCGCGTCGGCGCCGCCGACGACCTGGCGCGCGGGCGCTCCACCTTCATGGTGGAGATGGTGGAGACCGCCGCCATCCTGAACCAGGCGACCGAGCGCTCGCTGGTGATCCTGGACGAGATCGGCCGCGGCACCGCGACCTATGACGGCCTGTCGCTGGCCTGGGCAACCTTGGAGCAGCTGCACGAGACCAACCGCTGCCGCGCCCTCTTCGCCACGCATTTCCACGAGCTGACGCGGCTGTCGGCCCGCCTGCCACGCCTGGCGAACCATACGCTGAGGGTGCGCGAGTGGCAGGGCGAGGTGGTCTTCCTGCACGCCGTCGGCCCCGGCGCCGCCGACCGCAGCTATGGCATCCATGTTGCCAGATTGGCCGGGCTGCCGGCCGCCGTGGTGGCCCGCGCCGAGGCCATCCTGGCCGAGCTGGAGAAGGGCGAGCAGGCCGGCGCCCTGGCCCGCCTGGTCGACGACCTGCCGCTGTTCCAGCCGCGCCCGGGACCCGCCGCCGCGCCCGGCGGCAAGGCCGGCCCCAGCGCCCTGGAGCAGAAACTGGCGACGATCCGCCCCGACGAACTGACCCCCAAGGCGGCGCTGGAACTGCTCTATGAGCTGAAGCGGCTGCTGGGCGGCGACTAGAAGTCCGCGCGGACCAAAGATTCCAGTAGACAAAATGGATGGTTTTGTAGTACAGAATAGTTACTTTGGATATTTGCGCCCGCGCTGATGGGCGCCCCACCGGCCGCCGAGCTTCGTCTCGCGCGGCCCTTTTCATGACCGCCTTCAGGGCCCGCCGGCAGTGCCGCGCGGGCCCTTTGCTTTGCTCTGCATCGGGAGAGTGCTACATGCCGATAGACCTGTCGAAGTATCCAGCCTTTCACAGCCGCGTGGGGGCGAGCGCGTCACGCCCACCGCTGGTGCCGTTACCCTTCGCGGACGCCGAGAGCCATGGGTTCGAGGCCCGGCGCAAGGCGGCGGTGCAGGCGCTGAACGCCGGCACCAAGCTGCTGGATAGCATCCACCAGCAGGTGGCTGGTAGGCAGGCATCGGGGGACGCTGCCAGGGCGCTGGGCCGCGAGGCCGAGAAGGCGGTTCAGTCACTGCCGCAGGAGGGGCGCGGCTACGTGGAGACGCTGCGCCCGGTGACGTCGGCGGTGGTGACGCCGCTGGAAGAGCAGCGGCGCCAGGCGGGACTGGTGGAGAT
>JBBQBI010000006.1:0-229071 GCA_038363005.1 Rhodospirillales bacterium
AGCGAGCCGATGACGCAGACGGTCAGCAGCAGGGCCAGCAGGGCGGACACCCGCGCAAGCTGGAAGCTCAGTTCCTCCAGGCCCCGCACCAGCAGGGAACGCCCGGGCAGCGGTCGCCGCTGTGGCGCCGCCAGCATTCCTGGCTCCGCGTCAGCGGCCGCCGCGGGCGAAGTGTCCGCGGCGGCCGTGACTAGGTCTTGGTTCTGCAACCGACTCGTCCGAAACGCAGGCTCGTTACTTCACGGCTGCCAGCCAGCGGTCCATGAGGTCGGCACCGATCTTCGGGCGATACTCCTCGTAGAGCGGCTGCATCTTCGACTGGAAGGCCGCGGGATTGGCGATCTCGTTGACCACCATGCCCTTGGCGGCAAGATCGGCGATGATCGCCTTTTCCTGCTCCTGGGCGAAGGCACGCTGCTCGCTGCAGGCCTGGCGCGCCGCCGCCTTGACGATGCCCTGGTCCTCCGCGCTCAGCGAGTCGAAGAGCTTGCCGGACATCACGATCGGGGTGGCCGAGTAGATGTGGCGGGTGATCGACAGGTACTTGGTCACCTCGTTCATCTTGTTCGCCTGGATCGACCAGGTCGGGTTCTCCATGCCGTCGATGGTGCCCTGCTGCAGCGCGGTGAAGACCTCGCCGAAGGGCATCGGCACGCCGGCGCCGCCCAGGTTGTTGAACATGCCGACGAACAGCGGGCTCTCGATCACGCGGAACTTCAGGCCCGCCACATCCTCGGGCGTGTTGATGGCGCGCACGCGGTTGGCCATGTTGCGGAAGCCGGCCTCGCACCAGGCCAGGCCGATGATCTTCTTGTCCTTGACCCGGTCAAAGAGCTCCTGCCCTAGCGGACCGTCGAGCGTCTTGTAGACGGTATCGGTGTCCTTATAGAGGAACGGCAGGTCGTTGATCGTGTAGGCCGGATCGACGTTGCCGATGATCGAATTGGTAACCAGGCCGGAGTCGACCGTGCCGAGCTGCACGCCCTGCAGCATGTCCTTCTCGTCGCCCAGCTGGCGGTTGGGGAAGAACTTCACTTCGAAGTGGCCAGGCTTGGCCTTTTCCAGCGCGTCAGCGAAGTGGTGGGCGGCGTAGTTGTAGGCGTCGGTCTCCTTGTCAGTGGTGGCCCAGCCGAAACGGATGGTGACATCGGCCGCCGAGGCCGCGGTGATCGGCAGAACCGCCAGCGTGGCGCCGAGCGCCAGACCAGCCGCCTTCATCAGGGCAGTGCGATAGGACATTACGTCTCCTCCCAAGTGATGCTGCTTCTGCAGCTTTCGTATACAATCCAGTAGTGACCCAGCGGGACAGGCCTGTCAATGGCAGCAGCGGCCAATCCCGGCATTTGCATGCAGGCGTCAGGGAGCGGCGGCCACGGCGTCGATTTCCACTACCCACTCGGGGCGCGCCAGCGCCGCCACCACCACCAGCGTGGAAGCAACCTCGACGCCTTGCAGCGTCTCGTCGCGCAGCGCGCGATAGTTGGCCACCTGGTCGACCGAGGTGACGTAGCAGCAGACCCGCACCAGGTGTTCCGGCGTCATGCGCGCGGCGGCTAGCAGCTTGACGATGTTGGCCCAGATCTGGCGGTGCTGGCCCAGCGGCGTGTCGGCCAGCTTGCCCTCTGCATCCAATCCGATCTGGCCGGAGATGTGCAGCCAGCGTAGGCCGGGCGCCGTCTCCACCGCCTGCGCGTGCTTGGAGGGTGGCTTGGGCACGCCGTCGGGGTTGTGCCAGGTGTGCATGGTCTTGGTCCTCCTGTAGCCGCGGGCGCGGGCGGGCGGCAGCGCACCTAGTGCGGATGGCCGAGGAAGTCCTCGATCACCGTGTCGAAATCGGGCTCCGGCCGGATGCCGGCGGCCAGTGCGCGGGCCGAGGTGAAGCCTTGCGGCATGGTGGCCAGCAGGCGCTGCAGCGCGGGGTCCGGGTGCCAGCTCACCAGCGCCCGCGCTTGCGGGCCGGCGCGCCGCGCCACGGCGTCCAGCATGTCGGCAAAGGTCATGCCGACGGCCGGCAGGTTCAGGCTGCGCACTCTGCCCAGCGCCGCGTCCGGCAGCTCGAACAGGCGGATCAGGCCGCGCGCCACGGCGCCGACCGAGACCACTGGCATGCAAGTGTCGGCGGCGAAGGGGCAGTTCACCGGTCGCCCGGCCAACGGCTCGCGCGCCACGGCGGAGATATGCTCGGACAGCGCCGGCGCGGCGCCCAGCGGGCGGATCAGCACCACCGGCAGGCGCAGGGCCCGGCCGTCGAGAAAGCCACGCCGGGTGAAGTCGTCGAGCAGCAGCTCGGCGATCGCCTTCTGCACCCCGTAGCTGTTCGCCGGGCGCTGCGGAAACTCATCCGGCACCACGTCGGGAAAGGGCTCGCCAAAGGTCGCCATGGAGCTGGCGAAGACCAGCCGCAGGCCAGCCTGGCGGCGGCAATCCTCCAGCAGGTCGAGCAGCCCGCGCAGGTTCATCGCCAGGCCCTGGTCGAAATCCTGCTCGGCCTGCGCCGTCAAGGTCGCCGCCAAATGGAACAGGCCATCGACCTTGCGGCCGAACACCGTGGCCCGCACCGCCGGGTCCAGCAGGTCGCCGGCCAGCTGGGTGACCCGCGGGTCGCTGGCCGGGCGCGCAAAGGCGCGATCGACCAGCACCAGCTCCTCGATCCGCCGGCCGTCCAGCGTCTCGGCGGACGCCAGTGCCGCGGCCAGCCGCTCGCCGATGAAGCCGGCGGCCCCCGTCACGACCACCCGCATGGGGCGGCTACTCGGCCGGCTCGAGGATCGATTCCTTGCTGCGGATCTGCAGCGGCACGTTCTTGCGGTTCGCCTTGTAGGAGGGGCGCGGATTGGCCACCGGCTGCATCACGTTGGAGACGGCATTGTAGACGAAGTAGAGCTGCCAGCGCGCGTGGGTCGACATGTTGTGACCCGAGCCGTGCACCGTGTCGGGATGGAACATGGCGACGGTGCCGGGCTCGCCGATCACCGGCACCGGCTCGCCCCGGCGCTTCACCAGGTCGGTCATCTGCTCGCCGGTCAGCGTCCAGATGCCGACCGAGGTGGTCTTGCCGTCGAACGGCGCCTCGATGGTGCCGTCCTTGTGGCTGCCCGGCACGAAGTAGAGGCAGCCGCCCAGCTCGGTGGCCCGGTCCAGCATCAGCATGGTGGTGACCAAGCGCGGCTGCCGCAGGCCGTCGTTGCGCCAGTAGCCGAAGTCCTGGTGCCACTGCCAGATCTCGCCGGTCATGGCCTCCTTCAGGTTGGCCTTGATGTGGAACAGGTAGGCCTCGTCCTGCAACACATCGCGCGCCGCCTGCAGCAGGCGGGTGGAGCGCGCCAGGCCCTCGGTCGCCGCGCAGCCGGTCGGGCCCTCGAGCTCGTGCATGCCATAGACCATGCGGGCGGAGCCGCCGCTCTTCTCGCGGATCACCCGGTCGTCGGTGACCTTGCAGGCGCGCGCCAGTCCCTGCTTCACCAGCGCCACCTCTTCCGGCGACACCAGGTTGGGCAGAATCAGGAAGCCGTCGCGGTCGTAGGCTTCGATCTGCGCGGGCGTCAAATACATGGTTTCATCCTCCCGGGATGTGGCCGCGCGGCGGCCTGGCCGGCTCTCTGGCGGAGCTGTCTGGGAGGGACGTTAAGGATTGCATACAGTCGCTGTCAAGCGGGCAGCGGGAGCGTCCGCCGGGCAAGTCACGCCACGGCGCGCAAACCCCCGCAGCAGGCACAGTTTTGCATCCTCCAGGGCTGCCCGCCGCCGCGGCCGGGACAAAACGTCTTCCGAGCTGCCGATTCGTCGTATACAAAGACCAGAAGAGGAAGACCTGGAGGACAACCGCCGATGACGCCGACGCCCGCGGTCCCGCTGGCGCCCGCCGGTGCGCCGAGCTGCGCTGGCCCGGACCCCAGGCCGCAGCCTCCGCGCCAGGCGCTGCCGGCCAACGCCTGCGACTGCCACGCCCACGTCTTCGGGCCGGCGACGCGCTTCGCTTTTGCCGAGCGACGCAGCTATACGCCACCGGACGCTCCGCTGGAGGCCTACCTCGCCCTGCTGGATGGCGTCAGGCTGCGGCGCGGCGTGCTGGTGCAGCCCAGCATCTATGGCGAGGACAACAGCTGCCTGCTCGATGCCCTGGCACGGTCGGGCGGCCGCCTGCGCGGCATCGTGGTGGCCGACCCGCGGCACCTGAGCGACGCCACGGTGGACGACTGGACCGCCAAGGGCGTGCGCGGCATCCGCATCAACATGGTGACACCCGCCGGCCTGCCGCTGGCGGCGATGGAGGCCATGGCGGCGCGCCTGGCGGAGATCGGCTGGCACCTCGACCTCATCACCGACAGCTGCGAGCGCCTGGTCGAGCTGGAGGCCCGCCTGGCCGCCCTGCCCTGCCCGCTGCTGATCGAGCAGCTGGGCCGCATCAAGGGCGGCCAGCCGGTCAGCACGCCGGGCTTCCAGGTGCTGCTGCGGCTGCTGGCCCAGCGCAAGACCTGGGTGAAGCTGTCGCACGCCTATCACGTCTCCACCGCCGGCCCGCCCTATGCCGACACCACGCCGCTGGCACAGGCCTGCGTGGCCGCCGCCCCGGAGCAGGCGGTCTGGGGCTCCGACTGGCCACATCCCATGCTGCACGGCCCCATGCCGAACGACGGCGCCCTGCTCGACCTGCTGGCCGAGTGGGTGCCCGACGCGGCGCAACATCGCGCGGTGCTGGTCGACAACCCGGCCCGGCTCTACGGCTTTCCCTGAGAGAGGATCCAGAATGGTCGATACCTTCGGCTGGCGCGGCAAGTTCGGCGTCATCACCCCCTCCACCAACACCATCGTGCAGCCGGACTACGACGAGCGGCGGCCGGCCGGCGTCACCAATCACGTCTCGCGCATGCACATCCCAGACGATCCGGTGAACAGCGACGCCGATTTCAACGAGCTGATCCGCCGCATCGACGTCTCGCTGGAAGAGGCGCTGGACCGCGTGCTGACCTGCAAGCCGGACCACATCGTCCTCGGCATCTCGGCCGAGTCGATCTGGGGCGGCGGCCTGGCGCCGGCCGAGCAGATCGTGCGGCGCATCCGCGCCAAGGCCGGCCAGGCCATGCCGGTGACCCAGGCCGCCTATGCCTTCCCAGCGGCGCTGCAGGCACTGGGCATCGCGCCGGGCGCCACCATCGGCCTGGTCACGCCCTATTTCCCGGTCGCCGAGAAGCACCTGAAGGAGTACGTCGAGGCGGTCGGCTACAAGCTGGGCAAGTCGACCCATCTGTCCTGTCGCGGCCCGACCTTGATCGCCCACGTCGACGAGCCAACCCTGCGCGACGCGGTGAAGCAGGTCGACGGTCCGGAGATCAAGGCGATCATCCAGTTCGGCGCCAACCTGGCGATGAGCCGTGTCGCGGTGGAAGCCGAGGCCTGGCTCGGCAAGCCGGTGCTGGCGGTCAATCCGACCACCTACTGGCACGCGCTGCGCAGCCACGGCATCGCCGACCGCCAGGCCGGCCAGGGCCGTCTGTTCTGGGAGTGCTGAGGCGCTAGATCGCCGGGTTGGCCAGAGCCAGCGGTCGCTCGCCCTCGGGCTGCGCCCGGCTGGCGTCGAGCGATGCCACCGCCGGCGTCCACTGCCGGCTGGTGCTGCGCCCAGCCTCGATATGCGCCGTCATCACGCTGCGTGCCCACTGCGGATTGCGCGCGCGCAGCGCCTGCACCAGCTCTCGGTGGTGCGCCATGGAGCGGGTCAGGTCGGCGCGCGAGAAGCGGCTGTACGAGCGGATCATGAAATTGAGGTCGCCAAGGTTCTCCGCCACCCGCTTGACGAAGACGTTGCCAGCGGCGGCCAGCAGCGTCAGGTGGAAGTCCTTGTTGAGCCGCGCGATCTCCGTCAGGTCGGGAATATCGCGATCGGCGATGCGTTCCATGGCGTCGCTCAGCGCCGCCAGGCGGTCGATCGCCGCCGCGCTGGCGCGCTGCGCCGCCAGCTCCGCCGCCAGGCTCTCGACCACCACGCGGAACTGATAAACCTGATCGATCTCGTCGGCCGGCAACACCCGCACCACGGCGCCGACATAGCGGCGGAACTCCACCAGCCCCTCGGTCGCCAGACGCTGCAGCGCGCCGCGCACCGGGGTGCGGCTGGCACCGACCTGCAGCGCCAGGGCCTCCTCGCGCAGCCGCTCGCCCGGCCCATAGGTGCCGTCGAGGATCTCGCGGCGCAGGTACTGGTAGGCGCGCTCCTCGGCACTCGGCGGCAGGCTGTCGTTCCCATTTGAACGCTTGGCTTTGACCACGACCCGCTCGACTCTCTGTCTGATTGCAGAAGTCGGGAGTCTAGACGAGCGCCGGACCCGGCACCAGTTGTTGTATCCAATGCACCCCGAATCAGCCGCGCCAAGGCTGGAAGGCGGCCTCCGCCGGCAGCCCGGCGACCAGGCCGGGATCGCGGCGCAGCGCCTCGTCCAGCACCGCTTGCGCCTGCGGCAGCATGGCGTAGTCCACCATCCGGTCGCGGAAGCGCACGGCGCCCAGACCCTGTGCCTCGCCAGCCGCCATGGCCTGGATCAGGCCGACCGCCTCTGCCAACTCCTCGGCGCTGGGGGTGAAGACCGCGTTGGCGACGGCGACGTGCGACGGGTGGATCAGTGCCAGCGTGGTGTAGCCGAAGCGCCGCGCCCGCTCGCCCAGGCGCCGAACCAGCGCCAGGTCGTCAAGCGCCGTGCCGGTGATGGCGCAGACCGCCAGTTCTCGCCCGGCGGCGCGCGTCTCCAGCACCAGGCGAGAGGCCTGGAAGGCCTGCTCGTCGCCCTCCACGCTGGGCAGGATGTTGAGCGCGCGGGCGATGTCACCCACGATCGGGCCGCTGAGCGCGCCGAAGAGGCCTTGGCAGCGTGGCGAGAGCTGCAGCAGGTCATGGCCGTCGCGGATGCCGGACGCCGTCTCCAGCAGCAGAATCAGGCGGGTGGCGCCGCGCGGCAGGCCGGCCCGCCCCTCGTGCCAGCTCAGGCGGTCGCAGAGCTCCAGGATCTCCGCCCGGGTGCCGACCTTGGGCACCACCAGCGCATGCAGCGGTGCGCAGACCACGCTCTCCAGGTCGTCGAAGCCGCCTTCGGCCAGGCCGTTGATGCGCACCAGCGGCAGGATGCCCACCGCCGACAGCTGGGCGATCTGCCCGCCGACCAGCGTGCGGCAGCGCGGCTTCTCGGCCGGCGGCACCGAGTCCTCAAGGTCGAGGATCACGCCGTCGGGCTGGAAGCGCGCCGCCTTGGCGATCCAGCTTTCCTGCAGCACCGGGATGAACAACAGGCTGCGCGGCAGCGGTGGCGGGCGGGTCATGTCATGGCTCCGGTCTCGGCGTCCCAGGCGCCGGCGAGGCCACGGCGCCGCAGCTCGGCCTTCTGCACCTTGCCGCTCTGCGTCTTCGGCAGCGCGTCCAGCACCGTCAGGTAGCGCGGCACGGCGAAGCGCGGCAGGCGGCCGCGCAGATGTGCCAGCAGCGCCGCCGGATCGAAGGTCGCGCCAGGCTGCAGCACCAGGCAGGCCAGGATCTCCTCCTCCTTCGCCTCGCCCGGCACCTTGTGCGCCACGGCGGCGGCGTCGGCCACGGCGGGAAAGGCCAGGATCGCTTCCTCCACCTCGAAGGACGAGATGCTCTCGCCGCGCCGGCGGATCGAGTCCTTGAGGCGGTCGACGAAGTAGAACCAGCCCTCGGCATCGCGCCGCGCCAGGTCGCCGCTGTGGAACCAGAGATTGCGCAGCGTCTCGGCCGTCTTGGCGGCGTCGTTCTCGTAGCCCAGGCAGGTGATCCAGGGGTGCTTCGGCCGCACCAGGAACTCGCCGACTTCGCCATCCGGCAGCGCCTGGTCGGTCTCGGGGTCGGCCACGATGGCTTCGTACCAGTCGGCCACCAGCAGCCCGGCGGCGCCGGTCGGGCGCGCCTCGCCATAGGGCGACATCACCGGCCAGGACAGCTCAGTCATGCCCAGCACCTCGGCCACGTTCTCGATGCCGAAGCGTTGCCGCAGCGGGCCGACCAGCGAGGCCGGCACCGGAATGGCCTGTACCGAGCGCAGGCGGCTCTGCCGATCGAAGTCGGACGGCGGCTGGTCCAGCACCAGTTTGATCATGGAGCCAAGGAAATTGGTGATGGTGCCGCCGCTCTTCGCGGCACGCTCGGCAAAGGCGGTGGCCGAGAAGCGGTCATAAAGCACGCAGGAACCGCCGGTCAGCAGCGCCGGATAGACGCCGTGCACCCGGCCGCTGGCGTGGAACAGCGGAAAGGGTGTCAGGTAGACGTCGTCCGCCGTCATGCGGTGGATGTTGGCAGTCTGGTCGGCATAGAAGTGCAGCTGCGCATGCGGCATCAGCACGCCCTTCGACGGCCCCGTGGTGCCGGAGGTATAGAGGATCGTCGCCGGCTGCCGCGGATCGCCGGCAACGGGCGGCACCGGATTGCCGCGTGGCGCGCCGGCCAAGGCCGGTGGCGTCGTGGTCGCCGCGCCGGGCGCGCCCTCGTGCAGCAGCACCGGAATGCGGCCATCGGGATCGAGCTGCCGCAGCGCTTCGGCCAGCTGCGGCTGCAGCGCCGCGTCGCAGATCACCAGGCGCGGGCGCACCAGGCCGATCTGGTGCGCCAGCAGGGCACCGAAGAAGGCCGGATTGATCGGCGCGTCGACCGCGCCCAGCGTGTTGACGGCGAACCAGCACCAGACATTAGCCAGCGAGTTGTGCAGGTAGAGCACCACGCGGTCGCCGGGCCCGACCCCGGCCGCCGCCAGCGACCCCGCCAGCTGCCCGACGATCTCCGCCGCCTGGGCAAAGCTGACGACATCGCCGTCATGGGTCCAGCGCAGGAAGGCGGCATCGGGTCGCTGGCGCGCCTGCTCGGCCAACACGCCCGGCAGGTGCCAGCCGGCGAAGGGCCGCGTCGGCCGCAGGGCGTCGTAGCTGCGCATCAGGCGGTCACCGGCGGCTGGCCGGCATAGGGCGTTTCCGGCAGGCCCTGGTGCCCGGTGCGGATGGCGAAAAGTGCGCCGCTGTCGGGAAAGGCCGCCAGCTCCGCTGGTGGACGGCCAACGGTGGCGCTGGTGATGTAGAGCGTGCCCAGGTCGTCGTCGCCGAAGGCGCAGCTGGAGGCGAAGCGCGCCGGGATGCCCAGCGTGGCGTCAATGCGGCCCTCCGGCGTCACGCGCAGCACGCAGGCGCCGTGCGCCAGCGCCATCCACAGGCAGCCGTCGCTGTCCTGCGTCATGCCATCGGGCCAGCCCGGCAGCAGCTTGGCATCGAGCAGCAGGGTCGGCCGCCCCACCGCGCGGCCGTCGCGCAGCCGCGGGAAGCGCAGCAGACCGACATAGGTGTCGATCAGATAGAGCCAGCGCCCATCGGTGCTGAACACCATGCCGTTGCCGGTGCCCAGCCCGCGGTGGCGGCGCTTCACCTTGCCGTCGGCATTGAGGCGATAGAGCGCGCCTTCCGGTTCGTGCTTCTTGTGGATCGAGGCGAACCAGAAGCGACCGTCGGCGTCGACACGCCCGTCGTTCAGCAGCTGGGTATCGCGGCCGGCCTCGGGGTGGTGGATGGCGCGCATGGCGCCGGTCTCGACATTGAGCCAGGCCACCCCTAGGCCGTGCGCCGTGGCGACGAACCAGGGGAAGCGCGCGCGGGCGATGGCGTGCACCTTGTGCGGCAGGGTCAGCGTCGTGATCGCGCCGCTGGCAGGGTCGTAGCTGCAGAGCTCGGCATCGAAGATGTCGAGCCACCAGAGCCGCCGGCTTTCGGCGCACCAGTAGGGTCCCTCGCCCAGGATGTCCTGGCGCTGCACTACGCGCTCGACCCGCCAGTGTTCTGTCACCGCAGCTCCTCCGCCAATCGGCTCGACGCTACGCCGACTTTACTCGTGCGTAAAGTGACAGATACCGGCCAGTTCAGGCATGCTCCAGCCATGGCACCCCGCCCGCCCGCCAGATCGGCCAAGCGACCCGCGCCGAAGCCCGCCCGCAAGCCGGCGGCCTTCACCGCCGCGGCGCTGCGCGATGCGCGGCGCGCGGCGATCCTGCGGCAGGCGGCGGCGGCCTTCAACCGGCGCGGCTTCGCCAACACCTCGATGGACGACGTCGCGGCCGAGCTGGCCATCACCAAGCCGACGCTGTACCGCTACTTTCCCTCTAAGCACGCCATCCTGCTGGCCTGCCACCAGCTGGCCATGGGCTATGCCGAGCGCGCCGTGACGGCGGCGACCGCGGGCAGCGGGCTGGATCGCATCCTCGCCTTCGCCCGCGAGAACCTGCGCGGCCTGCTGGGCGAGCTCGGCACCTTCCCGGTGATCCTGGAAATCGATTCGCTGCTGCCCGCCGACCGCCGCCTGGTGAAGGCGCGGCGCCAGCGCATCAGCACCTGGTTCAAGCAGACCCTGGCCGCTGGCATGGCCGACGGCTCCATCGCCCCCGGCGATCCCAACCTGGTCTCGCTCTACTGCTTCGGCGTGTTCAACTGGGTGCCGGTCTGGTATCGCGCCGAGGGGGCCAACAGTCCCGACGAGATTCTCGCCAGCTATCTGGCGTTGCTGCGCCGCACGCTCAGCCCCTAGGTGCGGCGGCACAGGAAGCGCCGCATATCCGCCTGGGATCGAGAGCTAGCCGGCGGGACGCAGGTTGACCTCGAGCAGCACAGTGTCGGTCTCGAACGTCGCCTGGTGCCAGGCGTCGGGCGAAAAGCGGATCACCACGCCGGGCTCCAGCGTGCAGGTACCTTCGGCGGTGGTCAGCCGCGCCCGACCGGATTCGACGATGACGTACTGCTCGAAGGGGTGCGAATGACGCCCCCCTTGCGTACCGGCGGGGATGACGATGCGATTGATATCGGCGCCCTCGCCGTTGATCTGGCTACGACCGATACCGCCATCCAGCTGCGTGGGGGTCTCGGACCAGCGGTGTGTCTCTGTCGTCATGGTGTCGCCTGTAGCTGTCTGGGAAAGGGATTGGCGGTCAAATTGGCCGGCCAGCCGCAACGGTGCAAGTCCCTTCGCCGCCGGCGCCTCACCTAGGGATCGGCGGGTGGCGGTTGCCGCGCCGCCCAGCCCGCGGCGGTCTGCGGCTTGATGAACAGCGAGACGATCTGCGGATGGGCCACCCGCAGCCGGGCCTCGATCGCCTCGACGCCGGACTCGATCTCCGGCGCCGTCATGCGGTCCTCGAACTCGGCGCTCAGCGCCACCATGACCTGGTCGGGCGCCAGGTGAACGGTCAGCACGCCGTTGGCGCGCTGCACCTCCGGCGCCGCGGTGGCGATCTTCAGGATCGCCCGCTCCAGCGCCGGCGAGGCCTTCTCGCCAATCAGCAGCGCCTTGGTCTCGCGCGCCAGGAAGGCCGCCGTCACCGCCAGCACCAGGCCGATGCCGATCGAGGCCACGCCGTCCAGCTCGGGAACATCGAACTGGTCGGCGGCGCCGATACCGACGAAGGCAATGACCAGGCCGACCAGCGCGGCGCTGTCCTCGAACAGCACGGTAAAGGTGGTGGGGTCCTTGCTCAGCCGCACGGCGTCGAAATAGCCCAGGTCGCCTTTCTGGCGGCGGAACTCCCTCAGCGCGATGTACCAGGTGACGCCCTCGAACAGGAAGGAGAGGCCCAGGACGAGATAGGTGATTTCGACCCGCTCGACCGGCTGCGGCGCCAGCAGATGGATGATGCCTTCATAGAAGGACACGCCGGCGCCAACGGCGAAGACCAGCAGCGCGACGATAAAGCTCCAGAAATAGAGCTCGCGGCCATAGCCCAGCGGATGCGCCTGGTCGGGCGGCTTGGCCGAGCGTCGCAGGCCGTGCAGCAGCAAAAGCTCGTTGCCGCTGTCGACCAGCGAATGCACGCCTTCGCTCAACATGGCCGAGCTACCGGTGAAGGTGGCGGCGACGAACTTGGTGATGGCGATCAGCAGATTGCCCGCCAGTGCCGCATAGATTGCGGTCTTCGAACCGGTGCTTGCGGCCATCGTCCCTTCTCTACCACTTACCGAACAATATCGCTGCAGGATGCCATAATAATATCCAGAATATCTCTAAAGTATAGAAACCAAACGAACCGATAGAGATATGGTTCCGATCACAGATACTGCTTTTATATTATTCACAACACGATAAATTCATCGACTGAAATGGATCTAGACAGAAAAACTCGCGTTTATTTCGGTACGTGAGGGACAACATCCTCACAACGATACTTCTGAAAACTCATGGGAGACCCAAGAAAATGCGCAAACTTATTCTCGCCGCGGCGATCCTGACCGCCACCACCGGCATGGCGATGGCCGGCGAATGCTACAGCTCTTACTCCACCATGACGCGCGACCCGCAGATGAATGTGACGCGCGAAAACTGGATGGCCTATCACGGCCAGAGCTACGCCACGCTGGACATCGACCATGACGGCAACGTCTCCAAGGCCGAGTGGGAGCTCTACACCGCCGCCGACATGAAGGCCACGGACGAGGCCCGCATGAAGTACTACGAGTCGATGCACAACGACGTCGATCTGGATCAGAACGGCGTGGTGTCGCAGAGCGAGTGGGGCGACTACTACAACAAGAACTTCGACACCAACGATACCGACAAGAACGGTACGCTGTCTGACGAAGAGCTGATGGGCCAGACCACCAAGGGCAGCTAGCCCTGTCGGTGCGGACGTCGCGCCTAAACGCGCGACGTCCCGTGCCACCTGATGCGACGATGCCCGCAGTGGATGCAACCTGACCCACTATGGCGCCACGCCCGGCATCGGGCCAACCCCTTGTCCTCTGCCGGATGCCTGTGCGGGTTGCAACGCGGGCGGACTTCCTAGAGTAACAGTCGGCAGGCGCCCTGCGTGATCGGGGCGCCTCCGGCTGTTGGGGTCCCGGCCCTGCCGGTGACCAGCGCCGCCGTTCCGGCTCTAGGGGGAAGTCATGCTCTCGCTGTTCGACCTGGTCGCCGCCCTGCTGACCCTGACGGCGCTTTTCGCCTGGCTGAACCACCAGGTGCTGCGCCTGCCACCCAGCATCGGCCTGCTGATCATGGCGCTGGGCGCCGCGCTGGTCATGCTGGGGGTCAAGGAGCTTCTCCCAGAATCCCCGGCCTATGCGCTGCTGGTGCAGTCGCTGCATCAGATCGACTTCGAGGAAGCGCTGCTGCACGGCATGCTGGCCTTCCTGCTGTTTGCCGGCGCGCTGCAGATCAACCTGACGCGTCTGCGCAGCCGGGCCGTCGTGGTCGGCATGCTGGCGATCATCGGCACCCCCATATCGATGGCCGTGGTCGCCTTGGGCGCCTGGGCGGCGCTGCAGGCCCTGGGCCTGCCGCTGGACTTCGCCTGGTGCCTGGTGTTTGGCGCGGTGATCGCACCGACCGACCCTATCGCTGTCCTCGCCACACTGAAGTCGGCGCACCTGCCGAAGTCGCTGGAAACCGACATCGCCGGCGAGTCACTGTTCAACGACGGCGTCGGCGTGGTGCTCTTCACCATCGCGCTGCACGCGGCGGTGGCCGGCGGCGAGGGCGGCGAGGCCTTCAGCATCGGCACCGGCCTGCGCCTGCTGGTGGTCGAGGCCGGCGGCGGCGCGCTGTTTGGCCTGGCGACCGGCTGGATCGCCTTCCGCGCCATGCGAGCGATCGACGACTTCCCGATCGAGGTACTGGTCTCGCTGGCACTGGTGACCGCGACCTATGCCGCCGCCGATCTGCTCGGCATCAGCGGACCCATCGCCGTGGTCGTCGCCGGCGTGCTGATCGGGAACCACGGCGTCGCCCACGCCATGAGCGAGACGACGCGGCGCTACGTCCTCGGCTTCTGGACTCTGGTCGACGAGATCTTGAATGCAGTGCTTTTCCTGCTGATCGGGCTGGAGGTGCTGGTGCTGAGCGTCGATCCGGCCCTGGCCTGGGTGGCGCTGATCGCCGTGCCGCTGTCGCTGCTGGCACGCTTCGCCGCGGTCGCCGGACCGGTCGCCCTGCTGCGGCGCTGGCAGAGCTTCCAGAAGGGCACCGTCGCGGTGCTGACCTGGGGTGGTGTGCGCGGCGGCATCTCCGTCGCCCTCGCCCTCTCGCTGCCGGAGGGGCCGGCCCGCGCCATCATTCTGGCCGGCACCTACGCCGTGGTGCTCTTCACCCTCGTGGTGCAGGGGTTGAGTGTCGCCTGGGTGGCGCGGCGCCTGGTGCGCGAGGTGCCGGAGTAGCCGGCGCTACTGCCCGAAGCCGGCGCTGCGCGGCAGCCAGAGCGCCAGCTCCGGCACCGCCCAGATCACCAGCAGGCCAAGGATCAGCAGGATCACATAGGGCAGCGCGCCGCGGATAATCTCGCCCAGCGGCGCGTCGGCAATGCCCTTGATGACGAAGAGGTTCATGCCGACCGGCGGGGTGATCAGCGCCAGCTCCAGGTTGATCATCAGCATGATGCCGTACCAGACGGGATCAATGTGCAGCGCGGTCATGGCCGGCAGGATGATCGGCGTGGTGATCAGGATGATGGCGATGGTTTCCAGGAACATGCCGAGCACGAAGATGGCGCCCATCACCACGAAGATGAAGGCGGTCTGCGACAGCCCCAGCGCGGCGACGCTTTCCATCAGCTGGGCCGGCAGGCGGATGATGGTGACGGCATGGCCGAACAGTGCCGCGCCGGCGATGATCATGAACAGCATCGCCGTGGTGCGCATGGTCTGGTAGGCGCAGTCCAGCAGGTCCTTCAGCGAGACGTTGCGATAGACCAGCAGCGCCACCAGCAAGGCATAGAGCGCGCCGACCGCGGCGGCCTCGGCCGCGGTGAAGATGCCGAAGAAGATGCCGCCCAGGATGATTGGCGGCATCATGGCCGCCCAGATCGACTTGCCCAGCGCCCGCAGCACTGCGCGACCGCCCGGCCAGGCCTGCGTCTGCGTGCCGCCCTGCGCGCGCGCCTGGTACCACGAGAAGACGGCGAAGATCACCGCCATCATCAAGCCGGGCAGCAGCCCGGCGATGAACAGCGCGCCGATCGAGGCGTTGGTGACGATGGCATAGAGGATCATCGGCCCGGAGGGCGGGATCAGGATGCCCAGCGTGCCACCGGCGGCGATGATGCCGTAGGTGGCGCGCGGCCGGTAGCCGAAGCGCTGCATCTGCGGGATCGCGGTGGAGCCGATGGTCAGCGCGGTGGCCACCGACGAGCCGGAGATAGTGGCGAACAGGGTGCAGCAGAGGATGGTGGCGAAGCCCAGGCCACCGCGCACGTGGCCGACCAGCTTGTTGGCCATGTCGTAGAGGTCGTCGACCACCTTGGCCTTGATCATCACGTGCGCCATGAAGGCGAACATCGGGATGGTCGCCAGCAGCGAGTTGTTCAGGCTGGCGAAGATGGTGTCCGCCATCGAGTCGATCTTGCCCTCGAAGATCCACAGCACGGCGAGCGAGGAGAGCCCCAGCGCGGCGAAGATCGGGATGCCGGCCAGCAGCAGCAGCACCAGCCCGCCGAGGATCAGCGCCAGCGACATCTAGCGCCTCCGCGCCAGCAGCCGCAGCAGCCCGGCCAACGCCGCCAGAGCCAGCAGCGCCGCGCCGATCGGCAGCAGCAGCTGCGGAATCCACAGCGGCAGCTCCAGCTCGCCGGTGGAGTAGGCGCCGAAGCGGCGTGAGAAGGCCACGCTGTGCCAGGCGGTGCGGAACAGCAGCACGGCGAAGCCCAGCACCGCCAGGAAGGAGATCAGCTCCAGCCACCAGCGGGTGCGCTGACCGGCATGGTGGAACAGGATGTCGATGCGGATGTGGTCGCCACGGCGCAGCGCCTCGGCCGCGCCCAGCATGACGATGGCCACCACCAGGAAGCCGGTCAGGGCGTCGGCCCCCAGCAGCGGGTCGCTCAGCACATAGCGGCGGAACACGCTGAGCGAGGTGATGCCCAGTACCAGCAGGATCAGCAGCGCGCTCAGCCAACCGCCCAGCCGCGCGCTCCAGTCGGCGATGGCCCCGAGGCGCGCGGCCAGGCCAGGCGGCGTCGCCGCCGCCTCGCCCGCCGCGTCATCCTCGGGGCGCATCGAAATCCGCCCTACTGGATCTTCTTCACCAGCTCCAGCAGCTTCTTGCCGTCCTCGCCGGTCTCCTCGGCGAAGCCGGCGTCGAAGGCCGGCTGCATGATGGCCTTGAAGGCCGCGTTCTCCTCCGGCGTGGCGATGTGCACGATGACGCCCTTGTCCTCCAGCTGCTTGGGCGCCGCCGCGGCGGCCTCTTGCGAGGCTTCGAGCGCCCAGCCGGCGGCTTCCTCGCCGGCCGTCTTCAGCGCTGCCTTGGCCTTGTCGCTCAGGCCCTCGTACCACTCCGGATTGACGTAGCCGTGCAGATAGGCGGCCAGCACCGGCAACACCGTCATGTGGTCCTGCACCTCGTAGTACTTGCGCGAATAGGCGGCGGCGACGTCGGTGATGGCGGCGTCGATCACGCCGGTAGCCAGCGACTGATAGACTTCGCTGCCCGGCATCGAGACGGTGATGGCGCCCATCGCCGCCAGGCCGCGATCAAAGGCTGGCCCCAGGCCGCGCATCTTCAGGCCCTGGAAGTCCTCCGGCTTGGTCAGCGCCCGGCCCTTCGAGGTGAAGACCGAGGTGTTGGTCTGGAACATCCAGACCACGTTCTTCACGCCCTTCTCGGACAGCTTCTCCTCCAGGAAGGCAGCGGCCTCAGACGTCGGCCACTTCTTCCAGGCCTCGATCGAGGACATGGTGTAGGGGCCGACCGTGACGTTCATCAGCGGCAGCGTCTTGCCCCACTGGAAGTTCAGCGAGAAGGCGCACTCGATATCACCCTTGGCCACCGCCAGGATGTTGTCGTTGGCCTTCACCAGGCTGTCGGCACCGAAGACCTGCACGTCGATCTCGCCGTCAGACAGCTTCTCCACCTCGGCCGCCCACTTCTCGACCACGATGGCGATGTGGTGCGCCGGCGGGAGCTGATGGCTGCAGCGCATGACCTCGGTGGCATCGGCCGTGGTGATGGCGGCGGACGACAGCAGCAGGGCGGCAAAAGTACCGGCAAGAATCTTCATTGTGTTTCCTCCCAAAAGATCGGTTTCTTGATGCTTCGACAGCGTGCGCGACGGAACCCTGTTCAGGCCCGCCAGTCAACCAGACGTGGCGGCCCGGCCTTGGCCAGGGCGCCATAGAAATTCTCTTCCGGCATCGCGGCCTGCGGGATCTCCCGCACCCGCGTCAGGGCCTCCAGGTCGATGCCGGTGGCGAAGCCCTTGGTCTCGCACAGGTAGACCAGGTCCTCGAACACCACGTTGCCGGTGGCGCCTGGCGCGAAGGGACAGCCGCCAAGGCCGCCCAGCGAGGCGTCGAGCACACGGGCGCCGTTGTCCAGCGCCGCGCCGGCGTTGGCGATGCCCATGCCGCGGGTATCGTGCAGATGCACGATGAAGGGTCGCTCGCCGCACAGCTTCGCCACCGCGGCCGTCAGCGCGCCCACCTGCTTCGGCCCGACGAAGCCGACGGTGTCGGCGATGCCGACGATGTCGGCGCCGGCCGCGAGCAGCGCCTCGACCAGGCGCAGCACCTCGACGGTCTCCACCTTGCCGGCGATGGAACAGCCGAAGGCCATGGAGATGCCGGCGTTGATCACCGGCCGGC
This sequence comes from Rhodospirillales bacterium, assembly GCA_038363005.1. Taxonomy (GTDB): domain Bacteria; phylum Pseudomonadota; class Alphaproteobacteria; order Kiloniellales; family JACOMY01; genus JAKOWB01. The sequence goes on from JBBQBI010000006.1 coordinate 17,593, forward strand.
GGTTCGAGGCGTCGCGCTGCCGCGCCACGCCTGCCACCAGCTCGATGGCCGACTGGCGCGAGCGGCGGGCGTTGGCCTGGCTGTGCTCCTCGGTCGCCGAGATGACGCAGGTGATCTCGTCCAGCGGGGTTTCCAGCGCCTCGGCCGCGCCGCGCTCGTTCAGCGCCAGGGCAGAGGAGACCGCGCCCGGCAGCGCCGCCAGCGTGGCGATCACCTCGCGCACGTCGGCGAACTGCGGGAAGCGTGTCGCCGGCAGGAAGGAGCCGGCTTCGAACAGCCGCACGCCGGCGGCATGCTCTCGCGTCACCCACTGCTGCTTGGCGGCGGTGGAGGGAAAGGTCTTCACCATCTGCAGGCCGTCGCGCAGCCCGACCTCGCGCAAGGTGACGCGGTCGGTCGGATAGATGTCGTTCAGCCGGCTCATGCCGCTTCCTCTGCCATGCCGCCCTGGGCGGCGGCGATCTCGCTATCGCTCAGGCCCAGCGCACGCAGGATCGCCGCGCTGTCCTGGCCAACCGCCGGCAGGTCGCCGCCGCCGGCCAGCATCACGCCATCGACCTCGAAGGGCAACGCCGGGGCGCGGAAGGATTGGCCGTCCGGCAGGGTCGAGGTGGCCAGGCCGCCCGGCCGCATGACGTGCGGATCCTGATACATGTCGGACGGCTTGGCGATCGGCGAAAAAGGAATGCCCAGTTGCTCGAAGGATGTCAGCAGCGCGACTGAATCGTGCGCCGCGATTGCCTTGGCGATGATCGGCACGGTCCAGCTCCGCGCCTCGATCTGGTCCATGCGCTTCTGCAGCCGCGGATCGGCCAGCAGCGCGGTCAGGCCCAGCAACTTGCAGAGCGCCGCCCACTGCCCTTCGGTCACCGCCCCAACGAAGATCTGGCGGCCATCGGCGGTGTCGAAGATGTCATAGACCGGCCAGGAGAAATCGCGCTCCGGCATCGGCGGCGGGCATTTGCCCTCCAGCTCGAACTGCACCATGTGCTGCGCCACCAGCAGCAGGCAGTTCTCGAACAGCCCGACGCGGATGTTGCGCCCGACGCCGGTCTCGCGCCGCTCCAGCAGCGCTGCCAGCACGGCGAAGGCGCCGAACAGCCCGCCCATGATGTCGTTGGCCGAGGAGCCGACGCGCAGCGGCCGCCCCGAGGGCCCGGTCATGTAGGCCAGCCCCGTCATCATCTGCACCACTTCGTCCAGCGCCGTGCGGTCCTGGTAGGGACCGCGCAGGAAGCCCTTGTGCGAGGCGATGATGAGCTTGGGAAAGCGCGCCCGCAGCGTCTCCAAGTCGGCGCCCATGCCGGTCAGCGAGGCATCGCGGAAATTCTCGACGAAGACATCGGCAGTCGCCAGCAGGCGGTCCAGCGCGGCGCGCCCCGCCGGGGTCTTCAGCGCCAGGCGCACCGATTTCTTGCCGCGATTGAACAGCGGGAACATCGGCCGGCCCATGCCGCTGAGGTGGCGGGTCTTGTCGCCCTCCGGCGGCTCCACCTTGATCACCTCAGCGCCCAGGAAGCCGAGGAACATGCCGCACGACGGGCCCATGATCATGTGGCTCATCTCGACGACGCGGATGCCGGCCAGCGGCTTGAAGTCCTGCTCCATCGGCGACGGTTTCCTCGAGCTTTGACGGCCTATCTTCGCGGCCTTGCTGGGCGGACCTTAGCCTTGCTCGCTCAATCTGAAAAATATAATGTTTGTAAGCCACCTTTCTATAAATCAGAAACTACATGGACAGCCGCCAGCTCCGCTACTTCGCCGCCATTTTTGAGCACGGCTCGCTGTCCACCGCGGGCCAGACCCTGCGCGTCGCCGTGTCGGCGCTCAGCCACCACCTGGGCAACCTGGAGGCCGAGCTGGGCGCGCCGCTGTTCGAACGCAAGCCGCGCGGCCTGAAGCCGACGGCCGCCGGCGAGCGCCTCTACAATCACGCCCGCGCCATCCTGCGCGCCATGGAGGCGGCGGAACGCGACCTGCGCGCCGGCGGTGGCGAGATCAGTGGCGAGGTCTCCATCGGCATGGCCTATTCCGCGGTCAAGGCGATCGGCGTCGACCTGGCACGAACGGTGCTGGCCGACTATCCCAAGCTGCGCCTGTCGGTGACCGAAAACCTGTCGGGTGCCACGCTGCTGCAGCTGTTGGCGTCGGAGGTCGAGCTGGCGCTGGTCTACAACCCGCCGGCCGATGCCCGCCTGAAGACCCGCGCCGTGCTGGAGGAGCGCATGGTCTGCGTCGGCACGCCGGCGATCATCGGCGCCACCGATGCGCCCATCACCTTCGCCGAGCTCCTGGAACTGCCACTGATCCTGCTGCGCCAGGGGCTGTCGGCCCGCGCCATTCTGGACGACGTCACCCTGCTGAAGAAGCTGGAGGCCAAGGCCAAGCTGCAGATGAACTCGGTGCACGCCATCGGTGCCTCGCTGGTCGCCGGGCTGGGCTGCGTTGTCGGCACCCGGCTCTTCATGTCGGAACACCTGGCCAGCGGCGCGCTGCACGTCCGCCCCATTGTCGAGCCCACGCTGTCGCGCACGCTCTACCTGTGCGAAATGGCCGACCGCCCGGCGACCTATGCACTGGAAACCGTTCGCGATCTGGTGCTGGCGCTGGTCGCCGCCGCCGTCGACAGCGGCCGCTGGGAAGCGACGCTGGTCAGCCGCTGAGGTCTTGCGCGCGCAATAAAATTATGGCAGTAACGCTGTCGTATCTCGCGCCTACCGCATAGTCCTGTACAGTCGCCCTTGGCCCGGCCAGCCTTGAGGGCGCGAAGCCACGGCCCCACCTGCCTGGCAGGCGGCAAGAAGCGATCTGGGAGGAAGCGCACCATGGGTGACGGCGATCTCGACACGCCCTTCGGCCCCTTGACGCTGCATGTGCCGGAACCGGCGGTGCGGCCGGGCGATACGCCGGACTTCTCCCAGGTGAAGATCCCCAAGGCCGGCTCGGTGCCGCGCCCGCCGGTCGATGCCGATCCGCAGGCGATCCGCGACCTGGCCTTCTCCATCATCCGCGTGCTGAACCGTAGCGGCGAGGCAGTCGGACCCTGGGCCGGCACCCTGACGCAGGAGCAGCTGCTGGAGGGCCTGCGCCACATGATGACCCTGCGCGCCTTCGACACCCGCATGCAGATGGCGCAGCGCCAGGGCAAGACCTCCTTCTACATGCAGCACATGGGCGAGGAGGCGGTGAGCTGCGCTTTCCGTCGCGCGCTAAGCCCCGGCGACATGAACTTCCCGACCTACCGCCAGGCCGGTCTGCTGATCGCCGACGACTATCCGCTGGTCGAGATGATGAACCAGATCTATTCCAACGAGCGCGACCCGCTGAAGGGGCGCCAGCTGCCGGTCATGTACTCCTCCAAGCCGCATGGCTTCTTCACCATCTCCGGCAACCTGGCGACGCAGTACATCCAGGCGGTCGGCTGGGCCATGGCCTCGGCCATCAAACGCGACACCCGCATCGCCGCCGGCTGGATCGGCGATGGCTCGACCGCCGAATCAGATTTCCACGCCGCGCTGGTCTTCGCCTCGACCTACAAGCCGCCGGTGGTGCTGAACATCGTCAACAACCAGTGGGCCATCTCGACCTACCAGGGCATCGCGCGCGGCGGCGCCGGCACCTTCGCCGCCCGTGGCCTGGGCTTCGGCATCCCCTCGCTCAGAGTCGACGGCAACGACTATCTGGCAGTCCATGCCGTGGCCTCCTGGGCGGTCGAGCGGGCGCGCCGCAACCTGGGCCCGACCCTGGTCGAGTACGTCACCTATCGGGTCGGCGCGCACTCCACCTCGGACGATCCCTCGGGCTACCGGCCGAAGCATGAGTCCGACGCCTGGCCGCTGGGCGATCCGGTGATCCGCCTGAAGAACCACCTGATCCTGCTGGGCGCCTGGTCGGACGAGCGCCACAAGCAGGCCGAGGCCGAGGTGATGGACACGGTGCTGGCGGCGCAGAAGGAGGCCGAAAGCCACGGCACGCTGCATGCCGGCGGCAAGCCCTCAGCCCGCGACATCTTCGAAGGCGTCTATGCCGAGATGCCGCCGCACCTGCGCAAGCAGCGCCAGCAGGCGGGAGTCTGAGCCATGCCCCGCATGACCATGATCGAGGCGGTGCGCGACGCCATGGACGTGATGATGGACTTGAACGAGGACGTCGTGGTCTTCGGCGAGGACGTCGGCTTCTTCGGCGGCGTGTTCCGCTGCACCCAGGGCCTGCAGGCAAAGTACGGCAAGACGCGCTGCTTCGATGCGCCGATCAGCGAGGCCGGCATCGTCGGCGCCGCCATCGGCATGGCGGCCTATGGACTGCGTCCCTGCGTGGAGATCCAGTTCGCCGACTACATGTACCCGGCTTATGACCAGATCGTGTCGGAAGCGGCGCGTCTGCGCTATCGCTCGAACGGCGAGTTCACCTGCCCCATCGTGGTGCGCATGCCGACCGGCGGCGGCATCTTCGGCGGCCAGACCCACAGCCAGAGCCCCGAGGCGCTCTTCACCCACGTCTCCGGCCTGAAGACCGTCGTCCCCTCGACACCGCAGGACGCCAAGGGCCTGCTGATCTCCGCCATCGAGGATCCCGACCCGGTGATCTTTCTGGAGCCCAAGCGGCTCTACAACGGCCCCTTCGACGGTCACCACGACCGCCCGGTGACGCCCTGGTCGAAGCACCCGCTGGGCGAGGTCGCGGCCGGCCACTACCGCATCCCGCTGGGCAAGGCGGCGATCCGCCGGCCCGGCGAGGCGCTGACCGTGCTGGCCTACGGCACCATGGTCTACGTCGCCGAGGCAGCGGCGCAGGAGACCGGCGTGGACGCCGAGATCATTGACCTGCGCAGCCTGCTGCCGCTCGACATGGAGACCATCGAGGCCTCGGTGAAGAAGACCGGGCGCTGCGTCGTGGTGCACGAGGCCACGCTGACGTCGGGCTTCGGCGCCGAGCTGACCGCGCTGGTGCAGGAGGCTTGCTTCTACCACCTGGAGGCGCCGATCGCCCGTGTCGCCGGCTGGGACACGCCATATCCGCACGCGCAGGAATGGGACTACTTCCCCGGCCCGGCCCGCGTCGGCCGCGCGCTGCTCGACGCGCTGGAGGCCTGATCATGGCGGAACATGCGATCCGGCTGCCCGACGTCGGCGAAGGCGTGGCCGAGGCCGAACTGGTCGAATGGCACGTCAAGGTCGGCGACCTGGTGCGCGAGGACGATACCCTGGCCGCGGTGATGACCGACAAGGCCACGGTGGAGATCCCCTCGCCGGTCTCCGGCAAGGTCATCTGGCTGGGCGCCGAGACCGGCGACAACGTCGCCGTCGGCAGCGTGCTGGTGCGCATCGAGATCGCTGGCGACGGCGCCGCGACCACTGCGCCGGCGCCAGCGCCTCCGGCGGCCGCGCAGCCGGCCCCCGCCGCTGAGACCGCGGCACCGGCCGCCGCGCCGGCGCCGGCCGCGAAGCCGGCGGCGAAACCCGCCGCCGCCCCAGCAGCGGCGCCGCGCCGGCCTGCCGCCGGGCAGACGCAGCCGCGCCTGCCGCGGGCCGAGGGCGAGAAGCCGCTGGCTTCGCCGGCGGTGCGTCAGCGGGCGCGCGAGGCCGGGCTCGACCTGCGCCAGGTGGCGGGCAGCGGCCCGGCCGGGCGCATCACCCACGAGGATCTGGACAGCCTCTTCGCCCAGGGGCCCAGCGTCGGCCGGGTCAGCGCGCTACAGCCGCGCACTGCCGTCACCGACATCAAGGTCATGGGGCTGCGGCGCAAGATCGCCGAGAAGATGACCTTGGCGAAGGCGCGCATCCCCCACATCACCTATGTCGAGGAGATCGACGTCACGGCGCTGGAAGAGCTGCGCGCCGTGCTGAACCGCGACAAGCGGCCGGAGCAGCCCAAATTGACGCTGCTGCCCTTCCTGATGCGCGCCATGGCACGCGCCATCGCCGAGCAGCCGGCGGTCAACGCGCAGTTCGACGACGAGGCCGGGGTGATCCACGAGCACGCCGGCGTGCACATCGGCATCGCCGCGCAGACCGCCGCCGGCCTGATGGTGCCGGTGGTGAAGCATGTCGAGGCACTGGACCTCTGGGCCGCGGCGGTAGAGCTGGCGCGCGTGACCGAGGCGGCCAAGGCCGGCAGCGCGACGCGCGAGGAGCTGACCGGCTCCACCATCACCATCACCTCGCTGGGCGCCATGGGCGGCATCGTCACCACGCCGGTGATCAACCACCCGGAAGTGGCGATCGTCGGCGTCAACAAGATCGCGGTGCGGCCGCAGTGGGATGGCCAGGCCTTCCAGCCGCGCAAGATGATGAACCTCTCCTCCGCCTTCGATCATCGCGTGATCGATGGCTGGGTCGCCGCGCTCTTCGTGCAGCGCCTCAAGCAGCTGCTGGAGACCCCGGCGACCATCTTCATCGAGGGCTAGGCGGATGAAAGAGCTGACCTGCAAGCTGCTGGTGATCGGTGCCGGACCCGGCGGCTACATCTGCGCCATCCGCGCCGGCCAGCTGGGCCTCGACACCGTGATCGTCGAGGCGGTGAAGCCCGGCGGCACCTGCCTGACCATCGGCTGCATCCCCTCCAAGGCGCTGATCCACGCCGCCGACGAGTTCGCCCGCGTCGTCGCCATGGCGGCCGGCAAGCACCCGCTTGGCATCTCGCTCTCTTCGCCAACCTTCGAGCTGTCGCGCGCCGTGGCCTGGAAGGACGGCATTGTCGGCCGCCTGACCGGCGGCGTCGCCGGGCTGCTGACCAAGGCCGGGGTGAAGACGGTACAGGGCTGGGCCCGTTTCCGCGACGGCAAGACCGTGGTGGTGGAGACCGAGATCGGCCCGCAGGTGATCCGCGCCGAAACCATCGTCATCGCCACCGGCTCGGTGCCGCAGCCGCTCGGCATCCTGCCGCTGGGCGGCAAGGTGATCTCCTCCACCGAGGCGCTGTCGCTGGCCGCGGTGCCGGAGCGGCTGGTCGTGGTCGGCGGCGGCTATATCGGCCTGGAACTGGGCACCGCCTACGCCAAGCTGGGCAGCCAGGTCACCGTGGTCGAGGCCCAGCCGCGCATCCTGCCGCAGTACGACGAGGAGCTGACCAACCCGGTGGCGAAACATCTGCGCGCGCTGGGTGTCACGCTGCTGACCGGCGCGCTGGCCAAGGGCCTGGACGACGATGGCCTGCTGGTTGAGGTGGCCGGCGAGCGGCGCGGCCTGCCGGCCGACAAGGTGCTGCTCACCGTCGGCCGCCGCCCGGCGACCGAGGGCTGGGGGCTGGAGGAGATCGACCTGGCGATGGCCGGACCCTTCATCCGCATCGACGACCACTGCCGCACCTCGATGCGCGGCGTCTACGCCATCGGCGACGTCACCGGCGAGCCGATGCTGGCGCACCGCGCCATGGCGCAGGGCGAGATGGTGGCGGAGATCCTGGCCGGCCATAAGCGCGCCTGGGACCGCGTGGCGATTCCGGCGGTCTGCTTTACCGACCCGGAAATCGTCTCGGTCGGGCTGTCGCCCACCGAGGCCAAGGCGCGCGGCGGCGAGGTGGTGAGCGCGCTCTTCCCCTTCCGCGCCAACGGCCGCGCCATGACTTTGGAGCGCGACGACGGCTTCGTGCGCATTACCGCGCGCGCCGACAATCACCTGGTACTTGGCATCCAGGCGGTCGGCGCCGGTGTCGCCGAACTCTCAAGCGCCTTTGCCCTGGCGCTAGAGATGGGTGCCCGCCTGGAAGACATCGCTGGCACAATTCATGCCCACCCGACCCTGGGCGAGGGATTCCTGGAGGCCGCGCTTAAAGCGCTCGGGCACGCGCTGCACATCTGACGGGGGGACTTAGCGCACCGCGCTCCACGGCTTGCTCAGCAGCCCGGCGGCGTTGATCAGCCCGACCAGCGAATAGGTCTGCGGGTAGTTGCCCCACAGCTCGCCACTGGCGAAGGCGATGTCCTCCGACAACAGGCCGGCGCGGGTGCGATGGCCCAGCATGCGCTGGAACAGCCGTCGCGCCTCGGTCGCCTGGCCGCTCAGCGCCAGCGCCTCGATGTACCAGAAGGTGCAGATATTGAAGGCATTCTCCGGCGCGCCGAAGTCGTCGGCGTGGGCGTAGCGCAGCAGGAAGCCGTCGCGCGCCAGGCCCTTGGTGATGGCGGCCAAGGTGGCGGCGAAGCGCGGGTCGTCGGCCTTGACGAAGCGCACATCGATCAGCTGCAGCAGGCTGGCGTCGAGCTGGTCGCCGCCGAAGCTGGCGACATAGGTGCCAAGCCGCTCGTTCCAGGCCTCGTCGCGCACCCGCTGGGCAATGGTATCGGCCCGCTCGCGCCAAAGCCTGGCCGGCTCCGGCAGCTCCAGCCAGATGGCGATGTTGGCCAGGCGGTCACAGGCGGCCCAGCACATCACCGCGGAATAGGTGTGCACCGCCGCCTTGGTGCGCAGCTCCCACAGCCCGGCGTCGGGCTGATCGTAAAGCCGAAAGGCCTGCTCACCGACCCGCTCCAGCGCGTGGAAGTCGGCCAGGGTGGTCGGCCGCAGCAGGCGGATGTCGAAGAAGGCCTGCGCGGTGGAGAGCACCACCTGGCCATAGACGTCGTGCTGCCGCTGGGTATAGGCGGCGTTGCCGACACGCACCGGCCCCATGCCGCGATAGCCCGGCAGCGCCGGCACCTGGCTCTCGTCCAGCAGCGCCTCCAGCCCCAGGCCATAGACCGGCTGCAGCACGCCGTCCGGCGCCGCGTCGCTGATGTTGCGCAGAAAGGCCAGGTAGCCTTCCAGGATGTCGACCGCGCCCAGGCGGTTCAGCGCCTGCACCACGTAGTAGGCATCGCGTAGCCAGCAGTAGCGATAGTCCCAGGTGCGCTGGGTGCCCGGTGCCTCGGGGATCGAGGTGGTGAGCGCCGCCAGGATGGCGCCGGTCTCCTCGAACCAGCAGAGCTTCAAGCCGATGGCGGCGCGCACCACCGCCTCCTGCCACTCCAGCGGCAGCGCCAGGCCGCGCACCCAGAGCTGCCAGTCGGCCACCGTCGCATCGCACATGCGCTGTACCGCCGCCGGCTCGTCGGCGAAGGACTCGTCCGGCCCCAGGAAGAAGGTCAGCGGCTGCTCGACCCGGAAGGACTTCTCCTCCAGCACATAGGTAACCGGCGCGTTGGTGGTCAGGCGCAAGGTCACCGCGTCGCCGACATAGCGGATGTGGTTGGAGCCCGAGGTGTGGCCGGCGCGCGCTGCGCCCTGGCGTGTCGCCACGCGCAGCCGCACGCGGATGCGCGGGTTGCCTGCCAGGGGCCGCACGATGCGCACGAAGGCCACCGGCCGATAGGTGCGGCCGAGGCGCTGATAGCGCGGGCAGAAGTCGATGATCTCCACCGTCGCGCCGTTGTCCGCGCGCAGCAGCGTGCGCAGCACCGCGGTGTTGCGCACATAGCCCTGCTCGACCGCCTGGCCGCCCTCCAGCGCGATGTCCCACAGGCCCTCGGCATCCTCCGCGCCGGGGTCGCGATTGCCCAGCAGCGCGCAGAACACCGGATCGTCGTCCGGCCGTGGCGCGCAGGCCCAGACGAAGCGCCCCTCGGCATCGATCAGCGCGCTGACATTGCAGTTGCCGATGGGCGAGAGGTCGAGCGTGCCCCAGGTCACGCGGCGTCCCCGGCCAGCGCGGCCAGCCAGCCATGCACCGCCGCGACGTCGGTCAGCGCGGCGCGCGCCGCTGTCGGCGCGCGGTCGCCGACCAGGATGCCTTCACCGCCGGCGTCCTGCGCGGCGCGGAAGCCGGCCTCGTCGGTCAGGTCGTCGCCGACGAACAGCGGCCGGCGGCCGGCGAACAGCGGCTCGGCCAGGAAAGCGCGCACCACCATGCCCTTGTCGGCCCGCGCCGGCTTCAGCTCGAAGACCATGCGGCCGGGCTGCACCGCCAGGCTGCCGCCGCTGGCGTCGGCCAGGCGGGCTGCCAGGCGGCCGGCCAGGGCGCCCAGGTCGGGCCGCTGGCGGAAATGCAATGCGATGGCCATGCCCTTGTCCTCGACCAACAGTGCCCCGGCCTCCGTCGCCAGCACGCGGCGCGCCTGCGCCAGGGCGCGCGCCGCGGCGGGATCCAACTCGGTCCGCGCCGCGCCGCGCATCTCCGCGCCATGGACGCCGCCGGCCAGCGGCAGGTCGTCGCCCAGGTGACGGTCCAGGTCGGCCAGCGAGCGCCCGCTGACGATGACGAGGCAGCCACCCAGGCGGTTGCGCGCGCGCTGCAGCAGCGGTCCTAGGGCCTGCCCTGGGGCAATGGCGTCGGGATGTTCGGCGATGGCGACCAGCGTGCCGTCGAGATCGAGGAACAGCGCATCGCTGCGGGGGTCGAGCGGCGGCGGCGGCGGCAGTAGGGCGCGGCCGATGGTGCGGGCGGGGGCGGCTGTCATCCCTGGGTGATAACCAGCGTTGGCCCCTCGTTCAACCCCGCAGACTCTATCGCGGGCCGCGCGGTTGCGGCGTCCTGGTCGCCCTTGGCATTATGGTGCGCCCGCCAGGCGGCGCGGGCGCGGCGTTGGGGGACGCCAAATGATGGAGACAGCCTCACCGGCAGGGCGCACCACGCTGGTCATGTTGAGTGGCGGCATCGACAGCAGCTACACGCTGTTCAAGCTGCTCAGCGAAAGCGACGATAGCCTGCTGGTGCACCACATCCACCTGGTGAACGACGAGGGCCGCCACCAGGTCGAGGCGGAGCGCTGCGCCGCCATCGTCGGCTGGTGCCAGGAAAACCTGCGGCCCTTCCGCTTCACCCAGACGCTGGTCGATCATCGCGGCCTGCGCTTCTTCGGCTACGACATGCTCACGGTCGGCTTCGAGGCCGGATTGGTCTGCCACTCGCACTTCCTCGAGAGCGGCCGCATGCCCGATCGCTGGACCATCGGCACCTGCCAGGAGGAGGGCCATAACGTCGTGCGCTTCCGCCATGTCGAGGCCTGCCTGGCCGCCAACTGCTGGCCCGAGGCGCCGCCGCCCTTCTTCCTGCTGCCGCTGGTCGGCAAGCGCGACGAGATGGCGGCCCTGCCGCCGCCGCTTCTGGACTTCGCCTGGACCTGCCGGCGGCCGCTGCAGACCGCGTCCGGCCCGCAGGAGTGCGGTGTCTGCAAGACCTGCCGCCTGATGGCCGAGCTGCGCGCGGCGCGCTAACGCGGCTTCTCCAGCACCGCCACCAGGCAGCCATAGGCACTGCGCTCGATCCACTGCAGGCGCTGTTCCATATTGCGGCGCGTGGTCAGCACCGCCGGCGTCGGCGGCAGCGCCGCGGCCCCAGCCAGCACCGCGGCATAGGTACGCCGCGCGTGGCCGGTCCAGTCCTCCCGGTACGCCGCCAGCAGACCACGGCGTGACCAGGCGGTTGCCCAGTCGGCGGGGTTTCGCAGCAGGGTGGCACCGGTCAGGATCATCAAGCCCGCGATCACCTCCGGCGTGGCCCAGGGTTCCTGCAGCACCAGCCGGCCGCCCGGCCGCAGCACGCGCGCAGCCTCGGACAGAGACAGTTCCGGCGCAGAGCCGAAGGACAGCGTTTCGCTTGCCCAGACCACGTCGAAGGTACCGTCGGCAAAGGGCAGCTCGGCATGACTGGCACAAAGCCTTGGCAACGACGCCGGCGCGCGCTCCAGGCGCCAGGGCGCGATATCGCTGGCCACCACCCGCTGCTGGTGCCGCTCCGCCAACATCTGCGCGTCCTCGCCGAAACCGCAGCCGACTTCGAGCAGGCGTTGGCCGGGCACCAGACCCAGGCGTTCGGCCTTGATCTCCGCCGCTCGCGCCGTCGCCTTGGCCAAGCTGTCATCCGCGCCGTCGAACCAGCCGACATGCAGGCGCGGCGCCCAGAGATGGTGGAAGACCGCGCGGACCGTAGCGAAGGGTTGGGACAAGGGGTGCCTCGACAGCCGAGGGTTGCCAGTCTAGCCGCAGACGCGCCATGCGGCGAGAGCCCCTTCCCCGCCGCCCCGGCTTTGCCTAGCCTCCGCCGCCATGATCCCTGCCATCGACATCGCGCCGTTGTTCGGCGCCGACAGCCCGGCGCGGCGCGCCTGCGACCTGGCGATCAGCCGCGCCGCCGCCGAAACCGGCTTCATGACCCTGCGCGGCCTGCCCGATCCCGCGGTGTTGTCGCCGGCGCTGCGTGCCACGCTGTTGCGGATATACACGCTGCCGGCGGCGGTCAGGGCGCGCCTGCTGCGCCGTGCCTTCGACCCGGCGCGGCCCAACGTCTATCGTGGCTGGTATCCGCTACAGAGCGGCGAGTTCAGCTACAAAGAAGGCATCGACATCGGCCCCGACGTCGCCTACCCGGAACGCCTGGTCGATGCGAGCGACCCGCTGCTCGAAGCCACGCCATTGCCGAGCGAAGCGGAGCTGCCGGGCTGGCGCGCCGCCGCCGCGCGCTACTACCGCGCCATGGAACAGGTGGGCCACGCCCTCAACCATGCCATCGCCCGCGGCCTCGGCCTGGCGGAAACCACCTTCGACGCCGCCTTCGACAGCGGCATCTCCTCGCTGCGCCTGGCGCACTATCCGGCGCGCGGACCCGACTCGCTGGGCGCACGCGATCCCGCCACCCTGCAGATCGAACAGGCCGGCCAGCGCTACTGGCTGGTCAACGTGCCGCACTGCGATTCTGGCTGCGTGACGCTGCTGGCGCAGAACGGCGTCGAAGGGCTGCAGGCCCGCATGCTGGACGGTACCTGGGTTACCGTGCCACCGACCGAGGGCACCCTGGCGGTCAACTTCGGCAAGCTGTTGGAGCGCTGGACCGGCGGGCGCATCCGCGCCACTGAACACCGCGTCGTCAGCCTGGCCGGCGAGCGCTTCTCCATCCCCTTCTTCTTCGAGCCGCGCGTCGATGCCGAGATCGCACCGCTGCCGCTGCCCGGGGTCGAGCCCTTCGCGCCCTTTCTCTACGGCGATCACCTGTGGGCTGCGACGACCAAGTTCGTCGAGCAGCGCGGCATCGCCCACCTGCGCCCGCCGCGCGGCGTCCAGCACGCCACCGCCTGACGCCGCTGCCCTAGCGAAGGCGGACGGTCAGCTGGCGTAGTCCGGGCAGTCGCGGTCCAGTTCGCGCAGCAGCGCAGGCCACTCGTAATGCCCGGCCGGGAAGTCGGTGTCATACTGCTGGCGCACCTTGCGGCAGAGCTCCGGCGGCGGGATCACCAGCTCGCGCCCGGTGGCCAGCACATCCATCTGCAGGCTGCAGGCGCGTTCCAGGATGTACATGCGCCAGAAGGCCTCGCCGATGCTCTGGCCGGCGGTGATCAGGCCGTGGTTGCGCAGGATCATCTGGTTCATCGAGCCCAGGTTCTCGGCCAGGCGCCGGCTTTCGGCGACGTCGTCGGACAGGCCCTCATAGGCGTGATAGGCGATGTCCTCGTAGCAGCTCAGCGCCTCCTGCGACAGCGGCAGCAGACCTTCCTTGAGGATCGAAACACCCTGGCCGCCGCGGCTGTGGGTGTGCATCACGCAGTTGATGTTGGCGCGCGCCTGGTAAAGCCCGCCGTGAATCACGAAGGCCGCCTGGTTGAGGTCGCCTGCGGGCGCGTCCACCGGCCGGCCGTCGAGGGTGAACTTCATCAGGTTCGAGGCGGTGACCTCGTCGTAGCGGCAGCCCAGGCGGAAGACCAGGATCTGGTCCGGCGCGTCCGGCACCCGCGCGGTGATGTGGTTCCAGATGATCTTGCCCATGTGGTAGCGGTCGGCCAGGCGATAGCAGGCCGCCAGGTCGACGCGCTGCTGCCATTCGGCCTGGGAAATCCGCGCGTCGGGTGAACGATGCCGCGGTGTCTCGATGATCGTGTCCATGGGGTCTCCTGCTGCCACCGGGCGGCAGGATAGCATGCGCCCGGTAGACCGCCTGCGCGTTGCTCGCGGATCAGGCCAGCCCGGTGCGCGGCAGCGGCTCTGCGCGGGCATCATCCGGCCGCGCCCGCAGCAGCTCGGCCAAAGCCTGGACCACGGCGCGATGGCCCGGGTCGTGGAACAGGTCGTGCAGCTGCTGCGGATCCTCCTGCAGGTCATAGAGCTCGCCGCCGCGCGAACCCAGCTCCAAGGTCATCACCCAGCGTGCCGTGCGGACGGTGCGCAGCCGCAGCTCGTCGGTGCCGTCGAGGAACCCCATGTCCCACTCCATCAGCGCCGCGGCGCGTGGCTCGGGCTCGCCGCGCAGCAGCGGGTTCAGGCTGCGGCCGTGCAGCGCCGCCGGCAGCCCGGCGCGCTCCAGCAGGGTCGGCGCGATGTCGAGGGTGGAGACCGGCTCGGCCACCCGCAGCCCGGCTGCCACCCCGGGCCCGGCGGCGATCAGACCAACGCGCAGCAGCCCTTCATAGGCGCAAGGCCCCTTTAGCAGCAGGCCGTGGTCGCCCAGGAAATCGCCATGGTCGCTGGTCACCAGCACCAGCGTGTCCTCGCTCAGGCCCTCGCTCTCCAGCGCCGCCACGATGCGGCCGATGGCGTGGTCGGCCAGCGCGATCATGCCGTAGTAGTTGGCGGTCATGGCGCGCAGCAGTGCCTCCTCGCCCGGTTGACCGGTGAGGAAGCGGAAGCCGTAGTTGCCGATCTCCAGGCTGGAATCCGAGCGCAGCGCGACGAAGGCGCGGTGCCACCAGGGCCGCCGCTCCAGATCCAGCGTGCGGTGGCGCGGAATGTCGACCGCGTCCTCGGCGTGCAGCGCGGCCCAGGGCTCCGGACAGTCGAAGGGATAGTGCGGGTCGGGAAAGGAAGCCCAGAGGCAGAAGGGCCGGTCGCGCGGCCGATCGCGGATCGCCGCGATGCTGCGTTCGGCCACCCAGCTTGAGCTGTGCGCCTCCACCGGCAGCTGCGAGTGGAAGGGCCGCGACGCGCGGTCCTGCGTCGGCGAGCCCTGGCGATAGAGCGCCAGCTTTCGCTGCGCCTGCCCGTCGGCGTGGAACCACCGCTCGTAGTGCAGGCCGAAGGGTGGTTCCAGCAGGCGGAAGAGGCTGTGGCCGGAGCACAGCAGCTCAACCTCCTGGAAGCCCATGTAGGGGCCGCGCCATGCCGGCCCGACATGACGGCTGGACAGCTTGTTCTCCGGCCGCCCGGACTCACCCTGGAACAGCGCCTGGGTGGAAAAGTGCGCCTTGCCGACGAAGCGGGTCGCCCAGCCGGCATCGGCCAGGCGCTGGGCGAAGCCCTGCTGGCCCATGTCCTCCGGCAGGTCGATGCCGTTGTCGCGCACGCCATGCGTCAGCGGCAGCAGGCCGGTCAGGATCGAGGCGCGCGCCGGCTGGCAGACCAGGTTGGGCGTGATGCAGGCGTCAAAACGCGTACCCCGCGCCGCCAGCGCGTCCAGGGTCGGCGTCCTGACCCGCCGCTGTCCGCCGAAGCAGTCGCCGCGCTGCTGGTCGGTGGTGATCAGGACGATGTTCATCGCGCGGTGCCTCTGGCCCATCCTTCGAGACGACCGCCTGCGGCGGCCTCCTCAGGATGAGGCGGTGCAAGGGCAGCCGCCAAACCCACCGGCCTCATCCTGAGGAGCACTGCGCAGCAGTGCGTCTCGAAGGATGGACAACGAAGCACCGTCCCTCTGCCTGCCTACAGCGTCGCCAGCACCCGGTCGACGCGCCGCAGCCCCGCTTCCAGTTCGTGGCTGTCGCCGCCGATGCCGAGGCGGAAGTGGCCGTCGAGGCCGAACCATTGGCCGGCGACGACGAAGGTGCTCTCGCGCTCGCGGATCAGGCGGGACAGTTCCTCCGAGGTCATCGGCAGGTCGTAGCGGATGAAGGCGATGCCGCCGGCCTCCGGCGGCTGCCAGCTCAAGCGGTTGCCGTGGCTCTTCACCCAGGCGTCGACGACGGCGCGGTTGCGATTCAAGATCTCGCGCGCCCGCCGTAACAGCGCCTCGCGCCGCCCCGGCGCCAGCACGCGCGTTGCCACGTACTGCCCGACCGCCGTGGTGCCGATGCTGGTGTAGTCCTGGCGGCGGCGGATGTCGGCAATGGTGTCGACCGGGCCGACCAGCCAGCCGACGCGCAGGCCGGAATGCCCCAACGCCTTGGAGATCGAGCCGGCGCAGAGCACCTTGTCGCTCCGGCCCCAGAAGCTCGCCGTCTCCGCCCGCTCGCCCAGCTCAGCGCCGCGATAGATCTCGTCGGCCAGAATCCAGGCACCGATACGCTCGGCGGCGGCGACCACGGCCGCCATCTCCGCCTCGCTCAGCACCTTGCCGGTCGGGTTGTTGGGATTGCACAGCGTGATGGCGCGCGTGCCCGGCGTCATGGCGCGCTCCAGCCCCTCCAGGTCCAGCGCCCAGCCCGCCTCGGGGCGCAGCTGCACCGGCTTGACGGTCGCGCCGAAGGCCCGGGCCAGGTTGGGCACCTGCAGGTAGTTCGGCAGCACGGCCGCGGCGCTGCCGCCGCCCAGCAGGGTCCAAGCGGCGACGAAATTGGCCTCGCAGGAGCCGGCGGTGACCAGCACGTTCTCCGGCCCAGCGCCGGGATAGAGCGCCGCGATGGCCTGGCGCAGCGCCGGCGTCCCCTCGGTATGGCCATAGCCCAGCGGCAGGTCGAGCAGCTCCTGCTGCTCCGCCGGGGTCAGGAATTCGCGCAGCGTCATGGCCTTGACGCCGCTCTCGGTCAGGTTGATCTCGACCTCGTTCTCGAAGAGCGTCTGGTTGCGTTCCAGCAGGAAGGTCTCGAACGGCAAGGGGCAACTCCTAGTCTGCGGCCAGCACGGCCTTGGCGATCTCGATGTCCTGCACGGCGACGCCGGTCAGGTCGGCCACGGTGATAGCACGCTGGCTCGGCCGCCCCACCGCCGTGCCGGCGATCACCGCGCCCAGCTCGACGATGCTGGCCTCGGCCAGCACACCGGCCTTCAGCGCCTGGTGGATCTCGCCGCGCAGGCGGCACTGCGGGATGGCGTCGGCCACCACGCGCTCGGCCCTGGCCAGGATCTCCACCGCCAGCTCCTGCTTCTCCTCGGTGTCGGAACCCATCGCCGTGATGTGCGTGCCCGGGCGGATATCGGCGGCGGTCAGCAAGGGTTCGCTGGCCGCGGTGGTGGTGACGATCAGATTGGCGCCGGCCGCAACCGCCGCCGGCGAGTCGACGACGCTGGCCGTGAAGCCCGCGGCGGCCAGCTCCGCCACCGCGGCCTCGGCGGCGTCGCGCCGCCGCGCCCACAGCAGCAGCCGGCGGCAGGGCGTGACCTGGCGCAGCGCCAGCGCCTGCAGGCGCGCCTGCATGCCGGCGCCCAGGATGCCGATGGCGGTAACGTCGCGCGGCGCCAGGTGCTTGGCGGCCACGGCGCCAGCCGCAGCGGTGCGCAGGTTGGTCAAGTGGCCTTCGTCCAGCAGCACGGCGCGCGGCAGGCCGGTGCGGGAATCGAACACCAGCACCAGGCCGGAGTTCGACGGCAGGCCCTTGGCGGCGTTCTGGTAGAAACCGGTCGCCACCTTGACCACGAAGATCTCGTCGCCCTGGATGTAGCCGTACTTGATGTGGGCATCGCCCGGCGGGTCCTTGAACAGCAGCTCGCCCACCGGCGGCACCACGCTGCGCCCGGCCGAATAGGCGACGAAGCCGCGCTCCATCGCCGCCACCAGGTCCACCCGGGCCAGGCGGCGCTCGATCTCGTCGCGCCGGATGACGTCACCCTGCATCAGTCCCCCACTCCCGCCGCCTCGCAGACGATCTCCATCGAGGTCACCAGCGCCTTGGCCGCCAGCCAGGCGCGCTCCTCGATCAGCTGCCCATCGGCGTCGAGCGTGCCCAGGCCGGGGGTGATGAACATGTTGCCGGAATAGACCGTGGCCGGCGAGACACCCATCTCCTCGTTGGCGATGACGATGGGATTGGTGTCGGAGAAGAAGTCCTCCAGCGTCGAGATCGGGATGCCGAAGGTGCGGTCCTTCCAGGTCATCTCGTAGTTCAGCTCGCTGCCGCCCCAGGCATAGGACTTGGTCAGGCGGATGTCGCTGGCCATCCCCTTGTGGCGGAAGTCCTTCAAGCACTCCTGCAGGATGGCGTGGAAGCGGTCGATCGGCTCGGTGACATAGTGCGGCCGGTCCTTCAGGACCCGCAGATAGGCGATCAGGCTGATCAGCGCGTCGCGCCCGGGATCGGCGAAGGCATAGAGCGCCTTGCCGTGCGACACCTGCCCGCCGGTGCGCTGGCCGGCCACGCCGGCGGCGCGGCGCAGCGGCAGCATGGCTTCTTCGCGCCCTACCAGCAGGCCGCAGACCATGGCCCGACCGGCCTTGTCCATCGACCAGGCCATGTAGGTGGCCTCGACATCGGCCGGGCCGTAGCCCAGCACCGGCAGGCCGCCGCCGCAGTCGATGAAGTGCGGCAGGTCGAAGTCCTGCGCGACGCGGCTGGTCTCCTGCAGCATGGCCGGCGCGCCGGCGGCGTTCTTCTGGTGGTGGCCATAGCCCGGCGTGTCGTAGCCGATCGACTGGAAGCCGGTCAGCATGGCGGCGTGGCGCTCGCCCAGCTGGCGGAAGCGGCGCATCGAGGCCTCGACCTCGACGTCATAGAGCATCGGCGCGATGGAGGAACGGATGCCGTGCACCTCGTAGCGGCCGCCGACGAACTTGGCGTAGAGCGTGTCGAGGTTCACCAGGCTCTTGCCCTCGACCGCCAGCTCGCCGGCCGAGACGCTGCGGTCGGCGGTCAGGCCCTTGTACAGCGGCGGGAAAGGCCGGCCATAGGCACCGAGGTACTCATAGTCCTCGTTGAAGGGCATCATCACGCGGGCGCGATAGGCATCGCCCTTGCGCAGCGTCGGCGGCGCGAAGGCGACCTCGTTGACCAGCCGCAGCACCGACTCGCAGGAATTCAGCGCCAGGCCGTCCCATTCGTCGCCGTAGATCTCCTTCACCAGGCAGCGCAGCTCCTCTTGGTAATGCGCCACCGGCTGGATGCGGCCGCGGTTCGACTGCACGATGGGGTCGAGCACGAAGGAGGGCAGCACGCCGGGGCAGGAGGAGGCGCCGGGGTAAAGCCCGATCTCGTCCTTCATCTTGTCGAGGCCCAGCTTGGCGCCGGCGGCTCGCGCCTGGGCGCGCACCTGCGGCAGTTTCTCGAAAAGCTGCTGGTAGAACTGGTAGCGGAAGCGCGCGGCCATGGTCTGGTTCGCCTTGCAATCAGGACGGCGGCAGTCTGCGACGGCCGGGCCCGCCATCAACGCCCGGCCGATCCAGGTTCACTTCGAAGGTCCGCGGGCTAAGCGCGGCCCGCGCAGCTCCGGCGATAGGCGGTGCTCCAGCCGCTTCACGCCCCAGCTCACCAGCAACACCAGCAGGAAATAGAGGACGCCGGCCGCCAGCAGCGGCGTGAAGGGGTCATAGGTGCGGCTGTAGATCTGCTGCGCCACGCCCATCAGGTCGACCACGGTGACCAGGCTGGCGACCGCCGTGCCCTTGATGACGAAGACGATCTCGTTGCCGTAGTTGTGCAGCGCCAGGCGGGCGACGTGCGGCAGGATGATGCGGCGATACAGCAGCCAAGGCGGGAAGCCGGCGGCCAGCCCGGCCTCGCGCTCGCCCACCGGCACGGCGCGCAGCGCGTTGGCCAGGATCTCGGCGACATAGGCGGCGGAGTTCAGCGAGAAGGCGACCACGGCGCAGGTGAAGCCGTCCGCCACCAGCACCCAGAACCAGGACTCGCGGATCCAGGCGATCTGCGGCACGCCATAGTACAGCATGAAGAGCAGCGCCAGCACCGGCGGGCCGCGGAACAGGAAGACGAAGCCGACTGCCAGCCAGCGCAGCGCCGGCGAGCGATGATTGCGCATCAACGCCACCGGCAGTGCCAGCGCCATGCCGATCAGCAGTGTCAGGACGGTCAGCTCCAGCGTGACCGCGAGGCCTTCCAGCAGCGCCGGCAGCTCGCCCCACAGGCGGTCGAGCTCCATCATGGCCGCCCCCCCGCGATCGGCGCGATGTGGCGGAACAGCCGGTCGCCATAGCGCCGCTGGAACCACAGTGTCAGCGCCGAGATCACCAGGTAGACCGCCAGGATCACCAGGAAGAAGGCGAAGTAGCGCTTGGTGTTCTGCCCCGCGGTGTCGGCTGCGCGCACGAAGTCCTGCAGGCCGATGGCGGACAGCAGCGGCGTGGCCTTCAGCACGTTGAGCCAGAGGTTCACCAAACCGGCGAAGGCATAGCGCAGCGCCAGCGGCAGCGTGACCTTGACCGCCACCTGCCAGCGCCGGAGACCCAGCGAGCGGGCCGCCATCACCAGCTCGCGCGGCACCGCCAGCAGCGCGCCGCGGAACACCTGCCCGGCATAGGCGCCCTGGATCAGCGCCAGCGCCACGGTGCCGGCCAGGAAGGGACTGATGTCGATGCGCCCGATGCCCAGCGGCTTCAGCGCCCAGCGCAGCGCCAGCGCGCCGCCGTAATAGAACAGGAAGATGATCAGCAGCTCCGGCACCGAGCGGAAGACCAGGCCATAGCCCTGCGCCAGCCAGCGCAGCGGCCGCTGCCGCGACAGCTCGGCGAAGGCGGACAGCAGCCCGATGCCGGCGCCCAGCAGATAGCTGGCGATCGCCACCTCGAAGGTGATCAGCAGCCCGCGCGCCAGCTCGTCGCCCCAGCCGCTGCCCCAGGCAAAGAGATCAAGGTCGCTCATGATCGGTGCTTCTCCCCTCTCCCCCTGCGGGAGAGGGTGGCGCACGAGCGAAGCGAAGTGAGCCGGGTGAGGGGGGTCGGTGCGATTGGTTGGGCGCGCACCGACCGACCCCCCTCACCCGGCGGCTGCGCCGCCACCCTCTCCCGCAAGGGGAGAGGGCGGCAGACTAGCCTACTTCCACAAGCTGTCGGCGCGGATGTTGACCGCGAAGTACTTGGCCTGCAGCGCATCGAAGGTGCCGTCGGCATAGACCTGGCGGATCCCCTCGTTCAGCTTCGCCAGCAGCGCGTCGCTGCCCTTGCGCAGCATGGCGCCGGCACCCTCGCCCAGCGCCGGGTCGAAAAAGTCGGGGCCATAGAATTCATAGCCGGCGCCCTCGGGGCTGGACAGGAACTCGCTGGCCACCAGGGCCTCGGTGAAGCCCAGCTCGATACGCCCGGCGATCAGGTCGGCGGTGATCTGGTCGATCTTCTCGTAGGGCACCGCCACCACGTCGGGGAAGTGCGCCCGCAGGTACTGGTCCTGCACCGAGCCACCGTAGACGCCGACCTTCTTGCCCTTCAGGCCGGCGGCGGAGACGTCCACCATCATGGACTTCTTGCCGAAGAACTTGGTCGGCGAATTGTAGTAGGGCAGCGAGAAGTCAAAGCTGGCCTGGCGCTCGGCGGTGATCGACATGGAGGAGAAGATGGCGTCGTACTTCTCCGCCACCAGCGCGGCGATGATGCCGTCGAAGTCCTGCGCCACCCATTCGCAGTCCAGCTTGGCGGCGGCGCAGACCGCATTGCCCAGGTCGATCTCGAAGCCGGTGACGCGGCCGTCCGCCTCGGTCTTGCTGAAGGGCGGGAACGAGGCCTCGCTGGCCAGCAGCACCTTGTCCGCCCGCGCGCCGGCCACCGGCGCCAGGGCCACCACTGCGGCCAGTATCAGCCCCCGCGCAACGATCCCCTTGATCATGCCTGCCTCCTGTTGGATGGGTTTTCCCGTTGTGCCGATTTGAGCAAAGCACCGTCGCCGCTTGCATCGCGATTCTCGGAAGTCTGGTTCGACCTGCGCAGGTGCTGACCGGTCGCGCCCATCAGGCCGCCTCGGCGATGAAGACCAGGGTACCGCCGGCCGCCACCCGCCCGCTGGCGGCGATGGCCACCACCGTGCCATCGCAGGTCGCCTGCACCGGGTGCAGCGGAAAGCCCGGCTCCTCCAGCCGGCAGACGGCGCCCAGCGCCTCGCCCTGGCGCACCGCGGCGCCCAGCCGGCAACGCGGCGCGAACAGCCCGGCCACGGCGCTGGCTACATAGTTCCGCGGCCGTGACAGGGTGAGCAGGCGCGAGCGGCTTGGCCCCGGCGCCGGCCCGGCCAGCAGCCCGACATGGCGCAGCAGGTTGAGCGCCGCCCGCCGAGCGGTGTCCACCGAGTCCGGCGTCAGCCGCCCGCCGCCGCCCAGTTCGGAGGAAAAGCAGCGCTTGCCAAGGGCGCGGGCGGCGCCCTCGATGGTGCCGCTGTGCGGCATGCCCTCGCCGCCGTCCTCGTCGAACACGATGGCGAAGGGCGCGTCCATCGCCAGCAGCGCCGCCACATCGGCGTCGCTGGCGGTGCTGCCAAGGCGCCCTTGCAGGTTGCTGGACAGCACAAACTCGTGCTCGGACCCGCCGGAATGGATGTCCAGCAGGATGTCGCAGGGCTGGATCGCCTTGTCCCACAGGAAGCGGGCGATGGCGGCGCTGGGCCCCTCGGCCCCGGTCGGCGGGAAGACCCGGTTGAGGTCGGCGCCGTCCAGCGGCGAGGTGCGGCGCCCGGCCAGGGCCGCCGGCCGGTTCACCGTCGGCACCAGGATCAGGCGGCCGGCGACCTGCTCCGCCGCCAGCTCCCGGCACAGCGCGGCCACAGTCCACTGCCCCTCGTACTCGTCGCCATGCGTGCCGCCGCAGACCAGCACGGTCGGCCCGGCGCCCTGCCCCAGCGCCATCACCGGTAGTTCCAGGCGGGCATCCTGCCCCTCGTGGCGGTAGTCGATGGTGACCAGGGCGCGCTGCACCGGCCCGGCGAAGGGGTCGAAGGCTGCGGCCGCGACCGGCCGCCAGGCGTCGCTCATGCTTCCAGCTCCCACTATCCTGTTGCATCGCAGCAAGCGGCGGGCCAGCGTTCCATACCCGTGGGCGAAAGCGCACTTCGGACGGCGGGAAGGTCAAGCCATGATCGGCAAGGTAAGCGACATCGACCTCAGGCTGCTGCGCGTCTTCGTCGCCATCGTGGAATCCGGCGGCTTCTCGCTCGCCACGGCACGGCTGAACGTGTCGGAATCCACCATCTCTTCGCATATGGGCGACCTGGAGAAACGGCTGGGCGTGCGGCTGTGCGAGCGCGGCCGCGCCGGCTTCCGCCTGACCGCCGACGGCGAGCAGGTTTACGAGGCGGCGGTGGCGCTGCTGGAACGCCTGGACGACTTCCGCGACCGCCTGGCCAGCCTGACCCAGCATCCCGGCGGCACGCTGCGGGTCGGCGTGGCCGACGGCATCTATGGCAGCGATGCGCTGCCGATCGTGCACTGGCTGGGCCGCATGGCGGCAGAGGCGCCGGAGATCAACCTCGACCTGCAGTGCCTGGAGCCGCGCGCGCTGGAGCGCAAGGTGAACGACGAGGAGCTGCACCTGGCGCTGGGGCCGGAGCACCGGCGCATCGCCGGCCTGGACTACCTGCCGCTGGCGCCAGAGACCAACCTGCTCTATTGCGCCCAGGGACACCCGCTGTTCCCCCGCGACGACGCCGGCATCAGCCGCGCCGAACTGCAGCAGGCCGGGCTGATCTCGCGCGGCTATCTGGAATCCTTCGACGCCGATTTCTTCGATGCCGAGGCGCACCGCGCCACGGTGCATCACATCGAGGCGGCGTTGCTGCTGATCGCCACCGGGCGCTTCGTCGGCTTCCTGCCAGTGCACGTGGCGGCACCGCAGGTGGCGGCCGGCCAGCTGCGCGCGCTGAAGCCGGAGCAGATTCGCCTGGTGGTGCCCTTCTCGATGATCACCAAGCGTGCGCGGACCAACGATCCGCGCGTGTCGCGCTTCCGCAAGCTGATCGAGGGTGACCTGACGCCGCGCCGCCGCGCCGGATAGGAACCGCACCGGGACAGGCCGCGCTCTGGCGCTTCGGAGGGACCGAGCGCGACCTGCCCGCTGCAGCGGTGGAGCTGGCGAGAACCCTTGCCGACCGTGCCGGTCTTGGCTTGCCGTCCACCCGATAAGCTGTCGGCCGGGGGGTGTCCGGCCGTTCAGCGAGGCCTAGTGCCGGCCGGCCTTGCCGTCCTGCTGGCCACCCTGGCTAGACATGCCGCCCGGCTTGTCGGCCTTGGCGTGGTTGCCCTCGACGCCGCCCTTCACCGCCGGCTTGGCCGGCTGGGCGCTCTTGTTGGCGTCGCCGTGCGACGGCATTTCGCCACGGCTGCTCAGCTGCTGCTTGCCGTCGGCACCCTTGGGCGCGCCGGCCGGATTCTTCTGCGCTGTCGTCTGCCCGCCAGGCTGGCCGGGCTGCGTGCCGGAACGATGATCCTTGGCCTGACCCTGGTTCTGGCCGGGGTTCGTGGTGTGCTTATCAACCATGGGATGCTCCATCTGCATAGGGCCCGAACCATTCGGACCTGCAGAGAGAACGGCTCATTAAATCAAGGTGTTCCGGGTTCCCGCAAAGATCGCGTTATGGGGGGCTGGCGGTGTCCGGAAACGCGGCGCTGTGCGGCAACAATGTGGACAGGGCCTCCAGCAGTTCACTAGGTCGGAACGGCTTGGCCAGCAGTGTGCGCGCCCGGTGCGGCGCCGGCAGTACGGCCGCGGTGTTGCCGCTGATGAAAAGATAGGGCACCGCGGCGGCCTGCAGCGCATCGGCCAGCGGGAAGACCGGGCCGCCACGCAGCGTGATGTCCAGCACGGCGGCCGTGGGCACCCTTTGAAACAGCAGAGCAAGTCCGACCGCGGCGGTCGCGACCGGACCCAGGATGCCGAATCCCGCGGACTCCAGTAAGGACACGATCATCATCCCGACCATCGGCTCGTCTTCGGCAACCAGGATCACCTGGCTCGAGGTGGCGATCATGCAGCTGTGGCCTTGCCGCCAACGGTGAACACCGTGTCGTCGTTCGGCAGCAGCATGTCGACCCGAAGCCCGTGCCGCCGGTAGTCGAAGGTCGCCTCGCCACCGAAGCCGGCGTCCATCAGGCGCTTGATCAGGATGCTGCCGAAGCCGGTGCGCTCCGGCACGTTGACAGACGGACCACCGCTTTCGACCCAGGCGATGTCCAGGCCCTTTTGCAATACCCGCCAGTTGACGGCGATCTCGCCGTCCGGAACCGACAAGGCACCATACTTGGCGGCGTTGGTGGCCAATTCGTGCAGCATCATCCCCAGGGTCAGGGCGGTCGAGGAATTGAAGTGCACGACCGGCCCCTTGAGCGTGAAGCGCGCGTTTTTGTCCACCTGGAACATGCCCACGGCGTCGGTCAGGATGGTGCGCAGCTCCACGTCGCCCCAGCCATGGTTCGATATTAGAGAATGGGACTTGGCGATCGCCTGGATGCGGTCGAGGAAGTCGCTCTCGAAGTCCACCAGCGATCCGCTGTGGCGCAGGACCTGCCGGGCCAGGGCGGTGACCATGGCCAGCATATTGCGCACCCGGTGATTCAGCTCTTCCACCATCACCTGCTGCTGCACCTCGTGCTGCATCAGGCGGGCGATGTCGACGAACACCAGCAGCGCCCCGTCGATCACTGGCGGCGACGAGCGATAGGGCAGGATCCGCATCAGGTAGTGCTTGATGCCGCCCTGGGCATGGACCCTGCGCTCGACAGGCTCGCCGGTGCGGAACACCGCCTCGATGTCGCCCTTCAGATCGCCGCTGTCGTCCAGCCGGTTCACGATGTCGGTCAGCGGCCGTCCGCGGTCGCTGGGGATCAGGTTAAAGATACCGGTCATGGCCGGCGTGAAACTGCGGATCTGCAGCGTCTCGTTCAGGAACACGGTGGCGACCTGGGTGCTCTCGAAGACGTTGCGCAGGTCGCTGTGGGCGCGATGCACCTCCTCGACCTTCACCGTCAGCTCGCTGTTGACGGTGTGCAGCTCCTCGTTGATCGACTGCAGCTCCTCCTTCGAAGTCTCTAGTTCCTCGTTGGCGGACTGCATCTCCTCGTTGGTCGACTGCAGCTCCTCGTTCGAGGTCTTGAGCTCCTCGACGCCGCCCTCGTACTCCTCGATCGTCGTCTGCAGCCGCTCGCGCGTCTCGCGCAGCTCCAGCTCCAGGTGCTGCACCCCTTCCGAGGTCGGCGCCATCTCCTTCTGCTGCGGCTCGAAGGGCTGGCTGGCATCGGCGAGCACCACCAGGAACAGCTTGGTGCCCTCGGGACTGGCGGCCAGCGGCTCAACCGTCAGGTCGACAAGCTGCAGCTGGTCGCCGAACTCCAGCGTGATGCCGCCGCGCGATACCGCGCGGCCGGTATCGATCGCCTCATGCAGCGCGGCGCGCAGATCGAGGCGCAGCCCGCTGCGCGCCATCGACAGCAAATGGCGATTCGGCTGGCCGGTCGCCGCCTCCAGGTACCGGCCGGTGCGCGCCGAGAAATGCAGCACCATGCCGTCGCCGTTGATCAGGACATGCGCCGGGGCGAAGCGATCGAGGATGCGCGCCTCGGCGAGGCCGCGCAACGCGGCTGCCTGGCCGGCCGGGGTAACATCGGGCGCGACGGTCGCGTCGGCCAGACGCTGGGTCAACGGCAGCGTGACAAGGCGCGGGTGGGCCTTCACCTTGTCGCTGCGCTTGAAGATGCGGTGCTGCCGGTCGACCTGCTCAAAGTAGTCGCCGTGCTGGCTGACATTTTCGGAGGAGCCCAGGAAGACGAAGCCACCAGGCCGCAGCGCGAAATGGAACGCCGGTATCACCTGGTTCTGGAAGGCGCTGCTGAAGTAGATCAGCAGGTTGCGGCAAGAGATCAAGTCGAGACGCGAGAAGGGTGGATCGCGCACCACGCTGTGCAGCGAGAAGATACAGAGCTCGCGCACCTGCTTGTTGACGACATAGCTGGTGGGTCCACCACTGAAGAAGCGCTTCAGCCGCGCGGGCGAGACCTGGTTCACCAGCGGCGCCGGATAGCTGCCCTGCCGCGCCGCGGTCAAGGCGGCCGCGTCGATGTCGGTGCCAAAGAACTGCACGCGCGGTGGCTGCTTCAGGGTCTGCAGGTGCTCCAGCACCAGGATCGCCAGGGAATAGACTTCCTCGCCGCTGGCGCAGCCAGGCACCCAGATGCGCACCTGGTCATCCGGCCCCTTGTTCTCGAACAGCCGCGGAATCACCAGCTTCTCCAGCGCGCTGAAGGCGTCGGGATCGCGGAAGAAACAGGTCACGCCGATCAACAGGTCGCGGAACAGCAGGCGGACTTCGTCGGACGACTCCTGCAGCAGGGCGGCATAGTCCGCTGGGCTGGTCATATCCCGCACCTGCATGCGTCGCCGCACCCGGCGCCCGAAGGATTTCTCCTTGTAGCCGCTGAAGTCGTGGCCGACCTGTTCCAGCAGCAGGCGGTAGATCCCGGTCTTGGCCTCGCCCAGGCCGCTGTCGTCGCCACCGCCCTTGGCATCGCCTTCGGATTTCAGTTGCTGGGCGAAGGCGATCAGGCGCGGGACGATCTGGTCGACCGGCAGTTCCAGATCGACCACGCCGGCCACCACGGCGCTATGCGGCATCGAATCGTACTGTGGACCATCGACGCTCGCCCCCTGTGCCACCGTCAGGCCACCCTGCTGCTTCATCACCTGCAGGCCCAGCGTGCCGTCGCTGCCGCTGCCGGAGAGCAGGACGCCCACGGCGGTCTCGTGGCAATCCTCGGCCAGCGAACAGAGGAGCAGGTCAATCGGGCGTTGCGGCACCTCCTCGGTACGCGGATGCAGCACCAGGCGGCCATCTCGCATGGTCACCGTATGGTCTGGCGGTCCCACATGGATGCATCCCGGCAGCACCTCCGCGTCATGCACGGCGACGTGGACCGGCATGGCAGTGGCGCGCGCAAGTATTTCCACCAGCGCGCTGCGGTGCGTACGCGGCAGATGCATGATGATGATGAAGGCGAGGTCGTCGGTCGGCGTCAGCGGCTTCAGCAAATGTTCCAGCGCTGCCAGACCACCCGCGGAGGCGCCGACGCCGACGACTACGAAAGGGGTGCGCTGTTCCATTAGCCTGGACCCTATACCCTTATCCAGGTCGAAAGGCGATCAACTCGTCCTGTCGAAATATCCATAATATCGAACACGGGCGAACCGCGGCGCGCCGAAGTGACCCGCCCGTCTTCCGCGCCGCCAGTCTTCCGCGCCGCCAGCCTTCCGCCCCTGTTCGTCAACCGCCCGGGCCTCACGCTAGGATCGCAACATGGATGCCATGCCACCGCCTGCGGGCGATTGGAGCGGGCCGGCAAACGCGGCAGAGTGCGGCTTGCAATAGCGCGTGGAGGCCGACCCTTGGGTGCCTATGACCGGCTGCTTTCCCCCTTCACGCTCCGCGGCCGTGCCATCCGCAACCGCGTGCTCTCCAGCGCCCACGCGCCGGGCTATGCCGAGAACGGCCAGCCGGGCGAACGCTACCAGGCCTATCACGAGGAGAAGGCCCGGGGCGGCGTCGGCATGACGATCTTCGGCGGCTCCTCCAACGTCAGCCGCGACAGCGGCTCGATCTACGGCCAGATCTACCTGGGCGACGACGCCATCGTGCCGGTGTTCCGCGCCTTCGCCCGGCGGGTGCAGCGGCACGGCGCGACGATCCTGTGCCAGGTGACGCACATGGGTCGGCGCACCGGCTGGGCCGCCGGCGACTGGCTGCCGACGCTGGGCCCCAGCGTGGTGCGCGATCCGGCGCACCATTCGGTGCCCTATGAGATGGCGTCGGCCGACATCGCCCGGGTGATCCGCAACTTCGCCGACGCCGCTCGCCGTTGCCGCGACGGCGGCCTGGACGGCTGCGAGATCCTGGCCACCACGCACCTGCTGGGGCAGTTCCTCTCGCCGCTGTCCAACCGCCGCGGCGATGACTACGGCGGCAGCCTGGAGAACCGCGCCCGCTTCCTGCTGCAGGTGCTGGACGCGGTGCGTCCGGCGGTGGGCGAGGACTTCATCGTCGGCGTGCGCTTCGCCGCCGACGAGAGCAACGAGGGCGGCCTGCCGCCGGAGGAGGGCATCGCACTGGGCGCCCTGCTGGGCCGCCAGGGCATCGCCGATTTCCTCAACGTCAACGGCGTCTATGGCGGCAGTGACCACGGCCTGGCGGAGAACTTCCCCGGCATGGCCTTCCCGGCGGCGCCCTATGTCGCGCTGGCGCACAAGGTGCGGCAGGCCAGCGGCCTGGCGGTGTTTCAGGCAGCGCGGCTGAACGATCCGGCGACGGCCGACTGGGCGATCGGCCAGGGCTACCTCGACATGGCGGGCCTCACCCGCCCGCAGATTGCCGATCCGCACCTGGTCGAGAAGCTGCGGCGCGGCGAGCCCGAGCGCATCCGCGCCTGCGTCGGCGCCGGCTATTGCATCGACCGCATCTATGGTGGGCGCGACGCCTTCTGCGTGCAGAACGTCTCGACCGGTCGCGAGTCGTCGCTGCCGCATGAGATTCCGCCGGCTGCGACGCCGAAGCGCATCGTGGTGATCGGCGGCGGCCCGGCCGGGCTGGAGGCCGCGCGCGTCGCCGCGCTGCGCGGCCACCGCGTCACCCTGCACGAGGCGGCGCCGCGCCTTGGCGGCCAGGTGCTGCTGGCGGCGCGCGCCGGCTGGCGACGCGACATGATCGGCATCGTCGACTGGCTGGCGGCCGAGGTGGCGCGTCTGGGAGTCGAGATCAGGCTGGACAGCTTCGTCGAGGGGCCGGAGCTGCTGGCCGACGCGCCCGACGTCGTGCTGGTCGCCACCGGCGGCACGCCCGACCGCTCGCTGCCGGAGGGCGGCGAGGACCTGGTGACCACCACCTGGGAGCTGCTCGGCGGCGAGGTGCAGCCGGCCGAGGAGATCCTGCTCTACGACGAGACCGGCAGCCACGGCGCGCTCTCCACCGCCGACTGGCTGGCGGCGCAGGGGAAGCAGGTTGAACTCGCCACGCCGGACCATCAGGTAGGCCGCGGCATCGGCGGCCAGAACCTGCCGGTCTATCTGCGCAACCTCTACCGCGCCGGTGCCCGCCTGCTGCCCGACCACCGCCTGCTCGCCGTGCGGCGCGAGGGCAACGGCCTGGTCGCCGTGCTGTGGAACGAATACGCGCGGACCCGTGTCGAGCGCCGCACCGCGCAGGTGGTGGTGGAGCGCACCACGCTGCCGGCCGACGCGCCCTTCCAGGCGCTGAAGGCCGGAGCGCGAAATCTTGGCGAGATCGACATCGAGGCGCTGGTGGTGCTGCAACCGCAGCCAGAAGACGCGAACCCGGCGGGGACCTATCAGCTCTTCCGCCTGGGCGACGCCGTGGCAGCGCGCGATATCCATGCGGCGCTGTTGGACGCCAACCGCCTGGTGCGGGTGCTGTAGGAAACTACCTTGACCTGTCATCCCGGCCGCAGCGAAGCGGAGAGCCGGGACCCATCGCCGGGCTGGACGCGACCTCGACAGTCTCGCGCCGGCGAAGGCCTTGCCATGGACCCCGGCTCTTCGGCCGGGGTGACAGAGAGTGGGATGTCCGCCCCTACTCCGCCGCCGGCTTCACCACCTCCGGCGCCTCGCAGCCGGTGACGCAGCAGCGGCCGGGCTGCTTGGAGACGCGCTTGCCTTCCTCCAGCACGCCGCGGTCCAGCAGCTCCTCGACCAGCGCGGTCTTCTCAGCGACGGGATAGTGGCGCCAGATCTCGCGCTTCATCGCCTCCGGGCTGCCGCCGCCGTGCAGCGAGATGACCGAGTACCAGCCGGCCTGGTTGGAGACCGTCAGGTCCTCGACCAGGCGCGCCACTTCGGCGCGCTGCGCATAGGGAATGTCGGCGCGCCCGGCCAGCACGGCGGCCAGCGAGGCCGCGGTCTCCGGATTGTGGTCCTCCTCCGGCCCCGGCAGCGCGACGATCAGCCCGCCGGAGACGTAGTGCGCGATGCGGTGCATCTCGTAGATCTGCGTGGCCAGCAGCAGCTTGCCGATGTTGGCGAAGACCGTGTCCGGCATGAAGGTGCCGCCAGGATCCCGCTGCCCGTAGACCGAGGCGGCGACGCCGCAGGCATAGAAGCCCTCGACGATCTTGATCAGCTCCACCAGCTGGTCGCGCATGTGGCCGTGGCGCTCGGGGTCCAGGCCGTTGGCCTCGGCCATCAGCGCGCCGGCGCCGATCAGCCGGTCGCCGAAGCCGGCGCGCGCGCCGATGCAGCTGTGGCGGTGGTGCGTCGCGTAGCTGGTGGTGAGGAAGCCGCCCTCTTCCGTCTCGCCGGCCAGGAAGACGCGGTCCCAGGGCACGAAGACATTGTCGAACATGACGACGCCGACCGACTGGCCGTACTTGGCGGAGAACTTCGCCGCCGGGTCGCCGGGCCGCCCCGCCGGGCGCGCCACGATGGTCACGCCCTCGGCATCCACCGGCACGGCGCAGCAGACCGCGTAGTCGGCGTCTTCCGGCCGGTGCGTGCGGCAGGGCATCACCAGGAACTCGTGCATGTAGGGCGCGCCGGTGACGATGGCCTTGGTGCCGCGGATGACGATGCCGTCGGCGCGGCGCTCGACGATGCGGACATAGACATCGGGCTGCGCCTGCTCGCCTGGCCGCTTCGAGCGGTCGCCCTTGGCGTCGGTCATGGCGATGCCCAGGGTCAGGTCGCGGTCCTGCACCTCGTGCAGATAGTTCAGGAAGCGCGCGTGGTATTCGGTGTCGTGCGCCGCGTCGGTCGCCTTGGTCGCCTGCCACAGGGCATTCAGGGAATCATGCGCCAGGTAGCGCTGCGCGCAGCCGGAGGTGCGGCAGACCAGGCGCACGGCTTCCAGCTTGGTCAGCAGGTCGGTCGTGCTCCCGTCGATGTGCAGCATGCGGTTGACGATCTTGCCGCTGGAGCCCTGGCGCGCCGTCATCACCGGCGCCAGTGCCGGGTCCAACGCGAAGTCGTAGCAGACGCCGACCCCGGCGATGCCCGGCGCCAGCAGCGGCTCGTCGGCGACCGATTCGACGCGCTGCCCGTTGACGAAGACGCGCGGCTTGTAGGCGCGCAGCGACTCGCGGAAGCCTTCGGCGGACAGCAGCATCGGTCGTCTCCTCACAGGCTCTCAGGGCCGTTGACCGGACTCTTAGGCAGGCATAGCATCGCGTCAATCGAATTTTTGAACGGCGTTAGAAATTAGCTCCCATGAACAAGCTCCCAAAGGGCTCCGTCCCAAATGTCATCCCGGCCGCAGCGCAGCGCAGCGTAGCGGAGAGCCGGGACCCAGGGGCCACGAGCTCGCTGAATCGAGGCCAGCCCCCTGGGTCCCGGCTCTGCGTCGCTGCGCTCCTTGGCCGGGATGACAAGGGGGCGGTGTCGCGCCTCGCCTGCTGCGAAGACTCGCCCGCATGACCGCCACCGCCCGCAAGCAGGCCGTCGCCGACCACAAGCGCCAACTCATCCTCGACGCCGCGCGCCGCGTGTTCGAGCGCGCCGGGCTTGATGCCGCCAGCCTGCGCGCCATCGCGGCGGAGGCCGGCTACACCCCCGCCGCGCTCTACTTCCACTTCGCCGACAAGGAGGCGCTGTATGCCGAGGTGCTGGCGCTTTCCATCGCCGAGCTGAAGGACGCGGTCGACGCCGCCGTGGCCCAGGTGACCACGCCACCCGCCCGCTTCCGCGCCGCGCAGCTCGCCTTCTTCGATTTCTACGCGGCGCGGCCGCGCGACCTCGACCTCGGCTTCTACCTGTTCCAAGGCGGCATGCGGCCGCACGGCCTGGGGCGCGAGCGCGACCGCGCGCTGAATGCGGCCTTGCAGGCGACCCTGCAGCCGCTGGCCGAGGCCGCGCTGGCCCTGGGCGCCACGCCCGAGGAGGCGCGGCTGCTGATGGCCGACGGCTTCGCCCATGCCGTGGGACTGCTGCTGCTGCTCCACACCGGCCGCATCCGCATGTTCGGCGCCGACGCGCGCCGCCTGCTGGAGCGCGCGGTGACCGCCGAACTCGCCACGCTGGAGGCCACACGATGATCCTGATGCAGCCTGCCCGCAGCCAGCTGCTGCTGATCGACTTCCAGGCCCGCCTGATGCCGGCTATCGAGGGGGGCGAGGCCGCGGTGGCCAACGCCGGGCGCCTGGCCGAGGCGGCCAAGGCGCTCGCCATTCCTATCACCCTGACCGAGCAGAATCCCAAGGGCCTCGGCCCCACGGTGGCGGCGCTGGCCGGGTTGGGCCCCGTGGTGGAGAAGCTGTCCTTCGGCGCCTGCGCCGAGCCTGCCTTCCTGCCGGCGCTGAGCCGGCCGGACCTGGTGGTGGCCGGCTGCGAGGCGCATGTCTGCGTGCTGCAGACCGTGGCCGGGCTGCTCGCCGCCGGGCGCCGGGTCTACCTGGTGCGCGACGCGCTGGGCGCCCGCCGGGCCGAGAGCAAGGAAACCGCGATCGCCCGCATGGCCGCCGCCGGCGCTATCGTGGTCACCACCGAGATGGTGGTCTTCGAGTGGCTCGGCCGCTCCGACCACCCGCAGTTCCGCGCGCTGTCCAAACTCATCAAGTAGGAGCTTGCCTGCCGTGGGCCTCGACCGCTTTCCGCGCCATCCGCTGACCTTCGGCCCGACGCCACTGGAACCCCTGCCCCGCCTCTCCGCCCACCTGGGTGGCGCGGTCGAGCTCTGGGCCAAGCGCGAGGACTGCAACTCCGGCCTGGCCTTCGGCGGCAACAAGATCCGCAAGCTGGAGTACCTGGTGCCCGATATCATCGCCTCAGGCGCCGACACGCTGGTCACCATTGGCGGCGTGCAGTCGAACCACACGCGCCAGGTCGCCGCCGTGGCCGCCAAGCTGGGCCTCAAGTGTCACCTGGTGCAGGGCTCCTGGGTCGACTGGCCGGACAGCGTCTACGACCGTGTCGGCAACATCCAGCTCAGCCGCCTGATGGGCGCGGAGATCGCCTTCTCGAAGGAGGACTTCTCGATCGCCATCAAGGGCTCCTGGCAGTCTGCGCTGGAGACCGTCAAGGCGCGCGGCGGCAAGCCCTATGCGATCCCCGCCGGCGCCTCGGACCACCCCCTGGGCGGCCTGGGCTACGCCGGTTTCTCGCAGGAGCTGGAGCGGCAGGAGCGCGATCTGGGGTTCCGCTTCGACACGATTCTCACGGCCTCGGGCTCGGCCTCGACCCAGGCCGGCATGATCGCCGGCTTCAAGGCCAGCGGCCGGGCGCAGCAGGTACTGGGCATCGACATCACCGCGCGGCCGGCCGACACCCGCGCCATGGTGCTGAAGATCGCCCGCCAGACGGCGGAGCAGATCGGCGCGCCGGCCGTCGAGGCCGCCGACGTGGTGCTGGACGAGGGCTATGCCTACCCGGCCTACGGCATCCCCTCGCCGGAGACGCTGGCGGCCATGCGCCTGGGTGCCAGCCTGGAGGCGCTGGTCACCGACCCGGTCTACGAGGGCAAGTCACTGCAGGCCCTGATCGACAAGGTGCGGGCGGGAGTCTTCCCGAGGGGCAGCCGCGTGCTCTACGTCCACCTCGGCGGCGTGCCGGCCCTCAGCGCCTATTCGGCGCTGTTCAAGTAGCAAGAGCCCCTCTCCCTCAGGGAGAGGGAACGGGCCTCACCCATGCGCCGCCTTGCTGTCGTCCGGCGCCTCGGCACGTTCGGTCAGGCCGTAGTCCCGCAGCACGCTGGCGATGCGCAGGCGATAGTCGCTGAAGACGCCGCCGCGCCCTTCGGCCTGGGCGGCGCGGTGGTGCTCGCGGTTGCGCCAGGCCTTGATCGCCGCCTCGTCGCGCCAGAAGGAGAGCGACAGCAGCTTGGCCGGATCGGTCAGGCTCTGGAAACGCTCGACCGAGATGAAGCCCTCCATGGTCTGCAACTCGGCCTTCAGGCCGGCGGCGATGTCCAGGTAGTGGTCCTGGTGGCCCTGGGCCGGCCAGACCTCGAAGATCACGGCGATCATGGCGTCACCAACTCCCCATGCGGTGCGGAGGCCAGCTTCAGGAAGATGCGGTCCTCCCGCAAGATGAACTTCTCCTGCTGCGCGAAGCGATAGTTCTGCTGCCCCAGCGGGTCGGCACGCAGCCGCGCGCGATAGGCCTCGTAGGCCGCCAGGCTCCCGATGCCATAGACGCCATAGGCGGTGGTGGCCGAGCCCTCGTGCGGCGCGTAGTAGCCGATCAGCCGCGCGCCGTTGCGCGGGATTGCCTGGCCCCAGGCGCGGGCGTACTGGCCGAATTCGGCGTGCTTGGTGGGGTCGATCTGGTAGCGGATGAAGCAGGTGATCATGGCCTTGTCTCCCTATTGGCGGAGACGAAGTTAGACCGTGGCGCGGCTTCGATGTTTCGGCCGCGGCCGAAGCGTCAAGCCGCCTGCGGCGCGTCGAGCTTGCGCGTGGCGTGCGAACCGAACAGGCGGATCTTCGACAGCACGTGGTCGGCATAGCGGATCGGCGCACGGTCGTTCGGTGCGCCCTCCTTGAGCAAGGTGGGGATGGGGCGGAGCACCGCGTCGACGTTGGGCTCGAAGAAGAAGGGGATGGACGGACGGTCCTGCTGCACAGAGATGACGCGGTGCGGCGTTGCCGGCAGGCGCCCGCCGGTCCAGAACTCCAGGCTGTCGCCGAAGTTGACGTTCAGCGAGCGCGGTACCTTGGGGCTGTCCAGCCAGTCGCCCTCCGGGTCCTGCGCCTGCAGCGCGCCTGGCTGCCACAGCAGGGTCAGCACGCCGCTGTCGCGGTGCGCCGGGGTCTGCAGGCGGACCTTGCGGCCCTCCACCACGGCCTGCCAGCGCTCCTCGGCATTGTCGTAGGTGAGGTCCGGCCGGTGCGGCGACAGCAGGAAACGCAGGGTCGAGGCACCGCCGTCGAAGAAAGGCTCGAAATAGTCCTCGCCCAGCCTCAGGTAGCGGGCGAAGGAACGCATCATCAGGTGGCCCAGTGCGTCGAGCGCGCGATAGTGCTGTTCGGCCAGGGCGCGGAAGCCCGGCAGCAGAGCCTCCTGCGGCCAGACGTTGGCCTCCAGCAGGTACTGCGCCACGGCATCGCTGCCCGCTGGCGCCGGCCGGTCCGAGCCAAGGTCCAGGCCTTCGGTGTGCAGCAGCGGCTCGCCGCCGGGGGCTGCCTTCTTGATGTTGATCATGCCACGATAGTCGTTCGGATTTTCCGGCGCGAACTTGCCGTTCATCAGGCGCCGCTTCTCGGCCGGCGGCAGCGTGAAGACCTTGAGCAGCGCCGCGATGCGCTCGGGGTCGGTCACGCCCATCACCGGCGCGCCGGTGATCACCAGGAATCCCATGTCCTCGGCCGCACGGCCCAGCGCCTGGTCGGCGGCGTCACGTGCCGCGCTTGCAGGTGCCATAAGGTCGGTCAGGTCGACGATCTGGATCTTGCGCGCCATGGAACCGGGAACTCCCTCGCAGCGTCAGTGCTTTAGCAGAGCATGCCGGAAACCCCGGGGACAACGCCGCTGCCTGCGACCGTGCCGCGCCGCGACTGCATGGCAGGGAACGTTATGGGCCATCTGCGGAGGAGGGCTCGGGGCGCGCCGCATGAAATTCCGACGTGTCACGGCGACGCCACAGCTTCGATGTTAAGCCTCGGTGGCGTCAGACGATTCCACCCGCGGGCATTTGACCGTAGGAGTTCCGACTCATGAAACCAACTGAGCCCCAGGCCTTCGTCATCGAGGTGGAGGAGCGCCAGGCCGGCCTGGCATTGCGCCTGGAGCGCGGCTTCCGCTTCGTCGCCGCCGACCCTGACTTCGCCCTGCTCGACGGCAGCCGCTTCGCCGGCCTGCCGGAGCTGCAGCAGGCCGCCAACCGTCTGGCCCGCGCCAAGCGCGCGGCTTGACAGGCCGGCGCCGCTGCCCACCCTGACAGCCAGGGAGGGCAAGGTCCGTGCAGACGCTCGTCACCGGCGGGGCCGGCTTCATCGGCCGTCATCTGGTCGCCACGCTGCTGGAGCGCGGGCTGCCGGTGCGCGTGCTCGACACCCAGCCGCGCGGCGCGGTGCCGGAGGCTGTGGAATGGCTGCAGGGCTCGATCCTGGACGAGGCGCTGCTGGCCCGTGCCCTGGACGGCGTCGAGTGGGTCTTCCACCTGGCGGCCATCCCGCATCTCTGGATCGCCGACAAGCCGCAGTACGAGCAGGTCAACCACCAGGGCGCACGCCGGGTGCTGCAGGCCGCCGGGCGCGCCGGCGTTCGTCGCTTCGTGCACTGCTCGACCGAGGCGGTGCTGAGCCGCACCGCGCGCGACGGCGTGGTCGACGGCTCGCTGGACCCCAGCGCCGGCAACCAGCCGGGTCCCTACAGTCGCGCCAAGTGCCTGGCCGAGCTGGCGGCACTACAGGCGGCACGTGACGGCCTGCCGGTGGTGGTGGCCAGCCCGACGGCGCCGCTGGGCCCCGGCGACACCAGCCTGACACCGCCGACACGGATGCTGCTGGACTACCTCAACGGCCGCTACCCGGCCTATCTCGACTGCCTGCTGAACCTGGTCGACGTACGCGATGTGGCCGAGGGACTGCTGTGCAGCGCGGCGCGTGGGCAGCTCGGGCGGCGCTACCTGCTGGGCGGGCAGAACCTGCACCTGCGCGACCTGCTGGCCCGGCTCAAGACCATGACTGGGCGAGCCATGCCGCAGAACCGCGTGCCCTACTGGATGGCCTGGGTCGGCACCGCGGTCGGCGAGGCCTGGGCCGACCGCGTCACCCACCGGCCGCCGGCGGCCAGCCTGAACGGCCTGCGCCTGGTGCGCCGGCCGCTGTTCTATGACAGCAGCCTGGCGGCGGCCGACCTGGACTGGCGCGCCCGGCCGCTGGCCGCGACCCTGGCCGACGCCATCGCCGATCTGCAGGGCCGCGGACTGCTTACGAGCCCGCCGGCGTCTCGCAGTTCCGGCTCCCGATAGCGCCGCTGGTCACCACCGGGTTGGCGTTGCCGCCGCTGGCCGGATCCTGGAAGAAATTGCCGCCGGCGATCTGCTCGAAATCCGGCGGAAAGCTGTAGGTGAAGTTGCTGCCGTTATCGAGGAACAGACGGTCGCCGCCGCTGTTCTGTCGGATGTCGACGCAGAGCGTCGCTGACGGCCACTCGGGGAAGCCGACATAGCCGCGTACCGGTACGGCGAAGAGGCCGTTGGCGTTGTTGCTGTCAAGGACATTGCGCAGCAGCGTCGCCTCGATCCGCCCGGTGCCATCCATCACCGGATTGCTGTCCAGGTCCACGTCGGTCGAGCTGGCCCAGAGGATCACCCCGCCGGTGTAGTCGTCGGTTCGCCCGAAGCCGTTGCCGGTGATCACGTTGTCGGCAAGGTAGGCGCGGATCAAGGTGCCACCCTCCTGCTGCGGCGTGGCTTCGACGTCGACGCCGGCGGCGGCGTGGCCGCTGATGATGTTGCCGCGCAGCACTAGCTCGGTCAGCCCGCCACGGCTGGTCAGGCCGATGCCGGACTGGCGCAGCGGGTCGAAGTTGCTGCGCGTGCTGTTGTCGATGATTTGGCTGTCCTCGACCAGCACGGCGAAGTCGCCACCGCCGGCCAGGTGCGCCAGCTCGATGCCGGCCCAACCGTTGCTGTCGATGGTCAGGCGTCGCAGCGCGGCGCCGAAATCTCCGCTGGTCTGGAAGTCGCTCTGCAGCGCGATGGCCGACTCCGTGTTATCGGCCACCAGCGTGTCCTCGATCGTCAGGTCGAAGCGGCCGCTGCCGGCGACGTGGGTCTCGATACCGTTGCCCCAGTTGTTGATGAAGCTGCTGCGGCGGATGGCGACCGCCAGGTCGCCGGTTGCAGCGCTGCGCACCTCCAGACAGTCATAGACGCTCTCATCGCCACCGAACAAGCCGCTGGCCTCGCAATTGCTGTCTTCCAGGGTCACGGTCCCGGTCATGGCGAGCAGATTGAAGCCGCCGCCGCCGTCGTCGTCCGGCGCGGCCAGCAGGCCGTCGTTGCCGACGACCTGCAGGGCGCGGAACAGGAAGTCGCCGCTGCCGCCCTCGATGGCGATGCCGGAGCCGACGGAGTCGTAGATGCCGACGTCGATCATGGTCAGCCCGTTGATTGCGCTGCCATGCACCCCGTTCCCGGCCGCGTTCCTGATATCGAAGCCGGCGGTGTAGTTGCCGTTAGCCAGGCGCAGCGCGTCGCCGTCGCTGTCGGTCATCACCGGGCGACCCTCCTCCTGGAAGAATTCGCCCAGCAGGATGTCCTTGCCGCCCAGCCGGAAGCTGCGGTCGAAGGAGCCGCCGATCAGGTACTGCCGGTCCTGCAGCGTGATGCCGTCCTGCTGCTGGTTGGTGGTGCCGTCGCCAACGTGGAAGATGATGACGTCGCCGGGGCCGGTGGTGCCGGCCTCCGCGCCGGCGTCGGCCAGGGTGTCGAAGGGATGCTCATAGGTCCCGTTGCCGCCGGCCGGCGCCGTGTTGTCGACGTGCCAGAAGGGGATGGCGTCGCCGCTGCCGTCCTTCAGCGGACCGGTCGAGCCCTTGTCGAAGGCGTCCTCGTGGATCGCCATGAGGGTGCGCCGCTCGATGAAGGAGACCAGCCGCTCGCCAGTGCCCAGGCCATCCTGGCGATCGCTGCGCTGCGCCGGGCCGCCAAAGGACACCGTCACCCCGACCAGCCCGCTGGTCTCGAACAACGTGTCGTAGGACACCCAGCCGTTCAGCGCGATGTTGTCCGACACCTGCCAGTCGAGCTGCGCCCGGCCGCCGACGGCATCGCCGTCGAAGGCACCGAAGAAGTAATAGAACTCCAGCTTGCCGTAGAGGTCGCTGCCGTCGAACAGCGGCTGGCCCAGAAGCGAGCTGTCGTCGGCGCCAATCGAGAGGTCGAAGCCCTGCAGCCCCAGGTCCGCCCGGTTGGCCACCAGCAGCGAGTTGCTCTCGAAGCCCACCGCCTCGCAGCGCACGTTCTGCTGCCCCTCGCCGCACAGCAGGTAGCCGTTGGCCCGGAGGTCGAAGTCCGGTGCCAGGCGTTCCACGCCGAAGTTGCACCAGCGGTACCAGTCGCCGTCCTTGGAGCGCCCGCTCACCCCGGCATTCACGCCCCAGACCGTGCCGTTCGACCAGTCCGCCCAGCGGTAGCCCAGCGAGGCGTTGTAGGCCCGGTCGCCCTCGAGCAGCTGGTGCCCTTCCAGGTCGACGAAGGCCATGCCGTTCTCGTAGTCACGATCCAGCGGCAAGCCGGCGAGGCCGCCCAGCGTCAGGTATCCGTCGGTGCCTTCGAATGCCTTCCCCCCGGCATTCACCTCGAACTTCGAGTTGAAGGGCACCTCGTCCGCGCGAACAGCCTCGCCAACTTGCAGCACACCGGCCAGCGCCAGCAATGCCGCGGCCGCAATCTGCGGCCACGCCCCCCTATGCATCCGCCGTCGACCCCCATCGCCGGTGTCGGACGGCCGCCAAACCGCCCGGTATGCAAAACAGACTAAAGTGATACTCAAAATGAAAGAAGCCGTGCTGTCTGGGGTGGCTTTTTCGCGCCTTTGGTTTGCTCAGCGACCCCATGCCACGCTACCGCCGCCGGTCGCGCAGTCCTAGATTGGCACCATGACCAGCTTCATCAGCTTTGCTCAACGCTCCAAGGGAACCGCCATCAAACGCGGCCTCCGGAGCCGTTGCCCCGCCTGTGGCCAGGCCCCGGCCTTCCGCGGCTACTTGAAGGTGGTCGAGCAGTGCGCCCATTGCCACGAGCCGCTGGGGTTGATCCGCGCCGACGACTTCCCGCCCTACATCACCATCCTGCTGGTCGGGCACATCGTCGTGCCGCTGCTGCTGCTGAGCGAGCAGCGCTGGGCCCTGCCGATGTGGACCCAGATGGCGATCTGGCCGGCGGTCACGCTGCTGCTGACCCTGCTGCTGCTGCGCCCCATCAAGGGCGGTGTGCTGGGCCTGATGTGGGCGCTCAAGCTGCGCGGCGACGAGCAGCACTGAGTTTTCCCGCCGCCGCTGGCATACTCAGCGGCGCATGCCGCCTCCAGATCCCATAGCACTGCCTTTGGCCGAGGGCCTCGTCGTCGCCCATCTCGGTGGCGATCGCCTCTTCGCCCTCAACGCGACCGCCCGATTGCTCTGGCCGCTGCGCGCCGCCGGACCCGGCGCCATGGCCGCGGCCCTGGTCGAAAGTTTCGGCCTCTCACCGGCGGTGGCCGAAACCGATGCCGCCGCAGCCTGGCGCGCCTGGCAGGCAGCCGGCCTGCTGACCGTCGGGCCCGCCCTCACCGTGGCGCTGGCTGGCCTGACGGTGGGCCTGTCCAGCGACCGCCCCGAGGCACTCGAAGACCTTGCCAGGCTGCTGCCGCAGGCCACCGCGACCGGACCAGACGCGGCACGCCTGGTCATCCAGGACGGCAGGCTGCTGCAGGATGGCCAGAGCATCGCGGAGCAGCAGGACGAAGACGGCCTGATCGAGCGCCTGCTGGCCGCCCTGGTCGGCATCGCTTTCGCCCGCGCACCCTGGCAGGTGGCGCTGCACGCCGCGGCGGTCGCCGACGCACGCGGCGCCCTGCTGCTCGCCGGCCCCTCGGGGAGCGGCAAGTCCACCCTGGCGGCGGCGCTGGCGGCGGCAGGGTACGACTATCTGTGCGATGACCTGGCGCTGTTGCGGCGGCAAGACCTGATGCTCTGGCCGCTCCCCCTGCCGCTGGTGCTGAAGGCCGGTTCCTGGCCCTTGCTGCCAGCGCTGGCGCCGCTGCCGTGCCACAGCCGCCTGGGCCAACCGGTGCGCTATTGGCAGCCGGGCAGGACGGTCACCCTGCCCACGCCGGTCCGTGCGCTGATCCTGCCGCGCCACGAACCCGGCGCCGCCACGACGCTGACGCGCCTGTCGCCCTTCGCGGCGCTGGAACGGGTGATGCAGGCGCCCGCCCGCCTGCAGCCGCCGCTCGATCCAGCTGCCGTCGCCGCCCTGGTCGCCTGGTTCGAGCGCACGCCTGCCTGGTCGCTGCGCTTTAGCGACATCGGCGCGGCGCTGCCCCTGCTGCGGGACCTGTGAGCGTCGCCCCGGCCTTTCGCTGGCTCTGTGACGCTCTGGCCCGGGACGGCCGGCCGGAACGCCGCGATCGCCTCGCCGCCTTCATCGCCGGCGCGCCGGACTGGCCCGCGCTGGTGCAGCTGGCCGGCCACCAGATGGTGACGCCCGCCCTGGCGCCGGCCCTGGCCCGCCACGGCCTGCTGGACCGCTTGCCGGCCGAGCTGGGCGACTATCTGACAGCCGCGGCGGCGCTGAACCGCGCGCGCAACGCGACGCTGCGGAACGAGCTGCTCGACATAGCGCGGCGGCTCAACGCCATCGGCCTGACGCCGCTGCCGCTGAAGGGGGCCGCCAACCTGCTGGCGGGGCTCTATGACGACCCGGCCGAGCGGCTGCTACTCGACCTCGACCTGCTGGTACCGAGTGCCAGACTTGCAGAGGCCAGCGCCACGCTGCGTGCCGCTGGCTGGCGGACGCTCGGGCCGGCAACGGCCCATCATGCGGCGCCCCTGGGCCGCCCTGGCGACGCGGCAGCGCTGGAGCTGCACGCCCAGCCGCTCGACCTGCCATGGCAGGCCCTGTTGCCGGCCGACGAGATGCTGTCGACGGCCGCGCCCTGCACGCTCGAGGGCGTCCAGCTCGCCCTGCCCGGCGCGCCGCAGCGCTTGCTGCACGCCCTGGCGCATGGCGCGCTGGGCGATCATGGGATGGCCCTCGGCCGCCTTAACCTGCGCGATCTGGACGACGCAACACGCCTGGCCGCGCTGCCGGGCTGCCTGGCCGCCGCCACGCCAGCCCGCCGCTTCGCCGCGCTGGGCCAGAGCGCTGCACTGGGGTTCGTCGCCGGCGCCGCCCGCGACCTGCTGGGCGCCGAGCTGCCGGTGCCGACGGCCGGCCGCCGTGCCCTGCGGCGCGCGCTGCGGTTGACCGCGCAGCCGCGCCGCGCGGCGCTGCGTGGCCGGGTGCTGCGGCCCTGGCTGCTGTTGCGGCGCGCCCTGGGCCACCGCGACCTGCGGCGGCGCCTGCTGCGCTCGCTAACCCAGACCGACTGGTACCGTCGGCAGTGGCGGGCGCTGCGCCGCGGCTAGCCCGGCGGCAGTTCCAGCAGCCGCTGCACCGCGGCGGCCTCGAGGCTGCCAAGCCAGGCTTCGCGATCGTCGACGCCATAGGAGATCAGCAGGCGCCGCCCGTCGGGATGCCAGGCCAGGCCGGCAGCGAACTCCACGCCCAGGTCATTGAAGATGAAGGCACGCGACAAGCGCTGCGGGCGCAGCGCCTGGTCGAACCACACCAGGCGATGCAGGTAGCGCCTTGGCGGCTCGTACTTCGCCACCTCGTGCGTCACCGCCAGCCAGCCGTCGTCGAAGGCCACCAGCTGCGAACCGCCCCGCAGGTGGTCCAGCGCCAGGGTGCCGGGTGCGCGTAACAGCAGCCTGCCCTGCTCGTCCACCAGTTCTCCGGTCCCGGCGTAACGCAGGAAGCCAAGGCGGTCACCTTGCACCAGTGGCATCCAGTTCTTCTCGTTGCACGGCTTGCCCATCGGCTGCGGCAACCACCAATCCTTCTGGTCCGCGGCCTCGTCCAGACAGGCGACGACCATCCGCGTCAGGCCCTGCGGGCCCGTGCCCCACTGCGAACCGATGCCCCACAGCCGGCCGCGCCAGGCAAAGAGGCGCAGGTCTTCCAGCCCCTCGATGTGAGCCAGGGCCGGCGACGGCAGGTCAGTTGGCGGCAGGATTTCGCGCTGGCGTTCGACGGCCAGCGCGGGCGAGAGGTCGAGCAGCCAGTTACGGGTGCGCACCACCTCGCCCGGCGGCACCTTGTAGTGGCCCTTGTCATCGATCCGGTAGTTCACCCCACGCAGGATCAGCCGCAGCGACTCGCCATCGCGCGCCACGCTGGGGTTGAGCGGCTGCCAGCCGGCCGGCAGCGCGGTCTCGATCGGCGCTGCGCGCCAGCCGGGCGCCAGCGCGTCCAGCCGCGGCGCGTAATAGGCCAGGTTGGCGCGCGCCAGGCCACGCGCGGCCGGCGGCACGACCGGATGCAGCGCCAGTCCCTCGCAGGCATCGTGGCCGGCCTGTCGGCGCTCCGCGTCCTGGCAGTAGAAGCCGACGATCGCCAGCTCCTCGTGGCAGCGCCAGGCATAGACCTCTGGCTCGACGAAGAGGCGGTCTTCCGCCGGCGGCGGCAGGGCCATGCCGGCCAGCGCAAAGAGCGCGGCTGCCTCGTTGCGGCCGCGCGTGCGATGGAAGCGCGCCAGCTCCCAAAGGCTCTCTGCACGCGCGGGCCGGGCGTCATAGGCGGCCAGCGCCGCCGCCAGGAAGGCCGCCTCCTCGCCCAGCGCCAGGTAGCAACGCGCTTCCTGCAGGCGGGCGTGCCAGGCCTCCTCCGCCCAGCCGCCGCCGGCTGCCCGCTGGGCATAGAGGCGCGCCGCCTCGGCCAGGTTGCCGCTCTCGCGATGGGTCTGCGCCAGGTAATAGAGCGTCCGCAGGTCGCCGGGCCGCGCAGCCAGCTGTGCCTCAAGCAGCGGCAGGTCGCGCTGCAGCTTCTCGCTCCGCGTACCGCCATCGTTGTGATCGCGGATCCACAGGCCAGACAGCGGCGGGACCTCGCCATCCACCG
This sequence comes from Rhodospirillales bacterium, assembly GCA_038363005.1. Lineage (GTDB taxonomy): Bacteria > Pseudomonadota > Alphaproteobacteria > Kiloniellales > JACOMY01 > JAKOWB01. The sequence continues at coordinate 61,859 of JBBQBI010000006.1, forward strand.
CCAGGGCCTCGTGCGTCAGCCCGTGGTACTGCGCCGCCGCGTCGCGACGCAGCAGGCGAACATTGTGGTAGTGCAGTCCCGAACGCTGCTCCAGCAGATAGGCGGGCAGCGTGAGATGGCGCCGGAAACCGGCGTCCTCGACCACCAGCTCCATGTCGGCGTCGAGCAGCAGCAGATAGTCGAACGCCAGTGCCGCGCCACGCGCGCGCTCCAGCGCGGCGTTGCGCGCCTGCTCGAAGCTCTCGAAGCCGAAGCGGTGCAACTCGCCCGGCAGGCCGGCACGCTGGAAGAAGCCCTCGATCAGCGCCGGCGTCGCGTCGCGGGAACCGGTGTCACAGATCACCCAGGCATCGATGAACGGCAGCGCCGCGGCCAGGCAGCGCTCGATCACGGCTGCCTCGTCCCGCACGATCATGTTGAGGCAGAGCCGCAGGGGGCCGCCCTTCGACACCATGCCTCAGGCCAGATGCAGGCGGCTGTCGTGCTGATCGAGCGCGGCGCCAGTCGGACCCGTTGGGCCAGTCGGGCCAGTGTCTCCGGTAGGACCGGTAAGACCGGTCGCGCCAGTGTCACCGGTGGGGCCGGTGTCTCCAGTAGGTCCGGTCGCGCCAGTGTCGCCGGTGTCGCCGGTTGGGCCCGTCGACCCGGTGTCTCCCGTAGGACCGGTCGGGCCCGTCGCGCCGGTGTCACCGGTGGGGCCGGTCGGCCCGGTGTCTCCCGTAGATCCGGTCGGACCCGTCGCGCCGGTGTCGCCGGTTGGGCCCGTCGGCCCGGTGTCCCCCGTAGATCCAGTCGGACCCGTCGCGCCGGTGTCGCCGGTTGGGCCCGTCGGCCCGGTGTCTCCCGTAAGTCCGGTCGGACCCGTCGCGCCGGTGTCGCCGGTTGGGCCTGTCGGCCCGGTGTCTCCAGTAGGTCCGGTCGCGCCATTGTCGCCGGTCGGGCCGGTGTCTCCCGTGGGTCCAGTGGGGCCTGTCTCGCCGGTCGGGCCGGTGTCTCCCGTGGGTCCGGTCGGGCCTGTTTCACCGGTAGAGCCCGTCGAGCCGGTGTCTCCGGTGGGCCCGGTCGGACCCGTCCCGCCAGTGGTACCCGTGCTGCCGGTCGGCCCAGTCCCGCCCGTGGTACCAGTCGCGCCATCGCCGGAGACCGGTGGCGTGTCCTGGCCCATCACGGTTCCCAGCGTGGCCAGCAGCGTCGGCGGCGTATAGGCGGCGTAGCGCCCAAGCGTCAGCAGCGCCGTTCGCCGGTCTTGTGCCGGTACCGGCTCATCACTTGGCCCGCTGTCTAGCTTTTCGGACACGCCAACGCCCCGCCCCTGTCGTGCAATGCCCTTGCGCCTCCAAGCATGCCGCCGACAGGCCGCCCTGTCGAGGCCGTCGCCACCGCGCTAGCCGCCCAGCAGCGTCCGGTCTGGCAGCGGTCGGCGGCATTCCGGAATCCGCGCCAGCTCAGCCTCCAATGCCAGCCCGATGCCGAGCAGCCGGGCTTCGTCCCAACGCTTGCCGACCAGCTGGATGCCGAAGGGCAAGCCCTGCTCGTCGCGCCCGCAGGGCAGCACCAGCACCGGATGGCCGGTCAGCGTGATGGCCGAGGCGAGCAGGAACCAGGTGGTGTAGCTCGCCAGCGGCTGGCCGTTGATCTCGCTCGGGTAGAGCTGCGTCTTGGGGAAGGGCGAGACCGCGGCGGTCGGTGCGATCAGCAGGTCGATCTCGTCCATCCAACCGAGATAGCGGCGGAAGAGGTTGCTGTGCGCCGCCTCGGCCTGGGCGATCTGCGGCCCGGTCAGTTTCAGCCCGGCCTCGGTGTTGTTGACTACATTGGGGCCCAGCACTGCCTTGTGCTTGTCGTAGTGGTCGCGGTGGGATGCGACGAAGCCGGTGGCCCGTAGCACCTCGAAGATCGGCGAGGCGTCGTCCAGCGGCGGGTCGCGACGCTCGGCGCTGCGGAACAGGTGCTGGATGCGGGTCATGCGATCGCGGAAGACGCGGCGGATGCCGTCGTCCACCGGCGCCACGCCCAGGTCTTCCGACATCACTACGCGCAGGCTGGCCGGGTCCACCGGGCGCGGCCTGGCCAGGCTCTCGGTCTCGCCCGGCCGCGACAAGGGATCGGCCGGGTCGTGCGCCGCCAGCACCGACAGCATCAGCGCCACGTCGCCAACGTTGCGTGCCATCGGCCCGTCGACCGACAGCGGCGAATAGGAGCGCGTCGACTCGCGGCTGGCCACCCGCCCCGGCGTCGGGCGGAAGCCGACCACGCCGCAGAAGCCGGCCGGCGTGCGCAGCGAACCGCCAAGGTCCGAGCCGTTGCACAGCGGCAGCATGTCGAGCGCCAGCGCCACCGCCGAGCCGCCGGAGGAACCGGCGCAGGTCAGCCGCGGGTCGAAGGGGTTGCCGGTGGCGCCGTAGACCTTGTTCACCGTGTTGGCGCCGGCGCCGAATTCCGGCGTGTTGGTCTTGGCGACGATCATGCCGCCGCCGGCGCGCAGCCGCGCCACCACGCTCTCGTCCGCCGCCGGCACGTTGTCCTGGTAGATCAGCGAGCCGTGCGTGGTGCGCAGGCCCTTGGTCTCGTTCAGGTCCTTGATGCCCAGCGGCAGGCCGTGCAGCGGCCCCAGTTCGTCGCCCGCCATCACCGCCTGCTCGGCCGCCGCCGCCTGCGCCGCGGCGCCGGCCTCGTCGATCGCCACCACGGCGTTGACCGCGCCGTTGACCGCGTCGATGTGGGCCCGGCAGGAGGCCCAGATCTCCCGCGGGCTGGCCTGTTTGGCGCCGATCATGCGGCGCAACTCGACGGCGGAAAGCTCACAGAGCTCGGTCATGGGTCCTGCCCTCCAAAATCGGCGCGGCAGTTTTGCCCGGGCCGGCGCCGCCGGCAATGCCGAAGCACTAGCCAGGAGGGCGCGGGGCGCGATAGCGTGCCGCCGCTTTTGGCAATGGCGGATTCCGTCCCGATGTGTTTACGGCACTGGATAGCGGCGCTCTGCATCGCCGCCCTGGCACCAGCCGGCCTCGCCTCTGGCGGTGTCCTGGCGGGCGAGGCGGCGCCGCGCGCTCACGTAACGGCCTTCTGCCTGGGCGTGGTCTGGTCGGCCGGCCAGGTCTTCGGCATGCGTCCGCCACTGTTCATGACCCGGCAAGACGCCGCCCTGATGATCGCCATGCCGGACGCCAACGCCCGCGTGCTGACCCTGGTGGCCGACAGCTACCGCGCCGCCGGGGTGATCGACGGCGAGGCGCTGGCGGCGGCGCGCCAGCAGGGCGGCGCCAGGCTGCAGCAGCTGCTGGCCGATGGCGGCTTCGAGGACGTCGACTATCGTCAGCTGCGCGACTCCTGCCGCGCCCTCGGGGCGGCCCTGCGTGGCACCGACCCGGCGGCGATCGACGCCGCCTATGGCGCGGCGCTGCCGCTGACGACTGTGAACTAGGCGACGCTGGGATAGCCCTGCGCCGCCGCCGCCGCCTCCATGCCCAGGATCGCCTCGTAGCTCTCCTCCGGCAAAACCGTGACGCCGGTCAGCAGCAGGGCGTCGCGCGCCTCGGCCAGCGCCCGGTCAGCGAAGGTTTCGGCCAGGGCCAGGCGCAGGCGCTCGACCTCCTCGTCGCTGGCCGCGCCCCGGGTGATGAAGGGCAGGTTGGGTGCCGTCGCGCTGCGGCCGATCACGCGCAGGCCGGCGACGCTGTCCGGCCGGTACTTGGCGAAGAGTGCAAAGGACACGGCGTCCAGCGCGGCGATGTCGGCGCGATCCTCCAGCACGGCGGCCGCTGAGGCGCCGTGGCCGCCGGTTTCCACTACCTCGCTGAAAAAGCGCCCGCCGCGCGCCAGCGGCGCTACCGCGTGGCGCAGCACGTTGTAGCCGGATTGCGAATAGCTGCGGTTGATCGCCGCCCGTCGGCCGCGCAGGTCGGCCAGCGCCCGCGCCGGGTCGTCCGCCCGCACCAGCAGCAGCGAGCAGTAGCGAAAGCCGACGCAGTGCGGCGCGCTGTAGGACGGGGTGGCGACATAGCGTACCTGGCCACGCAGGAAGCTGACGAAAGGATAGCCGCAGGTCTGGGCGAACAGCAGGTCGGGCTCGCTCCACTGCGCCTTGTAGTCGCCGTCGCGGTCAAGGCTGTAGGGCACCTCGATGAAGCCGGCGCGGCGGAAGTTGATGAGCAGCTGGGCGGCCAGCGCATCGGTCGCCCACTTCAGCTCCGGCAGGTCGTACATCTGCAGCGCGACGCGCATCGATCTGGCTCCTCGCCGGCTGACGCCGCTAGACCACGGTCTTCGTCTCGGGCAGCTGGCCGGCGGTGCCGCGCTCGAACTGCGGCAGGCCGTCCTTCAGTTCGTAGTAGTCGCCCTTGTCGACCAGGAAGATATGGCCGACCGACCTGACGCCGCTGGGCTGGTCCAGCGTGCCGCAGGCGATCGCCGTGTAGTCGGCGTTGACCGGGCGCCAGAACAGGCTGGCGCCGCAGTCGCGGCAGAAGCCGCGCTCGGCGGTCTCCGACGAGCGGAACCACTTGAGGCCACGCGACTCGACCAGCCGCAGGTCGTCATTGCGCGCCGCCGAATAGGGCGCCGGCGCGCCATGCGTGCGCTGGCACATGGAACAGTGGCAGACCAACGCATCGCGCAGCTTGCCGCGCACCTCGTAGCGCACGCCGCCGCACAGGCAGCCGCCGCCATGCGCCTGGACGCCCTGGCCCTGGTCGCTCATTGCTTCCTCCCTTCACTGGCTATCAGCCGCCGGGCCACGCGCCGGCCGCCGGCGCTCTTGCCCGTCGGTTCGTTGTCGCGAATCAAGCCTTCGATCAGCGCCGGCACGTCGGGTGGCTGCGCCACGGCGGCGCGGACCAGCTGGTCGAAGTGACGGGCCAGCACACGGATCTGTTCGGTGGTGTTGAACACGAAGTACATGTTCCCGAAATAGACCGCCGCGCGCAACGGTCCGAACAGCGTGAAGGCCACCGAGTAGCGCTGCAAGCCGTCGAACAGGAACCAGCGCAGGCCGGGATAGAGCTCGCGCGTCAGGCGCGCCATGGCTTCCAGCTGCTCGCGGCGCTGCGGCCAGGGCATCTCCTGCCACAGGCCGCGCCCCTCGGCGAAGGTCTGCAGGTCCTGCAGCGGACTGGCCATCTCCAGGTCGCTGTCGGGCCGCCGGATCAGCGCCAGGCGGGCCAGCGCCGAATCGATCCGCGCCTCGGAGATCGGCGTGCCGAAGCGGGCGTACTCATAGCGGATCAGCGCCTCGGTCTTCAGCAGGTCGGGCAGCGTCGCCGGCACATAGCGGATGCGATAGCCGGCGGCCTCGGCATGCCAGGCCAGCAGGCGTTCGTCGCCCGGCACGCCACTACCCTCGGCGATCTCCAGCGCGCGCTGCACCAGCTCCGGGCCGACGCTGCCGCTCTGCGTCAGCCCGAGCAGCCAGTCGACCGAGACCTGCGCCGCCTCGGCGATGGCGACGATGGTTTCGGCCCGCGGCAAGCGGTCCTGCCCCTCGTCCAGCAGCTGTGACAAAGTGGAGCGGTCCAGGCTGACGCGGCGGGCGAAGGCAGCCTGGCTGTCGCCACTGTCGGTCAGCACCTGTTGCAAACGCTGGCGGAAACGGGCGACGGTTTCGCGGCGATCCATGCCGCAGTGTCGGTGAATTGTTTACCAAAGTCAACAGATGCTGGTTTTGGTGACCAGATGCCGCGATGTGTGACCAGATGCCGCTTGCGCGCGCGCTCGTGATCACGATGAGATGGTTTCAACAGCAACAACAAACGAAGGTCCCCACCTCCATGCGCAAGGCGCGCAATCCAGATCGGGTCGAATGGCCCACCGTGGCGCTGATTATCGCCACCTACGTATGCTTCGGCGTACTGACCTGGTTTCACGCCGCCGTGCCTTGGTGGGCCTTCATCCCGCTGGGCGCCTACATCGCCGGCCTGCATGGCTCGATCCAGCACGAGGTGGTGCATGGCCACCCGACGCCCTGGCGGCTGCTGAACGAGGCGCTGATCTTCCCCTGCCTCTGGCTCTGGCTGCCCTTCCCCTACTACCGCGAGGCGCACCTCTGCCACCACGAGGACGACCACCTGACCTGCCCGCGGCTGGATCCGGAGTCGAACTACGTGATGCCGGAGGCCTGGGCTGCCATGTCGGCGCCGTCGCGCTGGCTGCGCTGGACGCTCAACACCTTCGCCGGCCGCCTGCTGCTGGGGCCCTTCCGCTCCTGGTACTGGTCGCTGCGCCACCTGGTCAGCGCGCTGCGCACCGGTGATCGCGGCTGGCTGCTGGTCTGGGCCCGCCACGTCGTCGCCGTCGCGCTGCCGCTGGCCTGGGCGCTCTGGGCCTGCGGCCTGCCGGTTTGGCTCTACCTGGTGTCCTTTATGTACGGCGGCAACATGGTCTCGCACCTGCGCTCCTTCCTGGAGCACCAGGCGCGCCCCGGCGTCGGCGAGCGCACCGTGGCGATCGAAGCCGGCCCGGTGCTGGGCCTGCTGCTGCTCTACAACAACCTGCACGTCCTGCATCACGCCGAGCCCGGCACCGCCTGGTACCGCCTGCCCGGCAAGTGGCGCCTGCGCCGCGAGGAACTGCTGGCGCGCAACGGCGGCTACCGCTTCGCCGGCTACTGGCAGGTGGCGCTCCGCTACCTCGTCACGCCGAAGGAGCCGCCGGTGCATCCCGGCTGGGACCGCGGCGGCACCTTGAAGCGGCGGCGCGATCCGGTACCGCAGCAGGCGGCTTACTAGCCAAGAGCACCCTGTAATCTACCCCCTCCCCCTCGAGGGGGGAGGGTTGGGGTGGGGGTGAAGGCCTTCGCCGCCCAATCCCCTCCGCACCTGCAGTTCCGCTTCCAGCTGCTCGGCGGTGGCCGCGATCACCTGCAGTACACCAGACAAATTTTCGAAGATCTCGTTGTTCCAGAACCGCAGCACCGTGAAGCCCTCGCCACGCAGCCAGGCGTCGCGTACACGATCCTCAGCACTGTCGTTGTGCTGGCCGCCATCAGCTTCGACGACCATGCCAAGTGGCAGGCAGCAGAAGTCGACGATGTAGGGGCCGAGGGGAACCTGCCGGCGAAACTTGAGCGACGCGAGTGCTTGCCGGCGCAAAGCCAGCCATAGCCTCCGCTCCGCCTCGGTCAGGTTGCTGCGCAGGGCGCGGGCGCGGCCTCTTTTCATCAGCCCGAGCCTAGCATGACCATCACCCCCACCCGCGCGCCAAGGCGCGCGGCCTCCCCCCTCAAGGGGGAGGCTGATTTGGCAGTACCCGCGCTAGTTGCTCGGCGCGCCGCCCTCTTCCTTCCGCTTGGCGACGAAGGCGTCGAGTTCCTCGGCGATGGCCGGGTCCAGCGGCGGCTGCACGTAGTCGGCCAGCACCTGTTTGAACATCTTGTTGGCGCGCTGCGTGGCGTTCTCGCCGCCGGCCAGCTCCCAGTTCTCGAAGTTGCGCCAGTCGCTGAGGATCGGCGCGTAGAAGGCCGTCTCGTAGCGCTCCAGCGTGTGGCCGACGCCGAAGAAGTGGCCGCCGGGGCCAACCTCGCGGATCGCCTCGTGCGCCAGCTCGGCCTCGTCGATCTTGATCGGCTGCAGGAACTCCGCCATGCCCTGCAGGATCTCCACGTCGACGATGAACTTCTCGAAGGAGGCCACCAGGCCGCCCTCCATCCAGCCGGCGCCGTGCATCATCATGTTGCAGTGGCCCATGGTGGCACCCCAGACCGACATCTCGCTCTCATAGGCCGCCTGCGCGTCGACCGCGTTGGAGGCCGAGGCGTTGGAGGAGCGATAGGGAATGCCGTAGCGCCGGGTGAGCTGCCCGCCGGCCAGCGCCGCGCGGGTGTATTCCGGCGTGCCGAAGGCCGGCGCGCCTGACTTCATGTCGACGTTCGAGGTAAAGCCGCCGTACATCACCGGGCTGCCCGGGTTGACCATCTGGGTGAAGGCGATGCCGGCCAGCGCCTCGGCGTTCTGCAGCGCCAGCGCGCCAGCCAGCGAGGCCGGGGCCATGGCGCCCGACAAGGTGAAGGGCGTGATGACGACGATCTGGTTCATCCGCGCCATCTCGATCAGCCCCTCGATCATCGGGCCGTCGAGCTTCAAGGGCGAGTTGGTGTTGACGATGGTGAAAAGCGAGGGCTCACGGGCGAGCTGTTCGCGGTCGATGCCACGGCCGATGCGCACGATCTCCAGCGCGTCCAGGATGCGCTGGCGGCCCAGCGCATAGGCATGGAAGCACTTGTCGGTCAGCCGCACGAAGTCGGCCAGGCAATCCAGGTGCCGGGTGTTGGGCGGCAGGTCGGTCGGCTCCACCGGATAGCCGCCGGCCAGGTGGATGATGTTGAAGGACTGCTCCAGCCGCAGGAAATTCTTGTAGTCGACGTAGTTGCCCGGCCGCCGGCCGCCGTCTAGGTCGCTGGCGTTGGGCGCGCTGGCCACGGTGCAGAAGTTGATGTTGTTGCCGCCCATCATCAGGTTGTGCGCCGGGTTGCGGGCGTGCAGCGGGATCATCGGGCGGACGGTCTTCAGCTTTTCCAGGATCAGCCCGCGGTCCAGGCGCACGCGGTCGGTGCCGGGGGTGATGGTCACGCCCTCTTTCGCCAGGATCTCCTTGGCGGCGGGGTGCATGAAGTCCATGCCGATGTCTTCCAGGATGCGCAGCGAGGCGTTGTGGATCGCCTCGACCTGCTCCTCGGTCAGCACCTCGATCGGCTTGTAGGGATTGACCACATTACGCCAGGGCAGCTGCTTCAGACCGGCATTGCGTGCGCGGCGGTCGTTCCGAACGTTGCGGTCGCGTGCCATCGAAGACTGCTCCTGAAGCTCAAGCCCGAAGTTGTATATACAAGTTGCCCGCCCCCTTCGTACAGGGGGCGGCGGAGACTAGAAGGGCGATTCGACGGTCGCGTGTTCTGCCGGCGACAGTCGCAGGCAGGGATTCGACTCCTTAGTTCCTCCCTCTCCGTTTTTCCCTCTCCCTCAGGGAGAGGGCAGGGTGAGGGTGTTTTCCGGTTGGTGCGAACGCCGGAAGTCGCACCGACGCCCTCACCCCAACCCCTCTCCCTGAGGGAGAGGGGCTATGCGGCGCAAGGGTCGCAAGTTGTATAGACAACTTTCGCGCCCCCTCTTAGGGTAGCGCCGCCCGCCCGAGGACCCGTCCCCAGGACCCGCCGCACCCGTGACCCGCTACAACGCCTTCGCCCTGCTGTCGCACGCGCTCACCGGCAAGAAGTGGCCGCTGGCCTGGCGCTCGCCGGCGCCCAAGGCCAGCTACGACATCGTCATCGTCGGCGGCGGCGGGCATGGCCTGGCGACCGCGCATTACCTGGCGAAAAACCACGGCATCACCAACGTCGCGGTGATCGAGAAGTCCTACATCGGTTCCGGCAACGTCGGGCGCAACACCACCTTGGTGCGCTCCAACTACCAGATGCCGGGCAACACTGAGTTCTTCGAGCATTCGCTCAAGCTCTGGGAAGGGCTGTCGCACGACCTCAACTACAACGTCATGCTGTCGCAGCGCGGCCAGATCGTGCTGGCGCACGGGCCGGTGCAGCTCGACGTGCTGGCGCGCAAGGGCAACACCATGCGGCTGAACGGCATCGATGCCGAGCTGCTGGACCGTGGCCAGGTGCAGAAACTCATCCCCTATTGCGGCTTCTCGCCCGAGAGCCGCTGGCCGATCTATGGCGCGCTGCTGCAGCGCCGCGCTGGCACGGCACGGCACGACGCCGTGGCTTGGGGCTACGCGCGCAGCGCCAGCGAGGCCGGCATCGACATCATCGAGAACTGCGAGGTCACCGGCTTCGTCCGCGACGGCGACGCGGTGATCGGCGTGGAGACCACGCGCGGCCGCATCCTGGCGGCGCGCACCGGCATCGCGGTGGCCGGCCACTCTTCGCAGGTCGCCGCGCTGGCCGGCCTGAAACTGCCGGTGGAAAGCCACATCCTGCAGGCCTTCGTCAGCGAGCCGATCAAGCCGCTGGTCGACCATGTCATCTCCTTCGGTGCCGAGCTCTTCTACATCTCCCAGTCGGACAAGGGTGGGCTGGTGTTCGGCGGCCACATCGACGGCTTCAACACCTATACCCAGCGCGGCCAGCTGCCCAAGGTGCAGACCGTGATGGAGTGCCTGGTGGCGCTGATCCCGGCGGCCGCGCGGCTGCGGCTGCTGCGCCACTGGGGCGGCATCCAGGACATGACGCCGGACGGCAGCCCCTTCATCTGCGCCACGCCGCTGCCGAACCTCTATCTGAACGGCGGCTGGTGCTACCAGGGCTTCAAGGCCACGCCAGCGTCGGGCACCACCTATGCCCGCCTGCTGGCGACCGGCCAGGACCATCCGCTGGCGGCGCACTTCCAGCTCGACCGGACGATGCGGGGCGACGGGCTGGACGAGTACGGCCTGGGCAATTGGACCTGGAAACAATAGCCATGCTGCGGATTCCCTGCCCCTGGTGCGGCGAGCGCGACTACAACGAGTTCCGCTATGGCGGCGACGCCGACAAGGTGCGCCCGCCCTTCGGCAAGCCTGCCGTCGAGGGCGCCGACCTGAAGGCCTGGCACGACCAGGTCTTCGTCTTCGACAACCCCAAGGGCCCGCACAAGGAGTACTGGCAGCACGTGCAGGGCTGCCGGCATTGGCTGGTGCTGGAGCGCAACACCGCGACCAACCAGGTGCTGCAGGCCTGGCCGGCGCGTGAGTTCGCCTTGGCAAGGGTGAAGCCATGAAGGGCTTCAAGCGCCTGCCCAGCGGCGGCCGTATCGACCGCGCCAAGGCCATCAGCTTCACGCTCGACGGCAAGGCGAAGCAGGGCTTCGCCGGCGACACGCTGGCGTCGGCCCTGCTGGCGGGCGGCGGCGGCGTGGTCGGCCGCAGCTTCAAGTACCACCGCCCGCGCGGCGTGATGACGGCCGGGCCGGAGGAGCCCAACGCGCTCTTCACCCTGGGCAGCGGCGCGACGCAGGAGCCCAACATCCCCGGCACCCAGGCCGAGCTTCTCGAGGGCCTGGCGGCGCGCACGCAGAACGGCTGGCCCTCGGTCGGCTTCGACGTCATGGCGATCAACCAGCGCTTCGCCAAGCTGCTGACCGCCGGCTTCTACTACAAGACTTTCATGGGCCCCAGGAAACGCTCGTGGATGCTCTACGAGCCCTTCATCCGCAAGGCCGCCGGCCTGGGCGAGGCGAGTGCCGATCCAGATCCCGCGCGCTACGACACACGTCGCGCCTTCACCGAGGTCCTGGTGGTCGGCAGCGGCCCGGCCGGCCTGGCCGCCGCGCTGGCCGCCGCGCGCGCCGGCGCCCGGGTGATCCTGGCCGAGCAGGACAGCGACCTTGGCGGCAGCCTGCTGAGCGAGCCGGTCGGCAGCGCCGGCGATGCCTGGCGCGCAACGGCGATCGCTGAGCTGGCCGCCCTGCCCCAGGTCACGCTGATGACCCGCACCACGGTGCAGGGCCTCTACGACGGCAACACCCTGGGCCTGCTGGAACGACGCGATCACCTGTCGCCCGACCCGGCCAAGGGACAGGCGCGGCAGGTCTTCACCACCCTGACCGCGCAGCGCATCGTCTTCGCCACTGGCGCCATCGAGCGGCCGCTGGTCTTCGCCGACAACGACCGGCCCGGCGTGATGCTGGCCTCGTCCGCGCTGGCCTATCTGCAGCGCTACGCCGTGGCGCCGAGCGGCCCGGCGCTGGTGGTCACCAACAACGACAGCGCCTATCGCACGGCCCACGCCTTCAAGGCCGCCGGTCTGCAGGTGGTCGTCGCCGACACCCGCGCCACCGTGGACGCCGCGCTGACGGCTGGACTAGAGGTCGAGACCGCCGCCCGCCTGGTCGGCGTCAGCGGCGCGCACGGCGTCACCGCCGCGCGCCTGGCGCGGGCCGACGGCTCCTTCCTGCGCGCCCTGCCCTCCACGCTGGTCGCGGTTTCCGGCGGCTGGTCGCCGGCGGTCCACCTGACCAGCCACACCGGCATCAAGCCGCGCTGGGACGCGGCCACGGCCTGCTTCCTGCCAGGCGGCTTCGCGGCCACCCATGCCGCCTGCGGCGCGGTGATGGGTCAGTTCGCGCTGGGCCAAGCCATCGCCGCGGGCTTCACCGCCGGGCGCGACGCAGCGGCCGCGCTGGGCCACGCCGGCAACAGCGGCGCGCTGGCCGCGCCCGATATCCAGAGCTTCGGCGCGGCGGGCGAGCCGCTGTGGCGCATGCCGAACCCGCGCCACCGCAAGGCCTTCCTCGATTTCCAGAACGACGTCTCCGACAAGGACGTGGCGCAGGCCTTCGACGAGGGCTACCGCTCGGTCGAGCACCTGAAGCGCTACACCACGCTGGGCATGGGCACCGACCAGGGCAAGACCAGCAACATCAACGCGCTGGCCATCATGGCGGGCCTGCGCGACGTGACCATCCCGGAGGCCGGCACCACCACCTTCCGCCCGCCCTACACGCCGACCGCCATCGGCGCGCTGGCCGGCCGCGCGGTGGGCAAGCACTTCCGCCCGATCCGCCGCTCGCCGCTGCACCAGTGGCAGGAGGCCAACGGCGGCGTCTTCATCGAGGCCGGGCCCTGGCTGCGCTGCTGGTACTACACCTGGGCCGGCGACAGCGCCGCCAGCGCCTACATCAAGGAAATGGAGCTGGTGCGCCGCAACGTCGGCGTCTCCGACGTCTCCTACCTCGGCAAGATCGACGTGCAGGGCCCCGACGCGCCGGAGTTCCTCAACCGCGTCTACGTCAACGGCTTCGCCAAGCTGCCGGTCGGCAAGGCGCGCTATGGCGTGATGCTGAACGACGACGCCGTGGCGCTGGACGACGGCACTACCACGCGGCTCAGCGAGAACCGCTTCTTCATGACCACCACCACGGCGCAGGCCGGCGAGGTCATGTCGTGGCTGGAGTTCCTGCTGGAGACCGCCTGGCCGGAATTGCGCGTGCAGGTGACCTCGATCACCGACGCCTGGGGCGGCATGGCGGTGTCAGGCCCCAACGCGCGCAAGGCGCTGGAGCTGACCTTCCCCGGCCGCGACCTGTCGAGCGCCGCGCTGCCCTACATGGGCGTGCTGGAGTTCGCGGTCGAGGGCGTGCCGATCCGCCTGATCCGCCTCTCCTTCTCCGGCGAGCTGGCCTACGAGGTCTATACCCCGGCCGACTACACCCAGGACCTCTGGGAGCATCTGCTGGCCGCGGCCGCGCCTCTCGGCATCAAGCCCTATGGCCTGGAGGCCCTGGCCTCACTGCGCATCGAGAAGGGCCACGTCGCCGGCCTCGACCTCGACCACAGAAACACGCTGGACGACATCGGCCTCGGCAAGATGGCCGGCAAGGAGAAGGACTACATCGGCCGGGCCATGCGCTTCCGCCCCAAGCTGCAGGCGCCGGAGCGCTGGAGCCTGGTCGGCCTGGAGCTGCTGGACGCGGGCCAGAAGCTGCGCGGCGGTTCGATCCTCTTCCCCCAGGGCGCCGAACTGAAGGGCCACGGCCACGGCTGGATCACCTCGGTCACCTGGTCGATCGAGCTGAACAAGTACATCGCGCTGGCGCTCTACGACGGCGGCCTGAAGCACGCGGGCGAGGAGATCGTCTGCGCCTACCCGCTGCTGAACGAGACGGTGCGGGCCAAGGTGGTCTCGCCGCACTTCATCGACCAGGAAGGGAAGCGCCTGCATGTTTGAGCGCCGCTCCGCCCTCGCTGGCGCCCTGCACGCCGGACCCGGCGGCCCGCTGACGATCGGCGAGGTACGCGGCTGGACGCTGTGGCAAGTCACCGCGCAGCCCGGCGCCGAGGCGGCGATGATGTCTTCTCTAGTCGCGCAGGTTGGCGCCTTGCCTGACAAGGTCGGCCTGGCCACACAGGGCAACGGCCGCACCCTCATGCTGGTCGGCCCGGCGCAGTACCTGCTCTCCGGCGGGCCGGTCACGGTCTCCGACGCCGAGGGGGCCGTCGTCGAGCTGACCCACGCCCGCACCCGCCTCTACGTCGAAGGCCCCGACGCGGCGGAAGTCCTCAGCCGCGGCGCACCGCTGGATTTCCACGACAGCGCCTTCCCGCTCGGCGCCTTCGCCCAGACCGGCATCCACCACACCCCGGTGCTGATCTACCGCGTCGGCGCGGCGCGCTACGAGATCGACGCCCTGCGCACCTTCGCCCTCACCCTCTGGCACTGGCTGGAAGACGCCTGCCTGCCCTTCGGGTTTGGGGTGAAGTAACAAACCCTCTCCCCTGGGAGAGGGTGGCGGCGAAGCCGTCGGGTGAGGGACTTTGGTGCGACTGGTTGAGATTGCACCGACCCGAAACCAACGTCCCTCACCCGCTCGCTGCGCTCACACCCTCTCCCAGGGGAGAGGGTTCTTTGGCGCCGCACATTTCATTCTCCTCTCCCCATGAGGGAGAGCGCGGTCAAGTGGCTTCGCCGCCCGATCGCGCACCGGGACAGTGATCCGGGTGCCGGTATTCCGACACGAAGAGAACGATCACTGCGGAGACCGCCGCGCAAGCGGGAACCGTAGCCAGCGCAAGATCGAAGTTGCCCCCGCTGAGGTCGGCGAGATAGCCGACAAGCGGCTGGAAAAGCAGCGCGCCGCCGATACCGATCATGTTCACGAAGGCGATGATGGTACCGACGAGCCGGTTCTCCTGTCCCTCCTTGGCCATCGTGAAGACCAGCATCTGGAAGCCGCCGAAGAAACCGGCCACCAACAGCAGCGCCCCTTCCAGAAAGGCCGACAGCGACAAATAGAGGACCGCGGCATAGGCGAGACCGGTCAGGATCGAGCCGACGAAGACCAGATACTTGCGGTGCCCCAGATAGTCGGAGAGCCATCCCCCGGCGATGCTGCCAAGCGCCATGCCCCAGAAAATCATCGAGACCACCGTCTGCGCCGCCACTGGCGACAGGTGATGGTCCCTGATCAGTTCGGTGGTGCCCCAAAGACCGCCATAGACGTTGACCGGCATGTAGTAGAGCAGGCCGATCACCGAGAGGGTCCAGACGCGCCCATCGCCCAGGACGGACTTCAGGCTGTTCCGGGCATGCTCAAGCGGCTTGGATTTTTCGCTCGCAGCCGGCGAGGCCGGCTCTCGAAGCAGGAAAAAAGCCAGGGCACAAAGGCCGAGGCCGACAAGGGCCGTTGCCGCGAAGACGGCCCGCCAGCCGGCGCCGGCGATGGCGCCCGACAAGGCGACCGAACCCACGGCGCCACCCACCATCGCGACCGCGTTCACCGCACCCGACATTAGCGCGAAGCGTTCCGGCGCAAACCAGTGATTGACCAGCCAGAGCGCGGCAACGAAGGCGAAGGACGCGCCGAAGCCAGTCAGAAGGCGCCCGGCCCCCCCGGCCCAGACACTGTCCGTCGCAGCAAAGACAAGGACGCCGATCGCGCAGGTGCAACTGCCCAGCAGGATGAAGCGACGCGCACCGAAGCGATCCAGCAGCAGACCGACAACGATCTGCATCGGCGCGTAGATCCAGAAGAAGAGACTGGACAGGGTGCCGAAGCCGGAATCCGACAGGTGATAGTAGGTCGCGATGGTCTGTGCATCGAGGCTGGGTTCGATGCGGGTGACAAACTCGTACAGGAAAAAGCTCGAGCCGATTGCAAAGGCGATCCAGGCTGCACCCATGATTGAATGGTACCAATGCCCGTTGCCGTCAGGGGTTGGGCCACCCTAGCAGGTCGAGGCCACTGACCCGCCATGCCCACACCGTCCCGCAGTGGCTGGAAGACGCCTGCCTGCCGTTTGGGTTTGGGGTGAGGTAACAAACCCTCTCCCCTGGGAGAGGGTGGCGGCGAAGTCGCCTGGTGAGGGAGGGTGGTGCGACTGGATGGAATCGCACCGACCCGAAACCAACGTCCCTCACCCGCTCGCTACGCTCGCACCCTCTCCCAGGGGAGAGGGTTCATTGACCAGCGCGCGCTTCAAGCACCTCTCCCCGCGAAGGGAGAGGGGGGCCTTGAGAGGGGGCGAAGGAAGGCATGACGGCGCGTCTGCGCCGTCTCCGCTACCTCAGCTCCGCATCTTCGCGCCGGTGGGGTCGAACAGCGGTTCGGTGATGATGGTCGCTTTGCGCTGCTCGCCGATGATCTCGATCTCGAAGGCGCCCGCCGCCGTGTCCTCGGCCAGGGCCTTGGGCACGTAGCCCTGGGCCAATGACTTGTCGACGCAGTGGCCGTAGCCGCCGGAGGTGACCCAGCCGATCACCTTGCCGCCGTGGCTGATCGGCTCGTCGCCCAGCACGTCGGCGTCGCCGGCGTCCACGACGAAGGACACGCGGCGCAGCGTGCCGCCGCTCTCCTTCTCCTTGACCGCGGCGTCGCGGCCGACGAAGTCGTTCTTGTCTAGCGCGATGAAGCGCTCCATGCCGCCTTCGAAGCCGCCGTAGATGGGGCGCAGCTCGCGAAACCAGGTCGGGAAGTTCTTCTCCAGGCGCAGGCAGAGCAGCGCGCGCATGCCGAAGTTCACCAGGCCGAGGTCCTTGCCCGCGGCATGGATGGCGTCGAACAGGCGGCGCTGGTATTCCGGCGCCACCCAGATTTCGTAGCCCAGGTCGCCAGTGTAGGTGACGCGGTTGATCGCCGCCGGCACGTTGGCCACGTCCATGGACTTGTGGTCCATGAACTTGAAGGCAGCGTTCGACACGTCCTCGTCGGTCAGGCGCTGCAGCAGCTCACGCGACTTCGGACCAGCGATCGACAGGCCGACCATGCGCAGGTCGAGGCGGTCGATGACCACCGAGCCATCGGCCGGCAGGTACCTCTCGAACCAGCGCATGTGGTACTTCTGCGCCTGGCTGGAGCCCCACATGAGGAAGCGCTCCGGCCCCACCTTGGCGATGGTGAAGTCGCCGATCAGCTTGCCCTGCGGGTTCAGCATCGGCGTCAGGGCGATGCGGCCGAGGCGCGGCATCTTGTTGGTCATGAGGTGCGAGAGGAAGGCCTCGGCCCCCGGCCCGCTGAAGGCGTACTTGGCGAAGTTGGCGATCTCGGTCACGCCGACCGCGCTGCGCACGCCCAGGCATTCGGCCT
The DNA here is from genome assembly GCA_038363005.1 of Rhodospirillales bacterium. GTDB lineage: Bacteria > Pseudomonadota > Alphaproteobacteria > Kiloniellales > JACOMY01 > JAKOWB01. Next base: position 78,865 of record JBBQBI010000006.1, read on the forward strand.
TCACGTGCGGGAAGTCGTTGGAGCGGTGGAAGGAGAAGATGTCCTTGGGCTCCACGCCCTTGGGGGCGAACCACAGCGGGGTTTCTAGGCCCCAGCTATCGCCCATCACCGCGCCCTGCGCCAGCATGGTGTCGTAGAGCGCCGTGGTCTGCTGCGGGCGGGCGGCCGGCAGCTCCTCGTTGGGGAACTTGATGGAGAAGCGGCGGGCGTAGTTCTCGCGCACCTTCTCATTCGTGTAGCTGCGCGTCGCCCACTCGCCGAAGCGCGCCACGTCCATCGCCCAGACGTCGAAGCCGGGATCGCCGTTCACCATCCACTGCGACAGCGCCAGGCCGACGCCGCCGCCCTGGCTGAAGCCGGCCATGACGGCGCAGGCCACCCAGTAGTTCCTCAGGCCCTGCACCGGGCCGACGAGGGGATTGCCATCCGGCGAGAAGGTGAAGGGGCCGTTGATCACCGTCTTGATGCCGGCCTTGGCCAGCGCCGGGAAGTGGCGGTAGCCGATCTCCAGGTTCGGCGCGATGCGGTCGAGGTCGGGCGGCAGCAGCTCGCTGCCGAAGCTCCAGGGCGTGGTCTTTGGCTGCCACGGCACGCAGGCGCGCTCATAGGTGCCCAGGACGATGCCGCTGCGCTCCTGGCGCATGTAAATCTCGGACTTGAAGTCGATGATGTGCGGCAGCTCGTGGCCGCGCTCCTTGTTGTAGGCCACCACCTCGGGCATCTCGTCGGTGACGAGATACATGTGCTCCATCGCCAGCACCGGCAGCTCCAGGCCGACCATGCGGCCGAGCTCGCGCGCCCAGAGGCCGCCGCAGTTGACCACGTGCTCGGCCACGATGGTGCCCTGGTTGGTGACGACATCCCAGCCGCCGTCGGCGCGCTGCTTCAGCTCCTCGACCTTGGTCTTGAGGTAGATCTCGGCGCCGCCGATGCGGGCCGACTTGGCGTAGGCGTGCGTGGTGCCGGCGGGATCGAGGTTGCCGTCGGCGGCGTCCAGCATGGCGCCGTGGAAGTACTGCTCCTCCAGCAGCGGGTGCAGCGCCTTGGCTTCCTGCATACTCATCATCTCGGTCTCAAGGCCGAGGTAGCGGGCGCGGGCGTGCGCCATCTTCAGCCATTCCATGCGCTCGGGCGTGTCGGCCAGCATCAGGCCGCCGGAGCGGTGCAGGCCGCAGGACTGGCCGGAGATCTTCTCCAACTCGTCATAGAGCGCGATGGTGTAGCCCTGCAGCTTGGCGACGTTGGGATCGCCGTTGAGGGTGTGGAAGCCGCCCGCCGCGTGCCAGGTCGAGCCGGCGGTGAGCTGGTCGCGCTCGATCAGCACCACGTCTGTCCAGCCCAGCTTGGTCAGGTGATAGAGCACGCTGGCACCGACCACGCCGCCACCGATGACGGCCACCCGCACATGCGACTTCATGGAACGAAGACCCCTTGGACCCGGAAAAGCTGGGCAGACTTATAGCTCACCCAGGGCCCCTGGACAGCCGCAGGGCGACAGTGGCTGTGCTGTTTTGGACAGGGTGGCGGTCAGGGCCCTGGCCGCTGCGGGGACGGGGCCGGCTGCCGGCTGACCGGCGTGAGCGGACAGAGAGCCATGACGAGGGCGCTCAGGACAGTGCGGGTGCGCATGACTTAGTCTCCGGCTCCCCAACAGCGCACCACAGCATGCCATGCCCGCTTCGGTGGCGGCAGCAAAAGCCAGTCAGGTCCCTTGAACATGAGCGCCAGTCCCAGCACCCAGGCCAGCGGCGGCCCGCACTTTCTGTTTGGCAATGCCTACCTGCTGCTGGCCTTCACCATGCTGTGCTGGGGCGGCAACGCAGTGGCCAGCCGCATCGCCGTCGGCGTGGTCTCGCCCATGGTGCTGGTGGCGCTGCGCTGGCTGGTGGTGGTGCTGGTGCTGGGCCTGGTGGCGCGCCGCCAGCTGGTGGCTGACTGGCCGGTGCTGCGCCGCCGCCTGCGCTATGTCGCGGCCATGGGCGGCCTGGGCTTCACCGCCTTCAACGCGCTGTTCTACCTGGCCGGGCACTCCACCACGGCGGTCAATATCGGCATTCTGCAGGGCGCCATCCCGATCTTCGTGCTGCTGGGCGCCTTCGTGCTGCACCGCACGCCGGTCAGCCGGCTGCAGTATGCCGGCATCCTGGTGACCATGATCGGCGTCATCGTGGTGGCGACCCGCGGCCACATCGCGACGCTGCTGACCCTTAGCTTCGCGCAGGGCGACCTGATGATCGTCGTCGCCTGCGTGCTCTATGCCGGCTACACGCTGAACCTGCGCCACCGGCCCGCGGTGTCCGGCCTCAGCTTCTTCGCCGTGCTGGCGGGCGCCGCCTTCCTGACCACCTTGCCGCTGATGGTGATCGAGATCGCGATGGGCGACGACCTGTGGCCGACCACGCCACTGGGCATCGGCATCATCGGCTATGTCGCGCTGTTCCCCTCGTTCCTGGCGCAGATCACCTTCATGCGCGGGGTGACGCTGATCGGCCCCGGTCGCGCCGGCATCTTCGTCAACCTGGTGCCGGTCTTCGCCGCCGTGCTGGCGGTGCTGATCCTGGGCGAGCCCTTTGAGCTGTTCCATGCCCTGGCGCTGGCCCTGGTGCTGGGCGGCATTTATCTGGCCGAGCGCGGCAAGCGCAAGGGAGCCTGAGGCCATGAGCAGCGAGTCCCTGGTCCTCACCGGCCGCGACCTCACACCTGCCGACGTCGAGGCCGTGGCCTTCGGCCGTGGCGTCCTCATCGCGCCGGCCGCCATGCAACGCCTGGCCGAGAGCCGCGCGGTGGTGGAGCGCGCGCTGGCCGCCGACCAGCCGGTCTATGGCCTGACCACCGGTCTTGGCAGCCGCGTCGGCCACAAGCTGGCGGCGGATGACCTGGCCGCCTTTTCCTACCGCACCGTGCGCGGCCGGGCACACGGCGTCGGCCCGGAGCTCGGCACCGCCGAGACCCGCGCCGTCATGGTGGTGCGGCTCAATTCCTGGCTGAACGGCGGCGCCGGCGTGGACCCTGACCTGGCGCTGTTGTTGACGCAGATGCTGAACCGCGCCCTGCACCCGGTGCTCTATTCCATCGGCTCGCTCGGCGCCGGCGACCTCTGCCTGCTGGCGCACCTCGGCCTTGGCATGATCGGCGAGGGCGAGGCCTGGTTCGGCAACCAGCGCGGCCTGGCGCGCGACATGTTTGCCGAGGCCAACATGACGCCAGCTTCGCTGGGGCCAAAAGACGGCCTGGCCATCGCCAACGCCTCCTCCTTCTCCGCCGGCCTCGCCGCAATGGCGCTGGCCAAGGCCGCCCGCCTCGGCGCCACGGCGCAGGTTGCCGGCGCGCTGGCGCTGGAGGCCTTCCGCGGCAACGTCACGCCGCTGACCGAGGCCGCCGGTGCCGCCCGGCCGCAACCGGGCCAGCGCGCCGCCGCGGCCGAGCTGCGCGACCTGCTGGCCGGCGGCCTGCTGCTGGAACCCGGGCAGGCGCGACGCCTACAGGACCCGCTGTCGCTGCGCTGCATCGCCCCGGTCCACGGCGCCTTCAAGACCGCGCTGGTCTTCGCCGAGGCGGCGCTGGACCCGGAGGTGAACGGCGCCGCCGACAACCCGCTGATCGTGGTGGAAACCGGCGAGGCGATCTCCACCGGCAACTTCCATACGCCGCTGCTGGCGCTGTCGCTCGACACCCTGGCGCAAGCGGCGGCGCAGCTGGCTGGGCTGTCGCTGTCACGCGCCGCGCGCCTGGTGCAGAACCGCTTCTCCGGCCTGCCCGACAACCTGACGGCGCTGGGCAGCGGCGCCTCCGGCTTCGCGCCCTTGATGAAAATCGGCGAGAGCCTCTATGGCGAGATCCGCCACCTGGCGCTGCCGGTCTCCGGCGAAATGCGCTGGGGCGCCGACGGTACCGAGGACGACGTGACCCACACCCCGCTGGCGGCGAAGAAGCTGGCCCAGCTGCTGGAGCGCCTGGCGCTGCTGCTGGCGCTGGAGCTGCTGGTCGGCGCCCAGGCGCTGGAGCTACGCGCGCCGGAGCGCGTGGCGCCCAAGCTGGCCAAGGCGCTGACCTTGGTCCGCCAGTATGTCGCCCCGCTGGAGAAGGACCGCTCGCTCTCCGCCGAGCTGCGTGCCCTGGGGCAGGCGGTGGAGGAAGGGGCCTTCGCGGGGCTGGCGGTATCAACCTAGGGCCCTCACCCTACCCTCTCCCGCCAAAGCGGGAGAGGGAGTGCTACCGTCATATGCCAGCCAAGGCGTCCCCTCTCCCGCTTTTGGCGGGAGAGGGACAGGGTGAGGGTGTCGGTTTCGAGGTAGTGCCTGCCATGCTGATCCGTCTCTGCAAGACCGCGCTGGTCGCCACCGTGGCGCTGTTCTTCCTGCTGGTGGCCTTTGGCAATCTGACCGACTACGGCACCAACCAGGCCTTCGTGCAGCACGTGCTGGCGATGGATACGATCTTTCCGGAGTCGACCCTGCGCTGGCGCGCCATCACGGCACCCTGGGCGCAGGAGCTGGCCTACTGGGCGATCATCGCCTGGGAGCTGGCGACCGGGCTGATCCTTGCGCTGGCCAGCCTGCGCCTGGTGCGCAGCGCCTGCGACGGCGAGCGCTTTCGTGCCGCCCGGCCACTGGCCATCCTGGGCCTGACCCTGGGAGCGCTGCTCTATGGTCTTGGCTTCATCGTGGTCGGCGGCGAGTGGTTCGCCATGTGGCAGTCACCGACCTGGAACGGCCAAGCCGGCGCCACCCGCTTCCTGGTGCTGATCGGCTTTGTCTTCCTGGCACTGCTGATCGAGGAACGGCAGCCTAGTTGAGCGGCAGCTCCTGCACCGTCAGGCCGGTCGGCACCGCGGCGGGATCCAGAACCAGCTTGCCGCCGACCAGCGGCAGGCGGATCTCCAGCTCCGGCGCCACCTGCACCAGCAGGCTGACGGTGTTGATCGCCGTCACGTCCTTGTTGCCGTCGAAGGACCAGACCTCGAGGTCCTGCACCGGCGCCGTGTCGCCCTCGGTCCAGCCCAGGAAGGGGTCGGGATACTCCAGCGCATCGCTGGACAGCTGCCCGTTGGCCAGGATCAGGAAGCGCTGCAGCGGCTCGGTCGGCGAGGCATAGGTCACCATGGCCAGGGCGTTGTCGTGGCCGGCGAAGATGACGTCATCCTCGGTCGAATAGATGGTGTGGATGGCGGCCAGGCGGACCAGGCCGCCGGCATTCGGCACCTCGAACCAGGCGACCGGCGCCGTCGCGGTGAACAGCAGCTGGCCGTTGGCCAGGCTGTAGGTGTGATCGGTGTTGAGCGCGCCGCAGCAGCCATAGCGGACGCTGGTGAAGTAGATGGCGTTCCAGGCGAAAGACTCGACAAAGCCGTGCTCGCCCTCGTCCTCGATGACGAACAGCGGCTCCAGCCCGTCGCTGCCGACCTCGCTCACCTCCAGGTGCAGCTTGGCGCCCAGCGTGCCCTCGGCGCCGTTGGAGACCGTGCCCTCCTCGGTCCTCTTCAGGATGAGGTGCTGGTAGCCATCGCGCTCCGGCCGGTAGAAGCCGAGCCATTCGAAGGTCGTGTTGACCGTGTGGAAGGTGAAGATCTCGCCGCCGCGCCCGACCTCGACCGTGCTGGTGGCGCTGTCGGTGATGCTGGTGCCCTGGGCCCAGGCCGGGGTCGCCAGCAGCAACGCCGCCAGCAGTGCTACCGTGAACCGCATGCGCCACCTCCGTCCCCGAGTCCCGAAGCGGCGAGGTTAGCATGCGTCCCAGGGTCGGCGAGGGCCGCTGGCAGGTAGCGGCGACGACGACCGCTGCCTGTGGCCTCCGCGCCACGCCATGGCGGCCATCCCGCGCCTAGGCGTAGCGGAGCTGCTGGCCGATCCCCAGGGTCTTGGCCTTCTGCAGGAAGGCATGGCCCAGGGCGATATCGCTGAGCGACAGGCCGCGGTGCCAGAACAGGATGGTCTCGTCGTCGCGCTCGCGGCCGGGCTTCTGCCCCGTCACCACCTCGCAGAGCTCGCCATAGAGCGTCGCCTCGCTCAGCTTGCCGGCGTTCACGTGGGCCCGCAGCGCGCCGAGATTGCCGGCCCGCGCCTGGCCCCAGTCGTCCATCAGCATCTTGTCCATCACGTCGGTCAGCGACAGCTCGACCGCGCTCATGGTCCCGTAGGGCACGACGAAGTTGCCCTTGCGCACCCACTCGGTCTTGAACAGCGGCGTCGGCTGCTCCAGGCGCGAAGCCTCGATCTGAATGTCGGCGCCCTTCAGGCAGGCCTCCCAGCTATCGACCGCCTTGACCTCCTTGCCCAGGTCTTTCGACAGCTTGGCAGCAAAGGCGTCGCGGCTTTCCGGCCGGCGCGAATGCACGCGGATCTCGTCGAAATCGAACAGGCGGTCCAGCAGCCGGACGTTCCAGTAGGCGGTGCCGCGGGCGCCGACATGGCCGAGGATCTTGGAACCCTTGCGCGCCAGGTACTTGGCGCCGATAGCGGTCAACGCGCCGGTGCGCATCTCGGTGATCGCCGTGGCATCGACGATGGCCACCGGCATGCCGGTGCGCGGGTCGAAGAGATTGAGCAGCGCCATCTCCGACGGCAGGCCGCGCTTATAGTTGTCGACGTAGTCGCCGACGATCTTCACCCCCGCCAGGTTCATCGGCGCGATATAGCCGCGCAGCACGTTGAAGTGACCGCGAAAGGCGGGGTCTGGCGTCAGGTGCATGCGCGGCTCGATCACCGCCTGCTTCATGCCCTGGGCGTGCAGCCCGGCCTCCACCGCCGCCAGGATCTCGTCGTCGGTGATGCCCAGGCGCTCGACATCGGGGCCGTTCAGGTAGGTGAAGTGGATTTCCTTGTGGGCGTCGGTCACGACAGCAGCTCCTTCAGGGTGCGCTTGTAGCGGTCGGCGACCGCCTTTTCGGCGTGGTGGCGCCCGGCATCGACGACCAGCTTGCCGCCGACCATCACCTGGGCAATCGGGTTGGCGTTGCCGGCGAAGACCAGGGCGTTCAGCCAGGCATCCTCGCGCCGGCCGGCGAGCAACGGATGCTCGGCGTCGAGCACCAGCCAGTCGGCGCGCCTGCCGGCGGCCAGCGCGCCGATCGGCCGGCCCAGCGCCTGGGCGCCGCCAGCCAGGGCCTGACGCCAGAGCCAGGCGCCGACGTTGGGCTGCTGCGACCCGCCCGACAGCATGTTGCGGCGGCGGAACAGCAGCCGCTGGCCGTACTCGAACCAGCGTAGCTCTTCGATGGCGGAAACCGAGATGTGGCTGTCGCTGCCGATGCCCCAGCGGCCGGCGGCGGCGAGATAGGCCGGCGCGTTGAAGAAGCCGTCGCCCAAGTTGGCTTCGGTGGTGGGGCAGAGGCCGGCCACGGCCTGGGTCGCCGCCAGGCGCCGGGTCTCGTCGTCGCTCATGTGCGTGGCATGCACCAGGCACCAGCGCGGGCCGACCGGGAAGCGGTTCAGCAACCACTCGACCGGGCGCTGGCCCGACCAGACGTGGCAGTCGTCGACCTCCTTGGTCTGCTCGGCGATGTGGATGTGCACCGGCGCGCTGGCGTCGATGGCGTCCAACGCCGAGAGCGCCGCGGTCAGGCTCTCGCCGGTCACCGCGCGCAGCGAATGCGGCGCGATGCCCAGGCGTACCTGCGGATCGCCGGCATGCGCCTTGGCGAAGTCCTCGATCAGCCGGGCATAGCGCTGCGGATCGTTCAGGAAGCGGCGCTGCCCTGGCCCCGCCGGCTGGCCGCCGAAGCCGCCGAAGCCATAGAGCACCGGCAGGTGGGTCAGGCCGATGCCGGCGGTCCTGGCCGCCGCGACGACGCGTTCGGACATGACGCCGAGTTCGGCATAGGGCTGCCCCTCGGGATCGTGGTGCAGGTAGTGGAACTCGCCGACCGCGGTGTAGCCGCCCTTCAGCATCTCGACATAGAGCTGCGCGGCGATGGACTCGACCTGCTCGGGCCGCAGCTTGCCGACGAAGCCATACATGACCTCGCGCCAGGTCCAGAAGGAGTCCTCGGAATCGCCCGCGACCTCGGCCAAGCCGGCCATGGCGCGCTGAAAGGCGTGGCTGTGCAGGTTCGGCATGCCGGGGACGACCGGCCCGCCAAGACGCTGGGCGCCATCGGACGGCGCATTGGCCGTCACGCTGGTCAGGTCGCCGGCGGCCGAGACCTCGAACCGCACGTCGCTGGCCCAGCCCCCCGTCAGCAACGCCCAGGGCGCGTGGTAGGCATGAGTGGTCACTGGCTGGCGCCTCTCCTAAGGTCTTGCGAGGTAAGCTTAGGCAAGCCAAGTTGTATATACAACTCTGGGAACGGCGCTTTCCCGTCCGCCTTCCCCCACCGCGTCAAGCCCGGGCATGACGAATAGGAAAAGGCTACCCAACCATGTGGGACTCACTCTGGATCAACGGCCGCCTGGCGACGATGGAGCGAGGCGGCGCGCCCTATGGCGCGGTCGAGGGCGGTGCGCTGGGCGTCGACAAGGGCAAGCTGGTCTATGTCGGTGCCACGGCTGAACTGCCCGGCCGGCCGGAGAGCCTGGCGCGCGCCGTCCATGACCTGGATGGCCGCTGGGTGACGCCGGGACTGGTCGACTGCCACACGCACCTGGTCTATGGCGGCAACCGCGCGGCGGAGTTCGAGCTGCGCCTGCAGGGCGCCAGCTACGAGGAAATTTCCAAGGCCGGCGGCGGCATCGTCTCCACTGTCGCGGCGACGCGCGCCGCCAGCGAGGACGCGCTGGTCGACAGCGCCCTGCCGCGGCTCGACGCGCTGCTGGCCGAAGGCGTCACCACCATCGAGATCAAGTCGGGCTACGGCCTGGACCTGGCGAACGAGGGCAAGATGCTGCGTGCCGCCCGGCGGCTGGCGGCGCAGCGGGCGGTGACGGTGCGCACCTCGTTCCTCGGCGCGCATGCCGTGCCGCCGGAATACAAGGGCCGCCAGGGCGACTACCTGGAAAGCGTGCTGGCCATGCTGCCGGTCCTGGCCAAGGAGGGGCTGGTCGACGCGGTCGACGCCTTTGGCGAGAAGATCGCCTTCACGCCGGCGGAGGTGGAGCGGGTCTTCGTCGCCGCCCACGGCGCCGGCATTCCGGTCAAGCTGCATGCCGACCAACTGTCCGACCAGGGCGGCGCGGCGCTGATCGCCAAGTTCCGCGGCCTATCGGCCGACCATGTGGAATACACCAGCCAGTCCGGCGTCGACGAGATGGGCAAGGCCGGTACGGTGGCCGTGCTGCTGCCCGGCGCCTTCTACTTCCTGCGCGAAAAGCAGCTGCCGCCGATCCAGGCCTTCCGCGACGCCGGCGTGCCCATCGCGCTGGCCACCGACAGCAACCCCGGCTCGGCGCCGGTGACCTCGATCCTGCTGATGCTGAACATGGCGGCGACGCTGTTCCGCATGACGCCGGAGGAAGCGCTGGCCGGCATCACCCGCGAGGGCGCGCGGGCGCTGGGCCTGGCCGCCACGCACGGCACACTCGCGGTCGGCAAGGCGGCGGACTTCTGCGCCTGGGCCATCGAGCGCCCGGCCGAGCTAGCCTACCGCATCGGCTGGAACCCACTGGCCTTCACCGTGCAGGCGGGACGCAAGCGGTAGCGCGCGGCCGCTGCCGACCTCGTTTCACCGTCATGCTCGGACTTGTTCCGAGCATCCATGTCGACGCTCGCGCCGGCGGCCCAATGGACCCTCGGGACAAGCCCGAGGGTGACGGGTCTGGCTGGGAGGAAGGTCTGCGCTGAGGCGCCGCGCAAACAGCAATGGCGGCCCTCTTCCCTCCGCGCCTCGCGCCTGCCATCACTAGCGTCATGTTCGATCCCAACAACCTGCCAGTCGGTCATCCGCAGCGGCGCGAGCCGATCCTGAAGGCGCCGCCGGCGACCCTGGCGCTGGCCGGCGTGCTGATCCTGATCCACCTGCTGCTGGCGGTGCTGCCGGAAGCAGACGGTGACTGGATCCTGCTGACCTTCGGCTTTCAGCCGCTGGCCTTCCTGGCGGCCTTCGAGGGGCAGGGCGACCTGGGCGCCACGGCCTGGCCGCTGGTGACGCATCTCTTCCTGCATCTCGACGTGCTGCACCTGGTGACCAACTGCGGCTTCCTGCTGGCCTTCGCCAGCCCGGTGGAACGGCGCTTCGGCTGGCTCGCCTTCCTGGCGATCTTCCTGATCTGCGGCATCGTCGGCGCGCTGTTCCAGGTCTGGCTGGTGCTGGGCCCAGAGGGGCCGGCGCCGCTGCTGATCGGCGCCTCGGGCGGCATCTTCGGCCTGATGGGCACCACCTTGATGCTGGGGCCGATGGTGCTGGGCCGTCGCCTGGCGCTGGGCCGCATCATCCTGGTGCTGATGGGCATCAACCTAGCCATCGGCCTGTTGAGCGAGGTCGGCCTGGTCGGCGACTACCGCATCGGCTGGCAGGCGCACGCCGGCGGCTTCCTGACCGGGCTGCTGATCGGCCGGCTGGCGCGCCGCGCCAACTAGGCGTTGCGGCTGCGCTCCCGCGCCCAGGACAGCGCGGTCTCGATCAGCGGCCGCAGTAGCGCCTTCAGCCGGTCGGCCCGCAGCGGGTCATAGGCGAAGGGCGACGTCTCGTCCATGTAGGCGATCTGTGCCTTTTCCAATTGGATGGCGTGCACACCCTCGGCCGGCTTGCCATAGGCGCGGGTGATGTAGCCACCCTTGAAGCGGCCGTTGACGACATGGGTGAAGGCGCCCTGCCCGGCCGCCACCTCTGCCACGCGCGCGATCAAGTCAGGCGCCGCGGCGGCGCCGTTGGCGGTGCCGAAGTTGAGGTCCGGCAGGCGGCCCTGGAAGAAGCGCGGTACCACGCTGCGGATCGAATGCCCCTCCCACAGCACGCAGACGCCGTGGCGTGCCACCAGGCGCCGCAGCTCGGCTTGCAGTTTGGCGTGATAGGGGGCCCAGAAGCTGTCGCGCCGGCGGGCGATTTCCACGTCGTCGGGCTGGCCGCCGGGCGGATAGAGCGGCTCCTCGTCGAAGGTCGAGGTGGGGCAGAGCTCGGTGTTGTTGGCACCGGCATAGAGCGGCTGGTTCTGCGGGTCGCGGTTCAGGTCGATGACGTAGCGCGAGAAGCGCGCCGACAGGACGGAGATGCCCAGCGCCGGGGCGAAGTCGTAGAGCCGGTCGACATGCCAGTCGGTATCGGCGGAGGGCGCCGCGGCGGGCGTCATGCGGGCCAGCAGGTCGGGCGGGATCTCGGTTCCCAGGTGCGGGATCGAGATCAGCAGCGGCGCGTCGCCGGCGTGGAAGCTGAAGGGCTGGGTCTGGTCGCTGTTCGGCATGATCGGTCCAGGCGGCTGAAAGGGGTTCGGCCAGCATAGCCGGGGCGTCGAGGCTATGGCATTCCGTCACCAAGTTGTATATACAACTTGCAACCAGGAGCCAACCGCCGCGCCATGCCAGCCCGTCCCGCACCCGATGAGGAGGCCCCGCGCTATCGGCGCGTGAAGGACTTCATCACCGAGCGCGTGCTCTCGGGCGACTGGCCGCATGGCCAGCGCGTGCCATCGGAAAACGAGCTGACGGCGCAGTTCGGCGTCAGCCGCATGACGGTGAACCGGGCGCTGCGTGAACTGACCGCCGAGGGCTGGCTGACCCGCATCCAGGGCGCCGGTTCCTTCGTCGCCGAGCAGAAGCCGCAGTCGGCGCTGTTGGAAGTGCGCAACATCCGCACCGAGATCATGGCGCGCGGCCACCGCCACGCCGCCGACATGATCGAGCTGAGCAACACGCCGGCGACGCGCGAAGTGGCGCAGGCGCTGGAGCTGCGCACCGGCCAGCGGGTCTTCCGCTCGCTGCTGGTGCACCGCGAGAACGGCGTGCCGGTGCAGCTTGAGGAGCGCTACGTCAATCCGCTGTTCGCGCCCCGCTACCTGGAGCAGGACTTCACCCGCATCACGCCCTACGAGTATCTGACCGCGGTCGGTCCGATCGCCCAGGCCGAGCACATCATCGAGGCGATCGAGCCCACCGCCGAGGTCTGCCGCCGGCTGGAGCTGCGCCAGCCGGAGCCCTGCCTGTTGCTGATCCGCCGCACCTGGTCGAACGGCCTGGTCGCCACGGTGGCGCGGCTGATCCATCCCGGCAGTCGCTTCCGTTTCTTCGGGCGCCAGGACTACGCGCCCGGCATCGCCAAGCTCGCCAATCTCTGAAGAGGGAGTTACCCCCATGTCGAATCCGCGTCTCGACAACAGCCGCGTCGTGCGCTCGCCGCACGGCACCGAGCTCACCGCCAGGTCCTGGCTGACCGAGGCGCCGCTGCGCATGCTGATGAACAACCTCGACCCCGAGGTGGCGGAGAAGCCCGAGGAGCTGGTGGTCTATGGCGGCATCGGCCGCGCCGCGCGCGACTGGAACTGCTTCGACACCATCGTGAAGTGCCTGCGCGCGCTGGGCCCGGACGAGACGCTGTTGGTGCAGTCGGGCAAGCCGGTCGGCGTGTTCAAGACCCACGCCGACGCGCCGCGCGTGCTGATCGCCAACTCCAACCTGGTGCCGCACTGGGCGACCTGGGAGCACTTCAACAAGCTCGACCAGGCCGGCCTGGCGATGTACGGCCAGATGACCGCCGGCTCGTGGATCTACATCGGCAGCCAGGGCATCGTGCAGGGCACCTACGAGACCTTCGTGGAGATGGGTCGCCAGCACTACAACGGCAGCCTGAAGGGTAAGTGGATCCTGACCGGCGGCCTGGGCGGCATGGGCGGCGCGCAGCCGCTGGCCGCCACCATGGCCGGTGCCTCGATGCTGGCGGTGGAATGCCAGCCCAGCCGCATCGACAAGCGGCTGGAGACCCGCTACCTCGACGCCAAGGCCGAGACCATCGACCAGGCGCTGGCGATGATCGAGGCGTCGCACGCCAAGGGCCAGGCGATTTCCGTCGGCCTGCTGGGCAACGCCGCCGAGGTCTTCCCCGAGCTGGTGCGCCGCGGCATTCGGCCCGACGCGGTAACCGACCAGACCTCGGCGCACGACCCGCTGAATGGCTACCTGCCGGCCGGCTGGACCTTGCAGCAGTGGGAGGAGCGCAAGGCGCGCGACCCCAAGGGCACGGTGCAGGCGGCCAAGGAGTCGATGACCGTGCAGGTGCGCGCCATGCTCGAGTTCCACAAGCAAGGCATCCCGACACTCGACTACGGCAACAACATCCGCCAGATGGCGCTGGAGATGGGCGAGAGCCACGCCTTCGACTTCCCCGGCTTCGTGCCGGCCTACATCCGCCCGCTGTTCTGTCGTGGCATCGGCCCCTTCCGCTGGGCCGCGCTGTCGGGCGACCCGGCCGACATCTACGCCACCGACGAGAAGGTGAAGCAGCTGCTGCCGCACAACACCCACTTGGTGAACTGGCTCGACATGGCCAAGGAACGCATCAAGTTCCAGGGCCTGCCGGCGCGCATCTGCTGGGTCGGGCTGGGCGACCGCGCCAAGCTGGGCCTGGCCTTCAACGCCATGGTGCGCTCGGGCGAACTGAAGGCACCGATCGTCATCGGCCGCGACCACCTGGACAGCGGCAGCGTCGCCAGCCCGAACCGCGAGACCGAGGCGATGAAGGACGGCAGCGACGCGGTCAGCGACTGGCCGCTGCTGAACGCGCTGCTGAACACCGCCTCGGGTGCCACCTGGGTCTCGCTGCACCACGGCGGCGGCGTCGGCATGGGCTTCTCGCAGCACAGCGGCATGGTCATCGTCTGCGACGGCTCGGAGGATGCGGATCGTCGCCTGCTGCGCGTGCTGACCAACGACCCCGGCACCGGCGTCATGCGCCATGCCGACGCCGGCTACCAGGAGGCCATCGACTGCGCCAAGGAGCAGGGGCTGAACCTGCCGATGATCACCGGGTGATGATTTCCCCCCTGTGCGCTGCACGGGGGGGCTACTCCGTGGCGCGCTTCGCTGCCTGAAGCTCAAGTATAGTGAGGTGAACCTTCGCCGCGACAGCGTCCGTGTCTCGCAGCACCTCGTTGTTCCAGAAGCGCAGGACGAGATACCCCTGCGCGGCGAACCAAGCATCGCGCTTGGCGTCTCTGTCGCTACCGACATGTTGCCCGCCGTCGACCTCGACAACCAGTTTCAGCGCGGCGCAGAGGAGGTCGGCCACATAGGGGCCGACCGGGTGCTGGCGGCGAAAGTACGCGCCGGCAAGCTGCCTGCCGCGAAGTCGGCCCCATAGCTTCCGTTCCGCATCCGTCGCCGCGAGCCGCAGGCTGCGAGCGAAGAGCCTGCGCTCGTGCGTCACTGGCGCCCCCCCCTCCCCAACCCTCCCCCAGGCTTCGCCTGAGGGAGGGAGTCCATCCCGCGCCCATGGCGCCACACCCCCCTCCCCCGTGCGCAGCATGGGGGAGGGCAGGGAGGGGGTGTCAGCAAGGGAACTCGGTGGCGGGGAAACGCCGACTTCCACTTGTTTCGGCCTGCATTGACTCTCTCCTCCCATTGGTGCGGCAATGCCACTGCATTGGGCGGGGAGCGGCATGCGCGGTGTCATACTAGGATTGGCCGTCGCCGCGCTGCTGGCGCCGGGGGCGGGCGCGATGGATCAGGCGCCCTATATGGGGACGCTGGCGCTGGTGGCGGCGGACTTTTGCCCGGCCAACTCCCTGCCAGCCGATGGGCGCGAACTCGCCGTCAAGGACAACCAGGCACTCTATGTGCTGCTGCAGAACCGCTTCGGCGGCGATGGGCAGAAGACCTTCAGGCTGCCGGATCTCGGCGGCAAGACGCCCCAGGGGATGCTCTACTGCATCTGCGTCAACGGCATCTGGCCGTCCAAGGACTGATGAGGCGCGCCATGATGCCGAAACTCCCGGCCGCGCTGGCCACCCTCTTTCTCGTCGCCGCCCCCGCGAGCGCCTTCGACCAGGCGGCGCTCGACCAGCTCAACGCCCGGGGCGAATGCACAGGCTGCAACCTCGCCAAGGCGGACCTCAGAAGCGCCGACCTGCAGGCCGCGATCCTGGACGGTGCCGACCTCAGCGGCGCCGATCTGGAGGACGCCAACCTGACCGCCGCCTCGCTGGCCGGGGCGAACCTCAGCGGCGCCAACCTGGAAGGCGCGGAGCTCAGCGCCGCCGACCTCAGCGGTGCCAATCTTGAAGGGGCGTCGCTGGTGGGCGCCGAGGTCCTTGGCGCCACCTTCACCAACGCGAAGCTGAAGGGGGCCGACATCAGGGGCACCGACATCGCCGCTGCCATCGATGCCGACATCACCGAGGCGGCCGGGCAGGCGCCGGCGGTGACGCCGCAGAAGGGTGCCGGCCAGGGACTGCAGAATCTCTTGACCGGAACGCTGCTGCTGACCGCCTTCGACTACTGTCCCAGCGGCAGCTTGGCGGCCGACGGGCGCGCGCTGACGATAAACGACAACCAGGCGCTCTACGCGCTCTATGGCGCAACCTACGGCGCCGATGGCACCTCCTTCCGCCTGCCGGACCTGCGCCAGACGGTGCCCGTCAAGGGGCTGCTCTATTGCGTCGTCGTCGGCGGCACCTGGCCGAGCCACCCCTAGGAGCCGAGGTCATGACCCACCGCACCCTCGCCCTGCTGTTCGCCGCCGCCACGCTCGCAGCCGGGCCGCGCGCCGGCCAGGCCTTCAGCGACGAGCCCTACGTCGGCGCAGTCGAACTGGTGCCTTTCAGCTACTGCCCCGAGGGTTCGCTCGAAGCCGCGGGGCAGTGGTGGCTCGACAGCCGTGCCAACGCGGGCCTCTACGCCCTGATCGGCACGCGCTTCGGCGGCGACACGAGCCAGGGGACCTTCCTGCTGCCCGACCTCAGGGATCAGGCACCGGCGGGGATGCGTTACTGCATCGTCGTCGTGGGCGCCGTTCCCGCGCGACCCTGATCCCGCATGGGAGCCACCATGAAGCTTGCCGCGCTGGTCTTTCCCGGTTTCGAGCTGCTGGATCTCTATGGGCCGCTGGAGATGTTCGGCATGCTTCGCGAGGAGCTCTCGATCACCCTGGTCGCCGAAAATACCGGGATGGTCGCCGCCACCCAGGGGCCCAAGGCCGTCGCCGACGCCTCCTTCGCGACCGAAAAACACTTCGACATCCTGCTGGTGCCGGGCGGCCTGGGCACGCGGCGCGAGGTCGACAACGGCGCGCTGACCGGCTGGCTGCGCCAGGCGGCCGAGCAGGCCCGGCTGGTCACCACGGTCTGCACCGGCGCGGCGTTGCTGGCGCGCACCGGCCTGCTCGACGGCTTGAAGGCCACCACCAACAAGGCCGCCTTTCGCTGGGTCGAGAGCCAGGGCCCGGCGGTGAAATGGCAGGCCAAGGCGCGCTGGGTGGAGGACGGCAAGTACCTGACCTCGTCGGGCGTCTCCGCCGGCATGGACATGGCGCTGGCCGCCATCGCCCGGCTGTTCGATATCGAGAAGGCCCGCGCCATCGCGCGCTATGCCGAGTACCGCTGGGTCGAGGACGCCGGCGACGACCCCTTCGCGGCGGTGCATGGGTTGGTGTGAGGGCCCCATAGGGACTGTCATCCCGGCCCAGGAGCGGAGCGACGCAGAGCCGGGATGACAATGAAGATCAACGACCGACGCTACCGCGCCATCTTCTCCTCCACCGGCAACGCCGTGGTCGACAACACCTCGTTCAGCACGAAGAAGGTCCTGGTCTGGCGCACGCCGGGCAGGCGGATGATGGCGTCGCCGTGCAGGCGGTTGAAGCGCTCGATGTCCTTGGTGCGGACGATCAGGAAATAGTCGAACTCGCCGGCCACCAGGTGGCACTCCAGGCAACCGCGCAGGGATTTCGCCGCCGTCTCGAAGGCGGCGAAGGACTCCGGTGTCGAGCGGTCCAGCACCACGCCGACGATCACCAGCGTGGTGAGCTCCAGCTTCGCCGGGTCGAGCAGCGCCACGGTTTTGCGGATCACCCCATCGCGCTTCAGCCGCTCGATGCGGCGGGCAACCGCCGTGGGGCTGAGGTGCACCTTCTCGGCCAATGTCGCGCTGGAGGCATCGGCATCCTGCTGCAGCAGCTTCAGCAGGCGCCGGTCGATGCGGTCGAGGCCGAGCAAGCGTGGCATGGCAATCCTCTTACATTCTGCGTTAAAATAGAATTATACGCTTTTTTCAAGCTCCTTTAGCAGCGTCTTGCGAAATGAGGCGCGCAATAATTCTTTAAAACGCATTTGCCGTGAAAGCGCCCACCGGCCGATACTGCAGCCAGACAGACACTGGAGTTCGCCATGCATCTCGACCGCTTCCCGCGCCATCCGCTCACCTTCGGCCCCTCGCCCATCGAGCCCTTGAAGCGCCTCTCGGCGCACCTCGGCGGCAAGGTGGAGATCTGGGCCAAGCGCGACGACTGCAATTCCGGCCTGGCCTTCGGCGGCAACAAGATCCGCAAGCTGGAGTACCTGGTGCCCGACGCGCTGGCGCAGGGCTGCGACACGCTGGTGACCATCGGCGGGGTGCAGTCGAACCACACCCGCCAGGTGGCGGCGGTGGCCGCCAAGCTCGGCCTGAAGTGCCGCCTGGTGCAGGAGAACTGGGTGACCTGGCCGGACGCGGTCTACGACCGGGTCGGCAACATCCTGCTGAGCCGCATCATGGGCGCCGAGGTCGAACTGGTGAACGAGCCCTTCGCCATCGGCATCAAGCAGTCCTGGGAGAACGCGCTGGAGGACGTGCGCCGGCGCGGCGGCAAGCCCTACGCCATCCCGGCCGGTGCCTCGGACCATCCGCTGGGCGGCCTGGGTTACGTCGGTTTCGCCGAGGAGGTACGGGCGCAGGAGCAGCAACTGGGCTTCAAGTTCGACTATGTCATCGTCTGCGCCGTCACCGGCTCGACCCACGCCGGCATGGTGGTGGGCTTCGCCGCCGACGGCCGCGCCAACCGCGTCATCGGCATCGACGGCTCAGCCAAGCCGGAGGAGACCCGCGCGGCGGTGCTGAAGATCGCCCGCCACACCGCCGAGCTGGTCGGCCTGAACCGGCCGATCGAGGCGGCCGACGTGGTGCTGGACGAGCGCTATGCCTATCCGGCCTATGGCATCGCCTCGGCAGAGACCTTGGCGGCGATCCGCTTGGGCGGGCGGCTGGAGGCCATGCCGACCGACCCGGTCTACGAGGGCAAGTCGCTGCAGGGTATGATCGACCTGATCCAGCGCGGCGAGATCTCGGCCGGTTCGCGCGTGCTCTATGCCCACCTGGGCGGGGTGCCGGCGATCAACGGCTACGGCGCGCTGTTCAAGGACGGCTGAGGACGCCGGAAATGCCGAAGGGCGCCACCGGGGCGCCCTTCTTCATTCAATGGCTGAACGACCCGCGGCTAGCACTTCGAGCAGAGTACGTAGTCGTACTGGCGGCCGTTGGCGATCTCGATCGCCAGGCGCTTGGTCAGGCCCTTGTAGGTGCCCTCGGCGATGTACCAGCCCTCGGGGAACATGATGCGCGGCTGCGAACCGACCGGCGAGGACAGCAAGGTGCGCTGGCCGTTGACCTTGCGATAGGTGAGGATCTGCCAGACCACCTTGTCCTTGATCGCCTTGGCGCCGATCTTCTCGATCCACTTCAAGGTGGCGAAGCCGCCCTTGATGGCGACGGTGTGGGTCAGCGGGCCGCCGACGGTCAGCTTGTCCTCGATCCGCATGTCGAGCACCGTGGCGACGACGCGGTAGCTGCCGGCCGGCAGCTTGACCTTGCCGGGACCCTTCAAGGTCGCCTTGGCTTCCTTGTTGTTGTTGCTGGCCGCGGGTTCGATGCTCAGCGTGACTTCCTTGGCGGTGACGAAGTCGCCGCCGTTCACGTCGATCTTGAACACTACCTCGTGCAGCGTGGCGGCGGCGAGCTGCAGCTCGCCAGCCGGCGTCGGCGCTTCGGCGGCGCCAGCGGTCGAGGTCAGCAGGATGAAGCCGGCGAGAGCCGCCAGCAGGCCGATCTTCGATCGGAAGACCATATTTCGTGGCCCCTATGTTTTGAGTGGCGAAGTCTTGATACTCCTCCGCCTAGCCCAAGACAAGACACGAAAACTCCACGGTTTTTTTGACATAAGACCGCGCAGCTGCGGATCGCTCGCCTATCACCCCGTAGGCAGGACATCCTCTTGAAATCCTAACGGGATAGTCGCCAGGCCGCGGCGATGCCCAGCAGCCCGGTTGGCAGGAATGCCAGGAAGACCCAGGCGGCAACGGTTTCCACCGTGCCCTGGTCGGGCGCGACGCCGCCGGCGCTGCCGGCGAACCCCAGGCCATTGGCGACGATGCCGGCCGCCGCGGCGCCCAGCGCATAGCCCAGCATCTGCAGCGTCGGCAGCGCGCCGGCGGCGCGTTCGCGCTCGCTGGCAAGGGCGGCCGCGACGACACGTCGCGTGACGAAGCCGAAACAGAGGCCGAAGCCACCGCCCTGCAGGATCGCGGCGACGATGACGCCCCACAGCGGCCCGCGCGGCAGGGTCACGGCGAACAGCGCGATACCGCTGACAATCAGCAGCGCGCCCAGGCGGATGAACAGCGGCTCGCGCGCCGGCGGTCGGCGGCTGACCAGCAGCGCGAGGCCAGACCAGGCCACCGATTCCAACGCCGTCAGGAAACCGAATTGCAGCGGCGACAGGCCGTGCAGGCGCTGCAGCAGCAGCGGGCCGTAGGTCGAGAAGGCGATGGCCGACAGCGCCAGCAGAAAGGCCATGGCCAGGCCGGCGCGCACTGTCGCGTTGTCGAGCGAACGCTGCGGCAGGAGCGCCACGGCGGCGCGGCGGTCGACGCGCACGAATCCTCCCAGCAGCAGCAGGCCGAGCAGTGCCGCCGGCAAGGCCAGCCACCAGCGCTCCAGCACGCCAGCCAGGCCGATGGCCAACACGCCCGGCACCAGCAGCAGCAGCGAGGGCAGCGGCAGGCCCTGGCCACGGACGCGTTCGGGCGGCGCGGCGCCGCGGCGCAGCAGCGCCGGCGCGGCGACGGCGATCACCAGCGCCTGGGCGGCGAAGGCCCAGAAGGCACCGGGCCAGAAGCCGGCCTCGGCGAAGAGGCCGCCGACCAGCGGCCCGACCAGGGCGGAGACGCCCCAGACCAGCGCCACCACGGCATAGGCGCGGGCCCAGAGCCGCTGCGGGAAGCTGGTGGCGACGCCGATGTGGCACAGCGCCACCAGGGCGCCGCCGCCGATGCCCTGCAGCAGGCGGCCGGCCAGGAAGCCGCCCATGTCCCAGGCCAGCGCGGTGGTGGCACAGCCCAGGGCGAAGAGCCAGGCGACCGCGCCGGCCGAACGGCCGACGCCGTAGCGCGCCGCGACCAGGCCACAGCTGGCGGCGGCGACGATGGCGCCGACCAGTTCCAGCACCCAGGCCCAGGCGACCCAGGCAGCGCCACCCAGTTCGGCCACCGCGTCGGGCATGATGGTGGCCACCACGGTGGTATCGGCGGCGTGCAGCCAGATGCCGCCGCAGACCAGCAGCAGCACCGCCCAGCGCCCCTCGGCAAGCAGACGGTCAGGGGCAGGCGCGGCGGTGTTCTCGCTCATGGCATCCTATTTGGAAACAGTAGCGTTTCTATATTGACGCGCCACGGCGATCAAGCACAATGCCGGCATGACCAGCGACGAGGAACTGCTGCTGCTGCTGAAGACCACCGGGCCGCTGACCGCCAGCGAGCTTTCGGCGCGCCTGCGACTGGCGCCGCAGGGCCTGCGCCGGCGGCTGGAGGCGCTGGCGGCGGCCGGGCAGATCGCCGCGGCGACCGAGCGCGCCGGCGTCGGCCGGCCGCGCAAGCGCTGGCACCTGGCGCCCGCCGGCGAGGCGCGCTTTCCCGACGGCCACGACCTGCTGGCCACGGAACTGATCGACACGATCCGTGCGGAGTTGGGCGCCGCCACGCTGGACCGCCTGATCGAGCGGCGCGAGGTGGCGCAGCGCGCGCGTTACCAGGCGGCGCTGGCCGGCAAGCGTGGCCTCAAGGCGCGCGCCGTCGCGCTGGCGCAGCTGCGCAGCGCCGAGGGCTACATGGCCGAGGTGCGGGAGGACGAGAGCGGCGGCCTGCTGCTGGTCGAGCATCACTGCCCGATCTGCGCCGCCGCCAAGACCTGCCAGGGCTTCTGCCGCAGCGAGCTGCAGGTCTTCCGCGACCTGCTGGGTCCCGGTGTCGAGCGCGAGAGCCATATCCTGGCCGGCGCGCCAAGGTGCGTGTACCGGGTGAAGCGGTAGGAGTGGGAAGACACCAGAAAGGGCCCTCACCCTGCCCTCTCCCGCCAGAAGCGGGAGAGGGGGTGATGCTGGCTCGCTCCTGCGCCCTTCGCCTCCCTCTCCCGCTTCCGGCGGGAGAGGGTCGGGGTGAGGGCGTTCGGTCGGTTCCGCCCTAGAACAGCCCTTCGATCTGGCCCTTCTCGTTCAGGTGGATGTGGTTGGCCGAGGGCACGCGGGGCAGGCCCGGCATGGTCATGATGTCGCCGCAGACCACGACGATGAACTCGGCGCCGGCGGAGAGCCGCACCTCGCGGATCGTCACGGTGTGGCCGGTCGGCGCGCCCTTCAGGTTCGGGTCGGTGGAGAAGGAGTACTGCGTCTTCGCCATGCAGACCGGGAAGTGGCCGAAGCCGGCGGTCTGCAGCTCCTTGAAGCGGTCGCGCACCGACTTGTCGGCCTCGATGTCGCGGGCGTCGTAGAGCTTGGTGGCGATGGTCTTCACCTTGTCCCACAGGCTCATCTCGTCCGGATAAGCCGGCTTGAAGTCAGCCTTGCCGCTCTCGGCCAGGCCGACGACGTGCTTGGCCAGCTCCTCGGTGCCCTTGGAGCCCTCGCCCCAGTGGGTGCAGAGGATGGCTTCGCTGCCCAGGCCCTTGGCGGTCTCCTTGATCGCCGCTACCTCGGCGTCGGTGTCGCTGATGAAGCGGTTGATCGCCACCACCGCCGGCACGCCGAACGAGGTCACGTTGCGGATGTGGCGGGCCAGGTTGGCGCAGCCCTTCTTCACGGCCTCGACGTTCTCCTTGCCGAGGTCTTCCTTGGCGACGCCGCCGTGCATCTTCAGCGCCCGCACCGTGGCGACGATCACCGCGGCGGCGGGCTTCAGGCCGGCCTTGCGGCACTTGATGTCGAAGAACTTCTCGGCCCCCAGGTCGGCGCCGAAGCCGGCCTCGGTCACCACGTAGTCAGCCAGCTTCAGCGCGGTCTCGGTTGCCAGCACGGTGTTGCAGCCGTGCGCGATGTTGGCGAAGGGACCGCCGTGGATGAAGGCCGGATTGTTCTCCAAGGTCTGCACCAGGTTGGGCGCCAGCGCGTCGCGCAGCAGCACCGCCATGGCGCCGTGCGCCTTGAGGTCGCTGGCGCGGATCGGCTTCTTGTCGCGGGTGTAGGCGACGATGATCTTGCCCAGGCGCTCGGTCAGCTCGTCGACGGTGCGCGACAGGCAGAAGATCGCCATGACTTCCGAGGCGACGACGATGTCGAAGCCGTCCTCACGCGGGAAGCCGTTGGAGACGCCACCCAGCGAGGAGTTGATCTGCCGCAGCGAGCGGTCGTTCATGTCGAGCACGCGGCGCCAGGTGACGCGGCGTGAGTCGATGCCCAGCTCGTTGCCCCAGTAGATGTGGTTGTCGAGCATCGCGGAGAGCAGGTTGTGCGCCACCTGGATGGCGTGGAAGTCGCCGGTGAAGTGCAGGTTGATGTCTTCCATCGGCACCACCTGGGCATAGCCGCCGCCGGCGGCGCCGCCCTTGACCCCGAAGCAGGGGCCGAGCGAGGGCTCGCGCAGGCAGATGATGGCCTTCTTGCCGATGCGGTTCAGGCCGTCGCCCAGGCCGACCGTCGTGGTGGTCTTGCCCTCGCCGGCCGGCGTCGGGTTGATGGCGGTGACCAGGATCAGCTTGCCCTGCGGGCGATCCTTCAGCGGCCCATTGATGTACTCCAGCGATACCTTGGCCTTGTAGGGACCGTAGTTCAGCAGCGCGTCACGCGGGATACCGATCTTGTCGCCGACCTCGACGATCGGCTTCATCTTGGATTCGCGGGCAATCTCGATATCGCTCTTCGGCATGCTAGCCCCCTGCTGGGCCCGGCGTCCGCGCCAGGCAAAATTAGGTCGCCGACCCTACCCCTCGGGGCAGGGCGACAATATCGCGTAGGCGACGGCGGAGGGGGCTGAAAGCGCCATCAGGCTGCGGCCTATTGGGGCAGGCGTTGGGGCCACTCTCCCACTTGAGCCCTCTCCCGCTTTTGGCGGGGCGCGCAGCGCGGCGCTTCGCGCGGGTTGGGTGAGGGCGTTCGGTGCGACTCCATCCCGCCACACCGACCAAGGGCCCTCACCCCGGCCCTCTCCCGCCAAAAGCGGGAGAGGGAGAAGCGCGGGGGAGCGTGGAGCCTTGCGCTGCGCACCAGTGCCGCGGCGCCCGTCACTGGCGTATGCTCGCCGCCCGTTGCCCCGGATCGCAGGCCACCCGACCATGTCGCTTCCCGCGCCGCTTCGCCTGCTGACGCTGTCCATGGGCGGCACGGCGATCGGGCTGGGCGCGGTGAAGCTGGCGCTGCCCGCCAGCGTGGCGCTGGCCGGCGGCGGCCCCGGCGCTGTGGGCACGGTCTCGGTCGCGCTGACCCTGGCCTGGCCGCTGTTCGGCCTCTTCTCCGGCCTGCTGTTCGACCGCCACAGCCGGGTGCGGCTGGTGGCGCTGATGCAGCTGGGCCTGCTGGCGCTGATCCTGCTGGCGCTGCTGGCGCTGCACCTGGGCTGGACCGCCGTGGTGCTGCTGGCGGCGCTGGGGCTCTTCGTCGGCTGCTGCGACGTGCTGGCCGATACCGCGACGCAGACCCTGGTGCCCGAGCTCGCGGCCGGCCACGACCCCGGCGCCGCCAATGGCTGGGTGCAGGGCGCGCGCAGCGTCGGCATCACGCTGATCGGCCCGGCGCTGGGCACCGCGCTGCTCGGCTGGCACAGCGAGGCCGCCTTCGGCGCCGCCGCGCTGGCGGTGCTGCTGGCGCTGCTGGCGACCCGTGCCCTGCCGCGCCGCCCGGCCCCGGCGCGCGACAGCCAGCGCGGCCTGGCGGCGGCGCTGGACGGCATCCGCGCCATCTTCCGTAGCAAGCCGCTGCGCGGCATGACCTTGCTGCTGACCGGCATGATCCTGGGCTGGGCGGCCTGGCCGACCCTGATGGTGTCCTATGCGGTCGATCCCGCCGGGCTGGGCCTCGGTGCCGACGGCCTGGCGCTGATCATGACGGCGCTGGGGCTCGGCAGCCTGGGCGGCGCGCTGTCGGCCGCCACGCTGCGCCGCCGCCTGGGCGAACGCTGGGCGTTGCTGCTGGACCCCTGCGGCATCTGCCTGTTCCTCGCCGTGCCGGCGCTGGGCGGCGGGCCCTGGCTGATCGGCGCCTCGGCCTTCCTGGCCGGTTTCGGCGCCATCGTCTGGTCGGTGGTGGTGGCGGCCTATTTCCAGGCCACGGTGCCGGCGCAGCGCCTGGGCCGCGTCGCCACCGCCTATCGCTGGATCGGCTGGGCGGCCTATCCGGCCGGCGCCGGCCTGGCCGGCGCGCTGGGCGAATGGCTCGGCTACCGCCCGACCTTCGGCCTTTTCGCCGGCTGGTGCGGTCTGGTGCTGCTCAGCTTCTTCTGGATGCTGCCGAAGGTAGAGAGCGCGGCGCCGGCCAAGAGTTGACGCGCTACTTCTCCACGAAGGCCTTCTCGATGATGTAGTGGCCGGGGCTGGAGGAGTTGCCCTCCTGGAAGCCGCGCGCCTCCAGCAGCAGGGTCAGGTCGTCCAGCATGCGCTGGCTGCCGCACAGCATGACGCGGTCGGTCGCGGCGTTCAGCGGCGGCAGGCCCAGATGGTCGGTCAGGCGGTTGCTCTCGATCAGCTGGGTGATGCGGCCCTGGGTGCGGAAGGGCTCGCGCGTCACCGCCGGCACGTAGTGCAGCCCGTCGCGCACCAACTCGCCCAGCAGCGGATGGCGCGGCAGATCGAGGGCGATCTGCCCGCCATAGGCCAGGTCGGCGACGAAGCGCGCGCCGTGAACCAGCACCACCTGGCTGAAGCGCTCATAGACCGCCGGGTCCTTGATCAGCGCCAGGAAGGGCGCCAGCCCGGTGCCGGTAGCCAGCAGATAGAGCCGCTCGCCCGGCAACAGGTTGTCGGGGATCAAGGTGCCGACGGCGCGGCCGCTGACCAGGATAGGATCACCCGGCTTCAAGTGCTGCAGGCGCGAGGTCAGCGGCCCGTCCGGCACCTTGATGGAGAAGAACTCGAGCTGCTCCTCGTGGTTCGCACTGGCCAGCGAATAGGCGCGCAGCAGCGGCTTGCCCGCCACCTCCTGCCCGACCATGGTGAACTGGCCGTTCTCGAAGCGGAAGGCCGGGTCACGCGTGGTCACGAAGCTGAAGAGGCGGTCGGTCCAGTGATGGACAGCGAGCACGGTTTCCTGGCGCAGCACGGCAACGAACTCCAAGGGCGGATGTCAGGCGTCTCCCCTATATATGTCGCAGTGCAGCAAGGTGCAGCCCTCTGGGAGCGCACAAGGCTCGTGACGCAGCGACATGGCTGTGGCGGCTAGCCGCGACGGCGCGGCAGGCGGTCAGGCTGCGTCGCCGCTTGATCCACCCCATCGGGGAAGGTCGCCCAGCGAATCGCGCTGTCGCACCAGGCGACCAGGTCGGGCATCGGGAAGGTGGGATCGTTGAAGCAGCCGACGGCGACGCCCAGGCCGTCTGTCAACGGCACGTCAGGCGCTGTCCAGTAGAGCGAGCTGCCGCAGACCGGGCAGAAGTGGAACTGCACCGGCCGGCCGCTGGCGCCGGTCTTGGTGTAGCGCTTGGCTTCGCCCTTCGCCTCGACGAGCTGCACGCCCTTGAAGTAGGCGCCGACGCCATAGACCGAGCCGGTGCGCCGCTGGCAGTCGGTGCAGTTGCACAGCAGCACGACGAAGGGATCGCCGCTGAGGGTGACGGAAAGCTGGCCACAGGCGCAGCGGGCGTGACGGTGCATGAGGTGAGCCTCGTTCAGTCCGCGAAGTCGGCCGCAGAACTACCGAAGCGCGTCACCCCGGACAAGGCGGCGCAGCCGCCGCCGATCCGGGGGCCGGGGTGACGAT
This sequence comes from Rhodospirillales bacterium, assembly GCA_038363005.1. Classification (GTDB taxonomy): domain Bacteria; phylum Pseudomonadota; class Alphaproteobacteria; order Kiloniellales; family JACOMY01; genus JAKOWB01. Next base: position 104,864 of record JBBQBI010000006.1, read on the forward strand.
CGGAAAATTGCGGGGTCCTACCCCGCCAGCCCCTGCACGGCCGTCAACCCCACCGGGCCGCCGCCGTATTCCGCCATGGCGTCGAGCAGGCAGTCCCACATGTAGCCGGCCGAGGCGCTGTCGCAGAGCAGGTGATAGGCCAGGGTGCGGCCCTGGTCGGCGCGGGCGATCAGCGCCGACATCTTGGCGGCCGAGGTCTGCGCGATCTGGCCGTCGGCGAAGTGCCGCGGGCGCAGGTCGACACCGCAGAGCTTGGCCAGCATGGACGCGCTGTGCTCACCGCTTACCAGCATCCAGGTGTGGCTCTCCTGACGCTGCAGCGGGAAGCCGCGCGGGCTGGCCGGCGGGTTCTCCAGCGCCAACCACTTGGCGGTGAGTTCCTTGCCGAGCGCGCCGGCACCCTTGAGGTCGCTGAGCAGGAAGATCTCGTTGGCGGCTAGGCGCAAGGCCAGCGAGCCATCGGCCTGCCGCGCGGTCCAGTTGGGTTCCTTTGGCACCGTCAGACCGTTGGCCGCCAGCCAGTCGACCGTACCCAGGCCCTTGAAGCCGTGGCGCGGCAGCGGCGAGAGCTCGGCCAGTCCCATGGTGCGCGCGGTCGCCCCCTCGTCGGTGGCGGTGGCGTAGCGCAGCGCCAAGGCGGCGCCGGCGACCTCGGCGAACTCGGCGCCGGCGGCGGCGAGCTGGCGCCAGGCGAAGGGCCGGCGGGTGAAGGCTGTTGGCTGGACCATGCCTAGAGCTCCTGCCGCTTGTTGTCGTGGTCGTAGAAGTGCGGCGCCACGACTAGAGCCTCGACGATGCGGCCGCTGGTGTACTTGATCGGCAGCTTGTCGCCCGGGACCTTGTCGGCCGGGCCATAGGCCAGGCCGATGACCTTGCCCAGCGCCTCGGAGTGGGCCGCGGAGGTGACGAAGCCGGTCACCTTGTCACCGGTCAGCACCAGGTTGGATTCCTCCGGCACCGCCTCGGTCGGCGGCAAGGTGAAACCCAGCAGCTTGCGCGCCGAGGGATGCTTGCGGCGCAGCTCGATGGAGCGCCCGCCGACGAAGAAGGGCTTCTTGCCGGCGATGGCCCAGGCCATCTCCACCTCGTCCGGGGTGGTCATGGCATCGGTGTCCTGGCCGATGATGATATGGCCCTTCTCCAGCCGCAGCAGGCGCTGCGCCTCGACACCGAAGGGGCGCAGGTCGTCGGGCTTGCCGGCTTCGATCAGCAGGTCCCACAGCGCCTCGCCGTGGCTGGCGGCGCAGTGCAGCTCGTAGCCCAGCTCGCCGACGAAGCCGACGCGCAGCATGCGAACCGCGATGCCGCCCACCGTGGCCTCGCGCACGCCCATGTAGGGGAAGGCCGCGGGCGCCAGATCGACCGAACAACCGGCGCGTTCCAGCACAGCGCGCGACTTGGGCCCGGCGACGTTGACGCCGGCGAAGGCGGCGGTGACGTTGGCGACGTCGACCTCCAGCCGCCACTGCGCGTTCCACCACAGCATGGTGCGATAGACACGATCGACGCCCGAGGTGGTGGCGGTGACGTAGTAGTGCTGATCGCCCAGGCGGCAGGCGACGCCGTCGTCGATCACCACGCCCTGTTCGTTGGTCATCAGCACGTAGCGCGCGCGGCCGACCGGCTGCTTGGTGTAGGTGAAGGTGTAGAGGCGGTTCATGAACTCGGCCGCGTCGCGGCCGCGGATCTCCAGCCCGCCCAGGGTGGAGACGTCGATCATGCCGACGTTGCCGCGCACCGCCTTGACCTCCTCGGCGATCAGGCGCTGGCGCTGGTCCTTCGGACCGTAGAAGCCCGGACGCCACCAGAGGCCGGCGGTCATCATCTGCGCCCCGGCCTCCAGGTGCCGGTGGTGCATGGCGGTCAAGCGCTCCTGCTCGAAGCCACGGCCGCCCAGCACGCCCAGCTTCTCGGCGCCGAAGGGCGGGCGCGCGGTGGTGACGCCGATCTCGGCCACGGGGCGGTCGGTCGACTTGGCCACCAGGCGGGCGGTCGCCAGCGCGGCGTGGCGGCCCTGGCTGGGCCCCATGCCGACGGTGGAGAAGCGCTTCACCAGCTCCAGCTCGTTGTAGCCCTCGGCCACCGCGTTGAGGATGTCCTTGACCTGCAGGTCCTCGTCGAAGTCGACGAAGTCCTTGCCCTTGGGGTGCTTGAAGATCGGCCAGGGATAGTTGATGCCGACATGACCGCGCGCGCCCGGCGGCTTGGGCTCCGGCGCGGTGTCGAAGCCGGCGGCCTTGGCGGCCTGCCAGCCGGCGGTGGCGCCGTCGGCCAGCACGGCGTCGAGCGCGTAAGTCGAGTTCAGCGAGCCAGCCAGCTTCACGATCGGCGGCAGATTGTTAATGGTGAAGTGCGCCGCCTCGTCGTCATAGGCCAGGCGGCCGCCGGACTGCAGCGCCAACTGATAGGTCGGGGTATAGCCGACCGACATGACCAGCAGGTCGCAGGGAATGCGCTCGCTGCCGTGATCGAATTCGCCCTTGCCGGTGATGCGGCTGACCTGCACGGCGCGCAGGTGCTTCAGGCCCGGCAGACCGATGGCTTCCTGGATACAGTGGCCGGGGATGATGCGTACGCCGCGCTCGGCACAGGTCGCGGCGAAGGAGTCGGCCCCAGGCGCGTCCCGCAGCTCGACAATCGCCTGCAGCTTGACGCCGGCGTCGAGCAGGTCGAGCGCCACGCCGTAGGCATCGTCGTTGCCGGCCAGCACCACCGCCTGCTCGCCCGGGCGCACGCCATAGAGCTTGATCAGGCGCTGCGCCGCCGAGCCCAGCATGATGCCCGGCAGGTCGTTGTTGCGGAACTGCGCCGGCTGCTCGATCGAGCCCATGGCCAGCACGACCTGCTTGGCGCGCGCCTTGTACAGGCGGTCGCCCTTGATGATCGGCAGGTAGTTGTCGGCGAACCAGCCGTTGACCACGGCGCCGGCCATCACCTCGATGCGCGGGTGCGCCATGACCTCGGCTATCTGGCGGTCGCGGCGCGCCGCGTCCTGCGCCGCGTCGGCGGCGAAGCGGGCATAGTTCAGCGAGCCGCCGAGGATGGAGTTTTCTTCCACCAGCAGCACCTGGGCGCCGGACTTGGCGGCCGCCAGCGCGGCCTTCATGCCGGCCGGGCCGCCACCGACCACGACGACGTCGTGGAACAGGTACTGCTTGTCGAAGTAGCCGTGGTGCGCCTTGAGATTGACCTTCCCCAGGCCTGCCTTGCGGCGGATCATCGGCTCCCACCACTTGTCGAAGCGCGGGCGGATGAAGGTGCGGTAGTAGAAGCCGACCGGCAGGAAGCGACCGAAGCGATCGATCAGCATGTCCTTGTCGTTGTCGAGCGAGCCCTTGTAGTTCTGCCCCATGACGGCGAGGCCCGGCGCGATCTCCAGCCGGTCGGCCAGCACGTTGGGCTCGTCTGGCAGCTGCACCAGGGTGTTGGCGTCCTGCCCGGCCATGGTCAGCACGCCGCGCGGCCGGTGATACTTGAAGGAGCGCGACAGGATCCACTGGCCATTGGCGGCCAGCGCCGAGGCGACGCTGTCGCCCTTGAGGCCCTGGTAGCTCTTGCCCTCGAAGCTGAAGCTGACGGACTGGCTGTGGTCGACCAGCAGGCCGGCGGGCGCGGCCAGGCGGTTCTTACCGGTCATGTCAGGCGCTCTCGTTGCTGAAGTCGACGCGGTCCTTGAAGATCTCGGACGCGGGGTAGGTGCGGATGACCTCGTCGGTGACGGTGTTGCGCTCGGCGATGAACCAGTAGGTCGAGGCGACGTGGCACCACCACTCGCGCACCACGCCGGCGGTGTTGTTCGACAGGAAGACGTGGTCGGCCCACTGCTCGTCGGTCAGCTGGCGCGGGTCAGGCTGCAGCACCAGTTCGCCGCCGCAGGCGAACTCCGAAATGTTGCGCGGCCCGTTCAGCGGGCAGGTGAGGAGCTTCATCGGTCTATCCTCAATGGCTCGCCGCAGTGGCGCCCATCTCGTTCACCAGGTTGAAGGTCTTGAAGCGCTCTAGCGCAAAGGGCTCCAGGATATCGGGCACGCTTTCGTGGGCAACCGTCTCGGCCATGCGCTTGCCGGCCACCGGCGTCGCCTTGAAGCCCCAGGTGCCCCAGCCGGCATCCAGCCAGTAGTTCCGCAAGGGGCTGGCGCCCATGATCGGGCTGTAGTCCGGCGTCATGTCGGTGATGCCGGCCCACTGCCGCAGCAGCCGCACCCCGGCCAGGAAGGGGAAGAGCTCCAGCGTGTGGCCGATCAGGCTTTCCTTCAGGTCCAGGGTGGAGCGCGTGGAGTAGAGCTCGTAGGGGTCGGAGCCGCCGCCGATCACCAGCTCGCCACGCGAGGTCTGCGAGACATAGGCGTGCAGGCCCGAGGAGGAGACCAGCGGATCGAGGAAGGGCTTCAGCGGCTGCGTCACCATGGCCTGCAGCGGGTAGCTGCGGATCGGCAGGCGGAAGCCGGCCAGCTTGGCCACCACCGAGGACATGCCGGCGACCGCCTGGATGACGTTGCCGGCGCGGATCTTGCCCTTGGTGGTCTCGACGCCGACGCAGCGGTCGCCGTCGCGCAGGATGCCGGTGACCTCGGTGCGCTGATGCACCTCGACGCCACGGTCCATGGCGCGCGCGGCATAGCCCCAGGCCACCGAGTCATGCCGCCCGGTGCCGCCGTCGGGATGCCACAGGCCGCCCAGGATCGGGTAGCGGTGGTCCTCCGGCATGTGCAGCGAGGGCACGATCTGGGCGATCTGCTTGCGGTCCACCATCTCGATGTTGGTGCCCATATGCTTGCCGACCTCGGCGCGCATGCGGAAGGTGCGCATGGTGGCATCGCTGTGCGCCAGGGTGAGCTGGCCGCGCTGCGTATAGAGCATGTTGTAGTCGAGGTCTTCTGACAGCGTCTGGAACAGCCCGACGCTCTCCTTGTAGAAGCGCACCGACTCCGGAGTGATGTAATTCGAGCGGATGACCGCGGTGTTGCGCGCCGTGTTGCCGCCGGCCAGGTAGCCCTTGTCGATCACGCAGACGTTGGTGATGCCCCAGTCCTTGGCCAGGTAGTAGGCCGCCGCCAGGCCATGCCCGCCGGCACCGATGATGACGACGTCATAGGAGGGCTTCAGCTCCGTGGCGAAGCGGAAGTCGGGGCGCGGAACGTAGTTGTTCCGGAGGCCGTATCTGAGGAGGCGCAGGACCATGGGGCAGAGGGATAGGGCCCCAGGCCCGGAACTGGAAGCCTGCAATCGACAGGAAATCGCCCGGGCGCGTCAGGGGGGCGCGAACCGAAAAACGCCCTGCCCCCCGTCTCCCGCCCAATGCGGTCAGCATGCACTCTCTTTGCCGATGGCAAGCTGCAGCGCAGGACGCCCTGTGCCTGGAAACGTTTGAAAGGTGCATACGGAGAGAATAGCCTTCTCCGCGCCGGCCAGCTGGGGAATGCCGGCCGAGGTTAACTACTGGCGATGTGACGTTGAATTCATGATGTAAGTGGGCAGGAGAAAATCCATGACTTACTTCGATATCGATGTCTATTCGCGCAAAATTACAACCACTTCGCCCGAAGCCCAGCTCTGGTTCGACCGCGGTCTGGTCTGGTGCTTCTCCTACAACCACGAGGAAGCGGTCGCGTGCTTCAAGAAGGCGCTGGTCCACGACTCCGACTGCGCGATGGCGCATTGGGGCGTCGCCTATGCGCTTGGGCCGAACTACAATTTTGAGTGGAAGCATATGGACCCGGACGGCAAGGCCGCCGTCCTCGCCGGCGCCTATGACGCGACACAGGCCGCGCTGGCGCTTACCGGCGAGGTCACGGCCCCGGAACGCGCCCTGATAGAGGCGCTGCCTGCCCGCTATCCACAGCGTGAGACGATCGAGGATCAGGCGCCCTGGAACGATAGCTTCGCCGCCGCGATGAAGGCTGCCTACGGCGCCCATTCAGACGATATCGACGTCGCCACGATCTACGCCGAGTCTATCCTGAACCAGACGCCCTGGAAGATGTGGGACCAGAAGACGGGCGGCGTCGCCACCGGCGCGGGGACGGTCGAAGCACAGGCCGTGTTGGAGAAGTTCATCGACAATGACCCGGCGGCGGAGCGCCACCCGGGCATCCTCCATCTCTACGTCCACCTGATGGAGATGTCGCCGACGCCCGAGAAGGCGCTGATGGCTGGAGACCTTCTGCGCGACCTGGTACCGGATGCGGGCCACCTGATCCACATGCCGACCCATATCGACATCCAGTGCGGCGAATACCGCGACGCGCTCTATTGGAACCAGCGGGGAATCGCCGCCGATCTGAAGATCGCCGAGCGACAGGGGCGGATGAATTTCTATACCGCCTACCGCGTCCACAACTATCACTTCGCGATCTACGGGGCGATGTTCCTCGGCCAGTACGGGCCGGCCATCGCCGCCGCCGAGGAGATGATCCGGGAAATCCCCGAAGATCTTCTTCGCCTGCCCTCTCCACCGATGGCTGACTTCCTGGAGAGCTATATCTCCATGAAGGTGCACGTGATGATCCGCTTCGGCCGCTGGCGGCAGCTGGTCAAGGAGCCGCTGCCCGCGGAGCCGGACCTTTACTGCTACACCACGGCGTCGATCCACTACGCTCGTGGCGTCGCGCACGCCGCGCTCGGCAATGTCGCCGCTGCGGAGATGGAGAAAGCGCTCTTCTATGCCGCCTGCGCGCGGGTGCCGGAGAGCCGCCTTCTCCACAATAACAGCTGTCTCGAGCTGCTGAAGATCGCGGCCGAGATGCTGGAAGGCGAGATCGAGTACCGGAAGGGCAACTACGACGCCGCCTTCGCCCGTCTCCGCCGCGGTGTGGAGCTGGACGACGCGCTGCCCTATGACGAGCCCTGGGGCTGGATCCAGCCCGTGCGACACGCCCTGGGCGCGCTGCTGCTGGAGCAGGGCCGGACCGACGAGGCGGAGGTGATCTATCGCGAGGACTTGGGCCTTGCCGGCAACCTGCCCCGCGCCTGCATCCATCCGGACAATATCTGGAGCCTCAAGGGCCTGGACGAATGCCTGGCCAAGCGCGGCGCGCACGATACGGCGGAGGGTAAGCTCATCCGCCAGCGCCTCACCTATGCCATGGCCCGGTCCGACCTGCCGGTCGGCGCCTCCTGCCACTGTGCGCGGGCAGCGATGGCTGCGGAGTAGGCGCTCAGCGCACGTAGTGCAGCTGGTCGAAGGGCCGGCGGAAGGCGGTGACCTCCGCCGCCACGCTCTCCGGTGCCTCGCCCTTGGCCAGCACGCGGGCCAGGAAGGCGGCGATGGCCGGCATGTCGTCCGGTGTCATGCCCCAGCGCGGCAGCTCGGTGGTGCCCAGGCGCAGGCCGTTGACGTCACCCGGCACCGCGGCGATCGGCAGGCCGATGCCGCAGGTCAGCAGGTTGGCCTGGCGCAGCAGCTTGGCCGCCGCCTGGCCGCCACCCCAGCGCGCCGCCGGCAGGGCGCACTGGTGCGACTTGGTAAAACCCTCGACCGTGCGGTAGGGCGCCAAGTCGGCCGCCGCCAGGCTGTCGGCCAGCACGGCGGCGCAGTCGACCATGGCCTTGCCATAGGCTTGGCCGTGGTCGCGCCAGTCGAGCAGCGTCATGGCCAGCGCGGCGGTCTTGCCCAGGTCGAAGTTGGCCGTCAGCCCGGGATAGGCGATGGCGTCGAGGCGCTGCGCCAGCTCCGGGTCACTGCCGACGATCAGGCCCGAGGGCGGGCCGCCCAGCGACTTGTAGGTGCTCATGGTCATGACATGGGCGCCCTCGGCCAACGGCTGCTGCCAGGCCTGGCCGGCGATCAGGCCGGACAGGTGGGCGGCGTCGAACAGCACCTTGGCGCCGACCTCGTCGGCAATCTCGCGGATCTGCGCGACCGGATGCGGCAGCAGGTTCAGGCTGCCGCCGATCGAGATCAGCTTGGGCTTCAGCGCGCGCGCCTGCTCGCGCAGGCCGACCAGGTCGACCGTGTAGCGCGCCGCGTCGACCGGCGCGGTGACGATCTTCAGGCCATAGAGCCCGGCGGCGCCCGGCTGCTGATGGGTGACATGACCGCCGATTTCCGGCGAGGGCACGATGATGGTGTCGCCCGGCTGCGCCGCCGCCATGAAGACATAGAGGTTGGCCAGCGCGCCGGAGCCGACCCGCACCTCGACATAGCGGGCGCCGAAGATCTCCGCCGCCAGGGCGCTGGCGATCACCTCGATCTGCTCGGCCGCCTCCAGCCCCATCTCGTACTTGTCGCCGGGGTAGCCCAGCGAGGGGCGGCTGCCCAGGCCGGCGGCCAGGAAGGCCTCGGCCTTCGGGTTCATCGCGTTGGTCGCCGGGTTGAGGTTGATGCAGTCGGACTCGTGGATCTGCCGGTTCTCCGCCGTCAGGCGCAGCAGTTCCGCCTCCAGCCCGGCGCTGTCCAGCTGGCGGGCCGAGGCCGCCAGGCGCTGCACATAGCTGTCCGAGGCCTGCGGTACCCAGTCGCGCGGCGCGAGGTTGCTCATATCCCTGTCTCCTGCGGCATCGCGGCCGGAACCGCGCACTTGTCCAAGGCCGGCAAGGTGCCACATCCTTGGGGAGGGCGCTCCCCGCCCGACGAGGTCAGGCCATGCAGGAAGCACAGACCGCCTGCCCGCTGCCCGAACCCGGCCAGCCGGCACTCACCACCTTCTACAACGGCGCTTGCCCGGTCTGCCGGGCGGAGATGACCAGCTATCGCCGCACCGCCGAGAGCAAGGGCCTGCCGCTGGCCTTCCGCGACGTCGCCGAGGACGCGACCGAGGCAGGGGCGCTGGGCATCACCCCGGACCGCGCGCTGCGCCGGCTGCACGCGCAGGACGCCAGCGGCCGCCTCTACGTCGGCTTCGACGCCATGCTGGCGGTCTGGCGCCAGGTGCCGCGGACCCGCTGGATGGGCTGGTTCTTCGGCCTGCCGCTGATCCGCCCGGTCAGCGCCTGGCTCTACGAGCATGTGGTGAGCTGGTCGCTCTACCGCTGGGCCAAGCGCCGCATGGCCAGGGCAGAGCGGTCGACCGGCTAGGACGTCCAATCAATTCTGGCACAGCACTGAGAGACACCGCTGCCTTGAGGCAGCGCGCCAGGGTCGGAAATCAAGGCTCAGGGACCTAAGTACAACTGCCCGGCCTCAATCCAGCACCGCGGCAGGCCGCGGCGTCAAACCGCTGGTGCGTGGCTTGAACCGCAACAGCTGCTCAACATGCAGAATACGCCGATTGTAGGCCTGTTTCTGCACCTTGTAGCCAGTCGCCTGGAGCGACGCGCGGAAACTTTCAACCAGTCGGTAGTCACGGGCGCCGAAGGTTGCCTCCAGAGCGGCGCCATGACGTTGCAGCCAAAGAGCGGCGGCCCCTGCCACCTGGGCGGCGGCATAGGAGGTGCCGTCATAGGGCGGCGGCTCGTCACCGGCTTCGCCGCTGAAGATGTAGTCCTCCGCTCCGTTCTTCAGCACCGAGTTCGCGCGAAAGACATTCACGGCGAAGGCAAAGCTGTCGACGAAGAGCCTCACGTCACTCCCCTCATAGGCCGTATAAACGGTGTGCGAGCGTGTCACGCCGCCGGCGCCGATCGTGCGGAAGTAGCGGCCGGGCCAGGTGACTCGCTGTATGATTTGTCCACAAGCGGCGACCACGATCACGCCCCGCTCATAGGCGGCATCGATGGCCTGCGCCACGCTCGGGTCAGGACGTAGAGGCAGCCCCAGCGAGATCGAGATGACGCGAATACGCGGCTCCTCCAGGGCGCGCAGGATTGCCGCCCCGAGGGGCTTGGTGCGCTCCGGCCTGAGCTTGAAGATCGGCGACGAGGTAACCCGGAAGGGAACGACGCGGCAACCGGGAATAGCCCCCTTTAGCCGCGGGTGGTTGCCCACCATGACGCTCAGAGTTCGGGTGCCGTGCCCGGGATAGTCGAAGGCCTCTTCGCGGCGCAGCGGATCACGCCCATCCGGCTTGGCAGTTTCCAGAAGGTCGGAGCCGTGGGCGGCGAGCAGATTGGCAGGCACTGCGCCCCCCGGCTCCTGGAAGCACCTGTGCGGCGTGTAGCCGGTGTCCATCTGGGCTACCCAGAGATCCTGATTCGCCTGCAAATCCACAAGCGCCGCACGCGCTTCGATCTGACCCAACTTCGGTGAGTAGTCGGCCTTCGTTACCGCTGGCATAGCGCACCTCCGGCAGGGATGCTCAATCTCACCATAGGATGCGGCTCTTGGTGTATGGACGTCCATTGATTGTTTCGAAATGATGGCTGGCGGACACGCTTGACCAGACAATCCAGACGTTCGACAAAAGTGCGGTCATGATCACGCTCGCCATCGTCGTCGCCGTCTTCCTGCTGTCCAACGCCTACATCATTTTCCGTGGGCGGGTGCGGCACGGCTTCGGGCGCGCCGTGGTGGACCACGCCACCTTCCTGGCGCCCTTCAACGTGCTGTTCTACGTCTTCTCCAGGGTCGGGCGGCGCAGTTACCTGGCGGTCGATGACATTCCGGCGCTGACCAAGCTCAGGTCCAACTGGCAGCCGCTGCTGGCCGAGGCCGAGAAGGTCTTCGCCGAGGTGCTGCCCAGCCCGGTCGATCCGAAGTACGACCTGGCCTTCCACTCCTTCATGAAGCGCGGCTGGAACCGCTTCTATCTCTGCTGGTATGGCAAGCCGCTGCCCTCGGCGCAGCGCCATGCGCCGGAGAGCGTGAAGCTGCTGCGCGACCTGCCGGAGATCCGCGGCGCCATGTTCGCCCTGCTGCCGCCGGGGGCCAAGCTGGGGCGCCACCACGATCCCCATGCCGGCGCGCTGCGCTATCACCTCGGCCTCAAGACGCCAAATGACGATGCCTGCTGGATCAAGGTCGACGGCGAGCCCTATTCCTGGCGCGACGGCCAGGACGTGCTGTTCGACGAGACCTTCATCCACGAGGCGGCGAACCAGACCGACCAGCGCCGCATCATCCTGTTCGCCGACGTGCGCCGGCCGCTGCGGCCCAGGTTCCTGGAGAAGGTGGCCTATGGCGCCGAGAAGCTGCTGCTGACGCAGACTGCCTCGATCAATACCGAGGAGGATCGCATCGGCAGCCTGAACACCGTCTTCCCGGCCTTCTGGTACTTCCGCCGCTTCATGAAGCGCTTCAAGCAGAAGAGCCGCACCGGCTATCTGGTCTGGAAGTACTTCGCGCTCTCCAGCCTTGCCGGCCTGATCGTCTGGGCCTCGCTATGACCGCCAGGGTGGAGCGCGACTCGCTGGGCGAGCGCGCCATCCCGGACGGCGCGCTGTGGGGTATCCACACGCTGCGCGGCCTGGAGAACTTTCCCTTCAGCGGCCGCCGCCTGGCCGACGAGCCAGAGCTGCTGGAGGCGCTGGTGCAGGTGAAGCGCGCCGCGGCCGAGGCCAACCGCGCCACCGGCGCGCTGACCGCCGAACAGAGCGTGGCGATCTTCGCCGCCTGCGACGCCGTGTTGGCGGGTCAGCACCGCGAGCAGTTCGTCGTCGATCCGCTGGAGTCTTCCGGCGGCACCTCGATCAACATGAACGTCAACGAGGTGCTGGCCAACCTGGCGCTGCGGCAGCTCGGCCGGGCACCTGGCGACTACGCGGCACTCGATCCCATCGACCATGTCAACGCCGCGCAGTCGACCAACGACGCGCTGCCGACCGCGCTGGTCCTGGCCGCGCGGCGCCTGGCCGCCGACGGCGTGGCGGCGCTGAACGCGCTGGCCGCGGCACTGGAGGAGCGCGCGCTGGCGCTGGCTGCGGTGCCGCACCTGGGGCGCACCTGCCTGATGGACGCGCAACCCATGACCCTGGGCGGCCTGTTCGGCGGCTACGCGGCGCTGAGCCGCCGTCTGGCGCGCGAGCTGGCGGGCCGCGCCGATGCCCTGACCGGCGTGGCGCTGGGCGGCACGGCGGTGGGTGCCGGCTGGGGCACGCGGCCGGGCTATCGCGCCGCCGCGGTCACCGCGCTGCGCCGTCTGACCGGACTGCCCTTGACGGTGGCCTCCGATCCCTTCGACGCCCTGGCCAACGCCGACGGCCTGGCGCGCCTGATGGCCGAGGCCTCGACCGCGGCGGACGCGCTGGCCAAGCTGGGCCAGGACCTGACCTTGCTGGCCAGCGGGCCGGCCGGCGGCTTCGGCGAGCTCACGCTGCCGGCGCTACAGGCTGGCAGCTCGATGATGCCGGGCAAGGTCAATCCCGTCATGCCCATGGCGCTGGTGCAGCTCTCTGTCCAACTCGCCGGCCACCAGGCGGCGGTGGCGCGCGCCGCGACTCTGGGGCAACTCGCCATCAACGCCTACGAGCCGGTGATGACGGTGAACCTGCTGGGCGCGCTGCGCCTGCTAGCGCGCGTGGTGGCGCAGGTGGCGGACAAGGGCATCCCCGGCATCGGCGCCGACGGCGAACGCTCGCGCGCCAACCTGCTGGCCTCCCCCGCGCTGGCCGTGCTGCTGCAGCCACGCCTGGGCTATGGCGCCACCGCCGCGCTGGTGAAGCGCGCCGCCGCCGCCGGCCGCCCGCTGGGCGAGACAGCGGTCGCCGAGGGCCTGCTGTCCGAGGGCGAGATCGCCGCGCTGCTGGAGGGCTTGGCGGGGCAGAAGCCCGGATAAGGATTTTCAATAGTAGCATCTATGGTGTTTATGCTACTATTGCGAATGACCACTTCACAGCGAACTTTTGTCGCTCGCCTGGTCGCCGTCGGCGATGATGTCGCGCTGCTCTTCCCCGATGAAATGCTGAGCGAGTGGGGCGTGAAGGAAGGTGACGACTTTCATCTCGTCCGAACGCCACAGGGATTCGCGCTCTACCGCGATCTACCGCCAGCCGACTGACCCCCTGTCGATTGTGGAGCGGCGCCCGTCGGAATCGGAGCGGACGGGCCCTGCCCTACGCCCTATTGCTGCCGGGTCGCGCCCAGCGGATGGCCTGCACGAGGCCGTCGCGGCGCAGAAGGAGTTCCATCCCATGGCGATGCCAACCAAGGTCAAGTACCTCATCATCGGCGCCGGTATCCACGGCCTCTCTACCGCCTGGCACCTGGCGGCCAAGCTGGAGGCCCAGGGCAAGGGCGGCGGCAAGGACATCCTGGTGGTCGACAAGACCGCCATCGGCGCCGGCGCCTCGGGCATCGCCTGCGGCGTGGTGCGCAACAACTACTTCCAGCCGGCGATGCGCGAGCTGATGGCGCAGTGCGTCGAGGTGTGGGAGAGCGACAAGGAGGCCTTCTCCTATCACCCGGTCGGCTACATGCAGATCAGCCCCGAGGTGATGCACCAGGACGTGGCCTCGATCTACGCGCAGCAGAAGACCATCGGCTACGACTCTACCTTCATCGAGGGCGAGGCGGACTCGATGAAGTACATGAAGGGCCTGTTCGACGACTGGCAGGCCAAGGGCATCACCTCCGTCCTGCACGAGAAGAAGGGCGGCTACGCCAACAACCTGAAGTCCATCTATGGCCTGGCGAAGAAGGCCGAGGACCTGGGCGTGCGCATCATGACCGGCGTGGCGGTCACCGGCTTCGAGCTGGGCCACAACACCGGCGCGGTCGCCGCGGTGCTGACCGACAAGGGCCGGATCGAGTGCGACCAGGTGGTGGTCGGCGTCGGCCCCTGGGTCAGCAAGGTCTGGGACATGCTGGAGCTGCCCAAGGCGGTCGACATCAAGGGCCGCGACGGCAAGCTGCACCAGGACGTGCCGATGTGGCGCTACTGGTGCCTAGAGGAAGGCACCCTGGGCGTCGACCCGGGCTTCCTGAAGACCAACGAGGGCAAGATGCCGCCGGTGATCCACGTCGACACCGACGCGCCGCTGATGAGCGACGTCGACGGCTCACTGATCACCGACAAGCTGTGGGGCATCTACTACAAGCCAGACTTCAACTTCGGCGGGATCCAGGGCGGCGCCATGCCCTACGTCGTCGAGACGCCGGTCGACAAGGTGGCGATCGATCCCTATGGCCCGGAGAGCCCGGACTTCATTGTCGGCGACGACTTCGCCCACATGTGGACCTCGGCGCTGGCCTTCTGCCACAAGCGCTTCGAGGGCCAGGGCATCCACTGGAAGAAGGAGGCTTCGGGCGGCCTGGGCTGCTTCACGCCCGACAGCTTCCCGGTGTTCGACACCTTCCGCGAGAACGTCCATATCATCGCCGACAGCAACCACGGCTATAAGATGATCGGCGTCGGCAAGCTGGTGGCCGACGAGGTGCTGGGCCACAAGTCCCGCCTGCTGGAGCCCTTCCGCCTGTCGCGTTACGCCGAGGGCAAGCTGCACCCGGTCAGCCACTCGCCCTTCCCCTGGAGCTGATCCGCCATCCGATCAGCTCCACTTCGACGGGCGGTCGCCACGAGGCGCCGCCCGTTTTCTTTTGGTGGCGCCTACTCCTCGTAAAGTCTGAGATAGCTGTCGTAGCGCGCGGCGGAGATGCTGCCGGCCTCGGCCGCGGCGCGCACGCCGCAGCCGGGCTCGCTGCGGTGCGTGCAGTCGCGGTAGCGGCAGTCGCCGGCGAAGGCGGCGAACTCGCTGAAGTAGTCACGCAGTTCGCTGGGCTCGATGGCCCAGAGGCCCCAGGAGCGGATGCCCGGCGTATCGAACAGGTAGGTCTCGGCGTCCAGATGATGCGCCTGTGCCGCGGTCGTGGTGTGACGACCGCGGTTGGACTTCTCGCCGACCGCGCCGACGGTCGCGGTGGCGGCGCCCAGCAGCGCGTTGACCAGCGAGGACTTGCCGACACCGCTGTGGCCAACCAGCACGCTGTTCTTGCCTTGCAGCGCGGCGCGCAGCTGGTCCAGCCCCGTACCGTTATGCGCCGAGGCCATCACCACTGGCACGCCCAGCCCGGCATAGATCGCCAGCTCCGGCGGCGGCTCGCCCAGCTCGCACTTGTTGAGGCAGATCAGCGGCTGGATGCCGCCGTGCTGCGCCATGATGAGGAAGCGGTCGATGAGACGCGGGTGGAACGGCGGGTCGGCAAGCGCCGCCACCACCACCGCCAGGTCCAGGTTGGCCGCCAACGCGTGCTCCTTGGCATCGCCGCCTGACTGGCGGGTGCGGTCGGAGCGCTTGCGCGACAGGTGATTGCGCCGCGGCAGGCGCTCGATGACGGTGCTTTCGGGCGCGTCCAGCCGCACCCGGTCGCCGATCGCCAGCGCGCCGGCGAACTCGCGCGCCAGCCGCGGCGGCACGGAGCACTGCAGGCGCCGCTCGCCTTGCACCACCCAGCACTGTCCGCCGGCCAATTCCGCCACCATCCAGGAATCAACAGGCCAGGCGCCGGTGTCGCCGGCCGCGGCGAGCGAGGCCTCCTGCGCCACCAGTACCCGCGCCTGCTTGCGCTGCTCGCGCTCGCGCAGCACCCGTGGGCTCGCCCGCTTGTCCTTGCGGGAGCCGCCGTCCTTCTCGCGATTTGCCATGCAGCACCATAACGCAGCGCAAAGGTTTTCGGCGCGGAATGCGGCTATGGCGCCGCAATTAGGGCTCTTTGGCCCCTCCCTTCGAGGGCGTAGCACAGCGCAACCCGTCTCGCAGAAGCGGCCGCAAGCACTCTCACGGAATTTCCGCTACACTCCTCGCCTCATTCAGGAGCCCCCCATGACCCTGCTTGCTCACCAGACCGACGTGCGCTTCCCCTCCATCGCCAAGGGCGAGGCCAAGGTGCATCGCGTGCCGCTGGTCGAGGCTACGGCCGAGAGCCTCAGGGGCTTCGGCGAGGTCGTGCCGGACTTTGCCAGCGCCAAGGTCATCATGACGCCCTGGCCGTTGCAGGGCTGGCGCCCCATGTCGCCCGGCGTCAACGGCAACGAGGCGGGCGAGACCGCCGGCGCCTTTTCCATGTGGGCCGAGGGCGGCGTGCTGTTCGGCCGCAACGAGGCGGTGAAGCGGGCCTACATCATCGGCTGGTTCGACGACCCCGCCACGGCGGCGCAGGACCGGGAGCCGCCGGCGCGCGACAAGCTCTACATCTACCAGGCCAACTACCACCCCGATGGCGGGCAGATCTGGTGCCCGCGCGACGCCACGCCCTTCGTCGCCGTGCTGGCCAAGGCCGGTGACGACATCCGGCCGGAAAGCTTCGTCGCCTTTCGCTGCGACGGCAGCTTCGGCATCCAGATCCTGCCCGGCGTCTGGCACCAGCCGGCCGCCCCGGTCGGCCCGCGCATGACGATCGACAACAAGCAAGGCAAGGTGCACGCCTGCGTCGACTTCGACTCGCTGGTAGAGTTCGGCACCTACCTGGAAGTGCCGGTGGTGTGAGAGACGCGGTGATGCGAGGGGATATCGCCGAGGCAGGAGCAATCGCGTTCCGCGAAGGTCCCTCAGGCGAAATCGAATATCTGCTGGTGACGGCCAAGAACAACCCGACTGTCTGGATCTTTCCCAAAGGTCACATCGAAAGGGGGGAGACTGCCGAGCAAGGGGCCCTCAGAGAACTACGGGAAGAAGGCGGCGTTGAGGGCGAGGTGGTGCGCCTCGTCGGATCTGTTCGCCTGCAGCGACCAACTCAAACGAACTTGCTTGTCACCTTCTTTCTGGTGCGCGCCACTGGCACCATTGAGTCGTCAGAAGAGCGCGCAAGCGTATGGCTGCGCTTTGCTCTGACACTGGAGCGCCTGACCTTTCCAGAGTCGCGAGACCTGCTGCTCAAGGCTGTCGGGGAGTCATAGCGCCAAGCGTTGTGCTATAGCTTGGACGATCATCCGTTCCTCGCAGCGAGCAATGATGAATACCACCGCCCTCTTTGCCGAGCAGCTCGTCATTGGCGTGCTTGCGTTACTGGCGTTTGGGATACTCGTTGATCCCACTCTGCTGGCGAGTCTATCCGGCACGATGTGGGGCGGAATCGCCCTCGTTGTCCCGCTGGCCTATGTCGTTGGCATCGTCTACGACCGCGTCGCCGACAGCATCCTGCAGAGCTTTGAGGCCCATCACCGACTTTGGATCGTTTACAAGGGCAAGAAAGTCATCAACGAGCAGGGAGATGTTTTCCCCGAGAACGAAATCCGTATGCGGTTGTTCGAATCTGCCGGCGCCTCGAGCTATGCAGACTACCTTAGGAGCCGGCTGCGCCTGGTACGCGCGCTTGCTACGCTGTTGCCCGCGATGACCGTCGCTGGCTTCCTGATCAATCATCCGGAGCTGGCAGCGACGGACTGGTGTCTCAGTCTGCGCGGCGCAACCATGGGCATCTATGTCGCGCTCATCGGTAGTAAGATGCTCGGGCTGGAGTGCCACCGGCCTCCCCGCACGAACGGCGCATCGGAGGCGCATTCAAGTCATTTCAAACGCCTGTTTTCGCCCTCGCTACCAAAGCAGGGGCCGATCCCCCACCGCCTTTCTGCCTGGCGCTTCGCATTCAAAATAGATGCTGTGGTAGCAGCTGCCTTCGTGCTGCAGATCGGGTTGTTTGCTGGATTGCTGCTGGCCCACGGCCACGCCGAGCAACTCGGCTGGGCGCTCGCTGGCACGCTGGCAACGCTGATCGCCACATGGAGTTGGTGGCGGATCGCTGGCACCTATTGTTCCTTCCTCTTGGACTGGCGCAACAATACCAAGTGACCTAAGCCGCCGCCTTCTCCGGGAACAGCGGCGGCAGGGTGCCCAGTTCCTTGGCCTTGGCGCAGGCGGCGGGGAGGTCCTGCTCGATCACGCCGAGCAACTGCCGCCAATCGCGCAGCACGTAGTAGAGCGGCTGCAGGATGTCGATGCGGTAGGGCGTGCGCAGCACAGTCACCAGGTCGAAGGGCTGGCGTTTCGGCTCCGCCGCGTCCAGCGACCAGGGGGTCTCGGTGAAGGACGAAAGGATGCCGGCGCCATAGATGCGGCGCCCCTGGGCGGTGTCGAGCAGCCCGAATTCCACGGTGAACCAGAAGAGGCGCTGCAAGCGCCACAGCAGCTTTTCGGGCAGGCGCAGCGCCACTTCGCCGTAGTGCTGGATGAAGTCGGCATAGACCGGATGGGTCAGCATCGGGCAGTGGCCGAAGACCTCGTGGAAGATGTCGGGTTCCTCGATGTAGTCCAGGTCCTCGGGCCGGCGGATGAAGGTCGCCACCGGAAAGCGGCGCCGCGCCAGCAGGGCGAAGAAGCGCTTCGGCGTGATCAGCGCCGGCACCGCCTCGACGCCAAAGCCGGTGGCGCGGGCCAGGGCGGCATCGACCTCGGCCAGCTGCGGCACGTGGTCGGGCGCCAGGCCCAGCGTCGCCACGCCCTCCTGGAAGGCATCGCAGGCGCGGCCTGGCAGCAGCGCCATCTGGCGGCTGTAGAGCCGGTGCCAGGTGGCATGCTCGACGGCGCTGTAGGCGACATGTCCATCACGGTCGGGCGTGGGCGAGGCGTAGGTGGTCTGCTTGGGCATACCCATAGATTTGGGCGCCTCGGGGGGCATTTTCTTATCTATCTTGTGGTGCATCGCCGCCTCGCTGGATAATTTATGCGCTGGGAATCGAAAGAGCGCATAGATGATCGAACTGGACGAAACCGACCGCCGGCTGCTGCGCCTGTTGCAGCGGGACGCCAGTCTAGCCACCGCCGAGCTGGCCGAACAGGTTGGGCTGTCGCAAGCGCCCTGCTGGCGGCGCATCAAGCGGCTGAAGGACGAGGGCGTGATCCAGGCCACCGTGGCGCTGGCCGACCCGCGCAAGCTGGGCCTCGGCGTCACGGTTTTCGCCACGGTCACGCTGGAAGAGCACAGCGAGCGCGCCACCGCCGCCTTCGAGGCCGCCATGCGTCAGGCGCCCGAGGTGCTGGAATGCTGCGCCGTTACCGGCGACCGCGACTACTGGATCAAGCTGGTGGTGGCCGACATCGAGGACTACGACCGCTTCCTGACCCAGCGCCTGCTGCACCTGAAGCTGGTGCGCTCAGTCAACTCGCGCTTCGTGCTGCGGGCGATCAAGATGACAACGGCCCTGCCGATTTAGGAGTTGGGCGGTGTAGCGGAAGCCGGTGTGATCATCGCCGCGTCGCGCGCCAGCTCATCGACCACGAATTGGCGGAAGGCGGCGATCTTCGGCTGCTTCAACGCGCCCGGCAGCGTGACGAACCAGTAGCCGTAGCCCTGTTCCAGCGACAGCTCGAAGGGCATGACCAGCTGGCCGGCAGCGACGTCGCTGGTGACCATCGCCCGGCTGGCCAACGCCACGCCCTGCCCGGCCAGCGCCGCCTGGATCATCGCGTTGCTGTCGTCGAAGGTGGTACCGCGCCGCGCCGGTGCCGGGTCGAGGCCCGCCACCAGGAACCATTCGCGCCACTCCTCCGGGTTTTCGTCGTGCAGCAGCGGCACCTGCGCCAAGTCCGCCGGCAGCTTGAGGCGCGCCGCCAGCGCCGGGCTCGCCACCGGGGTCAGCTGCGCCGCCGCCAGCAGGCTGGCCTCGACCCTGGGCCAGCCGCCGCGACCCCAGCGCAGCGCCACGTCGATGCCGTCGCGCGCCAGGTCGAGCACGCTGGCGGTATGGCGGATCATCAGGTCGATGTCGGGGTGCTGCGCGGCGAAGCGGCCGAGGCGCGGCGCCAGCCAGCGCGCGCCGAAGGAGGACGACGTGGTGACGGTCAGCAGCCGCTCGCCGCGCCCCAGCTCGTCGACCGCCCGGCTGAGGCCGTCGAAGGCCGCCGTCGCCGCCGCCAGCAGACGTTGACCGGCGGGCGTCAGGTCGAGGCGCCGCGTGGTGCGCTGGAACAGCGACAGGCCGAGCTGCTCTTCCAGCGTGCGCACCTGGTGGCTGACCGCCGCCTGGGTAACGTGCAGCTCCGCCGCCGCCTTGGTGAAGGAGGCCAGCCGCCCCGCCGCCTCGAAGGCGCGGAGCGCGGAGAGGGAAGGAAGCCGTGCCATTCTATATATGAGCCATACTAATAAATAAAGGCACGAAGTCTCGTTTGTCAAGCTGGGCCCTGACGCTGATATTCACTGCAACAGAGCGGCCCTGGAGCCGCCCGCCCAAGACAAGCAGGAGATGAGCCATGTTCAAGGATATCACCGACGTCATGCTGGCCCGGGCCTATGCCGTGGACTTCATGTTCCAGACGCTGCCGCGCCCCGAGCCGCGCCCCAGCCGCCACCTGATCCGCCGCGGCCTGGCCTGGAGCCTGCGCCAGGGCGGTCGGGCGCTGACCTGGAGCGGCGAACGGGTGGATTGGCATCCCGAGGTCGCGGCGTAGGGGTCGGCCACTCCCCTTCACATTCCTTGCCCTCCCCCTCGATGGGGGAGGGCGAGAGAACGAGGGGGAGGGCTGAAAACCCGACGGGTGACGCTCCCTGGCCGTCATGCTCTAAGTCCTCTCGGACAGAGCAGAGACAGGTCGCATTCATGCCCCCTTCCCCCCAGCCTGGCGTCCGCCTGGCGAGCGATATCGGCGGTACCTTCACCGACCTGGTCCTGGAGACGCCGCAGGGCCGTCGCGCGCTGAAGCTGCTGACCACGCCGGAAGCGCCGGAGCGCGCGGTGATCGAGGGCACGCAGCAGCTCCTGGCGCAGACCGGGCTGACCGCCGCCGACCTCTCGCTGTTCCTGCACGGCACCACCCTGGCGACCAACGCGGTGATCGAGCGCAAGGGCGCCCGCACCGCGCTGATTGCCACCGAAGGCTTCCGCGATGTGCTGGAGATCGCCGACGAGGGGCGCTACGACCAGTACGATCTGCAGATCGAGAAGCCCAAGGCACTGGTGCCGCGCGCGCTGCGCTTCACCCTGCCCGAGCGCGTCGATGCCAAGGGCGCGGTGCTGAAGCCGCTGGATCTGGCCGCGCTCGAGGCGCTGATCTCGCAGCTGCGCGAGGCCAGGATCGAGAGCCTGGCCATCGCCTTTCTGCACAGCTACGCCAATCCGGCGCACGAGATCGCCGTGGCCGAGCGCATCGCCGCCGCGCTGCCCGACCTCTGGATCAGCCGCTCCAGCGAGGTCTGCCCGGAAATCCGCGAGTACGAGCGCACCTCCACTACGGTGGCCAATGCCTATGTGCAGCCGGTGATGGCCAGCTACCTCGGTCGCCTGGCGACGGCGCTGACCGCTACCGGGCTGATCTGCCCGGTCTTCATGATGACCTCCGGCGGCGGCCTGACCACCTTGGAGACGGCACGGCGCCTGCCGGTGCGCCTGGTGGAGAGCGGCCCGGCCGGAGGCGCCCTGCTGGCGGCGCGCCTGGCGGCTGAGCTGGGGTTGGATCGCGTGCTCTCCTTCGACATGGGCGGCACCACGGCGAAGATCTGCCTGATCCACGACGGCACGCCGCAGGTGGCGCGCGCCTTCGAGGTCGACCGCTCGGCGCGCTTCCTGAAGGGCTCCGGCCTGCCGCTGCGCATCCCGGTGATCGAGATGGTGGAGATCGGCGCCGGCGGCGGCTCGCTGGCCGGCGTCGACCTGCTGGGCCGCATCACCGTGGGGCCGGAGAGCGCCGGCTCGGTGCCCGGCCCGGCCTGCTACGGACGCGGCGGCACGCGGCCGGCCGTGACCGATGCCGACCTGACGCTGGGCCGGCTGGCGGCCAAAGGCTTCGCCGACGGGCTGTTCGACCTGCAGCCGGAGCAGGCGGCGGTGGCGCTGCGCGGTGCCGTCGGCCAGCCGCTCGGCATGACCGACGAGGAAGCCGCGCTGGGCGTCAGCGAGGTGGTGGACGAAACCATGGCCAGTGCCGCGCGGGTGCACGCGGTGGAAAGCGGCGCCACCTTGGCCGGCCACACCATGATCGCCTTCGGCGGCGCCGCGCCGCTGCATGCCGCGCGCCTGGCCGAGAAGCTGGAGATCGACCGCATCATCGTGCCGGCCGACGCCGGCGTCGGCTCGGCCCTGGGTTTCCTGGCGGCACCCATCGCCTTCGAGCTGCTGCGCTCCTTCCACCTGCCGCTGGAGGCAGCTGCCCTGCCGCGGGTCAATCCGCTGTTCCAGGCGCTGCGTGCCGAGGCGCTGGCGCTGGTGCAGGCCGGCAGCGACGCCGCGACGGCGATCGAAGAGAAACGCGTCGGCTGGATGCGCTACCAGGGCCAGGGCAGCGAGATTCCGGTGCCGCTGCCGCCGCGCGACCTGACGGCGGCGGACGCCGCCCCGCTGCGCGAGGCCTTCGAGGCGGTCTATCGCCGCCTGTTCGAACGCGTGATCCCGGGCGGCGCCATCGAGGTCTTGAGCTGGTCGGTGACCCTGGGCACGCCGGCGCCGGCCGTGGTGCCGCTGGGCGACCTGGCGGCCGGCGACGCGGCCACGCCGAAGGGCCAGCGCCGGCTGCTCGACGTGCGCGGCCGCGCCTGGGTCGAGGCCGCCACCTACCGCCGCGAAAGCCTGACACCGGGACAGCAGATGGCGGGGCCCTGCCTGATCGAGGAAGCCAACACCACGACGCTGGTGCCACCCGGCTTCGGCGCTAGACTGGGCCCTGGCGGCCACCTGATCCTGGACCGCCAGCCTGGGGAGCCGCAGCCATGAAGACCATCGGCAAGCTCGACCTGCAGCTCATGTGGGACCGCCTCTCCGCCGTGGTGGAGGAGCAGGCGCGCGCGCTGCAGCGCACCTCCTTCAGCCCCATCGTGCGCGAGTGCGGCGACCTTTCGGCCGGCGTGTTCGATCCGCGGGGTCGCATGCTGGCGCAGGCGGTGACCGGCACGCCGGGCCACGTCAACTCCATGGCCGAAAGCGTGGTGCACTTCCTCACCGCCTTCCCGCCGGAGTCCATGCGGCCGGGCGATGCCTACATCACCAACGACCCCTGGAAGGGCACCGGGCACCTGAACGACTTCGTGGTCACCACGCCGGTGTTCCACGGCGGCCGGCTGGTCGCCCTCTTCGCCTGCACCTCGCATATCACCGACATCGGCGGCATCGGCTTCGGCCCTGACGGCACGGACCTTTTCATGGAGGGCCTGGCGCTGCCCTTCCTGAAGCTGATGGACCAGGGCCGGGTGAACGAGACGCTGCTCGCCATCGCCAAGGCCAATACCCGCCTGCCGATCGACACCGAGGGCGATATCTACTCGCTGCTGAACTGCAACGACGTCGGCGCGCGGCGCCTGGCCCGGCTGCTGGAAGAGTTCCAGCTCGACGACCTGTCGGTTCTGGGCGCGCACATCATCGACAGCACCACCGGCGCCATGCGCCAGGCCATCGCCGCGCTGCCACAGGGCACTTGGCGCTATGCCATGACACTGGACGGCTACGACCATCCGATCGAGCTGCAGGCCGCCACCACCATCGCTGGGCACCGGGTCTCGGTCGACTTCACCGGCACCTCGCCGCAGGTCACGCATGGCATCAACGTGCCGCTGGCCTATACCCGCGCCTACACCGCCTTCGGCCTGATGTGCGCCATCGCGCCCCGCGTGCCGAACAACGCCGGTTCGCTCGGCGCCTTCGCGATCTCGGCGCCGGCGCGCAGCATCGTCAACGCGCTCTATCCGGCGGCGGTCTCGACCCGCCACATCATCGGCCAGATGCTGCCCGACATGGTGTTCGGCTGCCTGGCCCAGGCGCTGCCTGGCCGCTGCCCGGCCGAGGGCACCAGCTGCCTGTGGAACATGACCTTCCGCAATGCGCCGGCGGCCAAGGGTGCCAGCTTCGCCTTCACCATGACCAGCAACGGCGGCACCGGCGCCCGGCCGACCAAGGACGGCCTGAACGCCACAGCCTTCCCTTCTGGCGTGCGCGGCACGCCGGTGGAGATCGTCGAGGCGCAGACCCCGCTGGTGTTCTGGCGCAAGGAGCTGCGCCGCGGCAGCGGCGGCGACGGGACTCACCGCGGCGGCGACGGCCAGGTGATCGAGGTGGCGCACCGCGACAACGAACCCTTCGAGATCCTCGCCGCCTTCGACCGCATCGCCTTTCCGCCGCGCGGCCGCGACGGCGGGCAGGACGGCGCCGCCGGCGCGCTGGCGACCGACGGCGGCCGCGTGCTGCGCGGCAAGGGCACGCAGCGCGTCGAACCCGGCGAGCGCCTGGTGGTCTCCACGCCGGGCGGCGGCGGGCTGGGCGCCAAGGCCGCGGCGGAGTAGCCGCCGACTCCAGCCACCCCCTCGCCAATCAGGCCACGGCCAGCCCCGGCGGATTGCCGGCGCCGCGCGGCAGGCTCCAGGCCGCCGCCGCCAGCAGCGTCGCCGCGCCAGCCAGCAGCCACAGCAGCGCGCCGAAGCCCTGGCCCTCGCTGTAGAGCCCGGAGATCAGCGGCACCGTGGCGATGGCCGAGGCGAAGGAGATGGCATAGGCGACGCCATAGGCGCGGGCGCGGATGCGCGCCGAGGTGACGCGCTTGAGCAGCGTATCGCCGACCGGGATCTCGGCGAAGATCAGCGTGGTCAGCAGCAGCGCCGCCGCCACCTGCGCCCAGCCACCGGCGAGCGCCAGCAGCACCAGGCTCGCCGCCTGGCCGGTGATCAGCCAGCCGGCCAGCGGACGGACCGCGACGCGGTCCAGCAGATGCCCGGTGACCAGCTGGCTGAAGGCGGCGACGGCGAAGATCGCGCTGGCCACCGCGCCGGCCGAGAGCACGCCGCTGCCCTGCCCCGGCAGCGCATCGTCGATCAGCTTGGGCAGCGCCACGGTCATGGCGTTGAACAGCAGCCCGCCGCACAGGCCGCTGGCGACCAG
Source organism: Rhodospirillales bacterium (assembly GCA_038363005.1). Classification (GTDB taxonomy): domain Bacteria; phylum Pseudomonadota; class Alphaproteobacteria; order Kiloniellales; family JACOMY01; genus JAKOWB01. Next base: position 129,403 of record JBBQBI010000006.1, read on the forward strand.
GAAGGCCAGCACGCGCAGCAGTGCGCCGCGCGGCACCGCGCCAACCGCGGCCTCGGGCAGCTTGTGGCCGCCGCCGCCGCGGCGCGCCTGCACGACCTGCAGGCAGCCGGTGACGAAGGCCAGGACGGCGGGCACGGCAAAGGCGGCGCGCCAGCCCCAGCCCGCGGCCAGCGCGGCGGCGGCCAGCGGCGCGGCGGCGACGCCGAGGTTGCCCCACACGCCGTTGACGCCGATGGCACGGCCGGTCCGCGTGGTCTCCTCGGCCAGCTGGGCGATGCCGACCGGATGATAGATCGCCGCCGCCGCGCCGATCAGCGCCAGGCCGCAGGCCAGCATCACCGTGCCCTGCGACAGCGCCGCCAGCGTCGATCCCGCCGCCAGGCCGAAGAACAGCAGCGCGATCAGCCGCCCCTTGGGGAAGCGGTCGCCGGCCCAGGCCGCCGGCAGGGTCATGGCGGCGAAGGCGACGAAGCCCGCCGTCGAGGGCAGCAGCAGGTCGCCATAGCTGCCGCCACCCTGGCGTTCGAGCGTCAGCACGACGGTGGGATAGAGCAGCAGGAAGAAGTGCGTCTGGAAGTGGCCGACGTTGAGCAGCAGGTGTCGCATGAGCTCATTCCACCAGAGACCGCTCTGGCCGTCTTACGATAGACTGCCAGAAAATGTTCAGACCCGGCCAAAACACAGGACGGCCCGTGAAGGGGCACGCCGAGGATTTCCCGGCCGGCCACGACACCGGCTGGCACCGCCATCCGCGCGGCCAGCTGGTGCATGCCCTGACCGGCACCCTGACCTGCGAGACGGTGGACGGCACCTGGGTGGTGCCGCCGGACCGCGCCGTCTGGGTGCCGCCGGGCCGGCGCCACCGCCTGACCGCGCACGGCCCAGTGGCGGTGCGCCTGCTCTACCTGCGCGACGACCTGTGGGACGGCGGCCCGCACTGCCGAGTGCTGGCCGCCGGGCCGCTGCTGCGCGCCCTGGTGCTGGCCTGCTGCCAGCCGGCGCCACGCAGCGCCGCCGCGCGCGCCGCGGAGGCACGCCGGATCGCCGTGCTGCTGGACGAGCTGGCGATGGCGCCGGCCGCCGGCCTGCACCTGGCGCCGGGGCATGACCCGCGCCTCAGGCGCCTGACCGCCGCGCTGCTGGCCGAACCCGGCGACGGCCGCGACCTGGCCGCCTGGGGCCGCGCCGTCGGCGCCAGCCAGCGCACCCTGGCGCGGCTGTTCCCGGCCGAGACCGGGCTGACCTTCACCGCCTGGCGCTGGCGCGCCCGACTGCTGCGCGCGCTGGCCCTGCTGGCCGCCGGCTGGCCGGTGACGCAAGTCGCCCTCGACCTCGGCTACGCCGGCCCCAGCGCCTTCATTCAGGCCTTCCGCCGGGAACTGGGGACCACGCCGGGGAGGCTGCGGTTGGCGGGCGTCAACTAACCCTCGCCCTGGGGAGAGGGTGCGAGTGCAGCGAGCGGGTGAGGGACCTTGGTGCGGCTGCCGGAATCGCGCTCTACTAGCTGACGCTTCCCCTCACCCGGCGGCTTCGCCGCCACCCTCTCCCGCCGGGAGAGGGTTGTTTTCGACGGACACCATGCCCGCCCCCACCTCCCTCCTTCGCCGGCGCCACGCGCATGAACATGGCAAGGTCACCTTCGTCGAGCTGTTCTTCGACCTAGTGTTCGTCTTCGCCGTCACCCAGCTGTCGCACCGCCTGCTGCACCACCTGACGGCGGCGGGCGCGCTGGAAACCGGGCTGCTGCTGCTGGCCACCTGGTGGGTCTGGATCTTCACCGCCTGGGTGACCAACTGGCTGGATCCGGAGCGCACGCCGGTGCGCCTGCTGCTCTTCGCGCTGATGCTGGCCGGGCTGCTGTTCTCCACCGCGCTGCCCGAGGCCTTCGGCGAGTCGGCGCTGGTGATGGCCGGCGCCTATGTCGCCATGCAGGTGGGGCGCAGCCTCTTCATGCTGTGGGCGCTACGCGGGCCCGCGAGTCCGGGCAACCGGCGCAACTTCCAGCGCATCACGCTCTGGCTGGCGACGGCCGGCGTGCTGTGGATCGCCGGCGCGCTGCTGGAGCAGGCGCGGCTCTGGCTGTGGATCGCCGCGCTGGCGGTGGAGTACACCGGACCGGCCACCGGCTTCCGCACGCCGGGCCTTGGCCGCTCGACCGTGCAGGACTGGACGGTGGAAGGCGGCCACTTGGCGGAGCGCTGCGGCCTCTTCGTGATCATCGCGCTGGGCGAATCCATCCTGGTGACCGGCGCCACCTTCGGCGAGCAGGCCTGGAGCGCCGCCGCGATCGCCGCCTTCGCCATCGCCTTCGTCGGCAGCGTGACGCTGTGGTGGATCTACTTCGATACCGGGGCGGAGCGCGGCAGCCGCCGCATCGCCGAAGACGCCACGCCGGGCCGGCTGGCGCGCGCTGCCTACACCTACTGCCACCTGCCGATCATCGCCGGGATCATCGTCGGCGCCGCCGCCGACGAGTTGATGCAGGCGCATCCCCTGGGCCATGCCGAGCCGGCGGTGGCCGCCTGCCTGCTGGGTGGCCCGGCGCTTTTCCTGCTCGGCAACATCCTGTTCAAGCGCTCGATGGCCGGCCGCCTGCCGCTGTCGCACCTGGTCGGGCTGGGACTGCTGGGGCTGCTGAGCCTGGCGAGCGACAGCCTGGCGCCGCTGTGGCTCGGCGGCGCGGTGACGCTGGTGCTGCTACTGGTAGCGGCCTGGGAAACCCTGTCGCTGCGCCGCGGGGCGACGGTGGAAGGCGGGGACGCCAGCGTCGGCTAGCGTTGCGTTGGCGAACGTCGGGAGGCGCTACTCGGCCGCCGCCGCGGTCTCCCAGGCGAAGGGCTCGCGGCCCAGCACGCGGCGTACCATCGGCTCGAAATGCTCGAGGGGCAGCGTGTCATAGGCCGGGTCGAAGGCGTTCTGGTCGTACTTCTCGCAGAAGTCGGCACAGGCCTGGAACCACTGGTGGCCGCGATAGCGGTCGCGCGCATTCTGGTCCCAGCCGATGTGGTGCCAGAAGTAGATGCCCTGGAAGATGCCGTGGTGCTTGACGATCCAGTAGGTGCGCTCGCTGACATAGGGGCGCAGCACCGAGGCGGCGAAGTCGGAGTGGTTGTCGGGCGCGATGGTGTCGCCAATGTCGTGCAGCAGCGCGGCGACGATCATCTCCTCGTCCTGGCCGTCGCGCTCGGCCAAGGTCGCGCTTTGCAGCGAGTGCTGGTAGCGGCTGATCTGGTAGCCGGAGTCCGGGATGTCGCCGGCCTTGAGCAGCGCCAGCACGTTGTCGATGTGGTGTGCCGCCTTGTGGGCGCGCTCGCGGCTCATCAGCAGGTCGTATTCGGCCTTGGTGCCCTTGTCCATGTGCACGAAGTTGACGATCTGCATGGCGCGCATCTCCTGGCTCAGGGGGTCAGGGCCGGCGGCCCCGCCCAGCGTTGTGATTGCAGCCTAGTGTGATCACCTGACAGCACCGCTGCAAGATCGTCGCCCAGGCGCTCCAGCAACGGGTCCCATGCATGGATCGCAGGGGGGCGGTAGAGCTTTAGGCTGGGGTACCAGGGGCTGTCCTCGCGCTGCAGCAGCCAGCGCCAGTCGGGCACATAGGGCAGCAACACCCAGCAGGGCACGTTCAGCGCCCCGGCGATGTGCACCGTGGTGTTGTCGATCGAGACCACCAGGTCGCAGCCCTTCACCTGCTCGGCGAAGGCGCCGAGGTCGGCCTTGGCGTCCACCGTCTCGTCGTGCGTGATTTCGATGCCGTGTTGCGCCGCCAGCAGGCGCCGCTCCTCCTGCGTGTCGCCGTACTGCAGGTCGACCAGCCGCACGCCGGGCCGCGCCAGCAGCAGCGCCAGGCGCTCCAGCGACAGCGAGCGCTTGCGGCCGGTGGCGCCGATCGACTTCCAGGAGATACCGATGACCAGCTTGTCGCCCGGCTGGCGATAGTCGCGTAGCCCCGGTGGCTCGATATAGGGCGTGGTGTCCGGGATGCTGTCCAGCCGGGTGCCGAAGGCGCGCGGCAGCGTGGCCAGCGGCAGCTGCAGGTCGAAGGGCGGCAGGTTGACGCCGGCGAGGTTGCTGTGCGGCAGCACCAGCAGGCGCGGAAAGCGGCGGAAGGAATGGCGGATTAGCGCCAGCAGCGAAGTCTGTACCTCGAACGTCAGCTCGGCGCCGGGAAAGCGTTCCGCCAGCAGTGGCAGGTAGCGGCAGAACTGCACGGTGTCGCCGACGCCCTGCTCCAGGTGCACCAGCAGCGCGCGGTTGCCCAGCGCCTCGCCGCGCCACGGTGGCGCCTTGAAGGGGCGGACCGAGGCCTTGAAGTCGCCGGTGCCCCAGCGACGCTCGTAGCGCTCCCAGCCGACCGCGAGGTCGCCGGTCAGCAGCCGCACGTGGCTTTCGTTCCACGGCGGCGTGGCATCGTCCGGCGCCACCGCCTGGGCGCGGATCTGCATCGCCAGCGCCTCGTCGATGGCACCGATCTCCTTCAGCGCCACGCCCAGGTTGGACAGCGCCTTGGGGTCGTCGGGCTGCAGCGCCAGCACCTGGCGGAACACCTCGGCGGTCTCCTGCTGGCGGTTCTGCGCCAGCAGTACCAGGCCCAGGTTGATGTAGCCGTCGGTCTGCCGCGGCTCGCTCTCAATGGCGGTGCGGCAGGCGGCCTCGGCCTCGGCGACGCGGTCGAGCTTCAGCAGCGACTGCGCGATGTTGGCATGCGCGCGGGCATAGCCGGGGCGCAGCTGCACCGCCACGCCCAGCGCCTCGATCGCCGCCAGGTGATCGCCAGTCTGCTGCAGCGCCAGGCCCAGGTTGTTGTGCGCCTCCGGCAACTCCGGCCGCAGGGCGATGGCCTTGCGGTAGGCGACGACGGCGTCGCCCGCCTGGCCCAGGTTCTTCAGGCAGACGCCGAGGTTGAGCCAGGCCTCGACATAGCCAGGCTCCAGATCGACCACGCGCTTGTAGAAGCGCGCGGCGCCGCGCTGGTCGCCGGTGGCGGCACGGGCCGCGGCATAGCGGAACAGCAGCCGCGCATCCTTCAGCCCCTGGCGGATCAGCGGCTCCAGCAGCTTGATGACATCGGCGTTGCGCCCGCCGGCCTGCAGCGCCTCGCACAGCAGGCGCAGCGCCGGGGCGGCGTTGGGCTGGGCGCGCCACAGCCGCTCGGCCAGGCGGGCGGCGCCCTGCCAGTCCTTGTCACGCAGCAGGCGCTGGGCGTCCTCCAGGGTCGGGGTGTCAGCCAGGAGCGTCATGGGCCGACGCTAGCAGAGCTTCTGGCGCAAGGCATCGGCCAGCGCCGCCAGCGGCGTCGCCCAGTCGCCGCGCGCGGGTTGGCGGAACAGCCGCAGGCTGGGGTACCAGGGGCTGTCGTCGCGCCCCAGCAGCCAGCGCCACGAGGGCGACTGGTGCAGCAGCAGCCAGGTCGGCCGCCCCAGCGCCCCGGCCAGGTGGGCCAGGGTGTTGTCGATGGTGACCACCAGGTCGCAGCCGGCCACTGCCTCGGCAAAGGGCAGCAGGTCGCCATCCGCCGCGCTGCCCGCCACCTGCTGCGGCGCCAGCAGGCCAATGCCCTCGCGCCGCAGCAGCTGCTTCTCGTCCTTGCGGGTGTCGCCGTACTGCAAGTTCACCAGTCGCAGCCCGGGCTGCTGCAGGCCGCGCGCCAGCTCGACCAGCGGCAGGGACCGTGCCGCGCCATTCTGCGGATTGACGGTCTGCCAGGACAGCCCGACCAGCAGCTCGCCCAGGCCGGCGGCGCGTCGCGGCTGCGGCGCGTAGAGATAGGCCGGCGCCGCCGGAATGCTGTCGACCCGAGTGCCCAGCAGCCAGGGCAGGCTGCAGAGCGGCGCCCAGAGGTCGAAGGGCGGCAAGTCGCTGCCGGCGCGGTCCACCGCCTCCACCACCCGCACGCGCCGGGCGTTCTGGAAGCCATGCCGCAGCAGCGCCAGGGCGCGTTTCGGCACCTCCAGCACCACATGCGCCTCGGGGTGCAGCTGCGCGATCACCAGGGCGTAGCGGCTGAACAGCAGCATCTCGCCCAGCCCCTGCTCGGGCGAGATCAGCAAGGTGCGGCGCTCCAGCGCGCCGCCGTCCCAGCGCGGCTGGGCGAAGGGCCGGTCCTGCGGCGCGAACTGCGCCATGCGCCAGCGCGCCTCGTAGTGCGCCAAGCCCTGCGCGAAATCGCCGGTCAGCAGCTCCGGCTCGGCCAGCAGCGCCTCGGCCTCGGCATCGTCGGGCTGCGCCGCCAAATGCTCGCGCAGCAGCCGCATGCAGTCATCGAACTGCATGTCACGGTAGGCAACGACCGCCGCATGCAGCCGATGCGACGGATCGTCGAGGATGCGGGGCGGGGACTCGGTCCCAACGGGCGCGTTCATGGGCGGCGAGAATCGACGGCGGCGCGTGACTTGGCAAGGGGAGTGCTGCCGGCGGCCGCCCTCTCGCGTTGGAAGACCCTGGGGAAATCTCCCTCTTTTGTCATCCCGGACAAGGCGGCGCAGCCGCCGCAGATCCGGGACCCAGGGGACCGGGCGCGTTGTATCGAGCCCAGTCCCCTGGGTCCCGGCTCTCCGCTGCGCTGCGGCCGGGATGACAAGTGGTGATTTGGCAGCGGCGCTCGGCCAGAGAGCTACTTGCGCTAGTCCCCTAGCGGTCGCGCCGCCTTCTCCGCCCGCCGCTGGCCTCGTCGGTGCGCTCGTTCAGCGCCTTCTTCGGCGGCGGCAGGGTCAGCACCTTGGCCAGGTTGGGGAAGGGCGCGGTGGCGTGCGGCAACGCCATGGCGGCGACGAAGTGCGCCTGGAACAGCGGCTCCACCGCGGTCTCGATCTTCTCCACCTGCTTCACCACGCGCTCGATCTCGTCGCGCGCCTTCTGGTTCAGCAGCGCGATGCGGGCGCCGGTCGAGGCCGCGTTGCCGGCCGAGTGCACGTGGTCGAGCGGGCAGTCCGGGATCATGCCCAGCGCCATGGCGTACTTGGGGTCGATGTGGCTGCCGAAGGCGCCGGCAAGCATGATGCGCTCGACCTGGTCGATGCCCAGCTTGTCCATCAGCAGGCGGATACCGGCATAGAGCGCGGCCTTGGCGAGCTGGATGGCGCGCACGTCGTTCTGGGTGATGCGGATGGTCGGCTCGCCAGCGCGCAGCAGATAGCTGTAGGTGCGGCCGTCGAGCTCGACCCGGGGGCTCTGCGCCGCCATGGCGCCGTCGATGGTGCCGTCGGTTGCCAGGATGCCGGCCAGGTACATCTCGGCGATCACCTCGATGATGCCGGAGCCGCAGATGCCGGTGACGCCGGTCTGCGCCGTCGCCTCGTCGAAGCCGGGCTCGTCCGACCAGAGGTCGGAGCCGATGACCTTGAAGCGGGGCTCCAAGGTCACCGGGTCGATGCGCACGCGCTCGATGGCGCCGGGCGCGGCGCGCTGCCCGCCGGAGATCTGCGCGCCCTCGAAGGCCGGGCCGGTCGGCGAGGAGCAGGCCAGCAGGCGGTGCTTGTTGCCCAGCACGATCTCGGCATTGGTGCCGACGTCGACCATCAGGGTCAGCTCGTCGCGCAGGTGCGGCGTCTCGGACAGGATGCAGCCGGCAGTGTCGGCGCCGACGTGGCCGGCGATGCAGGGCAATACATAAACCCGCGCATCGTCCTCGATCTCGATGCCGATCTGGCTGGCCCACAGCGTCAGGCCGCTGTTCAGCGCCAGGGCGAAGGGCGCGCCGCCCAGCTCGGTCGGATCGATGCCCAGCAGCAGGTGGTGCATGATGGGATTGCCGACGAAGGTGGCGTTGAGGATGGTCTTGCGGTTGATGCCGGCCTCGCGCGCCACCTCCTCGACCAGGGAATTGATCGCCTCGCGCACCACCTGGGTCATCTCGACGTCGCCGCCGGGATTCATCATCACGTAGCTGACGCGGCTCATCAGATCCTCGCCGAAGCGGATCTGCGGGTTCATCAGGCCGGCGGAGGCCACCACCTCGCCAGTACGCAGGTCGCAGAGATGCGCGGCGATGGTGGTGGAGCCGATGTCGAAGGCGACGCCATAGGCCTTGTCGAAGAAGCCCGACCAGCAGGCGGTGATGACCTGGCCGCGGTGCACCGCCACGGTGACTTTCCACTGCCCGGCGCGCAGCGCCTTCTGCAGCTTGCGGATCACCTGCAGGTCGCATTCCAGGTCCTGCAGCCCCCACTGCTCGGTCAGCGCCTTGCGCAGGCGCTCCAGGTCGCCGGTGGGGTTGTGCATGTCCGGCTCTTCCACCTCGACGTAATGCAGGCGGATGGCGGGATCCAGCTCGATGTCGCGCACCTCGGCGCGCTTGCGCACGACCTGCTTGTGCACCTGGCTGTCGGGCGGCACGTCGATGACGGCATCGCCCAGTAGGCGCATCTGGCAGGACAGGCGGCGGCCCGGCTTCAGCCCCTTCTTGCGGGCATAGCGGTTCTCCATCTCGCTGGCCGGCGAGACATGCTCGACCGTCGAGACGATGCCGTGCTTGGGGAAGTCGCCGACCGACACCAAGCACTGGCAGCGGCCGCAGATGGCGCGCCCGCCGCAGACCGAATCGATGTCGACGCCGAGCGAGCGCGCCGCCTTCAGCAGCGGCGTGCCGACCGGGAAGCGGCCACGCCGGCCCGAGGGGGTGAAGACGACGAGGGCCTGGCGCGTCTCGGCGGGCTGGTCGACGGCGGAGGCTTCGACTGGGGCGGCAGCGTCTGTCATGATCTCGGGCGGCGGGCCTTACGCCGCGCCGCGGCGGCGGCGGCGGGCGTCGCGTTCGGCCCGCGCGTCGGCCTGGGCGCCTTCCGGCGGCGGCTCGCGGTAGACCTTGATCCAGCTGGCGCAATGCGCGTCCTTGCCGAGTAGCACGTCACAGGCGCGCAGCGCCGCCATCTCTTCCGGATGCAGCGGATTGAGGATGGCCGAGGTCATGCCGAAGCCGGCGGCCATGGCCAGGAACACGCCGTTCATCCAATGGCGGTTGGGCAGGCCGAAGGAGATGTTGGAGGCGCCGCAGGTGGTGTTGACGCCCAGCTCCTCGCGCAGGCGGCGGACGATGGAGAAGGCCTGCTTGCCGGCGCCGCCCAGCGCGCCGATCGGCATGACCAGCGGATCGACCACGATATCTTCCTTGGGAATGCCGTAGTCGGCGGCATGCTCGACGATCTTCTTGGCCACGGCGTAGCGCACGTCGGGGTCCTCGGAGATGCCGGTCTCGTCGTTCGAGATGGCGACCACGGCAGCGCCGTACTTCTTGATCAGCGGCAGCACCTGCTCCAGGCGCTCGGTCTCGCCGGTGACCGAGTTGACCAGGGCCTTGCCCTTGTAGACCGCCAGGCCAGCTTCCAGCGCGGCGACGATGGAGCTGTCGATCGACAGCGGCACGTCGGTCAGCGACTGCACCAGCTGGATGGTCTTGGCCAGGATCGCCGGCTCGTCGGCCAGCGGGATGCCGGCGTTGACGTCCAGCATGTGGGCGCCGGCCTCGACCTGGGCGATGGTATCGCGCTCGACGGTGGAAAAATCACCCGCCGCCATCTCGGCCGCCAGCTTCTTGCGGCCGGTCGGATTGATCCGCTCGCCGATGATGCAGAAGGGCTGGTCGAAGCCGATGACCACGCTCTTCTTCGCCGAGGAAACCACCGTACGGGCCATGCTGGAGAACTCCTGGGTGCGTTTGCCGAACACGGGCAAAGCGCCCGCCATCTGCGGCTACCCTTGCGCCTGCCGCCCTGGGCGGGCTGTTACAGCCGCGACATGGACTTTGCTAAACGCGCACGCCAGCCGTGGCGGCAGGCAAACGAGGTCCAGACGAATGGCGCCACAGCGCAAGCAGGGAATGCTATTGCTCGGTGCGGATCGGCGATCCTAGTGTCGACCGCCATGGCGCCCTTGTCCCAAGCCCCGTCGCCGCTGGATGCCAGCCGCGGCCCAGCCCCGCCACCCGTGGTGTTCCTGCACATCCTGAAGAGCGGCGGGACGAGCCTGTTCGCCTATGGCGAATCGGTGACCGGCAGGTCCGCGAGCCGCCGGCTGCTGGAGAGCGACCTGGCCTCCTACCGGCCGCTGCCGGACCTCGATGGGATGGCCTTCCTGCACGGCCACCTGTCGCGCTGGCACCTGGAGCGCCTGTCGTTCCCGCTGCGGCTGGTCACGGTGCTGCGCGAACCGACAGCGCAGATCCTGTCGCTCTATCGTTTCCTGCGGGCCATGCAGCTGACGCCAGAACAGGCGGCGCACCCTGGTGCCTATAACCAGCTGGCGCGCGCGGCCCAGCGGCTGACGCTGCTGGAGTTCCTGCGCTGTCGCGAACCCGCCGTGGTCGGCGCGATCGACAACCACACGATCAGGCTGCTGCGGCGCGGCACCGGCGAGAATGCCATGTGGCAGGACGATCCCCTGGATGAGGCCGACCTGGAAAGCGCCTGGGATTACCTGCGGGGCTTCGCCGCCTTGGCGACGGTCGAACGCTACGACGCCAGCTTCCCGCTGCTGTGCGAGAGCCTGGGCTGGCCGGTTCCGGCCAGGGTGCCGCGGCTGAATGACCTGGCGACGCTGGAGCGTGGCAACCCCGGCTTCACGGTGCAGCCGCCGCCCGCCAAGACCGACGCGGTGGCGGCGGAGTTGTGCCGCCTGACCGAGCTCGCACGCCCGCTCTATGCCCGTGCCGCTGAGCTGCTGGAGCAGCGCCTAGCCAAGGCCGGCCCTACCAGGAGAGCTTGACCCCGCCGGTGACGCTCAGCCCCTCGACCTCGTCGCCGAAGCGGTAGCGGGCGTCGAGCGTGAGCGTGAGGTTCGACGCCAGCGCCCAGGCGGTGACGCCGCCGCCCACCTCGAAGGTGGTGCCCTGGGTCGAAGTCTCGAAGGCCAGGCCGGAGGCGGTGGCCCCGGTCTCGCCCAGGAACTCGTGCGCCACGCCCAACGACAGGTAGGGCGCAACGTTGGCGAAGCTCATGCCGGCCTTCACGCTGCCGCGCGCCACCAGGGAGTCGCTGTCGTCCAGGCCGATGTCGGCACCGCCGCCGTCCTGGAAGTCCTCGCTCCAGGCGTGGACGTAGCGCAGCTCGCCGCCCGGCTGCAGGAAAAGCTGGGCGAAATCGAAGCGCCAGGCCAGGCCGGCGCCAAGGCCGAGCGTGGTGAGGTCGAGCTCGCTATCGACGCCGGGCAGCGGCGCTTTGAAGTCGGTGCTGCCGGTCAGCAGCTGCGCCACCAGGTTGGCCCGCAGGCCGCCGTCGGCATAGGCGGCATAGGCGCCGCCGCCATAGAGGCTGAGGTCGGCGGTCGAGGCGCTACCGGAGAAGTCCAGTTTGCCCTGGGCGATGGTGCCCATCACGCCCAGCACCAGACGATCCTCGCCGCCGAATAGGCCACGCCAGCCGAACAGGTCATAGCCGGCCTGGATCCCGTAGTTGTCCTGCGTGAACTCGACGCCCTCGCCCGGGGAGACCTGCAGCCCCTCGCCGAAGCCGGCGAGCCAGGCGCCGGTGGCGACGCCGTCGCCCGCCGTCGGCCGGATGGCTTCTTGCAGGTCGCCAGCGCCCAGCGCCGCCGTTTGCGGCGGCGCAGCGATGACCGGCGGCTCGGCTGGGCGGTTCATCGCCGCCTCCAGCGCCGCCTGCGCCAACAGGTTCGCGCCCTGCATCAGCGCGGCGTATTCGTAGACGCCGTTGAAGAAGCTGGACTGCAGGCGATAGTCCCAGAAGTCGCCGGCCGCCAGCATGGGGTCCTTCTCGCCAGCGTCCGAGCTGGCCGGGTCGAAGGCCACGATGTCGTACTGCCAGGCGCCGGCGATGGTCGGGGCGCCAAGCAGGAAGCTGTCGGCCGCGGCATTGCCGGCGACCTGCACGATGGAGATGCCGGCGGTGTTGCCGGTCCCGGTCGAGGCGCCCTGGCCCGGGTCGTTCTGGATCGTCACCAGGGTCACGCCGCTGGCATCGCCGTCGACCAGGAAGCGGTCGGTGAGTTGGGCGCCAGGGCCCCCGGCATCCAGCCGCGCATCGAGATGCAGCCGGCCGCCGAAGCTGTCGTAGTTGAACTGTGTATAGAGCCGGTCGCCGGCACCGGGGCTGCCACCGCCGGTCTCCAGGTCGGCCAGGGTGATCAGGCCGGCGTTCTCCAGCGTCTCCAGCCCGGTCAGGGTGCCGATGTCGGTCGGGCCCGCGGCGCCCAGCGCCAGCACGCCGCCGGAGTCGATACGCAGCAGGTCGGTGCCGATACCGAAGGCCGCGCTGGCCACGCCGACCGTATCGCGCTGGCCGTCGCCGTCGCTGTCGGCGAAGTTGCGCAGCACATAGCGGCCGCCGGCAAAGACGTGCAGCGTGTCGTCGCCGTTCACGAAGTTCAGGCCGCCGACGGCCTCGCCGTGCAGCAGGACGGTATCGTCACCGGCGCTGCCGAAGATCGCCATGTCGGTCAGCGCGCCGACACTGCCACCCGCCCGCACGGTCAACGTCGAGGCCATGCCGGCGGTGGCCGAGCCGAAGACCACACCAATGCCGTCAGTCCAGCCGCCCTGCACGTCGCCGACCGAAACGATCGCGCCCATCAGGTTGCCGGAGGCTTCCACGCCGATGGCGTGCTCGCCGCTGGCCAGCACCGCGCCCTGCGCCTCGACCGACACCGCGCCGCCGTTGGCGGTGGCGAAGATGCCGTGGGCATTCTGGCCGCTGGTTTGAATGGCCCCCTTGGCCAGCACCATGACCCCGGAGTTGGGCGTGGCACCCAGGTTCTGCGCGATGATGCCCTGCGCACCGCTGCCCAGGGTGGTGATCGCGTTGGACTCCACCTTGACCGTGTTGCCGTTGCCGATGGCCAGGATGCCAAAGGCGGTAGCGCCCTTGGTGTTGACCGGGCCGTCGACGATCACTGTCGTGGCGGAGGTGAGGTCGGTGCCCATGTTGTTGGCCGAGATGCCAATCGCGCCGCCGTCTTGCGTGCTAACCGCACCCTTCACCCAGACGTTGAGCAGGCCGGTGTCGCCGGTGGCGGTCGCGTTCACGCCGTAGGCGCCAAGCCCCGCGGTCGCGACGGAGTCCAGCGTGACCGACACATGGCCGCTGCCGGTGGCGAAGACACCCATCGAGCCATTGCCCAGGGTGCTGATATCGGCGGCCCCTATCGTCAAGGCGCTGCCGGGTGCCGGGCTGGTGACCGCCGCAAATATGGCGATCGCGTTGTCGCCGTCGGTCGAGACATCCTGCGCCACGACCTTGACCCCGCCGCCGGCCGCCTGGGCGAGGATGCCGCCCGCGCCGTCACCCTGGGTGCTGACGGCACCCTTGGCGGTGACCTGCACATCGCCAAGCACGCCGGCGCCGGTGGAAATGGCGGTGATGCCGAGGGCACCGAAAGCGAGGGTCTCGACCGCCTGGGTTTCGATCGTGATGCCCCCCGCCGTGGTGGCATAGACGCCGATGGCGCCGACGCCCTGCGTCGATATTCCGCCCTTGGCCTCGACCTGGATGTTGCCCAGGGCGCCAACGCCGGTGCTGCTGGTGAAGATGCCAAGCGAGCCGTCGCCGATGGTGGTGATCGCCTGGGTGGACACGTTGATCGTGCCGCCGCCCGAGGCAAAGACCGCCAGCGAGCCAACGCCCACCGTGGAGATCGCGCCGGTGGCGATCACCGCCAGGTTGCCATTCACCCCGGCACCGCCGCTGCTGGCAAAGATTCCCACCGCCCCGACGCCCAGCGTCCGCACCGCCTGGGTCGCGATGACGATCGGGCCGAGGTCGCTCTGCCCGTAGACACCAACCGCGCCGTCGCCGTCGGTGGAGACATGGCCATTGGCGATGATGCTGATGACACCGTTGAGCCCGGCGCCGTTGCTGTGGGCAAGGATGCCAATTGCGCCGCCCCCATGCGTGGTGACCGCGCTGCTGGTGACCATCACGGCGCCGCCCGCGCCGTCGCTGTTGGCGTAGAGGCCGATCGCGCCATCGCCCTGGGTGGTGATCGCGCCCTCGGCGTTGACCTTCACGACGCCGTTGGCGCCAGCGCCATCTGACTCGGCGAAGATACCGAAGACTCCGTTGCCCACAGTGCTGATGCTGCCGCTCGCCGTCGTGGTGATCGAGACGGTGCCGTCGGTGCTGCGCGCGAAAAGGCCCGCACCGGCCGTGCCGTTCGAAACGGCGGTTTGCGCCACCACGCCGCTGCTGAAGATCTGCAGGTTGCCGAAGGCGGCATTGCCGCCGCTGGCGACGAACTCGCTCGGCGTGCCGTCGCCCGGATGCTGGATGGTCAGGTCGCTGACCGTGTAGGTGATGCCGTCGGCGTCGTGGTAGCTGCTGGCCTCGTTGGCGGCATTACAGACCACGATCCCGCCCACCGGCGGTCCGCAATCGTCCGCGGCGCGCGCGCTGCCCGTGAAGCCCAGGCCCAGGAGCGCCAACGCGCCCACGACGAAGCAAGCCACAGCGATAGTGTGACGGCGGATCGCGACGCGCATGGTGTCCCCCAGCTATGCGAACAGGCCTGTCGAGGCCGAGCCAGCAAGGGAGGTTACGCGACAAAGGGTTGTTTGTCTTGACCAAAGTACCCGCGCTACTAGGTGCTACCGGGCCCCACGGTGGCTGCCGTTGACCGGTGCCAACGAGAGGGCTGGACCTACTCCAGCGGACGGGTGACCGCGAAGCCCTTCTTGGTCAGCTCGAAGGCGCCGTCGGCCACCGCGTAGCTCCAGGCGGCTGACTTCTTCATGCCGCCCAGCGGGTACATGTGGACCTTGCGGATGCCGCAGTTGGGATCGGTCGCCTTGTAGCGGGCGAGGTCGCGCACCAGCTGGTCCGGCGCATTCACCACCAGCAGCTTGGCGACGTTCTTCGCCTGCTTGGTCAGCAGCCGCATGGAGTTGCCGATGCCGCAGGCCTTGGCGTGACCCAGCAGGGACTTCAGGGTCGCCAGCCCGGGCACGCCGATGTGGATCGGCAGCTTGTTGCCTGCGGCCTGGATCGCCTTGTCCCAGGCGATGATCGGCGCTGCCTCGAAGCAGAACTGCGTGGCGATGTAGAGCTGGGCGCCGGTGCGCGCCGCGAAGGCGTTCTTCCAGGCCAGCGCCTCGGCGATCAGCTTGTCGGAGATGTCGGGGCTGCCCTCCGGGTGGCCGGCGACGCCGATCGTCTTGATGCCGTGCTTGTCGAACAGGCCAGACTCCAGCAGCTGCATGGAGGACTCGTAGGGGCCCAGCGCCTGCGGCACCGCGCCGCCCAGCGCCACCACCTCGTCGATGCCGACCTCGCCCTGCAGGCGCACGAGGTAATCCTCGAAGGCGGCCTTGGAGGGGATCGAGCGCGCGGCGAAGTGCGGCGCCGGGCGGAGGCCCTCGGCCTTCAGGCGCTTCGACACCGCCACGGTATCGGCGAAGTCGCTGCCCGGCAGGAAGGTCACGGCGACCAGTGTGCCGGGGCGCAGCAGCGCGCGGTAATCGGCGATCTTCGCCGCCGAGCCGGGCGTGGTCTCGATGGTGAAGCCCTGCATGAAGTCGACGATCTGCCGGCTCTCGTCAGCGGCGGGCTGCAGGGTGGCGGCGGCGGTGGACATCGGCATTACTCCTGGGGCGGGTTCTGGCCGCCGTTCATCACCAGCGCGGTCAGGCGCTCGTCGGGATAGTCCTGTTCCAGCTTGGCGGCGGCGGCTGTCGCCTCAGCGTCCAGATCGTCGCCGACTGCGACGGGGTCGGCGCGACGCCACTCGGCCAAATAGGAGTCGGTGTCGCGCAGCTTGGCCCGCATGGCGGCGCGGTCGATCGCCTTCTCGAAGCGCTCGGTGAGCTGCCGTTTCGCGGTAGTGCGGCCTTGCCGGACGATCACCTGGGCCGGGATGTCGCGCCAGTAGACGACGATGAGCTGGGGCATTTTTCTCTCCGTTAATGCTCGTTTGTCATCCCGGCCGCAGCGAAGCGGAGAGCCGGGATCCAGGGCCACGAGGCGCAGACGCCGAGGCCAGTCCCCTGGGTCCCGGCTCTGCGTCGCTGCGCGCCCGGGCCGGGATGACACAAGATCATGTCGACGCGACTGCCAGGAACGTCGCCAGCTCCCCGTATCCCGTCTTCACCCGCTTGTAGGCCAACCCCAGCGCCGCCGCGGCCTTTTCCGCCGCGGCGTCGAGCGCCGCGTCGTCGGTCTGCGCCAGGTAGGTCAGGCTGCTGTAGTGGCCGAAGTAGGCCTCCAGCAGCTCGGGATGCTTGGCGATGCCGAGGTCCTGCAGGATCAGGCGGTCGAAGTGCCGCGCCAGGTAGTCGGTCAGGTAGAAGCTGGTCGGGTCGCGCTCGAACTCGGCATTGAACGCGGCGACGCCGCTAAAGAACGCATAGCAGTGGTCGCCGCCGATCCGCGTCGCCCCCTCCTCGGCCAGCACCTGGTCGAGCAGGCCGCCGGTGCCGCAGTCGCCATAGGCCACCAGCACGCGCTCATAGCCCTCGGCCTTGCCGGCGCGGATCTTGCTGCGCACGCCCGGCGCGATCTTCTGCGGCGTGTTGTGCCAGCCGGCCGGCAGGCAGGTCAGCGTCATCTGCTGCCAGCCGTTCAAGCGGATCAGTTCCACCAGCTCGCGGGCCAGCGCGCCGCAGGCAATCACCAGCGTGCGCGGCGGCGCCGCGCGCGGGCTGTCAGACGCGCTGGTTGTGGCGGCGGCTGACATAGTCCTTGGCGGTTTCCACCGCCACGGCCGCGTCGCGGCAATAGGCGTCGGCGCCGATGGCGTCGGCGAAGGCCTCGTTCAGCGGCGCGCCGCCGACCAGCACGACGTAGTCGCTGCGGATGCCCTGCTCCTTCATGGCGTCGATCACCACCTTCATGTAGGGCATGGTGGTGGTGAGCAGCGCCGACATGCCGAGGATGTCGGGCTTATGCTCTTCCAGCGCCGCCAGGTACTTCTCGACCGCGTTGTTGATGCCGAGGTCGATGACGTCGAAGCCGGCGCCTTCCATCATCATCGACACCAGGTTCTTGCCGATGTCGTGGATGTCGCCCTTGACCGTGCCGATCACCATCTTGCCCTGCTTCGGCGCGCCGGTGGCAGCCAGCAGGGGGCGCAGGATGAACATGCCGGCCTTCATCGCGTTGGCCGCCAGCAGCACTTCCGGCACGAAGAGGATGCCGTCGCGGAAGTCGATGCCGACAATGCGCATGCCCTCGACCAGCGCCTCGGTGAGCACCCGGTAGGGCGCCCAGCCACGATCCAGCAGGATGTGGACCGCGACCTCGATCTCGGCCTTCAGACCGTCGTAGAGGTCGTCGTGCATCTGCTTGACGAGTTCGTCGTCATCGAGCGTCGAGAGGTCGAGTTCGTCCTGGTCGTCAGCCATGTTGGGGTCCGATAGGGCAAGTGTTTCGGGCCGGGAACCGGCGCGCGGCCAAGCCCCCGTAACGGCTCGGATAGTGGCGCGCGGCCCCGGGCTTGAAGCGTTCTTTGACGACGCTGGCTAGCACAATTGCGACGCGATGCCTGCCATGCGACGACTGGACCGCGGCGGTGGCGCACCCAGCCGCCCGGCTAACCTGGCGGAAACCCATGGCAGTCGGCAGGCCGCTCCCCTAGTATTGCGATGGACTTCGCCGCGTCGTCCGCCGCCCTTGGGGGCGCTGGAACGGGCGGCTTCTTGGGGGATCGGGATGCCGGCGTCTCGGTCGGACAGCGGCGAACTGGACCTGCGGCACGGCGCCATCGAGCGCGGTGCGTCGCGGGCACGCCGTGCCGTCGACCGCCGTGTGGTGATGATCGCCCTGCTGATGCTGCTGGTCGCCGCCGCCGGCATCGGCGTGTGGATGCAGTCGACCTGGCGGGCCATGCGCACCGAGCTACAGGAGCGCATGCTGACCGCGCTGGCCGAGGCCGCGGCACCCATCGGCCTGCTGTTCAGCGAGGTCGAGCGCTCGCTCGGCGACCTGGCGACCAAGCGCAGCCTCTCCGCCGGCACCGGCGGGGTGTGGCTGCTGATGCCGAACGGCCGCGGCGCCCTGCTGGACCAGGCCGGCCGGCCGATCGAAAAGGTCGAGGACCTGGTGCTGCCGCCGGCCGCGGAGCTGCTGCAGCTAATCAAGCACGCCCGCGAGAGCGGCCAGCCGCAGGTCTCGCTGCCCTTCCAGGTCGGCTATGACTGGTACGCCACGGCGCTGCGGCCGCACGGCGCCGACCCGCGCTACAGCGCCGCCATCACTTTCTCGATCAACGCCATGCTGACCTCGTGGCAGGGTCAGAACCTGCCGACCGAGGCCTCCTTCGCACTCTTGACGCAGGACGGCCGGGTCTGGCTGCGCCAGCCGTTCGCCGCCGCGCTGGTCGGCGCCGACGCCAGCCACGGCCCGCTGTTCCGCGCCATGCGCGAGGCCAACACCGGCACCGGCATCGCCGCCATCACGCAGACCGGCGAGGAGGCCGGCGACCGCATGGTGGCCTGGCGCACGCTCGACCTCTTCGGGCTGGCCATCGCGGCCGGCCAGGACATGGACAACGTCACGCTGCTGTGGCGCCAGCGCTACCTGTGGCTCTTCATCAGCGCCGGCCTGGTGGCGCTGGGCGCGGTCGGCGCCGTGCTGCTGTTCGGCCGCGCCCTGGCACGCGAGGCCGCGCTGCGCGAGGCCGCCATGCTGCAGGTCGAGGTCAGCGAGGAGCGCTTCAGAGACATCGCCGACGCGGCCTCGGACTGGTTCTGGGAAAGCGACGAGGAGGGCCGCTTCGCCTACATCTCCGACCGGGTGCGCGACGCCTCGGGCCTCGATCCCACCTGGTTCAAGGGACGCAGCTTCGCCGAGCTGATCGACCTGGAGCACGACCCGGAACATGCCGAGCTGTTCCTGGCCGACCTGGAGGAGCGACGGCCCTTCCGCGAGTACATCTTCCGCATGGACCTGGGGCGCGGCCGCTTCCGCTGGATCAAGACCTCAGGCAAGCCGCTGTTCGACTTCGACGAGGTCTTCCTGGGCTATCGCGGCACCGCCAGCGACATCACCCTGGCGCGCGAGGCGGAAAGCCGTGCCGCCGCCGCGCAGCTGCGCCTGCTGCGCGCCATCGAGAGCGTCAGCGAGGCCTTCGCGCTGTTCAACAAAAACGACCGCCTGATCATGTGCAACGAGCGCTTCCGCGCCCTGCACCTGCCCGGCGAGGAGGCCAAGATCCAGCCCGGCATGACCTACGAGGAATTCCTCAACCTCATTGGCCGCAACGGCCAGGTCAGCCTGGACGGCCTGTCGCTGGAGGCCTGGGTGGCGCGCCGCCTGCGCCTGCGCACCCTGGGCGAATCGGCCGAACAACGCATGGCCGACGGCAACTGGTACAGCGTGGTCGACCACCGCACGCCAGAGGGCGACTGCATCGCCGTGTTCACCGACATCACCCACTTCAAGGCCCGCGAGGCGCAGCTGATCACCCTGGCCGGGCGGAAGAACGAGGCGAGCTAGGCACGGCACTTCTCTCCTGTGCCAGCCAGCCTTCGTAGAGGCCTGGGCCGCTGCAAGGCACAGCTTCGGCCCGCCGCAAGCTTTCCCGGCCGCCCCTGCGACCGCCCTTCCCTTCCGCCCCCGCAGGGTTTCTGCTATGCGGGCTGCCCCTGATGGTGGATGAACCGATGCAGACTGCGACCGCCCTGACGCGGAACCACGTTGAGCGCACGCGGCTGGAGAGCGCCGTGGTGCGCTTCGCCGGCGACTCGGGCGACGGCATGCAGCTGACCGGCGGGCAGTTCACCCTGGCCACGGCGCTGGCCGGCAACGACCTGGCGACCTTTCCCGACTTCCCGGCTGAGATCCGCGCGCCGATCGGCACCACCTTTGGCGTCTCCGCCTTCCAGATCAATTTCGGCGCCCGCGAGATCAAGACCGCCGGCGACCTGGTCGACGTGCTGGTGGCGATGAACCCGGCCGCCCTCAAGGTCACCTTGAAGGACGTCAAGCCGGGCGGCCTGCTGATCGTCGACAGCGGCGCCTTCAGCGAGAAGAACCTGACCAAGGCGGGCTATGCCGCCAATCCGCTGACCGATGGCAGCCTGGAGGGCTTCCGCCTGCTCGAGGTCGACATGTCGGCGCAGACCATGGAGGCGGTGAAGCCCTCTGGCCTGGGCAAGAAGGACGCGCTGCGCTGCAAGAACATGTGGGCGCTGGGGCTGATCGACTGGATGTTCGACCGCCAGCGCCAGCCCACGGTCGACTACCTGACCCGCCGCTTCGGGCAGGAGCCGGCGATCCTGCAGGCCAACCTGGCGGCGCTGGCCGCCGGCCATGCCTTCGGCGAGACCGCCGAGCTGGGCGGCGACCACCTGGCCTATACGGTGCCCAAGGCGGCCATCGGCCCCGGGCTCTACCGAAACGTCACCGGCACCGAGGCGCTGGCCTGGGGCCTGGTGCTGGGCGGCCAGCTGGCCGGGCTGCCGCTGTGGTTCTGCGGCTATCCCATCACCCCGGCCTCGGCGCTGCTGCACACCCTGGCCAACCTGCGCAACTTCGCGGTCGCCACCTTCCAGGCGGAGGACGAGATCGCCGCCATCGGCGCCGCCATTGGCGCCTCCTATGCAGGGTCGCTCGGCGTCACCTCCTCCTCCGGCCCCGGCCTGGCGCTGAAGACCGAGGCCATCGGCCTGGCCATCGCCTGCGAGCTGCCGCTGGTGATCGTCAACTCGCAGCGCGGCGGCCCCTCGACCGGCCTGCCGACCAAGACCGAACAATCCGACCTCTACCAGGCGGTCTGGGGCCGCAACGCCGACGCGCCGCTGGCGGTGATCGCCTCGCGCTCGCCCGGCGACTGCTTCGACTGCGCGGTCGAGGCGGTCAGGATCGCCACGCGCTACATGACCCCGGTGATCCTGCTGACCGACGGCTACCTGGCCAATGCCAGCGAGCCCTGGAAGATCCCCAAGGTCGCCGACTACGCCCCCTTCCCGGTGCAGTTCCGCCAGGACCCCGAAGGGTTCCAGCCCTACCTGCGGGACCCCGAGACCCTGGCGCGCACCTGGGCCAAGCCGGGCACGCCGGGCCTGGAGCACCGTATCGGCGGCATCGAGCGCGACTACGACAGCGGCAACATCTCCTACGACGCCGACAACCATCACCGCATGACCAAGACACGGGCAGCCAAGATCGACGGCATCGCCCGCGAGCTGCCGCCGCAGAGGGTCGAACAGGGGCCGGAGAGCGGCGAGATCGCCGTGGTCGGCTGGGGCTCCACCTACGGGCCGATCAGCCGCGCGGTCGGCAACCTGCTGGAGCAGGGACATAGCGTGGCGCACATCCACCTGCGCCACATCTGGCCGCTGCCGGCCAACCTGGGCGCGCTGCTGCAGGGCTATCGTCGCATCCTGGTGCCGGAGATGAACAACGGCCAGCTGGTCACGCTGCTGCGCGCGCAGTACCTGGTGCCGGCCGAGGCGCTGACCAAGATCGCCGGCCGCCCCTTCCGCATCACCGAGATCGAGGACGCCATTCTGGCGCTGGAGTCCGCCAAGTGAACGTGCAGAGCCCCATCGCCCGCCAGCCCAAGGACTATGCCTCGGACCAGGAGGTACGCTGGTGCCCCGGCTGCGGCGACTACGCCATCCTGAAGGCGGTGCAGAAGACGCTGGCCGACCTCCAGGCCGACCCGGCGCAGACGGTCTTCATCTCCGGCATCGGCTGCGCCGCGCGCTTCCCCTACTACCTCTCGACCTATGGCTTTCACACCATCCACGGCCGCGCGCCGGCGGTGGCGACCGGCGTGAAGCTGGCCAACCCGCAGCTCGACGTCTGGGTGGTGGGCGGTGACGGCGACATGCTGTCGATCGGCGGCAACCACCTGCTGCACGCCTTGCGGCGCAACGTCGACCTGCAGATCCTGCTGTTCAACAACGAGATCTATGGCCTGACCAAGGGGCAGTACTCGCCGACCAGCCGGGTCGGCACCAAGTCGCCCTCGACGCCGGCCGGCTCGGTCGACCTGCCGGTCTCCGCCCTGGCCTTCGCGCTGGGCTGCGGCGCGCGCTTCATCGCGCGTTCCTTCGACACGGCGCCGAAGCACCTGCCGGAGATGCTGAAGCGCGCCCACGCGCACCGTGGCGCCGCGCTGGTCGAGATCCTGCAGAACTGCATCGTCTATAACGACGACGCCTTCGAGCACATCCTCGACCGCGCCCACGCCGCCGAGCGCCAGCTCTTCGTCGAGCACGGCAAGCCGCTGCTTTTCGCCGGTGGCAAGAAGGGGCTGCGTCTCAAGCCCGGCACGCTGTCGCTGGAGGTGGTGACCCTGGGCGAGGACGGCATCGGCGAAGCCGACATCCTGCTGCACGACGAGACCGACCGCGCCCTGGCCGGCCTGCTGGCGGCGCTCGACGCCCCGGCCTTCCCGGTCGCCTTCGGCGTGCTCTACAGCGTCGAGGGCCCGACCTACGAGGCCGCGGTGGCGCAGCAGGGCGAAGTTGCCCATGGCAAGGGCCCGGCCGACCTGCAGGCGCTGCTGGGCCGTGGGCCGACCTGGCTGGTGGAATAGCCGCCCGGTCGCACCGACCGACGCCCTCACCCCAACCCCTCTCCCCGAGGGAGAGGGGCTTTCGGCCACGCCGCGTTCTGTCCCCACCGCGTCGCTAGTCCGACAGAGGGGCCCTGGCGGCGGGACGACACTCCGGCCGAAAACACCGTCCTGCCAGAGGATTCCGGCCATGAGCGACCCCGCCGTCACGACCCCCGCCGACGCCGCCCCCGAGGCGCCCGAAGGCGGCCGCCGCCGGGCCCGTGGCGGGGCCGAAGCCCGGCGCCAGCTGCGCCTGCACGCCCCGATCAAGCAGCTGAAGTACATCACCCGGACGATCCCGGAGTACGAGGTGCTGAGCGAGGAGTCGCTCTGCATCATCGAGCACAACGCCGATACCGTGCTGGAGGAGGTCGGCATCGACTTCCGCGACGACGAGGAGATCCTGCAGCTGTGGCGCGACGCCGGCGCCGATGTGAAGGGCGAGCGTATCCATTTCCCGCGCGGCCTCTGCCGCAAGCTGGTCATGGACCACGCGCCCAAGACCTTCACCCAGTACGGCCGCAACCCCGAGCGTTCGGTGCAGATCGGCGGCAAGGCCACGGTCTTCGCGCCGGTCTATGGCCCGCCCTTCGTGCGCGACCTGGACGGCGGCCGGCGCTATGGCACCATCGCCGACTTCCAGAACTTCGTGAAGCTGGCCTACATGACGCCGGCGATGCACCACAGCGGCGGCACGGTGTGCGAGCCGGTCGACGTGCCGGTGAACAAGCGCCACCTGGACATGGTCTATGCGCACCTGAAGTACAGCGACAAGCCGATCATGGGCTCGGTCACCGCGCCGGAGCGCGCGCAGGACACCGTCAACCTGCTGAAGATCGTGTTCGGCGAAGAATTCCTGCAGAACAACACGGTCTGCACCAGCCTGATCAACGCCAACTCGCCGATGGTGTGGGACGACACCATGCTGGGCGCGCTGAAGGTCTATGCGCGCAACAATCAGGCGGTGATCACCACGCCCTTCATCCTGGCCGGCGCCATGGCGCCCTGCACCGTCGCCGGCACCATGACGCAGACCCTGGCCGAGGCGCTTTGCGGCATGGCCACGGCGCAGCTGGTGCGACGCGGCGCGCCGGTGATCTTGGGCTCCTTCGCCTCCTCCATGTCGATGCAGTCGGGGGCGCCGACTTTCGGCACGCCGGAGCCGGCGCTGGTGCTCTATGGCATGGGCGCGCTGGCGCGGCGGCTGGGCGTGCCCTTCCGCTCCGGCGGCTCGCTCTGCGGCTCCAAGTCGGCCGACGCGCAGGCAGCCTACGAATCGGCGCAGACGCTGATCCCGACCTTGCTGGGCGGGGTGAACTTCACGCTGCACGCCGCCGGCTGGCTGGAGGGCGGGCTGGTCTCCTCCTACGAGAAGTTCGTCATGGATACCGACCAGCTGGGCATGATGCAGGTGATGGCCAGCGGCATCGACATGAGCGAGAACGGCCAGGCGATGGACGCCATCCGCGAGGTCGGCCCGGGCAAGCACTTCCTGGGCTGCGCCCACACCCAGCGCAACTTCGAGACCGCCTTCTACCGCTCCTCCATCGCCGACAACAATTCCTTCGAGCAGTGGCTGGCCGAGGGCGAGCAGGACGCCACCAAGCGCGCCAACACGCTGTTCAAGAAGATGCTGAACGAGTACGAGGCGCCGCCGATCGACCCCGGCCTGGACGAGGCGCTGCTGGAGTACATCGCCAAGCGCAAGGCGGAGATGCCCGACGCCTTTGCGTAAGCTGGGCCGAAGCAGCTTCTTCGCGAGCCGGTCCGTCACCCTCGGGCTTGTCCCGAGGGTCCATGTTGACGCTGGCGCCAGCCGAGATATGGATGCTCGGAACAAGTCCGAGCATGACGCTAGGGAGCGCGGGGGTCCCGGGTGATTTGCCTCAGCCGCCGCTGGCGGCTAGTGTCCGGAGGCGAGGGACCGTGTGGCTTCGGGGGCCCGCGACTGCCGCCTGTACCACGCACCGCGAAGACAACAGCGAGAGTCCGGTCCCCTTGAGCGAGTGGATCCTGATCTTCCTGAAGGGCCTTGCCGCCGGCCTCTTCATCGCCGCGCCAGTCGGTCCGGTGGCGGTGCTCTGCGTCAAGCGCGCCATGTACTACGGCGCCGCCGGCGGCCTGGCTGCCGGGCTGGGCGCCGCCATCGCCGATGCCTTCTTCGGCGCGGTGGCCGGCTTCGGCGTGGCCGCGGTGGCCGACTGGCTGATCTATCACGAGGACCCGATCCGCTTCGTCGGCGGCGTCATGCTGATCGCGCTGGGCGCCAGCCTGATCCTCGGCCGGCGCCAGGCGCCGGAGAAGCCGGTCAGCCGCATGGGCCTGTTCAGCACCTTCTTCACCACCTTCATGCTGACCCTGACCAACCCCATCACCATCCTGTCCTTCCTGACCGTCTTCGCCAGCCTGGGCCTGGCCAGCGCGCAGCTGAACTACGCCTATGCCGGCATCCTGGTGGCCGGGGTGTTCCTTGGCTCCGCCTTCTGGTGGATCGCCATCTCTTCCATCGTGGTGCTGGCGCGCGGCCGCATCGGCTTCGAATGGATGCCGGCGATCAAGCGCTGGTCCGGCGTGCTGATCATCGGCTTCGGCGTCTATGCCATCGCCAGCTCGGCCAAGGCCGTCTGGGAGCAGTGGCTCTAGCCATCGCGGCGGCCGCGGCCCGGCGATCTGTGTCCTACGTCACTGAAATGGCCGAACTGCGGCCTTCCGGCGGCCTCGCGGCGCCATAATCCGCTGCCCAAATGTCCCCCGCACGCACCTGACGGGAGACCATACATGCTGTCGCGTCGCCAACTGCTTCTCGCCATGCCCGCCCTGGCCCTGGGCGCCACCACGCTGGGCGCCAGCCAGGCGCTGGCCGATGGCGAATGCACGACCTATGACCAGCAGGGTCTGCGCTACTGCACCGTCGGCCTGCGCATCGGCGAGATCGAGACGGTGCGCCAGCAGTGCGAATACTGGTGCTGGGCGGCCTGCATCCAGGCGGTCTTCGCGCTGCACGGCCACGAGGTGGCGCAGGAGGACATCGTGACCCGGGTCTATGGCCAGGCGATCTGCACCACCGCCGATGCCTGGTCGGTGATGAACGCCATCCAGGGCGAGTGGATCGACAGCCGGGGCCGCCGCTTCCAGGCCTATGGCGAGGCGCTGCCGGACCTCACCACGCGGCTATACAACGGCGGCGATGCGCGCGACATCCTGAACGAGCTCTATGCCAACAACCCGCTGATCAACGGCGCCGTCGGCCATGCCACGGTGCTGACCGCGGCGACCTATGCCGAGGACCGCTGGGGCCGCCAGCAGCTGGTCGAGCTGGTGGTGCGCGACCCCTGGCCGACTTCGCCCAACCGCCGCGCCCTGCAGATGCAGGAGCTCTATGGCTCCAGCTTCCTGGCCAAGGTGGTGGTGAGCTAGCCAGGAACTCGGCCGCGACCGTCGATAACTCGCTGTCACCCCGGCCGCAGAGCCGGAGTCCATTCCGCCGCCTTCACGATTGAATGGCGAACGCACGCGCCTCGCCGTTCCATGGATCCCGGATCTGCGGCGCTTGCGCGCCTTGTCCGGGATGACAGAGGAAAGAGGCACCGAGGGAAAGTTCTCTTACAGCCCGCGCTCGCCAGCCTGCCAGGCGTGGCCGAGGAACCAGCCGCTTTCCACCAGGCCGTGGATCGCCTCGATATCGGGGGTGAAGGCGCGGTCGTCCTTCAGGAAGGCGACGCGTTCGCGCACCGCCGCCTCGGCGCTGCGCAGCGCCGGGCCGGACCGCAGCGGGCGGCGCAGCTCGATGCCCTGGGTCGCCGCCAGCAGCTCGATCGCCAGGATGCGGCTGGTGTTGTCCGCCATGGGGCCAAGGCGCCGGGCGCCGTGCGTCGCCATGGACACGTGGTCTTCCTGGTTGGCCGAAGTGGGCAGCGAATCGACCACCGCCGGGTGCGACATCTGCTTGTTCTCGCTGGCCAGCGCAGCGGCGGTGACATGCGCGATCATGAAGCCGGAATTCAGCCCCGGCTCGGCGATCAGGAAGGCTGGCAGGCCGGAGAGCGTGGCGTCGGTCAGCATGGCGACGCGACGCTCGGCGATCGCGCCGGTTTCGGCAATCGCCAACGCGATGATGTCGGCGGCGAAGCCCACCGGTTCGGCATGGAAGTTGCCGCCCGACAGCATCTCGTTCTCGTCCGGGAAGACCAGCGGGTTGTCGGAAACGGCATTGGCCTCGATCAGCAGCGTCTTGCCGGCGCCGGACAGCACGTCCAGCACCGCGCCCATGACCTGGGGCTGGCAGCGCAGGCAATAGGGGTCCTGCACCCGGGGGTCGTCTTCGCGGTGCGATTCGCGGATCTCGCTGCCGGCCAGCAGGCGGCGCAGCACCGTGGCGGCGGCGATCTGCCCGGCATGGCCGCGCACCGCGTGGATGCGCGGATCGAAGGGCGTGTCGGAGCCGGCGCAGGCATCGACGCTCATGGCGCCGGCGACCAGCGCGGCGGCGGCCAGCTCCTCGGCGCGGAACAGCCCCTCCAGCGCCAGCGCGGTGGAGACCTGGGTGCCGTTCAGCAGCGCCAAGCCCTCCTTCGCCGCCAAGTCCATCGACGCCAGGCCGATCCGCTTCAGCGCCTCGGCCGCCGGCAGGCGCTCGCCCTTCAGGCGGATTTCGCCGTGGCCGATCAAAGCGGCGCTCATCGCCGCCAGCGGCGCCAGGTCGCCCGAGGCGCCGACCGAGCCCTGCCCCGGGATCACCGGCAGCGCCTGGTGCTGCAGCAGCTGCAGCAGGCGCTCGACCACCACCCGGCGCACGCCGGAATGGCCGCGCGACAGGCTGGCGATCTTCAACAGCAGGATCAGGCGCACCGTGCGGTCGGACAACGCCTCGCCGACACCGGCGCAATGCGACAGCACCAGGCGGCGCTGCAGCTCGGCCACGTCGGCGCGGCCGATCTTTTGCCGCGCCAGGATGCCGAAGCCGGTGTTGACGCCATAGACCGTGCGGCCGGAGTCCAGCATGGCGGTGACCACGGCGGCGGCGGCCTCGATGCGCGGCCAGGCGGCGGTATCCAGTTGCACCGCGCCCAAGGTCTCGGGCGCACGCCAGAAGCGATAGAGGCTGGCGAGATCGACAGCACCGGGGGTGAGCAGGAAGGTCATGGTGGGCCCCAAAGTTGTATAGACAACTTTGTAGCGCAAGGCCGCGCGGCGGGGAAGTGGGGTGCGCGTGCCCGGCTTGGATCCGCATGGCAGTCCCCCCTCTCCCTTGGGAGAGGGTCGGGGTGAGGGATTTTGGTCGGTCAGCGACGTCGGTCGACGGCACCCACCTCCCTCACCCGCTCGCTTCGCTCACACCCTCTCCCAGGGGAGAGGGTTGGTCACCCCTCCAGCTGTCGCTCCTGGCGCGGTGTCTTGGCGTAGAACTCGCGGTAGCACTTGGAGAAGTGCGAGGCCGAGACGAAGCCGCAGGCGAGCGCCACGTCGAGCACCGAGAGCGAGGTCTGCAGCAGCAGGGTGCGGGCCTTCTGCAGGCGCAGTTCCAGGTAATAGCGGGTCGGTGTGCGCGACAGGTATTTGCGGAACAGCCGTTCGAGCTGGCGGGTAGAGAGGCCGGTCTTGCGCGCCAGCAGGCTGCGCGGCAGCGGCTCCTCCAGGGAGCCCTCCATCAGCTCGATCACCTTCAGCAGCTTGGGGTGCGACACGCCGATGCGGGCGCGGAGCGCCATGCGCTGCGGATCGTGGCGGTCGCGGATGCGCTCGTGGATGAAGGCCTCGGCGCAGGCGGTGGCCAGCTCGCGGCCGTGATCGAGCGCGATGACCGACAGCATGAGGTCGAGCGCCGCGGTGCCGCCGGAACAGGTGAAGCGCGCGCGGTCGATCTCGAACAGCTCGTCGGTGACCACGAGCTGCGGGAAGGCCTCCTTGAAGCCGGCGATGTTTTCCCAGTGGATGGTGCAGCGGTAACCGTCGAGCAGGCCGGCGCGCGCCAGCACGTAGGAGCCGGTGGAGAGCGCGCCGATGCGGCTGCCCTGGCGCGCGATGCGGCGCAGGAAGTTGAGCACGCGGCGGTCGTTGATGCGCTCGGCCTCCATGCCGGCGACCACCACCAGGTTGTCGATGCGGTCGACCTGCTCGACCGTCATGTCGGGCAGCACGCGCACGCCGGAAGAGGCCACTGCCGGCTCCTCGTCAGGGGCCACGACGCTCCAGGAATAGAGCGGCTTGCCGGAGATGCGGTTGGCAGCGCGCAGCGGCTCCATCGCCGAGGTGAAGGGCAGCGACGAGAATCGCGGCATCAGCAGGAAGCCGAAATGGACCGGTTCGATGCGCTGGGGCGTGGCGGCCGACATGGGCAGGACTGCGGCTGGGGGTTGGCACGGCTGGACGAACTGTCGACTACATGACAATAAAGTCGCCGGTCGGCAAGTTCGTTATAGCGGATTTCTGTTCGGAAAATTGGAGACGACGCCATGGCGCCGCCGCTGGAGCCCCCCGATTGGCAGAGTCTGACAGCGGCGATTACCGCCGTTGGCCTGACGCCGCGCGGCGGTTTCCAGCCGGCACCGGGCGACGCCGTGCCGGATGTCGCGCCGCGGCGTCCGGCGGCCAGCCTGGTGCTGCTAGGCGCGGTCGGCGGTTCGCTGTGGCCGGCCTTTGCAGGCTCCCCGGAACGGGCAGACGGCTTGGCGGATCCGCTGGACCGCTGGTCCAGGCGCGTGGTGGGCGGGCTGGCGCAGCGCTTCGGCGCCCGCGCGCTCTTCCCCTTCGGCGGGCCGCCCTGGCTGCCGTTCCAGCGCTGGGCGGCGCAGGCCGAACCGGTGGCGCCCTCGCCGCTCGGCCTCTTCATCCATCCACGCCATGGGCTGTGGCACAGCTATCGCGGCGCGCTGGCCTTCGACCGGCTGCTGCCCGACCTGCCGGCGCGCGAGGACCTGCCCAACCCCTGCGCGAGCTGCCGCGACCGGCCCTGCCTGACCGCCTGCCCGGTCGGCGCCTTCGCACTGGACGACGGGGCCACCCGCTACGACGTGCAAGGCTGCGCTGCGCACATCTCGGTTCCGGCCGGGCGGGACTGCCGGCAAGGTGGCTGCCTGGCGCGGCGGGCCTGTCCCGTGGCGCCGCAACTGGCCTACAGCGGACCGCAGGCCGATTTCCACATGGGCGCCTTCCTGCGCGCCCGGCAGCGAGAGCGAGCGTGATGCAGCAGCGGGTTCTTCTGATCGATCATGCGGTGGGCGAGCGCGACGACCGCGGCTCGGCCTACCTCGCCGCCCAGGGCCATCGGATCACCTGGTGCCGGCCGGCCGCCGGCGATGCGCTGCCGGCGCTGTCGGAACATGACGCGCTGGTGATCTACGGCGGCGCCGAGATGCTGTCCACCGCCCTGGACCAGCCCGACCACCCGCACCTGCGGCGCGAGGTCGACTACGTCGCGCGCTGGCTGGCGACCGACAAGGCCTATCTCGGCATCTGTCTGGGCTCGCAGCTGATGGCCAGGGCGCTGGGCGCCAGGGTCGGCCCGCTGGCGGACCAGCGCTACGAGATCGGCTATGTGCGCATCGAGCCAACACCAGGCAGCGGCGACTTCCTGCCGACAGCGACGCACATGTACCAGTGGCATCA
The DNA here is from genome assembly GCA_038363005.1 of Rhodospirillales bacterium. Taxonomy (GTDB): domain Bacteria; phylum Pseudomonadota; class Alphaproteobacteria; order Kiloniellales; family JACOMY01; genus JAKOWB01. The sequence continues at coordinate 159,454 of JBBQBI010000006.1, forward strand.
GGAAGGCTGGGACCTGCCGCCAGGCGCCGAGCACCTGGCGACCGGCCCGGACTTCAAGAACCAGGCCATGCGCCTCGGCCGCCGCGCCTATGGCATCCAGTTCCATCCGGAGGTCGCACCCGCTTCCTTCCAGCGCTGGCTCGACCAGGTGCCCGATGCCTGCTCGCGCCCCGGCGCCCAGCCGCGCGACAAGCAGCTCGCCGACGCGGCGCTGCACGACACCGCCATGCATGCCTGGTTCCAGCGTTTCCTGGATCGCTGGATCGCCGCCTGAGGAGAGAGCCCATGTCCAAGCGCATCGTGCTGGTGAAGCACGGCAACGACATCAATGACGACCGCGCCTCGACGCATCTCGCGAGCCGAGGTTTCGCGCTCGACTGGCGCTATCCCTATGCCGGGGACAGCCTGCCAAGTGAGGACGAGGAGATCGCCGGCACCATCGTCTATGGCGGCGGCCAGGGCCTGTCCGACCGCGCGCGCTACAGCTTCTTGGAAGACGAGGCGCGCTGGATGCGGACCTGCGTCGAGCGCGGCCTGCCCACGCTAGGCCTCTGCCTCGGCGCGCAGATCATGGCGCATGCCTATGGCGCCGAGGTCGGGCCGCACCCCGAGGGCACGCAGGAGTTCGGCTTCTACGAGATCGAGCCGACCAACAGCGGCGCGGCGGTGATTCCCGCCGGCCTGCACATGGCCGAGATGCACTACCACCAGTTCGCCTTGCCGCCCGGCGCCACGCTGCTGGCCAGCAGCAAGCTCTATCCGAACCAGGCCATGCAGATGGCGGAGAAGGCCTTCGCCTTCCAGGGCCACCCGGAGCGCACCTATGAGGGTTTCCGCCGCTGGCAGCGGAAGCCCTGGGCGCCCTGGGGCAAGCCCGGCGTGCAGAGCCGCGAGCAGCAGGACGAACTGGGCCAGCGCCACGACGCAGCGGTGCACGACTGGTTCACCGGGTTCCTGGACGGGCTGTTCGGGGCGGCAGAGTAGAACTCAGGGCCTTCACCCGCCCTCTCCCGCCAAAAGCGGGAAAGGGAATGCTAGCGGACGATGCCAGCCAAGGCGTCCCCTCTCCCGCTTCTGGCGGGAGAGGGACAGGGTGAGGGCGTTCGGTTAGGCTTTCGGGCCATGAGCGTTGTTCGCGCCAGGAAACTCAGAGCCACGCTCACCGATGCCGAGCGCAAGCTTTGGTACGCGCTACGGGATCGCCGGCTCGCGCGGCTCAAGTTCCGACGACAGCATCCATTTCCGCCCTACACGCTCGATTTTCACTGCGAGGCAGCGGATCTCGTCATCGAGGTCGATGGTGGACAACACACGACGGAGGGCGACGCCAAGCGAACAGCCGCGCTGGAAGCCGCTGGATTACTGGTCCTGCGCTTCTGGAACAACGAGGTCTTGGAAAATCTTCAGGGCTGTCTGGAGCGGATCGTCGAGTTCGCGACAGAGCGGATCGCGACCAAATATCCAAACCAGAAAACGACCTAGGGCCCTCACCCTGCCCTCTCCCGCCAAAAGCGGGAGAGGGGGAGATTTTGGCTCGCTTCGGCGCCATTCTGCCCCCCTCTCCCGCTTTTGGCGGGAGAGGGTTGGGGTGAGGGCCCTTGGTTACGCCATCGCGTCCTCGAACGGTGTCGTCGACAGCACCACCGGGCCCGCCTCGGTGATCAGCACTGGCTCTTCCAGCTTCACGCCCTCCTGGCCGCCGACGGCGCCGATGTAGCTTTCGACGCAGACGATCATGCCAACCTCCAGGACGCCGTCGTAGGCGCCCCACTCGGCATCCTCGGCGTACCAGATCAGTGGGTACTCGACGCCCAGGCCGCAACCGTGTGCGATGTCGGCATAGCGGTTGGGCTTGCAGTCTGCGGGTAGCTGGAAGGCTTTCTCCGTCAGCTCGAAGAAGCCGGTGCCGGGACGCAACAAGGGGATGTTGGTGGCGAGCTGGCGCCGCGCCAGCTCGTAGAGTCGGCGCTGCGCGTCGCTCGGCCGGACGTCGCCGATGACGAAGCTGCGCGACAGATCGGTGTACCAGCCGTCCGGCCCGATCAGGTCGGTGTCAAAGGACAGCAGCTCGCCGGCCTGCATGACGCGGTCGGCGGTTTCCTGGAACCAGGGATTGGTGCGCGGGCCGCTGGTCAGCAGGCGGGTCTCGGGATACTCACCACCGCGGCGGATCGAGCCGGCCAGCAGCACCGCCAGCGCCTCCTGCTCCGTCATGCCGGGGCGGGCTTCGGCGCGCAGCTCGGCGATCGCCGCCTCGGTGGTGCGCAGCGACTGCACGAAGGCGCGCACCTCCTCCGGGCTCTTGATCGAGCGGGCGCGTTCCAGCACGCCCTTGGCATCGACGGCGACGACCCCGGCGCTGGCCAGCGCCTCGCTCAAGGGCAGGTCGGCGCGGTCGATGCCCAGGCGCTTCTCGCCGCCGCCCACCGCCTTGACCAGGTCGGCCAGCTCGGCCGCCAGGCGCGCCGCCATCTCCGGCCCGCGCGGGCCGACGCTCATGTAGTCCCAGGCCAGCGAGGGGCGGATCTCGTCCAACGTCTCCAGGCCGCGCGACAGGTGGGCGGAGGACGGCAGCTCCCAGATCACCACCGGTCCCTCGGCCGGCACCAGCGCGTAGCGGCAGAGATTGTGCAGCGTCCAGACCTGCATGTTCCGGGTGCCGGTGGCATAGCGTAGGTTGACCGGATCGGTGACCAGCACGGCGGCCAAGCCGGCCTCGCCGGTCAGGCGGCGCAGGCGCTGCAGCCGATAGGCGCGCAACGCCTTGGCGTCGACCGGCGCCGGGGAATCCCAACCGGCAAAGGACATCAGGCGGCCTCGGCGCCGTCGATCTCGCCGGGCAGCGAGGGCAGGCCGCGTTCCTTGCGCGGCGTGCGGCCGAAGAAGTCGCGGTAGCACTTGGAGAAGTGCGAGGCCGAGACGAAGCCGCAGGCCAGCGCCACGTCGATCACGCTCATGTTGGTCTGCAGCAGCAGCAGGCGGGCGCGGTTGAGGCGGAGCTCCAGGTAATAGCGCGCCGGCGAGCGGTTGAGGTACTTGCGGAACAGCCGCTCGAGCTGGCGGGTGGAGAGGCCGGCATGCTCGGCCAGCTCGCCGCGGGCCAGCGGCTCCTCCAGATTCTTCTCCATGATCTCGATGATCGACAGCAGCTTCGGGTGCCGCACGCCCAGGCGCGCCGGCAGGCTCATGCGCTGCTGGTCGTGGCGGTCGCGAATGCGCTCGTGCATGAACTGGTCGGCGACCTGGGCCGCCAGCTCGTAGCCATGCTGCAGCGAGATGACATTCAGCATCATGTCGATGGCGGCGGTGCCGCCGGAGCAGGTGAAGCGGTTGCGGTCGATCTCGAACAGCTCGGGCGTGATCTCCAGGTCGGGGAAGTCCTCGGCGAAGCCGGCCAGGTTCTCCCAGTGGATGGTGCAGTGGTAGCCGTCGAGCAGCCCGGCGCGCGCCAGGATGTGGCTGCCGGTGCAGAGCGCGCCGATGTCGGCGCCCTTGCGGTCCATCGAGCGCAGCCACGAGGACAGCCGCTTGTCGTCGAACAGCTGCACGTCGATGCCGGCGCAGACCACGACGGCGTCGAATTCGCTGGCCAGGTCGATGGCGCCGATCGGCTGCAGCGGAATGCCGTTCGAGGCGGTGACCGGGCGGCCGTCGACTGAATAGAGCTTCCAGTCATAGAGCTGCTTGTTGGCGGCCCGGTTGGCCAGGCGCAGCGGCTCCACCGCGCCGGTGAAGGCGATCATGGAGAAGCGCGGCACCAGGACGAAGGCCAGGCGCTGGGGCAGACGACGGGGCTGTGAACCGAGCACGGAGTGGACCGCACCTTTCTTTGGGACGCCGCTGGGCCCCGATTGTCGCGATCAGGCCAGGGTGGGGCCGCGGCTGTCGCGGAATGATAATTTCCTGGCGCGGGCTCGCAAGCCCCCATTCGTGGGGTCAGCACCCTGCCGACAAGCTGTCGCAGGGGGCCTCGAGCCTTGCGCCGGCCGCCCGCGCATGGCCTCTTGCGGGCCTACCCACCCCGGTCCAGGCAGCCCGATGACCCAGCGCTATTCGCTTTTCAGCCTGATCCGTAACGCCTTCTCGTACCACGAGAATTGGCAGAAAGCCTGGCGCCAGCCGGAGCCCAAGGCGGAGTACGACGCCATCATCGTCGGCGGCGGCGGCCATGGCCTGGCGACGGCCTACTACCTGGCCAAGGAGCACAAGATGACCAATATCGCGGTCATCGAGCGCGGCTGGCTGGGCGGCGGCAATACCGGGCGCAACACCACCATCGTGCGCTCCAACTACCTCTGGGACCAGTCGGCGCTGCTCTACGAGCACGCCCTGAAGCTGTGGGAAGGCCTGAGCCAGGAGCTGAACTACAACGTCATGTTCAGCCAGCGCGGCGTGATGAACCTGGCGCACAACCAGCACGACCTGCGCGAGCTGTCGCGCCGCATCAATGCCAACCGGCTGAACGGCATCGACAGCGAGCTGCTGACGGCGCAGCAGGTGAAGGACTTCTGCCCGGCCATCGACCTGCGCGGCAACGGCCGCTATCCGGTGCTGGGCGCCAGCCTGCAGCGGCGCGGCGGCACCGCCCGGCACGACGCCGTGGCCTGGGGCTATGCCCGTGGCGCCGACGCGCTGGGCGTCGACATCATCCAGAACTGCCCGGTCGAGGGCTTCGAGATCGAGGGCGGCCGGGTCACCGGCGTGCGCACCGCCCGGGGCCTGATCAAGGCGAAGAAGGTCGGCCTGGTCGCCGCCGGGCATTCCACCGTGCTGGCCACCCTGGCCGGCTTCCAGCTGCCGCTGATCAGCCTGCCGCTGCAGGCGCTGGTCAGCGAGCCGGTGAAGCCCTGCGTGCCCTGCGTCGTGATGTCGAACGCCGTGCACGCCTATATCAGCCAGTCGGACAAGGGCGAGCTGGTGATCGGCGCCGGCGTCGACCACTACATCGGCTATGGCCAGCGCGGCTCGATCCACGTGCAGGAGGAGACGCTGGCGGCGATCTGCGAGCTCTTCCCGATGTTCCGGCGCATGCGCATGCTGCGCAACTGGGGCGGCATCGTCGACGTCTGCCCCGATGCCTCGCCGATCATCTCCAAGACACCGGTCGAGGGCATGTTCATCAACTGCGGCTGGGGCACCGGCGGCTTCAAGGCCACGCCGGGCTCGGGCAACGTCTTCGCCCACACCATCGCCACCGGCGAACCGCACCCGCTGAACGCCGCCTTCACGCTCGACCGCTTCGTCTCCGGCTTCCTGATCGACGAGCACGGCGCCGCCGCCGTGGCGCACTAGGACCCAGACCCATGCTTCTGATCCCCTGCCCCTACTGTGGCGAGCGTGCCGAGATCGAATTCTCCTATGGCGGCGAGGCGCACATCGCGCGGCCGACCGAGCCCGACAAGCTGAGTGATGCCGAGTGGGCCAAGTACGTCTACTGGCGCGCCAACACCAAGGGCGTCTTCGCCGAGCGATGGATGCACGCCCAGGGCTGCCGTCGTTGGTTCAACGTGATCCGCGACACCGTGAGCTACCAGATCCTCGCCAGCTACGAAGCCGGGACCCAGCCGCCCGCCGTGGAGCGCAAGACCTATGTCTGACGCCACCGTGACCCAGTCGTTCCGCCTGTCCGCCGGCGGCCGCATCGATCGCAGCAAGCCGCTGAGCTTCAGCTTCGACGGGCGGACCTACCAGGGCTTCGCCGGCGACACCGTGGCCTCGGCGCTGCTGGCCAACGGCGTGCATCTGGTCGGCCGCAGCTTCAAGTACCACCGGCCGCGCGGCATCGTGACTGCCGGCATTGAGGAGCCCAACGCGCTGCTGCAGGTCGGCCTGGACCCGGCGACCGAACCCAACGTCAAGGCGACGGTGTGCGAGCTGGTCGAGGGGCTGACCGCGCAGTCGCAGAACCGCTGGCCCTCGCTCGGCTTCGACGTCGGCGCGATGAATTCCGTGGTCTCGAAGTTCCTGCCGTCCGGCTTCTACTACAAGACCTTCATGTGGCCGCCCTCGACCAAGGGCTGGCTGTTCTGGGAGAAGTTCATCCGCAAGGCCGCCGGCCTGGGCAAGGCGCCGACCGGGCGCGACAGCGACCGCTACGACAAGAGCTTCGCGCACTGCGACCTGCTGGTGGTCGGTGGCGGCGCCGCCGGATTGGCCGCGGCGCTGGCCGCCGGCCGCGCCGGCAAGCGCGTGCTGCTGGCCGAGCTGGACCATGAACTGGGCGGCTGGCTGTTGAGCCAGCGCGAGCAGACGATCGAGGGCCAGCCGGCGTTGGACTGGGTGGCCCAGGCGACGGCCGAGCTGGCCAGCCTGCCCAACGTCGAGATGCTGACCCGCACCATCGCCTTCGCCTACTTCGACCACAACTTCCTCGGCCTGTGGCAGAACCTGACCGACCATCTGCCGCCGGCCGAACGGCCCAAGGACGGGCCGCGCCACCGCCTGATCAAGCTGCGCGCCAAGCAGGTGATCCTGGCCACCGGCGCGCTGGAACGGCCGCTCTGCTTCCGCGACAACGACCGCCCGGGCGTGATGCTGGCCGGCGCGGCGCAGGCCTTCGTCAACCGCTGGGCGGTGAAGCCCGGCACCAAGGCCGTGATCCTGACCAACAACGACAGTGCCTATGGCGCAGCGCTGGACCTGAAGGCGGCGGGGGTGGAAGTCGCCGCCGTCGTCGACCTGCGGCAGAATCCCGACGGCGCCTTGACCGACAAGGCGGAGGCCGCCGGCATCCGCGTGCTGGCCGACCACGGCATCATCGCGGTGGAGGGCAAGTTGCGCGTCACCGGCGTGAAGATCGCGCCGCTGGCGGCCAACGGTCAGGGCATCGGCCAGCCGGTGGAAAGCGTCGCCTGCGACCTGGTGCTGAACGCCGGCGGCTTCACGCCCACCGTGCATCTGTTCAGCCAGGCCAAAGGCAAGCTGGCCTGGAACGAGGCGCGGCAGTGGTTCCAGCCCGGCCAGGCCGGGCAGCCCAACCAGGTCTCGGTCGGCGCCTGCAACGGCACCTGGGGTCTGGGCGCGGCGCTGGCCGAGGGCTTCGCCGCCGGCGGCGGCGGCGGCCAAGCACCCAGCGCGGCGGATCACGACTTCCAGCCGATGCGGCACCTCTGGCTGATCCCCTCGGACCAGCCGCTGGGCCACAAGGGCAAGCATTTCATCGACCAGCAGAACGACGTCACCGCCGCCGACCTGAAGCTGGCGCTGCGCGAGGGCTACGTTTCGATCGAGCACCTGAAGCGCTACACCACCACCGGCATGGCGACCGACCAGGGCAAGACCTCGAACCTGAACGCGCTGAGCATCGTCGCCGAGACGCTGGCCAAGCCGATCCCCGAGGTCGGCACCACGACCTTCCGCGCGCCCTATGCGCCGGTCTCCTTCGGCGCCTTCATGGGGCGCGACGCCGACGACTTGCTGGATCCGCTGCGCAAGACGCCGATGGACCCCTGGCAGGAGTCGAACGGCGCGCAGTTCGAGAACGTCGGGCAGTGGCGCCGCGCCTGGTACTACCCGAAGCCGGGCGAGGACCTGCACGCCGCCGTCAATCGCGAGGTCAAGGCGGTGCGCGAGACCGTTGGCATCCTCGACGCCTCGACCCTGGGCAAGATCGACATCAAGGGGCCGGACGCCGCGGAGTTCATCAACCGCATCTACACCAACGCCTTCCTGAAGCTGGAGCCGGGGCGCTGCCGCTACGGCCTGATGCTGAAGGAGGACGGCATGGTGATGGACGACGGCGTGACCGCGCGCCTGGCCCCCGACCACTTCCTGATGCACACCACCACCGGCAACGCCGCGCCGGTGATGAACCATCTGGAAGAGTACCTGCAGACCGAGTGGCCGCACCTGAAGGTCTACCTGACCTCGGTCACCGAGCAGTGGGCGACGGTGCAGGTGGCCGGCCCCAAGGCGCGCACCCTGATCAACGAGATCGCCCCCGATCTCGACCTTGCGACCGAGTCCTTCCCCTTCATGTCGGTGCGCCACGGCACGGTGCTGGGCCAGCCGGCCCGCATCTTCCGCATCTCCTTCACCGGCGAGGGATCCTGGGAGATCAACGTCGCGCCCTCCTACGGCCTCGCGCTGTGGGAGGCGCTGATGACCGCCGGCACCAAGTACGGCATCACGCCTTATGGCACCGAGGCGATGCACGTGCTGCGCGCCGAGAAGGGCTTCATTATCGTCGGGCAGGAAACCGACGGCTCGATCAATCCCCTCGACCTGGGGATGGAGGGCATGGTCTCCAAGACCAAGGACTTCGTCGGCAAGCGCTCGCTCACCCGCAGCGACATGGCGAAGCCCGACCGCAAGCAGCTGGTCGGCATCCTGACCGAGGACCCAGCCGAAGTGTTGCCGGAAGGCGCCCACCTGGTGGCCGACCCGAAGCAGCCCAGGCCGATGACCCAGCTGGGCCACGTCACCTCCAGCTACTGGAGTCCAAACCTCGGCCGCTCCATCGCGATGGGACTCCTGAAGGGCGGCCGGGCACGGCTGGGCGAGACGCTCTACGCCCCGCTGCTGAACGGCAAGGTGGTGGCCTGCAAGGTCACCGAGACGGTGTTTTTCGACAAGGAAGGGGTGCGTCTGCGTGGCTGACATGACCTTCATGCGGCAGGCACCGCTCGACCACCTGGCGCTGCCAGCGCAGGCGCGGGACGACCTGGGCCAGGCTGGCCTGGGGCTCGGCGAGCTGCGCTTCCAGGGCGCGGTGAACCTGCGCGCGCGCCGCGACGATCCGGCCGCGCGCCAGGCGCTGGAAGCCGCACTCGGCACCGCCCTGCCCGGCGTCAACGCGACGGCGGCGGCCGGCGAGCTGACGCTCATCGGCCTGGGTCCCGACGAGTGGCTGGAGGTCGGCGGCGACGGCCCTGCCGTGGCGCAGCGCCTGGAGGGCGGCGGCCAAGGCCAGTTCGTCGGCGTGACCGATGTCAGCGAGAACTACTGCACGCTCGTCGTCAGCGGCCCCAAGGCGCGCGAGGTACTGGCCAAGGGCTGTCCGCTCGACCTGCATCCGGACGTCTTCAAAACCAGCGACGCAGCCGGCACGCTGGTCGCCAAGGCCACCGTGGTGCTGTGGCTGCAGGCTGACGGCAGCTTCCGCGTCCTGGTCCGCCGCTCCTTCGCCGACTACCTCTACCGCTGGCTGGACGACGCCGGGCGGGAATACGGCGTGGCGGTGCTGCGGGGGTGAGGCGCCTGGCGGCCCTGCTGCTGGGGCTGCTCTGCGCCAGTACGGCGCTGGCCGATGCCCAGCCGTTGCGCGGGCCGGACATCCTCCAGGCGCTTGGCGATGCCACCGCCGAGGGCACCTGGCACGGCACGCCCTATCGCCAGTTCTTCGCCGCCGACGGCCGCACTTTCTATCGGCAAGGCGACGCGCCCATGACGCAGGGCCGCTGGAAGGTCGACGGTGACCGCTACTGCTCCGACTGGAGCCCGCCCGAACTGGGCCAGCCCAGCTGGTCCTGCTACGCGGTGCTGGCCGAGGGCGCGACCTACTTCTGGCAGCAGCCCGGCGACCAGCCACAGCCCTTCACGCTCTCACCGGGGAATGGGCTTTAGGGCTGCGGTAGCCGCACCAACATCCCTCACCCGCTCCCTGCGGTCGCACCCTCCCCCAAGGGGGAGGGATAGGTAAGTGACCCTCCCCCTTGGGGGAGGGTGGCGAGCAGAGCGAGCCGGGTGAGGGATGTTGGTGTGGCCATCGACACTCGCTAAAATTGCCAACATGTCTGTCGCAATCCGCCGTGCCCGCCAATTCCGCCGCAACGAGACAAAGGCTGAGCGCAAGCTCTGGAACGCACTGCGCGGCGGAAAGCTCGCTGGCCTCCGCTTCCGCCGCCAGCATCCGCTGGGCCGCTTTACCCTCGACTTCTACTGCGAAGCCCTGCGCCTCTGCGTCGAGGTGGACGGCGGGCAACATGACGGGCGCGAATTGGATATCGAGCGGACATCCCACCTGAACGCCCTCGGCATCGAGGTCGTGCGCTACTGGAACAACGAGGTGTTGGAGAACCTGGACGGCGTCTGGACTCACTTGAAGGGTGTGGTCGAGCAGCGGCGCAACCAACTTCCCTCACCCGGCCCGCTACGCGGACCACCCTCCCCCAAGGGGGAGGGTTAGTTAACCTTCCCCGTGTCGCCAACCGGCGGGCCGCTGTCGCGGGTGCAACGGACTTGGCCACCCGCCCCGGCAAAGGTAGCGGCGGATTTCCGGGAGGTTCGAGAAGCCTATGAAGACCCATGCGCGTGTGGTGGTGATCGGTGGTGGTGTCAACGGCGTCTCGGCGCTCTATCACCTGGCCAAGAAGGGCTGGACCGACGTGGTGCTGCTGGAGCGCACCGAGCTGACGGCCGGGTCCACCTGGCACGCCGCCGGCCTGCTGCCGCTGTTCAACATGAGCTATTCGGTTGGCCAGCTGCACCAGTATTCAGTCGAGCTCTACAAGCGGCTGGAGGCCGAGACTGGCCAGGCGGTGTCGTTCCACAACACCGGCAACCTGCGCCTGGCGCGCAACCGCGACCGCATGGACGAGTACCGCAACTACCAGTGCACGGCCGACACCATTGGCGTGGTCAGCCACATGATCGGCGTCGAGGAGATCAAAAAGCTCTGGCCGCTGATCAACACCGACGGCCTGGTCGGCGCCCTGTGGCACCCGACCGACGGCCACATCGCCCCGGTCGACGTCACCATGGCGCTGGCCAAGGGCGCCCGCATGCTGGGCGCCGAGATCTACCAGCACACGCCCTGCAGCGGTATCGAGCGCAACGCTTCGGGCGAATGGGTGGTGATGACCCCGAAGGGCAACATCACCTGCGAGCACGTCATCTGCACTACCGGCAACTACGCCCGCCAGACCGCCAAGATGGTCGGCCTGGAGATCCCGGCGATCCCGGTCGAACACCAGTACATCGTCACCGACGTCGACCCGACCTTGAAGGCCTATCGCGACGCCGGCAACAAGGAGCTGCCGGTGCTGCGCGAGTCGGATTCGCAGTACTACCTGCGTGAGGAGCGCAACGGCTGGATCCTCGGCCCCTATGAGAAGCATGCCCCGGCGCGCTTCATCGACGGCGTCGACAAGGGCTTCGAGAAGGACCTCTTCCCCGGCGACCTGGAGCGCCTGATGGTCCACGTCGAGGCCTGTATCCACCGCGTCCCCTCCTTCGAGGGCGCCGGCATCAAGGACATCGTCAACGGCCCGATCTCCTATACCCCGGACGGCAACCCCATGGTGGGCCCGGCCTTCGGGCTGCCGAACTTCTGGATCAGCGAGGGGCATTCCTTCGGCATCACCGCGGCCGGCGGCTCGGGCTGGCAGCTGGCCGAATGGATGGTCGACGGCCAGCCGACGGTCGACATGACCGGCGTCGACCCGCGGCGCTTCGGCGTCACCACCAAGAAGTTCGCCAAGATCAAGAACGAGGAAGCCTACGAGCACGTCTTCTTCATCCACTACCCGATGGAGGAGCGCCCGGCCGCGCGCCCGGCCAAGGCGCCGCCGATCTATGACCGGCTGGACCAGGCCGGCGCGGTCTGGGGCCAGCGCTTCGGCTGGGAGCGGCCCAACTGGTTCGCCCCCAAGGGCGTGGAGCGCAAGGACGACTATTCCTTCCGCCGCTCCAACTGGTTCAGCCACGTCGGCAACGAGGTCAAGGCGATGCGCGAGCGCGCCGGCCTGCTGGAGCTCTCCTCCTTCGCCAAGTACGAGGTCGAGGGTCCCGGCGCGCGTGCCTGGCTGGACTCCATCGTCGCCAACACCATCCCCAAGAGCGTCGGGCGCATGAGCCTGGCGCACTCGCTGTTCCCCTCCGGCTCGGTGCGCTCGGAGTACACCATCAGCCGCATGGCCGACGGCATGTACGGCGAGCGCTTCTACGTCGTCGGCCCGGGCGCGGCGCACGACATCGACTGGGACCTCTTCGTCAAGAATTCGCCGAAGGACGGCTCGGTCTTCGTCAAGGACCTGACCACCACCTTGGGCGTGCTGATCGTCGCTGGCCCGGAGGCGCGCAACGTCCTGCAGGAGCTGGCCGACGCCGACCTGTCCAACGCCGCCTTCCCCTGGCTGACGGCACAGGAGATCCCGGTCGGCTTCGCGCCTGGCGTCAAGGCGCTGCGCGTGAACTTCGTCGGCTCGCTGGGCTGGGAGCTGCACCACCCGATCGAGTACCAGATCCACCTTTACGAGGCGCTGATGGCGGCCGGCAAGAAGGTCGACATCGCCAACTGCGGCCTGCGCTCGATGGACTCCATGCGGCTGGAGAAGTCCTACCGCCTGTGGGGCACCGACCTGAACGCCGAGAACTCGATCCTGGAAGCCTCCATGGACCGCTTCGTGCGGCTGAACAAGGGTGCCTTCACCGGCCGCGAGGCGCTGATCGCCCAGCAGCAGAAGGGCGTTCCCAACCGCTACGTCACCATCGAGATCGACGCCGACGACGCCGACCCCTTCGGCAACGAGCCGGTGTTCCTGGATGGCGAGGTGATCGGCCGCGGCACCGCCGGCGGCTATGGCCACCACATCAAGAAGTCGATCATGCTGGGCTACGTGAAGAGCGACCTCGCCACCGTCGGCCGCGAGGTCAAGGTGCGGGTGCTGGATCAGCTGCGCCCAGCGCGGATCGTGGCAGAGAGCCCCTACGACCCGGAGAACGCGGCGCTGAAGGCGTAGGTAACAGCTTTCCCCATAGTTTCCTTGGGGAAAGCTGTTACCTCTTTGTCATCCTGGACAAGGCGCGCAGCGCCGCAGATCCGGGACCCAGGGGACCGGGCGCGCTGGACCGCGCCTGGCCCCCTGGGTCCCGGCTCTCCGCTGCGCTCCGGCCGGGATGACAGAAGTATTTTCAGGCTGCGCAGAAGAATTCCCAAGGGAGAGGGAGGGCTGATAGGGGAGCAGTAGACCGCTCCCCGAATGCATGAGTCTTTCTTCCTTACCCTTGCCCCCAGGCAAACGCGCCTATAATGGCCGTCGCGACTCACCCTGGAAGGCAGCCCCCTTGGACAACCTCTTCCTGACTCTGCTGGCCGAGCGGCCCTGGCTGCTGGCCGATGGCGCCACCGGCACCAACCTCTTCGCCCTCGGCCTGGCCACTGGCGAGGCGCCCGACCTGTGGAACGAGCAGCAGCCCGACCAGGTGCGCCGGCACTACCAGAGCTTCATCGACGCCGGCTCCGACATCGTGCTGACCAACACCTTCGGCGGCACCGCCAACCGGCTGAAGCTGCACGGGGCACAGGATCGCGTGCGGGCGATCAACCGCCTGGGCGCGGTGCTGCTGAAGGACCAGGCCTCGAAGGCCCGCCGTCCGGTGGTGGTCGCCGGCTCCATGGGGCCGACCGGGGACCTGTTCGAGCCGCTGGGGCCCATGACCCACGCGGCGGGCGTCGCCGCCTTCAAGGCACAGGCCGAGGGCCTGGCCGAGGGTGGCGCCGACGTGCTGTGGATCGAGACCATGTCGAGCCCGGACGAGATCAAGGCCGCGGTGGAGGGCGCCGCCAGCACCGGCCTGCCGGTGGTGGTCACGGTCTCCTTCGACACCAACGGGCGCACCATGATGGGCGTGACGCCGGCGCAGTGGGCGGCGCTGGCGCATGCCCTGCCGACGCCGCTGGCCGGCTATGGCGGCAACTGCGGCATCGGCGCCTCGGAGCTGGTGGCCGCCTTGATCGGCCTGAAGCCAGCGACACAGCCGGGCGACGTGATCGTCGCCAAGTCGAACTGTGGCGTGCCGGCCTGGGTCGACGGCCAGATCAAGTACAGCGGCACGCCAGAGTTGATGGCCGACTACGCCCGCCTGGCGCGCGACGCCGGGGCGCGCGTCATCGGCGGCTGCTGCGGCACCACGCCGGCGCATGTCGCCGCCATGAAGGCCTCGCTCGAAGGCTACCAGCCAATCGAGACGCCGACCCTGGAAGCCGTGGTGGCGCGGCTGGGGCGGGTTTCCGACGCCACGCTGAAGCTCGGCCTCTTCGGTTTGGAGCCGGGCAGCGATGCAGGCGACGAGGGTGGTCGCCGGCGTCGCCGCAGGGCACAGTTCTAGGCACCGGCGCCCGTATCTCCTCCCCTGTCCCGCGGGGGCCGTCGAGCCTCCACGAGGCAGTCCCATGGACGATGTGCGTCCGCAGTCTTCGTCGCTTGCTAACCATTCCTCCCTGGCCCAGCAGGACCCGCTGATCTATCAGGCGCTGCAGGACGAGCGCCGCCGGCAGAACCGCCAGATCGAACTGATGGCGTCGGAAAACACCGTCAGCCCGGCGGTGCTCGAGGCCCTGGGTTCGGTGATCACCAACAAGTCGCTGGAGGGCTATCCCGGCAAGCGCTACCACGGCGGCGCCGACTTCGCCGACGTGGTGGAGCAGGCCGCCATCGACCGCGCCAAGCAGCTGTTCAACTGCGCCTACGCCAACGTGCAGCCGCATTCCGGCACCCAGGCCAACCAGGCGGTGTTCCTCGCCCTGCTGCAGCCGCACGACCGCGTGCTGTCGATGAGCCTGGCGGCCGGCGGGCACTTGTCGCACGGCGCCGCGCCCAGCTATTCCGGCAAATGGTTCAATGCGCAGGGCTATGGCGTGGCGCGCGAGACCGGCCGGCTGGATTACGACGCCATCGAGGCCCAGGCGCTGGCGTTCCAGCCCAAGCTGCTGATCACCGGGGGTTCCGCCTATCCCCGCGTCATCGATTTCCAGCGGCTGCGCGCTATCGCCGACAAGGTCGGTGCCACCTTCCTGGTCGACATCGCGCACATCGCGGGCCTGGTGGCGACGGGCCATCACCCCTCGCCGCTGCCCATCGCCGACGTGGTGACCAGCACCACCACCAAGACGCTGCGCGGGCCCCGCGCCGGCCTGATCCTGACCAACCGCGCAGACCTGATGAAGAAGCTGCAGGCCGGCGTCTTCCCCGGGGTGCAGGGCGGCGTGCACCTGCCGGCGGTCGCCGGCAAGGCGGTGGCCCTGGCCGAGGCGCTGAAGCCGGAGTTCCGCGACTACATCGGCCGCGTCGTCGCCAACGCACGGGCGCTGGCCCACACGCTGGTGGAGCGCGGCATCACCGTGATCAGCGGCGGCACCGACACGCACCTGATCCTGATCGACGTGTCGAACCGGGGCCTGTTGGGCCAGCAGGCGCAGGACCTGCTCTATTCAGCCAACCTGACCTGCAACAAGAATCCGGTGCCCTTCGACAGCAACAATCCGGCCGAGTGGGTCGGCCTGCGCCTGGGCAGCCCCAGCGGCACCAGCCGCGGCTTCGGCGAAGACATCTTCGTCGAAATCGGCCACATGGTCGCCGACCTGCTCGACGACGCCGGCCGCGATCCGGCGGTGAAGGCAAGGGTGCTGGCGCGCGTGGCGGAGCTCTGCCGCGCGACGGAACCGTACCCGGGGTCATAAACCCTCTCCCTTGGGAGAGGGTGGTGAGCGGAGCGAACCGGGTGAGGGAGGTTGGTGCGACAGCCGCAAGATCGCACCGACCAAAATCCCTCACCCCAACCCTCTCCCAAGGGAGAGGGTGAGGCCGTTCGCTTAGTGCGCGTCCAGCCAGGCTTCCAGCGCGGCGATGGAGTCCAGCACCACGGTGGCCAGCGGGGCGAGGTCCTCCGCCATCGAGGTTCCCGTCAGCACGCCGATGGTGGCGCCACAGCCGGCGCTGCGGCCCATCTCCATGTCGTGGCGGTTGTCGCCGATCACCGCCACGTCGGCCGGTGCCAGGCCGACAGCGGCGCAGAAGCCCTTGACCATGCCGGGGGTCGGCTTGACGCCATGGCCGCTGTCGTAGCCAGCGACGAAATCCAGCAGGTGCAGCGACTGGAAGCGCTGCAGGATCGCCTTGGCGGCGCGCTCGTTGTCGCTGGTGGCGACGCCAAGTTTCAGGCCGCGCGCCTTGAGGCGGGCGAAGAAGGCGGCCAGGTCCAGCACGGGAAGCGAGGCGGGCACGCCCTCCTCGGCGAAGAAGCGATCCATGTGCTCGACCAGGCCGTCGCTGGACCAGGCGGACAGCATCGGGCCCCAGGCCTCGGCGATCTCGTGCGTGTTGCCCTGCGCCAGCAGGGTGCCGGCGCGGTAGCGGCCGGAGAGCGGATCCAGGCCGCCGTGCTCCAGCAGCCGCCGCGCCAGCGCGACGTCGCCGGCCGCGAGCTGCCGGGCGACGCCTTCATAGAGCGGCGCCCAGGTGGCGTGAAAATCCAGCAGCGTGCCGTCCTTGTCGAACAGCAGCCCCTTGATGGCGGACATGATGACTCCCGTTACTGCGCCGCGGCGGCCTCGCCCGGCGTATCGTCGGCCCGCGTCTGGCGCAGGATGCCGCCATAGATCTCGTCGTCGCCGATGACGCCGGCGAAGCGGCCGGCCTCCTGCAGCAGCACGGGATTACCAGAGGCCTGCCGCAGGCGGATGACATCGCGCATCTTGATGCCGGTGGCCACCACGAAGCAGGTCTGCTCGGTCACCGGCGGGATCTCGCCACCGTCCCACACGACCGGGCGCAACGAGGTGGCGGCGTGGTGCGCGCCCTGCAGACCGCCGGCCGCGTCCAGTGTCACGCCATAGTGGCCGCGCGCATCCAGCAGCAACGCCTGGCCGCTCGGCACCAGCTTGGCGCGCGGCGTCATCAGCGAGCCGCCGGTCAGCACCTTCAGCGGGTTCATGTGGGCGACGAAGTCGGCGACGTAGCCGTTGGCCGGGTTCAGCACGATCTCCTCGGGCTCGCCGTACTGCACGATGCGGCCGCCCTCCATGATGGCGATGTGGGTGCCGATCTTCAGCGCCTCGTCAAGGTCGTGGCTGACGAAGACGATGGTCTTCTTCACCGCCTGCTGCAGCTCCAGCAGCTCGTCCTGCAGGTGTTCGCGGATCAGCGGGTCGAGCGCAGAGAAGGGCTCGTCCATCAGCAGGATGTCGGCGTCGGTGGCGAAGGCGCGGGCCAGGCCGACGCGCTGCTGCATGCCGCCGGACAGCTGGTGGCCGTACTTGCCGGCCCACTGCTCGAGGCGCACTAGCTTCAGCTTCTCGTCGACGATCTTGTCGCGCTCGGGTTTCGGCATGCCCTTCAGCTCCAGGCCCAGGCCGACGTTCTCGTGCACCGTGCGCCAGGGCAGCAAAGCGAACTGCTGGAACACCATGGCGACCTTGCCGCGACGCAATGCGCGCAAGGTGGTCGCGTCGCAGTGCGCGACGTCGGTGCGCTCGCCAGCGTGGTTCACCCAGACCTCGCCGCGGGTGACCTTGTTGAGGCCGTTGACGGCGCGCAGCAGGGTCGACTTGCCGGAGCCGGACAGGCCCATCAGCACGCAGATCTCGCCGCGCTCGATGGCGACCGAGGCGCCGGCGACGCCAATGACGCAGCCGGTGGCCTCCAGGATTTCGCCGCGATGCTTGCCGGCATCCAGCATGGCGATGGCCTCGGCCTGCTTCTTGCCGAAGACGATGTCGACGTTCTTGAACTCGACGGCGATGTCCTTGGGGGCGATGTCCATCTGACCGTTGCTCATTCGCCGCTCCCCTTCCTGCGCTGGCGGCAGATGCGGTCGAGCAGGATGGCGATGATGACGATGGCCAGCCCCGACTCGTAGCCCATCGGGCCGTTGTTGGAATTCAACGCCCGCACCACCGGCACGCCAAGGCCCGGCGCGCCGACCAGCGCGGCGATCACCACCATGGACAGCGAGAGCATGATGCACTGGGTGACGCCGGCCATGATGGTCGGCATGGCCTGCGGGATCTCCACCTTCCACAGCAGCTGGCGCTTGGTGGCGCCAAAGGCCTCGCCGGCCTCGATCAGCGGCTTGGGCACGGCGGAGATGCCAAGGTAGGTCAGGCGGATCGGCGAGGGGATGGCGAAGATCAAGGTCGCCACCAGGCCGGGCACGAAGCCCAGGCCGAAGAGCACCAGCGCCGGGATCAGATAGACGAAGGTCGGGATGGTCTGCATCAGGTCCAGCACCGGCCGCAGGGCGGCCCAGAGCCAAGGCCGGTGCGCCGCGGCGATGCCGATCGGCACGCCGATGGCCATCGAGGCGGTGGTGGCATAGAGGATCAGCGCCAGGGTGGCCGTGGTCTCGTCCCAGTAGCCCAGGTTGACCACCAGGATCAGCGACAGCACCGTGCCGACCACCAGGACGATGGAGCGCTGCATGTACCAGGCGAAGCCGGCAATGGCCGCGATCAGCAGCAGCGGCGGGCACCACTGCAGCGCATCGACGGTGGCGACGATGGTGCCCTTGACCACGTCGGAGAAGACGTTGATCGGCCCGGCCAGCGCGCTGGCGATCCAATCGATGACATCCTTAACCCACATGCCCAGCGGGATCTTGATGTCCTTGCCGGTCAGCCAGTCTTCCATCGCGCTTGCCCCTTCCCCGCGGCCCCCCGGCCGAAGCGGCGGTCGGGCGCCGGGGCGCCCGACCGCCGTCGCTTGCAGCCCCTAGAGGCCCAGGCTCGACTTCACCGCCGGCAGGCCGGCGGCACCGTCGAAGGTGGTGACCCCGTCCAGCCAGGCGTCGAGTGCGCCGGGATTGGCCTTCAGCCATTCGGTGGCGGCGGTCTCGGCATCGTCGCCAGCGGTCAGGATGGAGTCCATCATCGCGCCCTCGGCGGCCAGGTCGAACTTCAGGTTCGACAGCAGCTTGCCGACGTTCGGGCATTCCTTGGCGTAGCCAGCGCGCACGTTGGTGACCACCGTGGCTTCACCGAAGCCGGTGTCGCCCATGCCGGTCAAATAGACCAGGTTCATGCGGCCCATGATCGGATGCGGCGTCCAGCCGAGGAACACGATGGCTTCCTTGGCATCCATCGCCTTCTGCGCCTGGGCCAGCATGCCCTGCTCGGAAGACTCGACCAGGTCCCAGCCCTTCAGGTTGTTGGCCGGGTCGTCGATCATGCCGAGCACCAGGCGGTTGCCGTCATTGCCCGGCTCGATGCCGTAGATCTTCTCGTCGAAGTCCTTGGCGTGCTTCGACAGGTCGGACAGGTCCTTGATGCCCATGGCGGCGACATAGTCGGGCACCACCAGGCCATAGCCGGCACCGGTCAGGTTGGTGCCCAGGTCCTCGACCGAGCCATCGTCATGGAAGGGCTTCACGTCGCCCGCCATCGAGGGCATCCAGTTGCCCAGGAAGACGTCGATGTCCTTGTTCTTCAGCGACTGATAGGTCACCGGCACGGACAGCAGCGTGACCTCGGGATCGTAGCCCAGAGCGTCGAGAATCACCGTGGCGATACCGGTGGTGGCCTGGATATCGGTCCAGCCCACGTCGGAGAAACGCACGGCCTTGCAGGAATCCGGTTCCGCCGCGGCGGCGGCATTGGCCAGTGTGGCCAGGGCCAGCACGCTGGTGGCACAGAGCATTTTGAAACCCATGAGGGTCAGCCTCCTCTTCCCATGATGGCCCGGCTTCTCGCACGCCCGAAGTGCCGCCGGACCAGGCGCGTTCCGCGCCTTGATTGATTTGTTTCGTGTCGCAAACGGCAAAGCCGCAGGGCCACGCGGACGTGTTCATTCAATCAGAACGGGCCAGCCACCGGAAGGCTGGACTGTTTGAGGCGGGTTCTTTGGCAGGCGCGACCTTTCTCGCTGCCCGTCATGCCCGGGCTTGACCCAGGCATCCAGAGACCGCAACAGAGACCGGGATCGCCGGGTCACGCCCGGCGATGGCGACGTAAGGAGCATGCAATGGCCAAGCAGGACTACGACTACATCATCGTTGGCGCCGGTTCGGCCGGCTGCGTCCTGGCGAACCGCCTGTCCGCCGATCCGGCGATCAAGGTGCTGCTGCTGGAGGCAGGCCCCGGCGACCGCACCTGGAAGATCCAGATGCCGGCGGCGCTGACCTATAACCTGATGAACGACCGCTACAACTGGTACTACAACACCGAGCCGCAGCAGCACATGGACGGCCGCACGCTCTATTGGCCGCGCGGCCGCGTGCTGGGCGGTTCCTCCTCGCTGAATGCCATGTGCTATGTGCGTGGCCACGCGCTGGACTATGACCGCTGGCAGGACGAGGGCGCCGAGGGCTGGTCCTATGCCGACTGCCTGCCCTACTTCCGCCGCGCCGAGACCGCCAACGACGGCGTCGAGACCTACAAGGGTGCGCATACCTATCGCGGCAAGGACGGCCCGCTGCAGGTGACCACCGGCCCGGCGAAGAACCCGCTGTTCAAGGCCTTCGTCGAGGCCGGGCGCGAGGCCGGCTATCCGGTGACCGAGGACCAGAACGGCGAGATGCAAGAAGGCTTCGGCCGGATGGACATGACCATCCACCGGGGCCAGCGCCAGTCCACCGCCGTCACCTTCCTGCGACCCGCGCTGGGCCGGCCCAACCTGACGGTCGCCACCGGCGCCTTCACCACCAAGGTGGTGGTCGAGCGGGGCCGCGCTGTCGGCGTCGACTATGCGCAGGGCGGCCAGACGATCAACGCGCGTGCCGAGCGCGAGGTGATCCTGTCGGGCGGCGCCATTAACTCGCCACAGCTGCTGATGCTGTCGGGCATCGGCCCGGCCGAGCAGCTGAAGGCGCAGGGCATCGCCGTGGTGCAGGACCTGCCGGGCGTTGGCGAGAACCTGCAGGACCACCTGGAGCTCTGGGTGCAGCGCGTCTGCACGCAGCCGATCACGCTCTATTCCATCATGAAGGGCCTGCCGATGATCTGGGCCGGCGTGCGCTGGTTCCTCAATCGCAGCGGCCCCTGCGGCACCGCGCACCTGGAGGCCGGCGGCTTCATCCGCAGCCGCGCCGGCATCCAGCACCCCGACATCCAGTACCACTTCCTGCCGGCAGTGGTGACCAACCACGGCCGCGACCCCGGCACGCAGCATGCCTTCCAGGTGCACGTCGGCACCATGCGCGCCAAGTCGCGCGGCTGGCTGCGCCTGAAGTCGGCCGACCCGCGCGTGCATCCGCTGCTGCAGCCGAACTACCTGGCGGAGGAGCAGGACCGCATCGACCTGCGCGCCTGCGTGCGCCTGACGCGCGAGATCTTCGAGCAGGCCGCCTTCAAGCCCTTCGCCGGGCCGGAGTTGCTGCCCGGCAAGGACTGCACCAGCGACGCCGACATCGACGCCTATGTGCGCAAGTACGCCGAGACAGCCTATCACCCTTCGGGCACCTGCAAGATGGGCGTCGACGCGATGGCGGTGGTGGACCCCAAGTGCCGGGTGCGGGGCCTGGAGGGGCTGCGCGTGGTCGACGCCTCGATCATGCCCTCGATCGTGTCGGGCAACCTGAACGCACCGACCATCATGATCGGCGAGAAGGCCGCCGACATCATTTTGGACAAGGCACCGTTGGCACCGTCGAACGCCCCGGTCTGGATCAATTCCAACTGGCAGACCAGTCAGCGGTAGGGCCAGCCAGCGCTAGGCGACGACGAAGCAGTCGGACTAGGGTCATGACGTCATGACGCCTGCTTCCCTTGTTCGCCCCCCTGACGACTGGAAACCGCCGGCGAGCAGCTATGTCGTCTGCACCACGCCGCGGTCGGGTTCGACCTATCTCTGCCGGCTGCTGCGCGGTGCCGGCGACATGGGCCAGCCAGACGAGTACTTCGGCGACGGACGCTACGATGCCGAGCGGCGCGCGGGCGCCGCTGCCTGGGTCGGCGCCGTGGTGGCCAAGGCCCAGACCCCCAACGGGGTGTTCGGCGTGAAGCTGTTCCCGCCGCATCACCTGGCACTGCGCACGGCTGGGGTGAGGCTGCCCGACTGGCTGCCGGGACTGACCCACGTGTATCTGCGGCGGCGCGACCTGTTGGGCCAGGCGATCTCCTTTGCCATCGCCACGCAAACCGACCACTGGGTCTCCTGGCGGCACCCGGAGCAAACACGCGAACCGCAATACGACGCCGGGCTGATCGCCCGTCTGCTGGACCGCCTGGTGGAGTGGGAAAGCTATTGGCGCCGCCACTTCGCGCTGAGCGGGGTGACGCCGCTGGAATTGGACTATGAGGCCGTGGCAGCGGCGCCGCGGCTGGTGCTGGCGGACCTCCGGCAGCGCCTGGGACTGCCGCCGTCGGCCGCCATCGGCCAACCGTCGGAGCGGCGCCAGCCGGCACGCGTGCAGCGCACCAGCCGCAACGACGCCTGGCGCGCGCGCTTCCTGGCTGACCTGGCGCGGGATGGCTATGAGCTGCTCGACCGGCCGCGGCGCGCCCGCGCGGGGCTGGGGACCCTGGGTGACTGGATCGGCGGGCGCCTGATCCAGCCCTCCTTCCGCCCGCGGCGGAAGGGTTGACCGGCGCTATAATCTCCGGCTGTATTGCTTTCCCGTTACACGCGTAATGATTACAATCGCATGTCGATCGCCAACCGGACGCCGAGACTCCCTGCCCTGGCAAAGCGATGCGCCGCCGCGCTCCTGCTGACGCTGGTCAGCGTCGCGCCGCCGGCACTGGCGGATGGCGCTATCGGCGAGGGCACCCTGCATCTGCACCCTTCGGTGATGCAGGCCTACGCCAAATTCAAGTCCACCTACAACCCGACCTACTTCGCAGTGTCGACCAACGGCCTGGCCTATGGCTACGTCTACTGTCCGGATCAGGCCTGCATGGCCGGCGACAATCGCGCCGCGGCGATCAGGAGCTGCAGCCAGGTGCAGCAGCTCTATGCCGAGGAATTTCGCAAGAATGGCGCGGCCGGTCTCAAGGGCGAGTGCTTCATTTTCGCCAATTCCTCGCGCATCCTCTGGCAGGGCACGATCCTCGATATGGGCAAGGAAGACTGGCTCGAGTGGTTCAAGACCAGCGGCTTCCTGGTGGTCAACTAGCGATCAGTTCGCCACCACTTCCTGCGGCGTGCGCGGTGTCGGCGCGGCGGCGTCGACGGTCACCGCCGGGCGGACGATCCAGCGATAGGCGACGAAGACCAGCAGCAGGGTGGCGATGGTCGCGGCATAGGCCCACAGCATGTAGGGGCCGAGGTGCTGGATCAGCCAGCCGGTGATCACCGGGCCGCAGATCGAACCGACAGAGAAGAAGATCTGGAAGGAGCTGGAGGCGGCGACGTAGTGCTCCTTCGGCAGGCGGTCATAGGCATGCGCCACGGCCGAGTGATAGACCGACAGCATGTGCGCGCCCAACACCAGCGCGATGGCGACCAGCACAGGAAAGCCCAGTCCCAGTTCGCCCGACAGCGCCATCAGCAGACTGAGGATCACCACCACGCCCAGCGCCCAGGCCAGCGCGACGCGGCGGCCGAAGCGGTCGCTCATGCGGCCGATCAGCCACATCAGCAGGAAGGCACCGAAGACATAGCTGCCCGACAGCAGCGAGACCTGCAGCAGGTCGAGGCCGATCTCCTGCGCGAAGATGGCCACCATGCCGAACAGTCCGCCTGACAGCAGCCCGCCGCCGACGACCGTGACCACGGCGAGTGGCGACTCGCGATAAAGCTGGCGCGCCGACAAGCGCTGCGCTGCCTTCACCTCGGGCTGCGGCAGGCGGGTGGAGACCACCGGCATGAGACCGGCCAGGATCAGCGCGGCGCAGAGCGAGAAGGCCAGGTTGCCACCCAGCGGCGTGGCGTTGATCAGCAGCTGGCCCAGGGTCAGCGCGAAGTAGTTGCTGGTGGCGTAGATGCCCAGCATGCGGCCGCGGTTCTGCGGCGTCGCCCGCTCGTTCAGCCAGGATTCGAAGACGATGTAGACCACCGCGCTGGTGAAACCATAGACCGCGCGCAGCCCGGCCCAGACCCAGCCGTCGACAACCAGCGGAAAGGCCAGGGTGAAGATCGCCGCGGCGGCCGTGGCCAGCGACAGCGCCCGCACGTGGCCGACCGCGCCGATCAGGCGACGGGCATAGAAGCCGCCGACCAGGAAGCCGCCGGAGAAGGCGGCGCTGACCAGGCCGATGACCTCTTTTGGCGTACCGCTCTGGTTCAGGCTGAGTGTGACCGTCAGGCTGAGCAAGGAGTTGCCGAGCTTCATCAGCACGCTGCCCAGCAGCACGGCGAAGATGGCGGCGAGGATCTGGATCACTGTCGGGCGCGGCGGGCAACGGGCATGGCGCCGGCAGGATGCGACGCCGGGCGGCGCGCCGTCCAGCGCCGCGGCCTCAGGGCTCCCCTGCCGCCAGGGCGGGACGCTGGACGCCGCTCGGGGCGGCCTCCTAGCATGCTGGCCCAAGCTGCGAGGCGCCGATGCAGGATCATGACCAGGTAGCACTGCCCGACTGGCAGGAGTTTCCAGCCGAGGAGATGCAGCGCCGCGCCGCGGCCTTCCGCGACCAGATCGCCCGGCGCCATACGGTGCGCAGCTTCGCCCCCCGCCCAGTGCCGCGCGCGCTGATCGAGACCTGCCTGGCGGCGGCCGGCCGCGCGCCCAGCGGCGCCAACCACCAGCCCTGGTTCTTCAGCGTCATCGGCGACCCGGCGCTGAAACGCCAGGTGCGCCTTGCCGCCGAGGCCGAGGAACAGAGCTTCTATGCCGGCCGCGCTGGCGGCGAGTGGCTGAAGGCGCTGCGCCCGCTGGGCACCGACGCCGACAAGCCCTTCCTGGAAACCGCGCCCTGGCTGATCGCCATCTTCGCGCAGCGGCGCGGCGGCCCCGGCGCCGGCGAGGACCGCAAGAACTACTACGTCAGCGAATCGGTCGGCATCGCCACCGGCTTCCTGATCGCCGCGCTGCACCAGGCCGGGCTGGCGACCTTGACCCACACGCCCAACCCCATGGGCTTCCTCAATCGCCTGTGCCGACGGCCGGACGACGAAAAGGCCTTCCTGCTGCTGGTCGTCGGCTACCCGGCGGCCGACGCGACGGTGCCGCGCCACGCGCTGCGCAAGAAGAGCCTGGCGGAGATCAGCGCGTTTCTCTGACTCTTCAGACCGGCTGCGGCTCCGGCGGGCCGGCGGTGGCCACGCCGCCCTCGGAGGTGGTGGCACGCGGATCGAGTTCCGCGGCCACCGGCGACATGGCCGGCAGGTTCTTGAAGACCTCCTGCTGGCGCGCCGGCAGCGGCGTGCGCACCCGCATGCGGTAGAGGATGAAGAGGAACAGTGCCAGGCAGACCACGGCGAAGTAGCCGAAGAAGGCCGAAGCGCCGAGCCGCCCCATCACGAAGGAGCAGATCAGCGGCCCCGCCGTCGCGCCCATGGCATAGGACAGCAGCAGCCCGCCCGAGGCCGAGACATAGCGCTCCTTCGGGAGGTAGTCGAAGGCCTGCCCGGTGGAGAGCGGATAGACCACCGAGAAGGGACCGCCGCAGAAGGCCGCCAGCAGGGCGAAGGCCCAGAGCTGGCCGGTGATCTGCGGCAGGAAGATGCCCAGCGCCGACAGGCCGCCGGCCGCCACCACGGCCACCGCCATGACGCTGCGCCGGTCCAGCACGTCGCTCAGCTTGCCGATGGGGAACTGCAGCAGGAAGCCACCGACCACCAGGGCCGAGAGGAAGACCGAGACGCCCCAGACATCGAACTGCACCAGCGCGGCATAGACCGCGCCCATGCCGTAGAAGCCGCCCATCAGCAGGCCGGAGGCGAAGGTGCCGACGACGGCCAGCGGCGAGATATGAAACAGCTCACGCAGCTTCAGCGGCTCCACCTTGGTGATGTCGGGCGCGCGCTCGCGCGTCATCACCACCGGCACCAGCGACAGCGAGATGATCAGGCCGCCGACCATGAAGGGTTCCAGCTTCCAGAACTCCCAGACGTTGACCAGCAGCTGGCCGGCAGTCATGGCGACATAGTTGGTCATCAGATAGATCGACAGCACACGCCCGCGCGTGGCGTTGGTCGAGGAGTCGTTGAGCCAGGATTCCATCACCGCGAAGAGGCCCGCGAGGCAGAAGCCGCAGAGCAGCCGCAGTGCGATCCAGGGCGCCACGTCGATCCACAGCGGATGCGCCAGCACCGTGGCGCAGACCACAGCGGCGAAGCCGGCGAAGGCGCGGATGTGGCCGAAGCGCATGATAACGCCCAGGCCGTACTTCGAGCCCAACATCAGCCCGGCGTAATAGGACGACATCACCAGGCCGGTCAGCTCGGTCGGAAATCCAGCGCGCGCCATCGACAGCGGCAGCAGGATCGACAGCAGACTGGCGCCGATCATCAACAGGCCGGTACCCAGCAGCACCGACGAGACCTGCCATAGGACTGTTAACATCCGCTCTCCCCGCCGCTGCGCGACCGCTGCTGCGCATTCGCGCGAGCCTACGCGAAGCTATGACAGACCGCAGCCCCCTCGCTGTCCTGGGAAGCGCCCTGCCCTGCCGCAGGTACGACAGGCCGCGACCGCGACAGGCTGCCACAGGCCGTCGCCGTCGGGCCAGTTTTTGATCTGGATCAACGGCAGCGCGCTGCCCGAGCGGCGAAGCTTTTCGCGCCGACAAGCCGTCGGCATTCCGGGGCAGCCCGGGCGCGCTTTGCCCGGTGCCCAGCGGATCGAATGGGAGGCTCTGTCATGGAAACGATCGATCTCGCCTACCTGGGCTTGGTCCTTGTCAGCTTCGCCGCCTTCGCGGTCGGGCTGTTCATCCAGTCGTTGCGCGGCAACGCCCGGACGTAGCCGGCAGGGCGTCCCGCTTCCTTCCGTTTGCCATAACCCCACCTCAACGGCGGGCACCGTCAGGCGCCCGCCGCTCTTTTTCGTGCGCCCTAGCCCGCCAGCAGTCCCAATAGCTCGGCGCGCTGCAGGCCCAGCCCATCGCCGACCAGCAGCAGCGCGTCCAGCGTCGCCTGCGCTAGCGGTATCCCCAGTCGCCGCCGTTCCTCCCCCGTGCTGTGCTCCGGATCGCCGGCCAGCTTCACCGGGCCGCTGTCCGCGGCGGCCTCGGTGGCCAACAGGTAGGCCGCCAGGGCCTCGGCCTCGGCACGCTGCGTGGCGACGTCGCCCAGCCGCGCCGGATCGAACAGGATGCCGAAGAGGTTGTTGCGCGTGGTGCCGTCGCGCAGCGTGCCGGGCTGGATGGTGCCGCCGCCGCCCAGCGCACCGGCCAGCAGCTCGCAGGCCACCGCCAGGCCATAGCCCTTGTGCAGCCCGGCCGGCAGCAGCGCGCCGGGGGGCTCGCCCACCACGTCGGCCGGATTGCGGGTCGGCCGGCCCTGCGGATCGATGGCGGTGCCGGGTGGGATCTGGTAGCCGCCGGCGTTCGCCACGTTCACCTTGCCCAGCGCGATCTGCGAGGTCGCCATGTCGAGCAGGAAGGGCCGCCCCGCGCTGCCACCGAAGGGCAGCGCGATGCACAGCGGATTGGTCAACAGCCGCGCCGCGATGCCACCATGCGGCGCGACGCAGGGTTCGTGCCCGGTGACGTTGACGAAGAGGATGGCGGCCAGGCCCGCCGCCGCCGCCAGCTCGCCATAGGCGCCGATGCGGCCGACATGCATCGAGGCGGTCACAGTGTAGAGCACTAGGCCGGTGGTGCTGGCGCGCTCGATGGCCTGCAGCGTCGCTTCGCGCGCCACGCGCTGGCCGAAGCCGTGGCCGCCATCGAAGCGCAGCATGCTGCCCAGGTCCTCGGTCAGGCGGACCGCGGTGTTGGGCCGCGTGCGGCCGGCGTTGATGTCGTCCATGTAGCGCGACATCAGGTGGCTGCCGTGGCTGTCGTGCCCGGCCAGGTGGGCGCCGACCAGATGGTCGGCGACGATGGCGGCTTCCTCGGGCGTCGAGCCGGCAGCCCGCAGCAGGCGTTGCAGCAGCGCGCCGAGGCCGGCGGCGGAATGGCGGGGAAAGTCGGACAGGCTGGGCATGATGACTCGCAAAGTTTGACAGGACGGCGTGACGTTAGCACCGCGGCAGGGAAACACCGCCACCCGACACCCACCATCCTTGTCATCCCGGACAAGGCGGCGCAGCCGCCGCCGATCCGGGACCCAGGGGACCAGGCACGCGGGAACGAGGCCAGTCCCCTGGGTCCCGGCTCTCCGCCTGCGCTCCGGCCGGGATGACGACAGGGTGCATGAGCGCGGAGGCCTGCGCTGCACGCTGGCTCAACCTTCCAGCAGCGCTGCCAGCGTCGTCACCCTATCGGCCTCGGCCGCCGGCTTGTCCCAGCGAATGCGGGCGATGCGCGGGAAGCGCAGGGCCAGGCCGGACTTGTGGCGGGTGGAGCGCTGCACGGCGTCGAAGGCGACCTCCAACACCAGGCCGGGTTCCACCGCGCGCACCGGGCCGAAGCGTTCCGTGGTGTGGTCGCGCACCCACTTGTCCAGGCGCTTCAGCTCCTCGTCGGTGAAGCCGGAATAGGCTTTGCCGACCGGCACCAGCTCGCCCTCGTCGGTCCAGCAGCCAAAGGTGTAGTCGCTGTAGAAGGAGCTGCGCTTCCCATGGCCGCGCTGCGCATACATCATGACCGCGTCGATGGTCAGCGCATCGCGCTTCCACTTGAACCAGGGGCCCTTGGGCCGGCCGGCGAGGTAGGCACTGTCCAGGCGCTTCAGCATCAGCCCCTCGATCGCCGCCGCCCGCGCCTCGGCGCGCAGCTGCTGCAGCTCCGCCCAGCCGGTGAAAGCGATCACCGGCGAGAGGTCCATGCGGTCGGGCGCGGCGGCCTGGAACCACTGCTCCAGCCGGCGGCGCCGTTCGACGAGCGGCAGTGCGCGCAGATCCTCGCCACCCTCGGCCAGGATGTCGTAGAGCCGAAGGTGCGCCGGGTTCGCCGCCAGCAGCTTCGCCGTGGGCTGCTTGCGATTCAGCCGCTGCTGCAGGTCGTTGAAGGGCGCCACCACGCCGTCGCGCGCCACCAGCAGCTCGCCGTCCAGCACCACCTCGAAGGACTGCGCGGCCTGCAGGATCTCCGGAAAGGCGGCGCCCACCTCGTCGCCGGAGCGGGAGAAGAGCCGCTGGCCCTTGGGCCCGGCGACGAGCTGCACGCGGATGCCGTCCCACTTCCACTCCGCCTGGTAGGCCCCGGGATCCAGCCCTGGCAGCGTGGCCTCGTCCAGCGGCGTCGCCAGCATCAGTGGGCGGAAGGTCGGCAGCCCCTCGGCGCTGGGCGCAGGGGCCTTGGCTTCCAGCCAGGCGAAGAGCGTGGCGTAGGGTGGCGCCAACGCCGGCCAGACCTCCTCGATGGCGTCGAGGTCCTTGCCTGACCAGAGCGCCAGCGCGGTCTTTGCCAGGCGCGCCGAGACGCCGACGCGCAGCGCGCCGGTCATCAGCTTCAGCAGGGCCCAGCGGCCGGTGGCGTCGAGCGCATCGAGCCAGCCGGCGAGCAGCGCCGGGACCTCGCGGCGGGTGGCCTGCTGCAGACGCTCGACCACCTCGTCCAGCGCCGGCGGCCGGTTGGCGCCGGGCTTCGCCGGCCAGATCAGCGACGCGGTCTCCGCCAGGTCGCCGACGTAGTCGTAGGACCAGCGAAACAGCAGCGGATCCACCCGCTCCTCGACCAACGCGCGGATGATCGCCGGCTTGGCGGCATCGAAGCTCAGGTCGCCGGTCAGCGCCGCCAGGGCGTAGCCGCGCGCCGGGTCGGGTGTATGGGCGCAGTAGTCGGCAATGAGGCGCAGCTTGCCGTTGCGCCCCGGCATGTAGGACAGCGCGTCAAGGAGCTGGGAAAAGGAGATCATGCTGGCGCCGCCGTCTCGTCCTCTTCGCCGCGGCCGATCAGCGCCAGCGCGCGGGCGCGGATACCCTTCAGGCCGGCGGCGTGGATCAGCGCCTCCTCGTTGCCGTGGGTCACCCAGACCTCTGGCGCCTGCACGTCGTCCAGCGTCTGCAGCAGCTCGTCCCAGTCGGCGTGGTCACTGATCACCAGCGGCAGCTCAGCGCGTGCCTGGCGGGCGCGGGCGCGCACCCGCATCCAGCCCGAAGCCACCGCCGTCACCGGCTCGGCGAAGCGGCGCGACCAACGGTCGGCGACGGCCGAGGGCGGCGCGATGACGATCTCGCCCGGCAGCGGCCCGGCGTCCGGATTGGCCGGCCGCAGCCAGCCGAGCTCGACACCGAAGGACTGGTAGAGCTGGCAAAGGCGCTCCATCGCGCCATGCAGGAAGATCGGCTGCGCCCAGCCGGCTTGGCGCAGCAGAGCGATCAGCCGCTGCGCCTTGCCCAGGCTATAGGCGCCGACGATGTGGCAGCTCTCCGGGAAGAGCCGCAAGGAATGCAGCAGGCGGGCGATCTCCTGCTCCGCCGGGGGATGGCGGAACACCGGCAGGCCGAAAGTGGCCTCGGTGACGAAGACATCGCAGGTCACGGGTTCGAACAGTGGCGTGGTGGGATCCGGCCGACGCTTGAAGTCGCCGGAGACGACGATGCGCTGGCCGCGGTACTCCAGCACCACCTGGGCGCTGCCCAGCACATGGCCGGCGGGACTGAGCCACAGGGACACGTCGTTGATCCGCAACCGCTCGCCATAGGCCAGGGCCTGGTAGCCGCCGGCCGCGACCTCTCCATGGCGCGCCTGGAGGATCGCCAGGGTCGGCGCCGTGGCGAGGACCGCGCGATGGCCGGGGCGGGCGTGATCGGCATGACCATGCGTCAGGATGGCGCGGTCGACGGCGCGGTGCGGATCGATGTGGATTCCGGCCGGTACGCAATAGAGCCCGGCCGGGCTAACCTGCAGCCAGGACTCGGGCCGAAGAGGAGCATTCATGACCGAAGACTTTGCGCTCCACCCCCTGCTGATCAAGGACACTGTGCCGCTGATCGACTGGCCGCTCTGTCGCGTCACCTTGATGAACGACGCGCACTATCCCTGGCTGGTGCTGGTGCCGCGCCGCCCGGGCCTCAGCGACCTGGACGAGGTGGCCGATGCTGACCGCCCGCTGCTGAATGCCGAAATGACCATGGCATCGCGCATCCTGAAGAAGCTGACCAACGCGCAGAAGATGAACGTCGCCGCGCTGGGCAACGTCTGCCCGCAGCTTCATATCCACGTGATCGCGCGCTTTCGCGACGACGCCGCCTGGCCGAAGCCGGTCTGGGGTGTACTGCCGAGCCAGCCTTATCCGCCGGAAGCCCTGGCGCAGCAGGTTGCGACGCTGGCAAGGGCGCTGACCCCACCGGCGCGATGAGGAGTGTTGGCGGGGGCGGCGTTCCGGGTTAGTTCTAACAGGATCGACCCCTCGCCCGGTTAGCCCTCCCCCTTGAGGGGGGAGGGTTGGGTGGGGGTGGTTTTTACATTGAACCTCCCGCCATGGCACAGCAGCCCAGTCAGACCAAGAACGCACCCCCTCCCCGACCCTCCCCCCTCAAGGGGGAGGGGGTAAATCCTCTATCGGCGGGCAGGTCTCTACTCAGCCTCTCCCCCGAGGTCCGCGACGCCCTGGCCAGCCGCCGCGCCGTCGTCGCGCTGGAGACCACGGCCATCGCACATGGCCTGCCCTTCCCCGACAACCTGGCATTGGCCGAACGGCAGCTGGCAGCGATCCGCGCCGCCGGTGCGGTGCCGGCGGTCATCGGCATCTGGCAGGGCAGGATCGCGGTCGGTATCGAGGGCGACACCCTGACGACCTTCGCCGAGGGGCGCTGCTTCGCCAAGGTCAGCCGGCGCGACCTGGGCGCGGTGCTGGCCAGCGGCGCGCCCGGCGCCACCACGGTCGCCGGCACCATGATCTGCGCCGCGCTGGCCGGCATCCGCCTGTTCGCCACCGGCGGCATCGGCGGCGTGCACCGTGGCGGCGAGGCCACGCTCGACGTCTCCGCCGACTTGGTCGAGTTGGGGCGCACGCCGGTCGCCGTGGTCTCGGCCGGGGCCAAGGCGATCCTCGACCTGCCGCGCACACTGGAGGTGCTGGAAACCCAGGGCGTGCCGGTGGTGGGCTGGAAGACTGGCGCCTTCCCCGCCTTCTACACGGTGGACAGCGGGCTCGACTGCTCCGCGCGGGTCGAAGACGCGGCTGACGCAGCGCGGCTGCTGCGGGCGCACTGGGCACTCGGCCTCGGCGGCCTGCTGATCGCCAATCCCGTGCCGGCGGCCGAGGCCCTGCCGCGCGCCCAGGTCGAGGGCTGGATCGAGCAGGCCCTGGACGAAGCCACGCGCGCGGCTGTCGCCGGCAAGGCGGTGACGCCCTTCCTGCTGGCGCGCCTGGCAGAGATTTCCGGCGGCGCCACCAGCCGCTCCAACCAGGCACTGCTGGAAGACAACGCGCGCGTGGCGGCCGAGATCGCGGTGGCCCTGGCCGCGTTGGAGGCAGCGGCGTGAAAGCGCTGCCGGCCGTCTTCGGCGACTGGTTCCAGGCACGCGGCTGGAAGCCCCACCCGCATCAGCTGGCCCTGCTGGCCGCGGCGCAGGCCGGGCGCTCGGCGCTGCTGATCGCGCCGACCGGCGGCGGCAAGACGCTGGCTGGCTTCCTGCCCAGCCTGGTCGAGCTGGCGGCCAATCCCAGCGCCGGGCTGCACACGCTCTATATCTCGCCCCTGAAGGCGCTGGCGGTGGACATCCAGCGCAACCTGACGGCGCCGATCGAGGAGATGGGCCTGCCGATCCGCGCCGAGACGCGCACCGGCGACACGCCGCACGACCGCCGGCAGCGGCAGCGGGCGAAGCCACCGCAGCTGCTGATGACGACACCGGAGTCGCTGGCGCTGCTGATCTCCTATCCCGACGCGGCGCAGTTCTTCGCCAGCCTGTCCTGCGTCGTGGTGGACGAGCTGCATGCCCTGGCCGACAGCAAGCGCGGCGACCTGCTGGCGCTGGGGCTGGCGCGCCTGGCGACGCTGGCGCCGAACCACCGTCGCGTCGGCCTGTCGGCCACCGTGGCGGAACCGCGCCGGCTGATGGCCTGGCTGGCCCAGGGCGCCTATGGCGGACTGGGCGACATGACCCTGGTCGAGGGCCGTGCGGGTGCCCGCGCCGAGGTGGAGATCCTGGAATCGCAGGAGGAGATCCCCTGGGCCGGCCACATGGGCCGCTTCGCCGTCGCCGAGATCTATAAACGCATCGAGCAGGCGAAGACCGCGCTGGTCTTTGTCAACACCCGCGCTCAGGCCGAGATCGTCTTTCAGGAACTCTGGGCGATCAACGAGGCCAACCTGCCGATCGCGCTGCACCACGGTTCGCTGGATATCGAGCAGCGCCGCAAGGTCGAGGCGGCGATGGCGCGCGGCGCGCTGCGCGCCGTGGTCGCCACCTCCTCGCTCGACCTCGGCATCGACTGGGCGGCCGTCGACCTGGTGGTGCAGGTGGGCGCGCCCAAGGGCGCCTCGCGCCTGCTGCAGCGCATCGGCCGTGCCAACCACCGGCTGGACGAGCCGAGCCGCGCGCTGCTGGTGCCGGCCAACCGCTTCGAGGTGTTGGAGTGCCGCGCCGCGGTGGAAGCGGTGAAGGCGATGGAGCTCGACGCGCCACGCGCCAAGCCTGGCGGGCTGGACGTGCTGGCGCAGCACCTGCTGGGGCTGGCCTGTTCCGACCCCTTCGATGCCGACCAAGTCTACCGCGAGGTCACTGGCACCCTGCCCTACGCGGCGCTGACCCGCGCCGACTTCGACGACGTGCTGCGCTTCGTCGAGAACGGCGGTTATGCGCTGAAGACCTATGACCGCTTCCGCCGTCTGGTGCGCGGCAAGGACGGCCTGTGGCGCATCGCCCAGCCGCGGGTGGCGCAGCAGTACCGCCTGAACATCGGCACCATCGTGCAGGAACCGCTGATCAAGGTGCGGCTGAAGAACGGCCGCAACCTGGGCGAGGTGGAGGAGTACTTCATCCAGGGGCTGACCCCGGGCGACACCTTCCTGTTCGCCGGCATGATCCTGACCTACCTCGGCATGCGGGAGACCGACGCACTGGTGATGAAGGGCGGCGCCGACGCGCCCAAGGTGCCGGCCTACGCCGGCGCGCGCATGCCCTTTACCTCCGAGCTGGCGGCACGGGTGCGCGCCCTGCTGTCCGACGCGCGCCGCTGGGGCGACCTGCCGGCGCCAGTGGTGGAGTGGCTGGAGGTACAGCGCTGGCGCTCGCGCCTGCCGCCGGCCGACGGGCTGCTGGTCGAGTCTTTCCCGCGGCAGGGCAAGGAATTCCTCGTCGCCTACTGCTTCGCCGGGCGCAACGCGCACCAGACGCTGGGCATGCTGCTGACCCGACGGATGGAACGCATGGGGCTGCGGCCGCTGGGCTTCGTCGCCTCGGACTATGTGCTGGCGGTGTGGAGCGTCG
Organism: Rhodospirillales bacterium; assembly: GCA_038363005.1. GTDB lineage: Bacteria > Pseudomonadota > Alphaproteobacteria > Kiloniellales > JACOMY01 > JAKOWB01. The sequence goes on from JBBQBI010000006.1 coordinate 193,478, forward strand.
AGCCGGCGGAAGACATGGACGCGCTGTTCAGCCAGGACCTGCTGGGCGACGACCTGGAGGAGTGGATGGCCGAATCCTCCATGCTCAGGCGAACCTTCCGCCACGTCGCGGTGATCGCCGGGCTGATCGAGCGGCGGCGCCCGGGCGAGGAAAAGAGCAAGCGGCAGATGACGGTTTCCAGCGACCTGATTTACGACGTGCTGCGCAAGTACGAGCCGCAGCACATCCTGCTGCGCGCCACGCGGCAGGACGCCGCCGGTGGCCTGACCGACATCCACCGCCTGGCCGAGATGCTGGCACGGGTGCAGGGCAAGGTCTGGCTGCAGCGCCTGGATCGCGTCTCGCCGCTGGCGGTGCCGGTGATCCTGGAGATCGGCAAGGAACAGGTGGCCGGCGGCGTGGACGAGCTGATCGACGATGCCGCCGAGGCCTTGATTGCGGAGGCCATGGCGGCCGAAGCCCCGGGTAAGGACAAGAGTGGCAAGGGCAAGCGCAGCAACCGCAAGCACCAGGGCGTCCTGCTGTGACGTTGCTGGACCTGGAGGTCAACGGCGCGGCGCTGCAGATCGACCCGGCCGGCGCGCTCTGGTGGCCGGCGCGGCAGCTGCTCGCCGTCGCCGACCTGCACTTCGAAAAGGCCAGCAGCTTCGCCCGGCGCGGCCAGCTGCTGCCGCCCTATGACACGCGTGCCACCCTAGCGCGGCTGGCGCTGCTGGTGGAGCGGCACAGACCGGCGCGGCTGCTCTGCCTCGGCGATTCCTTTCACGACGTCGGCGGGCCGGAGCGGCTGGAGGCGGACGACCTGGCGGCACTGGCGGCGCTGTCTGGCACCACAGAGATCCTGTGGGTCGAGGGCAACCACGACCCCGGCGTATTGCCGGCCGGCCTGGGCAACCTGGTGGCGGAGATCGCCATTGGCCCGCTGCTGTTCCGCCACGCCGCCGAGGCGCGCTTCGCCGGTGGCGAGGTCAGCGGCCACTATCACCCCAAGGCCAGCGTGCACGGTGGCGCCCGGCGCGTCACCGGCCGCTGCTTCGTCACCGACGGGCGCCGCCTGATCCTGCCGGCCTTCGGCGCGCTGACCGGCGGGCTTGACGTGCGCGACCAGGCCTATGCACCGCTGTTCCCGCGGGGCTTCGAGGTGGTGCTGCTGGGCGAGCGCCGCGCCGCGCGGTTCCCGGCCGGGGCGCTGGTGTAGGGCGTTCGCGCGCCCCTGCCTGTCATCCCGGACAAGGCGCGCAGCGCCGCAGATCCGGGACCCAGGGGACTGGCCTCGGTCCAGCGCACCCGGTCCCCTGGGTCCCGGCTCTCCGCTGCGCTCCGGCCGGGATGACACCAAGGGGTGACGCTGACGCTGTGATCGCCCACCCCCGAGACCGCGTACAAGGCTCGACTGCCGTCCTTCCCCCCGATTCCAGGACCCTATGCCCAGCCCTTCCCTGCTCTGGTTCCGTCAGGATCTGCGCCTGGCCGACAATCCTGCGCTGACCGCGGCGACGCAGGCCGGCGGGCCGCTGGTCTGCGTCTATGTGCTGGACGAGAGCGGCGACTGGGCGCCGGGCGGTGCCAGCCGCTGGTGGCTGCACCACAGCCTCGCCGCGCTGGCGGCCAGCCTGCAGGCGCGCGGCAACCGCCTGGTGCTGCGGCGCGGGCCGGCAGCCGAGGTTATTCCGGCATTGGCGCGCGAGAGCGGCGCCGAGCAGGTCTTCTGGAACCGTTGCTACGAGCCCGGTGCGGTGCGGCGCGACACCGCGCTGAAGGCGGCGCTGCAGGCCACAGGCCTGGCGGTGGACACCAGCAACGCGCAGCTGCTGCTGGAGCCCTGGCAGGTGAAGACCGGGGGCGGCGAGCCTTATCGCGTCTTCACGCCCTTCTGGCGCGCCCTGCAGGGCCTCTATGACGACAAGGCACCGCTGGCGGCGCCGACCTCGCTGCCCGCCGGCCAGCCCCTCGCCAGCGATCGTCTGGCTGACTGGGGCCTGCTGCCCAGCAAGCCCGACTGGGCCGGCGGCCTCGACGCTACCTGGACGCCGGGCGAAGCCGGCGCGCAGGCCCGGCTGGCGGACTTCCTGAAGACGACATTGGAAGACTACCGGACGGATCGCGACCGGCCCGACCGCGCCGGCACCTCGCGCCTGTCGCCGCACCTGCATTTCGGCGAGATCGGGCCGCGCCAGGTCTGGCACGCCACACGCCATGCCGAAGCCCGTGGCCAGAGCGGCGGCGCGGCGGAAAAATTCCTTTCCGAGGTGGCGTGGCGGGAGTTCGCGCAGCACCTGCTGTTCCACTTCCCCACCCTGCCGGAGGCCAACTGGCGGCCGGCCTTCGACGCTGTGCAATGGCGCCGAGACAAGCCGGCGCTGCAGGCCTGGCAGCGGGGCCAGACCGGCTATCCCATCGTCGATGCCGGCATGCGGGAACTCTGGACCACCGGCTGGATGCACAACCGCGTGCGGATGGTGGTGGCCTCGTTCCTGATCAAGGACCTGCTGCTCGACTGGCGCCAGGGCGCCGACTGGTTCTGGGACACGCTGGTCGATGCCGACCTGGGCAGCAACGCGGCCTCTTGGCAGTGGGTCGCCGGCTCCGGCGCCGACGCCGCGCCTTATTTCCGCGTGTTCAATCCGGTGCTGCAGGGCGAGCGCTTCGATCCCGACGGCGACTATGTGCGCCGCTGGGTGCCGGAGCTGGCGGCGCTGCCGAGCAAGCTCATCCACCAGCCCTGGGCGGCCGACGCGGTGACGCTGGCGGCGGCCGGCGTGACCCTGGGCAAGAGCTATCCCGTGCGCCTGGTGGCGCACGACGCGGCACGACGCCGGGCGCTGGACGCCTTCGCGGTGATCAAGCAGGGGGCGGCATGAAGATCGCGGTGATCGGCGGCGGCGCGGCGGGACTGGGCGCGGCCTGGGCCCTGGCGCAGCGGCACGAGGTGGTGCTCTACGAGGCGCAGGCGCGCGCCGGCGGCCATGCCCATACGATGACGGTGCCCGGGCCCGACGGGCCGGTGCCAGTGGACAGCGGCTTCATCGTCTACAACGAGCCGAATTATCCCAACCTGACGCGCCTCTTCGCCGAGCTTGGCGTCGCCACGCAGGCCAGCGCGATGTCCTTCGCCGTCTCGCTCGACCAGGGTCGCTATGAGTACGCCGGATCGGCCGGTGGCCTGTTCGCGCAGCCGGCCAACCTGCTGCGGCCGGCGCACTTGCGCATGACCGCCGACGTGCTGCGCTTCTTCCGCGAAGCTCAGGCGCTGATTGCCGCCGGCGCGCTGCAGGCGACCAACGCCGGCACCCTGGGCGACTGGCTGGCGGCGCGCCGCTTCAGCGATGCCTTCCTCGAGCGCCACCTGCTGCCCATGGCGGCGGCCATCTGGTCGGCGCCGGCGGCGGAGATCCTGGCCTTCCCGCTGGCCGCCTTCCTGCGCTTCTTCCGGAACCATGGCCTGCTGCAGGCGCGCGACCGACCGCAGTGGCGCACAGTGACTGGCGGCAGCAGTCGCTATGTCGCAGCGTTGCTGCAGCGCCTGGGTCCCGGCAGGCTGCGCCTGGCCACCCCGGTGGTCGCGCTGGCACCGGGCCACGCTGGCTGGACGGTAATCGCGGCGGACGGGCAGCGTGAAGGCTTCGACAGCGTGGTGCTGGCCTGCCACGCCAACCAGAGCCTGGCGATCCTAGGCGCCGGGGCGACCGCGGCGGAACGCACGCTGCTGGGCGCCGTGCGCTACAGCGACAACCGCGCCCTGCTGCACAGCGACGTTGCCCTGATGCCGCGCCGCCGCCGGGTCTGGTCGAGCTGGAACTACTTGGGCGAGAGCGGCCAGCCGGGCGCCGTTTCGGTCACCTACTGGATGAATCGGCTGCAGGGCCTGGACCCGCGCCTGCCGCTGTTCGTCTCGCTCAACCCGCTGCGCGATCCGCGCGCCGAACAGACCTATGCCACCTGGCACTGCGCGCATCCGATCTTCGACCAGCCGGCGCTCGACGCGCAGGCGGCCCTGCCAACGATCCAGGGCCGGCGCGGCCTGTGGTTCTGCGGCAGCTGGTGCGGCTATGGCTTCCACGAGGACGCGCTGGCATCGGGCCTAGGCGTCGCCGCGGCGCTGGGCAGCCCGGCCCCCTGGGCGTTGCCGGCGCAGCCGCCGGCGGCCCTGTCGCTGGCGGCGGAGTAGACGCATGACCGGGACGGGCCACACGCTCTATGTCGGCAACGTAATGCACCAGCGGCTGCGGCCCTTCCGCCATGGCTTCCGCTACCCGACCTTCACGCTGCTGCTCGATCTCGACGCGCTGGACCGTCTGCCCTGGCCCTTGAAACACAATGGGCGGGGCCTGATGGCGCTGGCCGACCGCGATCATGGACCGCGCGACGGCAGCCCGCTGAAGCCCTGGATCGAGGCCCGCCTGGCCGAGGCCGGCATCGACCTGGCCGGCGGTCGGGTACGGCTGTTGGCCATGCCGCGGGTGCTGGGGCGGGCCTTCAACCCACTGTCGCTGTGGTTCTGCCATCACGCCGACGGCCGCCTGCTGGCCGTGCTCTACGAGGTGCGTAACACCTTCGGCCAGGCGCATGCCTATCTGCTGCCGCTGGAACAGCCGCCGGCACCGGGCGCGACTTTCGAGCAGCGCTGCGCCAAAGCCTTCTACGTCTCGCCCTTCATCGGCCCGCAGGCGACCTATCGTTTCCGCCTGGCGGTGCCGGACGAGCAGCTCGACCTGCTGATCCGCGAGGCCGTGCCGGAGGGGCCGCAGCTGGTCGCCCGCCTGACCGGCCGGCGCCGCGCCTTGACCAGCGCCGCATTGGTCAAGCTGCTCTGCCGTTTCCCAGTCTTGACGTTGCAAGTTCTCGGCGCCATCCATTGGCAGGCGCTCCGGTTATGGCTCAAGGGCGCCCGCTTCCACCGGCGCCCCGCGCCACCGGCGGCAGCGGTGACGCTGGGCAGCGCGGACCTGGGTCAGGGAGCCGGCGACACCACGCTGGCGGCAGCGGAATGACACGACGGCCACAGGCCGCCACAGGGCCAAGATCGGGTACCGCCGAGCGGGTCATGCTGACCCTGGCGCGACGCCTGGCCATCGGTCGTCTGGACCTGACCTTGCCGAGTGGTCGGCGGGAACAGATCGTCGGCCGCGCCGAGGGCCCGGAAGCCAGCCTGACCATCTGCCGCGTCGGCCTGGTGCGCCGGCTGCTGGCCGGCGGCGCCAATGGCTTCGCCGAGGCCTACATGGCCGGCGACTGCGACACCCCGGACCTGGAGGCGTTACTACGCTTGGCAGCGCTGAACCAGGCGGCGCTGGCCGAGGCGCTGGACGGGCGCTGGTATGTCCGCCTGCTGCATCGCCTGCAGCACCGCCTGCAGCCCAACACGCGCGACGGCGCGCGGCGCAACATCCACGCGCACTACGACCTGGGCAACCAGTTCTATCGCCAGTGGCTGGACCCGACCATGACCTACTCGGCAGGGGTCTATCCGGCCGAGGGCGGCGACCTGACGGCGGCGCAGCTCAACAAATACCGGCTGATCTGCGATGCCGCCGGGGTGCGGACCGACGCCCAGGTGCTGGAGATCGGCTGCGGCTGGGGCGGCTTCGCCAGCTACGCGGCGCGCGAACGCGGCGCCCGGGTCACCGCCATCACCATTTCCGACGCGCAGCACGAGGCCGCCAGCCGCCGCATCTTCGAGGAGGGACTGTCCGGGCAGGTGTCGATCCTGAAGCAGGACTACCGCGACGTCCGCGGGCAGTACGACTCGGTGGCCTCGATCGAGATGTTCGAGGCGGTTGGCGAGCGCTACTGGCCGGCCTTCTTCGACAAGGTGAAGTCGGTGCTGAAGCCGGGCGGCCAGGCCGGCCTGCAGATCATCACCATCCACGACGGGCTGTTCCAGCGCTACCGCCGCTCGGCCGATTTCATCCAGCGCCACATCTTTCCCGGCGGCATGCTGCCGTCACCCGGCGCGCTGCTGACGCAGACCCGGGCGGCCGGCCTGGCCTGGATCGGCGACCACGGCTTTGGACTGGATTATGCGCGGACCCTGAGGACCTGGCGCGAGCGCTTCCACGCCGCCTGGGAGGCCATCGCCCAGCAGGGCTTCGACGAGCAATTCCGCCGGCTCTGGACCTACTACCTGGCTTACTGCGAGGCTGGCTTCCGCACCGGACGCATCGACCTCCGGCAGATCGCGCTCAGGGCCTAGCAGCCCTGCGGGGTGATCGCCCGCCGCGCCGGCGGCGTACAACCTTGCAGAACAGCCGGCGACCTCCGTCGCGGCGAACGGCCCAGGCCTTGGACAGCATGAAACCAGAAGACTTCATCGGGCGCGGCCCGACCCTGTTGGTTGAGGACTACTTTGCCGGCACCACGACGGCCTGGGGGTTGATCGAGGACCGCTTCGGCAAGGTGCGGCGACAGTTCCGCGTCACCATCGTCGGCCAGCCCACCGCCGAGGGCATCACGCTGGACGAGACTTTCCATTACGACGACGGCGGCAAAGACCACCGGATCTGGCAAATCAAGCGCCTGGGCGCGGGCCGCTACAGTGGCACGGCGCATGACGTGGTGGGCCAGGCCCAGGGCCATGCCGCCGGTTCGGCGCTGAACTGGTCCTATCGACTGCGACTGAAGATCGGCAAGCGCTTCTGGACCGTCGCCTTTGACGACTGGATGCTGCTACAAGAAGACGGCGTGTTGATCAACCGCGCGACGCTGCGCAAATGGGGGCTCAAGCTGGGCCAGGTGACACTGTTCTTCACCCAGGCGCCGCACAGCCAGACCGGCGCCGCCGGCGCCATGACCTCTGCCGCGGCGCGCCAGGCGGCCGCGTAGTCAGTCCTTCGGCACCAGGCGGCGGGTCGCCGCCAGCGCCACCCGGTTCGGCAGGCGCCGCAGCAGGCCGAGCATCCAGGCCAGGCGGCGCGGAAAGACGATCTCGAAGCGGTTGGAATTGAGCCCGCGCCAGAAGGCTTCGGCGGCGTCCTCGACCTCCATCAGGAAGGGCATGGGAAAGGGATTGCGGTCGGTCAGCGGCGTGCGCACGAAACCGGGATTGACCAGCTGCAGCTTGATACCCAGCGCCCGCAGCTCGGGTTGCAGCGCCTCGGCCAGGTTGATCAGGCCGGCCTTGGTCAGGCCATAGGCGGCCGCGGTCGGCAGGCCCCAATAGCCGGCCAACGAAGCGACGATCGCCACCTGGCCTTGCTGGCGTGCGCGCAGCGGCACCAGCGCCGCCGCCAGGCTGTTCACCGTGCCCATGATGTTGAGCTCCACCAGGGCGCGGACATCGGCGGGATCCAGGCTGGCAGCCTGCACCGCGCGATGCGTACCGGCATTGAGGATCGCCAGCGCCAGGGGACCGTGTTCGCCTTCAATGCGCGCCACCGCGGCGTGGCAGGCCGCCAGGTCGGTGACATCCAGTGGCAGCGGAATCAAACGCCCGGGCAACCCCTCGGCGGCGGCCGCCACCGCCGCGAGGTCGGCGGCGCCACGCGCAGAGATCGCCACGCTGCGCCCGGCCCGCGCCATGCGCAGCGCCAGCGCCCGCCCGATGCCCGAGGAGGCGCCGGTGATCCAGTCGATGCCGGGGGGAAGCGCCATGGGTTCTCGCTGTCTGGTGGGGCACCAGTGAGTTAGGGCAGTTGGCGCCAAAAGCAATCGAGGCCCCGCTGGCGGCGGGGCCCCGATCAACTGTTCATCACGTGGCTGGGTCAGGCAGGAGGCCTGCCGGCCAGAAGCGCCGCCTAGCGCGCGCCAGCACCACCGCTGCCGCCGCCGGAGCCGCCGCTGCCACCCAGGGCGCCACCCAAGGCACCACCAAGGGCACCGACGGTGCCACCGACTGCCGAACCGACCGCACCGACCGCTGAGCCGACCGCGCCCGTGGCCGAACCAACCGCGGAGCCGACTGCGCCGGTAGCCGAGCCAACCGCACCGCCGACCGCACCGGTGGCCGAGCCGCCGACGGCACCGCCCACGGCACCGACCGCGCCGCCCGCCGCCGCACCGGCCGAGCCGACCGCGCCACCGACCGCGCCGCCGACACCGCCAACGGCGCCACCGACGGCACCGCCAGCCGAACCGACTGCGCCGCCGACACCGCCCACGGCACCCACGGCGCCGCCGACCGTACCGCCGGCACCGGTTCCGCTACCCGAGCTGGCACCGCCAACGCCACTGCTCACACTGCCAACCACGCTGCCGATCGCACCAGTACCACTGGCAAAGCCACTGTTGTTGAAGCTGCCACCCGTGGTCGAGGTCTCGCTGTCATCCATCGTCGGCAGGCCGATCGAGCCCAGGCTGTTGGTCAGCCCGGTGGTGGCCTCCTGCGTCGGCACATTGGCCACCTGCGTGCCACCTACCGACACGGTGGTGCCGTTGGTGCCGAGCGCATTCACGCCAACCAGGCCGCCGTTTCCGCTGTCCGCGCTGCCGGAGCCGAGGGCGCTGACGCCGACGACACCGCCATTGCCGCTACCGGTGCCGGAGCCGACGGAAACGCCAGCGATGCTGCCGTTGCCGCTGTTGTCGCCACCAAGAGCGGAGACGCCGACGGCGCCGCCGGTCGCGCTACTGGCGCCGCTGCCGACGCTGACGCCAGCCACGCTGCCGTTGCCGCTGTCGGCACCGCTGCCGACTGCCGCGCCGACCAAGCCACCGTTGCCGGTGTTGGTACCGCCACCAACGGAGGCGCCGGCGATGCCGCCGTTGCCGCTGTTGTCGCCGCTGGCAACGCCGACGCCGACACCCTGGCTGCTGGTGCCACTGCCGGTGCCGGAGCCGACCGCTACGCCGGCCAGAGAGCCGGTGCCGCTGTTGGTGCCGCCGCCGACTGAGACGCCGACCAGGCCGCCGCTGCCGCTGTTGTCGCCGCCGCCGACCGAGACACCGGCGACGCTGCCGGTGCCACTGTTGGTGCCGCCGCCGACCGAGGCGCCTACCAGGCCACCCTGGCCACTGTTCGCGCCGCCGCCGACGGTCGAGCCGACCAAGCCACCATTGCCGGTGCCACCACCCTCGCCGATACCGACGCCGACTGCCGTGCCGACGCTGCTCTCCGAGACGCTGCCGACACTGACCAGGTTGCCGACGCTGAGCTGGACGGGGCCGAGGCCGATGCCGACCGCGACGACGGGATTGCCACCTTGGTCAGCGGCATCGCCATCGCCATCACCGTCTCCATCGCCATCACCGTCGCCATCGCCATCACCGTCGCCATCGCCATCGCCATCACCATCGCCATCGCCATCGCCATCACCATCACCGTCGCCGTCGCCGTCGCCGTCGCCGTCACCAGTCCCATCGGTCGACGCGATCGACACGGAGTCGCTGTAAGGCAGCTCGGCGACGACGCACTCCTCGATCGCCGCCCGCAGCTTGGCCGGCAGATCGACGCAGCGGACGTCGGTGCCATAAATCTCGACCACCTTGGAATTGCCCAACGTCCCGGCCTGCGCCGACGCCCCGGCGATCAACGCCGCCGACGCTACCGAGGCCGAGAGCAGCGCGCGCCAGCCAAAATTGCGACGCCGAGCCATTGAAACGCTGAAGGTTCCCGATCTGCGTGTGGACATGACTGTCTCCTTATTCGGAATAGAATGTAGGACAAGCTACCTATATCAACGCGGCAAGAATGTGGCCGGACGCATGCTTTATCATAATGAGATGAATCACCCGTCGATTCGACCAATGAAATTAAATCAATATGGAATAAGATAGTATGTAGTGATTATAAAATAAATTCTATTGCTTGTTCTTTAGCGTAAATAATCATGACAACTATTGTCTAATAACTTCTTTTGTATTCTGAGGAGTATTGCGATATGAACTCACGTTCCATATTGCCGGCATATTTCTTAAGATTTTCTGCAATATATTGCAGAATCCTGATTGAGTTAACAATCAGGACAGCCTGCTTGACCCAACCCGATGGCGTATGAAAATTGTCGCGTTCTATTAATAGGTTAGCGCCTCCCGTCTCAACCAGACGGTGATATGCACCTATTGCGGGCGGCCCTTTTCACCGGCCCCAGAGCGCCCCGAAACGAGGCTGCGCGAGCGGCATCGGAGGCATTGGCGTCGCCCTCCAGCCATAATACTTCTCGGCAGAGCGGGGGCCACCGCCCGGCATCATTACTGGGCACGGTGCCTTTCAACTACCTATTGGGCGATTCAACGGTGAGATTCGTGCCGCTATTCCTTGCGCGCGAGGAGCGCGCTCCGGGTTTGGCGGCGTGCCAGACGGCGGCAGCAGGCCGGACGAGACAGTCATGGAAACTTAAGCTGGCTGTCAGGAACGAGTCCGCGACGCCGCCCTACACCCAAGTCAGTGGCCAAGCAGGTCCGCCGCCACGAGCGGAGCTGCGCCGAGCCTTGCAGGAGCCCTGAGGGAGATCCCATGACCAGCACCGACAATCACCGCATGACTCGCGCCGAGGCCTTCGAAGCGGCGGAAGATGCCGGCCGCAACCCGACTGAGAGCAGCACCATCGGCGACATCATCAATGCGCGCTTCGGCCGGCGCGGCTTCTTGCGCGGCGCACTCGGCGTCAGCGCGGCGGCCGCCCTGCTGGGCGGCACAGCGCTGGTGGCGCCGCGCGGCGCCCAGGCCGCCGCCATGGCGCCGCACATGGGCTTCGAGGAAATCAGCCACGGCGTCGACGAGACGCATCACGTGGCCAAGGGCTACAGCGCCGACATCCTGATCCGCTGGGGCGACCCGGTGGTCAAGGGCGCGCCGGCCTTCGACCCGCTGCAGCAGAGTGCCAAGGCCCAGGCCCAGCAGTTCGGCTACAACAACGACTTCGTCGGTTTCCTGCCGCTGGACGGCAGCGCCGAGCACGGCCTGCTCTGCGTCAATCACGAGTACACCTCCGAGGAGGTGATGTTCCCCGGCGTCGGCCAGCAGGACGCGGACTTCTCTGGCCTGACGCTGGAGCAGGTCGACATCGAGATGACGGCGCACGGCGCCTCGATCGTCGAGATCAAGAAGGAGAACGGCAAGTGGTCGGTGGTGGCCGACAGCGACTACGGCCGCCGCATCACCACCGGCACGACCTACATGAAGCTGACCGGCCCGGCCGCCGGCCATGAGCTGCTGCAGACCGCCGCCGATCCCAACGGCACCCTGGTGCTGGGCACGGTGAACAACTGCGCCGGCGGCATGACACCCTGGGGCACCTACATCACCGCGGAAGAGAACTTCAACGGCTACTTCTGGGGGTCGGGCGTCGACGGCCACCCCTATGCCAAGGTCTACAAGCGCTACGGCATCCCCGGCGGCTGGTACGGCTGGGGCCGCTTCTACGACCGCTTCGATGTCAACCAGACGCCGAACGAGCCGAACCGCTTCGGCTGGCTGGTCGAGATCGACCCTATGGATCCCAAGGCGACGCCGCGCAAGCTGACCGCGCTGGGCCGCTTCAAGCACGAGGGCGCCTCGATCGTCGTCAACAAGGACGGCCACGTGGTGGTCTACACCGGCGACGACGAGCGCTTCGACTACATCTACCGCTACGTCTCCGCCGGCACCTACAAGGAAGGCGACAAGGCGGCCAACATGAAGCTGCTCGAGGAGGGCACGCTGTCAGTCGGCAAGTTCAACGCCGACGGCACGTTGGAGTGGCTGCCGCTGGTCCAGGGCCAGGGCAAGCTGACCGCCGAGAACGGCTTCCCCGACCAGGCCACGGTGCTGATCTATGCCCGCCTGGCCGGCGACGCGGTCGGCGCCACCAAGATGGACCGGCCGGAGGAGGTCGAAGTCGATCCCAAGACCGGCCGGATCTACGCCAACCTGACCAACAACACCAAGCGCAAGGCCGACCAGGTCGATGCCGCCAACCCGCGGCCCGACAACGCCTTCGGCCACGTCATCGAGATGACGCCGGTCGAGGGCGACCATGTGAAGGGCCCCTTCACTTGGGACCTGCTGGTGCTCTGCGGCGACCCGAGCCAGGCCGAGGTCGGCGCCCGCTGGAATCCGGCGACCAGTGAGAACGGCTGGTTCGCCTGCCCGGACAACATGGCCTTCGACGCCGGCGGCAACCTGTGGATCGCCACCGACCAGGGCGAATCCTGGAAGAAGTCCGGCACCGCCGATGGCATCTGGGCGCTCGGTACTGAGGGCGCGGCACGCGGCCTTGGCCGCATGTTCTTCCGCGTGCCGGTCGGCGCCGAGATGTGCGGCCCCTGCTTCACGCCGGATGGCAAAACCTTCTTCGTCGCCGTGCAGCACCCGGCGGTCGACGGCGCCAAGGAGTGGGACAAGTTCGGCCGCGATTCCACCTTCGAGGACCCGGCCACGCGTTGGCCGGACTTCCAGGACGGCATGCCACCGCGGCCTTCGATCGTCGTCATCACCAAGGACGACGGCGGCGTGATCGGCGGCTGATCGCACCGCGCCTTCCCCACCCTGTCATGCCTGGGGCGGCACCGGTCGGTGCCGCCCCTTTCCTTTGCAGACACAGTGCCGTGAAGCGGCCGGACACCCCCTGGCAGGGCGGCGTGCAGCACTCACATCATACATAACGATGCACCACCGGCCGGCGGGCCGAACCTCGCAGAGACTTGCCCCATGTCCCGACGCCCGACCCTAGCCCTGCTGCTGGCCGCCGCCCTGCTGCTGCCGGTGCTGACCGCCTGCCAGACCAGCGGCCACCTGCCCTTCAAGCCGACGCACCAGCCGAGCGGACGTTAGAACCAGCTCAACCCGTCGGCGCCAGGCAGGCGATGAGGTTGCGCGCCAGATCGCGCAGCAGCGCGGCATAGCTGCTGGCGTCGGCCGGCAGGGCGGTACCCTCGGGGTCGAGCACGCCGGTGCGTGCGCTGCTGCCAGCCACCAGGGTGTCGATCAGCGCCGGCTGGAAGTCCGGCTCGGCGAAGACGCAGACCGCCTGCAGCCCGGCGATCTTGTCGCGGATCTCCGCCAGGCGCCTGGCGCCCGGCTGCTGGTCCGGCGATACGGTGATGGAGCCGATGGCGGCGAGGCCATAGCGCTGTTCGAAGTACTGGTAGGCATCGTGGAACACCACGAAGGGCCGGTCGCGGAGCGGCGCCAGCTGCGCCGCCAGTTCACTGTCCAAGGCCTGCAGCTCGCCCGCCAGGGCGGTTGCATTGGCGGTATAGGTGGCGGCGTTGGCCGGGTCGAGCGTCGCGAGCTGCTGGGCAACGGCGGCGGCGATCACCTGCGCGTTCCGTGGATCGAGAAACAGGTGGCCGTCGATCTCGCCCTCCTCGCGCGCCTGCGCCTCCAATGCGGCCGACTCGTCGTCGTCGCCGACCCCGGTTGCCGCCTCGGCGGCGTCGTGGTGGTGCGCCTCCCAGCTGCCGCCCTCGCGCGGCCGCAGCAGCAGGATGCCGGGCAGCTCCATCGCCTCGACCTGCTGTGCCTTGCCGGCCAGCGCGGCCAGCGGCGCCGCCAGGAAGGTCTCTAGCCCCGGGCCGACCCAGACCACCAGCTCGGCCGCTTCCAGCGCCGCCGCCTGCGAGGGCTTCAGGCTGTAGGTGTGCAGCGAGGCACCGCCGCCGACCAGCAGCTCAGGCGTGCCCGCGCCCTGCATGATCCGGGCGACCAGGGCATAGAGCGGCTTGATCGAGACCACGACTCGCGGTGCCGCCGCGGCCTGGACAGGCGCCAAGGGGACGATAGCCAGCAGCAACAGGGCGAGCAGGCAGCGGCGCGGCATGGCGAGACTCCGTCTGGGATGCTATGTTATAGCATCGAACGATGGATGTTATAGTATAACAAAATGCCCCGACGCAAGCCCCCCGCGCTCAAGCACCCTACCCTGTCGCCGGCACCCGGCGCCCGCCCGTTGCGCGCGCACGACCACACCCACTGCGTCGCCGACGCGCTGGCCGCGGCTGAGGCGCGCTGCGGCGAAAGCGGCGCGCAGCTGACGCCGATCCGCCGCCGCGTGCTGGAGCTGGTCTGGTCCAGCCATGCCCCGATCGGCGCCTATGACATCCTGGCCCGCCTGGGGCAGGAGACCGGCAAGGTGCAGCCGCCCACGGTCTATCGCGCGCTGGAATTCCTGAAGGCGCAGGGACTGATCCATCGCATCGAGAGCCGCAACGCCTTCATCGGCTGCGCCCAGCCGGAGGCGGCGCATGAAGGGCAGTTCCTGCTCTGCCGCAGCTGCGGCGACGCCGCCGAGCTACTGGCCGATAAGACATTGGCAGCGCTAGACCGCCAGGCCACCGCCCTGGGCTACACCGTCGAGCACCGCACGGTGGAGCTGGAAGGGCTCTGCCCGCGCTGCCAGGACGCCGCGCCATGAGCCCGCCGCTGATCGAGGGCCACGGCCTGGTGGTCAGTCACGGCAAGCGCCGCGTGCTGGACGCTGTCGATGTCGCCGTGGCCCCGGGCGAGATCGTCACGCTGATCGGCCCCAACGGTGCCGGCAAAACGACGCTAGTGCGCGCGCTGCTGGGCCTGCAGAAGCTCGACAGCGGCCGCATCGACCGCCGGCCGGACCTGGTCGTCGGCTACGTGCCGCAGCGCCTGCAGGTCGAGCCGACGCTGCCGCTGACCGTGCGGCGCTTCCTGGCGCTGTCGGCGCCCAAGGGCCGCGCCGACGCCGCCGCGCTGCTGGCCGAGGTCGGCGCGACGCGCTGCATCGACCAGCAGGTCTCGGCACTGTCGGGCGGCGAGCTGCAGCGCGTGCTGCTGGCGCGCGCGCTGGCGCGCAAGCCGCAGCTTCTAGTGCTGGACGAGCCGGTGCAGGGCGTCGACTTCACCGGGCAGATTGAGCTGTTCAAGCTGATCGGCGCACTGCGCGATCGCCACGGCTGCGGCATCCTGCTGGTGTCGCATGACCTGCATCTGGTGATGTCAGCTACCGACCGCGTGCTCTGCCTGAACCAGCACCTCTGCTGCAGCGGCGCGCCGGAGACGGTGAGCCGCCACCCCGAGTACCTGCGCCTCTTCGGCCCGCGCGCCGCCGAGGCGCTGGCGGTCTATACCCACCACCACGACCATACCCACGCGCCGACCGGCGAGGTGGTGCCGGTCGAGGGCTGCGCGGTGCATGGCGCGCACGAGCATCATCATCAGCATCCGGTGGATAGCGATGCTTGACGACTTCCTGGTCCGCGCGCTGCTGGGCGGCGTGGGCGTTGCCCTGGTGGCCGGGCCGCTGGGCTGCTTCGTGGTTTGGCGGCGCCTGGCCTATTTCGGCGACGCGCTGGCGCACGCCGGCTTCCTTGGCATCGCGCTGGGGCTGCTGCTGGGCTTCGATCCCATCCTGGGCGTCGCCGCCACCGGCTGCATCGTCGCCGCCAGCCTGCTGCTGCTGCAGCGCCGGCGGCTGCTGGCCGGCGACACGGCGCTGGGGCTGCTGGCGCACGCCGGCCTGGCGCTGGGGCTGGTGGTGCTGTCCTTCCTGCAGTTCCTGCGCATCGACCTGCTGAGCTACCTGTTCGGCGACCTGCTGGCGGTGACGCGCGGCGACCTGGCGCTGATCTGGGGCGGTGGCGCCATCGTGCTGGTCGCGCTGGCGCTGCTCTGGCGGCCGCTGCTGCGCATCACGCTGCACGAGGAGCTGGCCGCCGCCGAGGGCCTGCCGGTCTTCGCCCTGCAGCTCGCCTTCCTGCTGCTGCTGGCCATCGTCGTGGCCGTGGCGATGAAGGTGGTCGGCATCCTGCTGATCACCGCGCTGCTGATCCTGCCGGCGGCGGCGGCGCGGCGGATCTCCGCGACACCCGAGGCCATGGCGCTGGGCGCCGCGCTGCTCGGCAGCCTGGCAGTCGGCGGCGGCCTCTGGGCGTCGTGGACCTGGGACACGCCGAGCGGCCCTTCCATCGTGGTGACATCGCTGCTGTTCTTCGTCCTGCTGCAGCTGCTGCCGCGCCGGCTGCAGGCCGCGTGAGCCCCCCTCTCCCCTTGGGAGAGGGGGGAATTCCAGTAGCCGCCCGCTAACCCACCCAGGGCAGCGAGTAGGTCTTCACGTTGGTGAAGGACTTCATCGCCTCGATGACGCCTTCCTTGTAGCCCAGGCCGGAATCCTTGATGCCGCCGAAGGGCGACATCTCGATGCGGTAGCCGGGCACTTCCCAGATGTTGACGGTGCCGACATCCAACTCCGACACGAAGCGGGTGATCCAGTCCAGACGGTCGGTGCAGACGCCCGACGAGAGACCATAGGCGGTGGAGTTGCAGATGCGGATGGCGTCGTCGAGGTCCCTGAAGCGGATCACCGGGACGACGGGGCCGAAGGTCTCCTCGCGCACCAGCTCGCAGTCGTAGGGCACCTTGTCGACCAGGGTCGGCTGGTAAAGCGCGCCCTGGCGCTCGTTGCCGTGCAGCAGGGTGGCGCCCTGCTTCACCGCGTCGAGCACGCGGGCCTGGAACAGCTTGGCCGCCTCCTCGGTGATCACCGTGCCCATGTCGGTCTTGGGGTCCATAGGGTCGCCCCAGCTGATCGCCTGCACCTTAGGCAGCAGCTTGGCGACGAAGGCGTCGGCAATGGACTCCTGTACCAGGATGCGCTTCACCGCGGTGCACCGCTGGCCAGAGTTCTTGGTGGCACCGGTGGCGGCCAAGGTCGCCGCCTTGTCGAGGTCGGCATCCTCCATCACCACCAGTGGATCGTTGCCGCCCAGCTCCAGGATCATGCGGCGATAGCCGGCCTTGCTGGCGATGTACTTGCCGATGGCGACACCGCCGGTGAAGGTGACGATGGCGGCGTGCTCGTTGGTGATCATCTCGTCGGCGATCTTCGCCGGGTTGCCGGTGACCACCGAGAACATGGCCGGCGGCAAGCCGGCCTCATAGAGCACGTCGGCCAGCAGGTAGGCGGTCAGCGGCGTGCGCTCGGACGGCTTCAGCACCATGCAGTTGTTGGTCGCGACCGAGGGCGCCACCTTGTGCGCCACCTGGTTCAGCGGGTGGTTGAAGGGCGTGATGGCGCTGATGGCGCTGACCGGCTGGCGCAGTGTGTGGATGCGCCGCTGCTTGCCCTGCGCCGAGATATCGCAGGAGAAGGTCTGCGAGTCGTCGATGAGGCAGAGCGTGGCCGAGAGGTTGAAGACGTCGACGGCGCGGCCGACCTCGTAGAGCGTGTCCTTCTTGCAGAGGCCGGACTCGGCGGTGATCAGGTCGGAGATGGCCTCGCGCCGGCCGTCGAGGATCTCGGCGGTCTTCTTCAGGATGGTCGCGCGCTCGTGCCGCGTCAGCTTGGCGCGGTAGGCAGCGGCCTTGGCGAAGGCGTCCTTGACATGGCTGACGTCGCAGTCCGGTACCGTGCCAACAGCCTGGCCAGTGAAGGGGTTGGTGACGTGCAGGCGCGCTTTGGTATCGATGCGTTCGCCGGCGATGCGCAGGGTCTCGTGGATCATGGGGCTCACTTCACCGCGACGTGGTTGAGGGCGAGGTCGAAGGCGTCGAAGTTGCGCAGGCGCCGCCGCGGCAGGTCCTTGACCGCCTGGCTGACGATCAGCGGCACTTCCTGCTCGGAGATGCCGCCGTGCGAGCGCAGCGGCTCGGTCAGGGCCGAGAGGTCGTGCCGGGCCGCGGCGGTGCCCAGCACCTTGTGCGTGGTGGCGACGACGACCAGGTCGCCGACGCGGTCTTCCGGCAGGCCGAAGCGGGCGCAGGCCTCGGCCTTGGTCAGCACCGTCTCGACACCCGGCAGGGCGCGCAGGCGCGCCGCGATCGGGTCGCGCTGCTCGGCCGCCAGGTAGACGATGGCGTAGGAGCCCAGCGCACCGTGGTGCACCACGTAGGGATCGGTGATCGGC
Source organism: Rhodospirillales bacterium (assembly GCA_038363005.1). Taxonomy (GTDB): domain Bacteria; phylum Pseudomonadota; class Alphaproteobacteria; order Kiloniellales; family JACOMY01; genus JAKOWB01. The sequence goes on from JBBQBI010000006.1 coordinate 211,208, forward strand.
AGGATGACGCGGGTGGCGCCGGCGCCGAGCCAGCCGTCCAGCAGGTCCTGCAGGTAGATCACATCGGGCTGGCCGTCGCTGCCGTGCTTGGCGTTCATGCCGTGGTCGGCGGTGACCACGATGGTGGCGCCGGCGGCGTCGAGCTGGGCCAGGTAGCCGTCGATCATGGCGTAGAAGTCGTTCGCCACCGGCGTGCCCGGCGCGTGCTTGTGCTGGATGTAGTCGGTGGTCGAAAGGTACATGAGGTCGGGGCGCTGGCTCGCCATCAGCTTCACCCCGGCGGCGAAGATGAATTCGCTGAGGTCGGCGGAATAGACCGTGGGAAGCGGCCGGCCGACGAAGCCCAGCGCGTTGTCGATGCCGTTCTCGGCCAGCGTGGTCTTGTCGGCCTTCTCGGCCGAGAAGCAGATGGCACCCTCGGCGCCCAGCGCCAGGCCCTTGCCTAGCAGGCCGCGCAGCTTGTCCTTGGCGGTGATCACCACGATCTTCGCGCCGGCCTTCTGGAAGGCGGCGAAGATCGTCTCGGCGCGCAGGAACTTGGGGTCGTTCATCATCACCTCGGCGCCGCTCGCCGGGTCGAAGAAGAAGTTGCCGCTGATGCCATGCACCGAGGGTGGCGCGCCGGTGACGATCGACAGGTTGTTGGGATTGGTGAAGGAAGGGATCACGCAGTCGGCGCGCAGGTCGGCGCCGCGCGCGATGGCCGCCTTCAGCCAGGGCATGCGCCCGGCCTCGATGGCCTCCAGGTGATAGGCCGGCGCGCTGCCGTCCAGGCAGACCACCACGGTCGGCCGCTGCGGCCAGGCGTAGGCGCGGCCGTTCACCGTCACGTCGCGTGCAATCACACCCATCTCGACAGTCCTCTCAGGTTCAGGCAGCGGCGGCGCAGTGCGTCACGCCCATCTCGGCCAGCACGTCGCGCACGGCGGCCAGCGCGCCTTCCATCTCGGCCCGGCCCAGGCGGCCGATGCAGCCGATGCGGAAGGTATCGGCCACGGTCAGCTTGCCGGGATAGATCACATAGCCAAGCGCGCGCAGGCGGTCATAGAAGGTCTGGAAGTGGAACTTGGGATCCGACGGCATCAGGAAGGTGATGATGATCGGCGCCTGCAGCCGGTCGGGCAGCAGGGTCTGGAAGCCCAGGCCGCGCATGCCGTTGACCAGGATCTTGCAGTTGTCGGCATAGCGCCCGCCGCGACCGGGCTGGCCACCCTCGGCGTCGAACTCCGCCAGCGCCTGGTCGAAGGCCAGGATGGCGTGGGTCGGCGGGGTGAAGCGCCACTGGCCGTTGGCCTCCATCGAGGTCCACTGGTCGTAGAGGTCGAGGCAGAGCACCGGGCAGTTGCCCTTGGTCTCCTCAAGCGCCGCCTGGCGGGCGATGCAGAAGCCGATGCCGGGCACCCCCTCCAGGCACTTGTTCGACGAGGCGACGACGGCGTCGCAGGGGATCTCGCGCAGATCCAGCGCCAGCGCGCCAAAGGCGCTCATGGCGTCGATCAGCAGGCGGCGGCCCTGGCGCTGCACGGCCTCGGCCACCGCCTTGATCGGGTTCAGCACGCCGCTGGTGGTCTCGCACTGCACCACGGCGACGTGGGTGATGGAGGGGTCGGCAGCCAGCGCGGCCTCAACCTGCGCCGGATCGACCGGTTGGTCCTCGGCCCAGTCGAGCTGCGCGTGATCGTGGCCGGCCACTTCGCACATCTTGATCATGCGGCGGCCATAGGCGCCGTTGATTAGCACCAGCAGCTTGCCGTTGGCCGGCAGGAAGGTGGCGATCATCGCCTCGACCACGAAGGTGCCGGAGCCCTGCAGCGGCACGGCGACGTGGGTGCCCTGCCCGTGGGCAATGGCCACCAGGCGTTCGCGCATGCGCTTGTTCACCGCGATGAAGCCGTGATCGCGCGAGCCCAGGTCGTGCAGCATGGCCTGCTTCACCGTCGGCGAGGTGGTCAGCGGACCAGGGGTGAGCAGCCAGGGATCGCCCGTTGGTGAAAGCGAGGGGGTGGGCGACAGCGAGGGCTTGGCGGACATCGGGGCCTCCAGGGGGGGTGCAGCGCGCTAGAGGTAGGCGCCCGCTGGATATAAATCCAATCGATTGTTATTATGTGTCATATAGGAATGGCCAATGAGTGAGTCGCGATGAACTTTGCCCAGCTCCGCGCCTTTCACGCCGTCGCCGCCGAGGGCGGCTTCGTCAAGGCGGCCCGCAAGTTGAACGTCACCCAACCGACGCTGTCGGAGCAGGTGAAGCAGCTGGAGGCCAGCTACGGCGTGCAGCTGTTCGAGCGCCGCGGCCGGCGCAGCGAGCCGACCGACCTGGGGCGCGCGCTGCTCGACGTGACCCGGCGCTTCTTCGCCGTGGAGCAGGAAGCCGAACAGCTGCTGACCGCGGCGCGCGGCCTGAAGCGCGGCCGGCTGCGCGTGGCGGCCGACGCGCCCTATCTTGTCATGCCGCTGCTGGCCAACTTCGGCCGGCGCCATCCCGGCATCGAGCTGCAGCTTACCTTCGGCAACGGCGAAGCGGTGCTGGCCGCCCTGCGTGAGCGCCGCGCCGACCTGGGCGTGCTGCCCGACGTGGAGCGCGAGCGCGGCTTGCATCTGGTAGCGCTGGAGCGCGGCCAGCTGATCCTGTTGGTCGGCCGTGCACATGCCTGGGCCCGGCGGCGCAGCGTGACCCTGGCGGAGCTGGCTGGCGAACGCCTGATCCTGCGCGAAGAAGGTTCCACCACCCGCGCCATCCTGGACCGCGCGCTGGCCGCCGCCGGCGTCACCCCGTCCGCCAGCTGGGTGGTCGGCAGCCGCGAAGGCCTGCGCGAGGCGGTGGCCGAGGGCCTGGGTGTCGGCGCCGTCTTCGAGAGCGAGATCGGCCACGACGACCGCGTCCACGCCGTCACGGTGCGCGACCGTTCGCTGGCGACGACGGAGTACCTGGCCTGCCTGGCCGAGCGGCGCGACGACCGGGTGATCGGCGCCTTCCTGGAGCTGCTGCTCTAGCGCCCGCTTCGCCGGCCGCTGCTGCTACCGTTTTCGCCAGGCCTGGGTGCGGCGCAGCAGGCCGCGGCTGATCGCCAGATGGATCAGACGGGCGGCGGCGTTGGTATAGAAGATCATCATCGCCATGGCGGCCGAGGGCGCGGTGTCGCCGGCGTCGTCCATGTTCAGCACGGCGACTGAGGCCAAGGTGGTGTCCTTGGAATAGAGGAAGACCACGGCCGACACGGTGGTCAGCGCGTTGACGAAGAGATAGATCGCGATGTCGAGGATTGCCGGCATGCAGACCGGCACGGTGATGCGGGTGAACATCTTGGCGATCGGCTGCTTCAAGGAGGCCGAGACGCTTTCGAACTCGCCGTCCATCTGCTTCAGCGCGGTCACCGCGGTCAGGTGCGCCACGGTATAGAAGTGCGCCACGGTGCAGATCACCAGGATCGCCATGGTGCCGTAGAGGAAGTTGAAGGGGTTGTCCGGGTCGTTGAAGAAGAAGATGTAGGCCAGCCCCAGCACCATGCCGGGAATCGCCATGGGCAGCATGGCGAGGAACTGGAACAGCCCGCGCCCGAAGCGGAAGCCGCGCGATTTTTCCACCACATAGGCGCCAAGGAAGACCACCGTGGTGCCGACCAGCGCGGTCCAGCAGCCGAGCTCGATCGAGTTCCAGTAGGAGGCCCAGCCGCCGCCGTCCATGCGGTCGAACTCGTAGTTGCGCAGCGATAGGGTCAGGTCATAGGGCCAGAGCTTCACCAGCGCGGCGTACTGCGCCATGCCGAGGATGGTGAGGATGAAGACCGCCACCAGGGCGCAGAAGCCGAAGGCCAGCCAGTCGACGCGGGGATTGGGCTTGGGCACCAGCGGCACGGCGCGGGCGGAGAGCTGCGCCACCTGGCGCTTCTGCATCGCGCGGTCGACCACGAAGGCGACGATGGCGGGAACCAGCAGCACCACCGAGACCACGGCGCCCATCTGGAAGTTCTGCTGGCCGATCACCTGCTTGTAGATGTCGACCGCCAGCACGTTGAATTGGCCGCCGATCACCTTGGGCGCGCCGAAGTCGGTGATGGTGAGCGTGAAGACGACGAAGCCGGCGGAGATCAGGCCATAGCGCGCGCCGGGAATCGTCACCGCCCAGAAGGTGCGGCGCCGGCTGGCGCGCAGCGCGGTCGAGGCCTCGTAGAGCCGCGAGTCTGCAGTGCCCAGCGCCACCAGCATGATCAGCAGCGCGTGCGGCAGGGTGAAAAAGACCGAGGCAATGACGATGCCGATGGGACCATAGATGGACTCGCCCATCAGCAGCCCCGTGATCACCCCTTGGTTGCCGAAGAGGTAGACCAGGGCGATGCCGGGCAGCAGCGAGGGCACCAGGATCGGCACCAGCGAGACCGACTTGAAGAGTCCCTTGAAACGCATGCAGGTGCGGGTCAGCGCATAGGCGAACCAGAAGGCCAGGAACACGGTGATGACCGTGGTGATGGCAGCGATTTCCACCGAGTTGACGATGGAGTTGCTGAGCGCCGGGGTGGAAAAATAGACCGCGAAGTTGCCAAACCCGGTCAGCAGTGTGGGCTTCAGCACGGTGCGCAGCAGCGTGGCGGAATCCAGCTCGATCCAGTCATTGCCCTGGCTCAGCTTGCCGCGCATCAGCAGCAGCCCGCCATCGTCGGAGAGGTCACGCAGGCGATAGCGCGTGACCTTGTCGTCGCGCTTGGCGTCGGGGAAGAGCTCTTCCATGCGCAGGCGATCGTTGGCGTTGCTGCGCGGGTCCTGCACGACGTCGAGGCCCGCGGCGGTCGCCAGGTCCAGCGCGGTTTGCGTCTCTCCCCAGCCCTGGCCCTGATCGACCTGGAACTCCAGCGCCTCCAGGTCGAAGGAGAAGGTCTCGAAGGACTTCGACAGCATGGCGTAGAGCGGGAAGGCCAGCGCCACGGCGAGATAGAGCGCGATGACCAGCATCAGCGCGCGCATGGTCCAGTCGTCGCGCCCGACCTTGGGGCGCACGCGTCCCGGCGGCTTCGGTGCCTCGGTGACGCGCGGCAGGGCGACGCCGATGTCCGCCGCGGTCATGTCGGCTCCGCGCCGCCGGCGCTGAGGTGGCGCGGATAGAGCCGCAGGCGGCTGGCCGGGAAGGCGACCTTGACCTGCTGGCCTTCGTGCATGCCAAGGCGGCGGATGCGGTTGTGCGACAGGTCGCAGCGCAGCGTGCCCTTGGCCAGGCCCGGCAGCTCCAGGTCGGCGCGCACGAAGTAGCCGAGGAACTCGAAATCGCCGAGCGTGGCTGAGACCACGTTGCCCTCGATGCGCTCCTCCGGCGGCGCCGCCTCGGCCGGGGCGATGATGTCCTCCGGCCGGATCGCCAGGGTCACCGGCGTGCCGGCCGGCAGCTCGCTGTCGTCGGTGTTGAGCTCCACCGAGCCCAGGCGCACGCGGCCGGGCCCGGCGACCTCGGCCGGGGCGAAGTTCATGGTGCCGATGAAATCGGCGACGAAGGCCGAGGCCGGGTGACTGTAGATTTCCTCCGGCGTACCGATCTGGTCGACCACGCCCTGGTTCATCACCACGATGCGGTCGGCCATGGTCAGGGCCTCTTCCTGGTCGTGCGTCACCATGATGGTGGTGACGCCCAGCTTCTGCTGCAGGTCCTTGATCTCGTGGCGCAGCCGCGCGCGCACCTTGGCGTCGAGCGCCGACAGCGGTTCTTCCAACAGCAGCAGGCCGGGCGCGGGGGCCAGCGCGCGGGCCAGCGCGACGCGCTGCTGCTGGCCGCCGGAGAGCTGCGCCGGATACTTGCGGCCCTGCTCGGGCAGGCCAACGAGGGCCAACAGCTCGGCGACGCGGGCGGTGATCTCCGCGCGCGGCCGTTTGCGGTTCTCCAGGCCGTAGGCGACGTTTTTCAGCACCGTCAGGTTGGGGAACAGCGCGTAGGACTGGAAGACGATGCCGAAGTCGCGCTCGGCCGGCGGCAGGGTGGAGATGTCGCGACCGTCCTGCCAGATGCTGCCGGTGGTCTGGATATCGAGGCCGGCCACGGCGCGCAGCAAGGTGGTCTTGCCGCAGCCCGAAGGGCCGAGGAAGCAGACGAATTCGCCGCGCTGGATTTCCAGCGAGATGCCCTTCAGCGCCTGGAAGTCACCGAAGGCCTTGGTGACATCCTGGATCTTGAGATAGGTGTCGCCCGGCATAACTGACTTCACCCTCATTCATCGTCATCGCCGGGATTGACCCGGCGATCCAGCCAAAGAGAAACCTGGATGCCCGGGTCAAGCCCGGGCAGGACGAGATACGAACCAAATCTATCCAAGCGCCTACGGGGCCACTCCTTGCGGAGCAGCCCCGTCGCCGTCACGTCAGCCGATCAGCTCTTCGGCTCGGACTTGGAATCGTAGCGCTTGGTCCATTCCTCGAGGATCTTCGAGCGGTTGTTGGCCGCCCACTCGAAGTCGTTGTCGATCATCGAGGCCTCGAGGTTCGCGGGAATGTTATCCACCGGCTTGGCCAGGCCAGGCACGGCGAGCACCGCGTAGCTCTCGTTGTACATCTTCATGGCGTCGTCGGTGATCGACCAGTCGAGCAGCGTCTTCGCCGCCTCGAGCTTGTCGGTGCCCTCGACGATGGCCGAGGCCTCGAGGTCCCAGCCGATGCCTTCGGTCGGCACGACGATTTCCAGCGGCGCGCCTTCGCTCTTCGACTTGGCGGCCCGGTATTCGAAGGAAATGCCGATCGCCGTCTCGCCCGCCGCCGCCATCTTGCAGGGCTTGGAGCCGGAGTGGGTGTAGGCCTGGATGTTCTCGTGCAGCGCATCCATGAACTTCCAGCCGCCCTCTTCGCCGAAGATCTGCAGCCAGCTGGAGACGTCGAGGAAGCCGGTGCCCGAAGACGAGGGGTTCGGCATCACGATGTGGCCCTTGTAGACCGGGTTCTCCAGGTCCTTCCAGGACGTCGGCAGCGGCAGCTTGGCCTTCTCGGCCTCCACCGTGTTGAAGCAGATGACGGCGGACCAGGCGTCCATGCCGACCCACGAGGGGGGCATGTCCTTGTCCTTCATCTTGGCGCCCAGGCGGTCGAGGCCGGCCGGGGCATAGGCCTGGAGCAGGCCTTCGGTCTTGAACAGCAGCAGCGAGGTCGCGGCCAGGCCCCAGATCACGTCGGCCTGGGGATTATCCTTCTCGGCCAGGAACTTGGCCGTGATGACGCCGGTCGAGTCACGCACGAAGTTCAGCTTGATGTCGGGGTGCGCCTCGTTGAAGCGCTGCGAGTACTTCTCCAGCTGGTCAGCCTCGAGCGCGGTGTAAACGGTGAGCTCGGTGTCGGCCATCGCCTGCCCGCCGAACAGAGCCAAAGCGCCGGCGAGGGCGACGCCGCCCAGCAGGCGCCGCTTGGTGATATTAAGCATTGATTAAGGTCTCCCCTTGTTTCGTATCAGCCCGGCCCCGTCCCCAGCCGCGCGCCGCCGGATTGGCGCGCCGCCGCGTCCCGGGCCTTTGTCGAGCCTGCCCGGAGATCGTTACGGTCATGCTACGAGAAGACCCTTCCGAAAGGAAATGCATCCCGTAGCACAGGGCGCATCTTGCGTGCGCCGCAGCATATAAATCCAATCGATTGTCATTATGACTCGTATAGGCCAGGCCGATGGAATGCCTGGCCGGCCGGTCACGTGGGCTTGGCCACGATGGGCGGCGCGCTGGCGACCGCCGCGCGCTCGGGCTCCGGCTCTGGCTTCTTGCGCAGCCGGCTTTTGCGCAGCTCGCCCTGGGCGTCAAGGATCGGATAGGCCACCGAGACCAGATGCGAGTTGATGCGCTTCAGGTCGCGCAGCAGGTCGAGGTGTAGCGCCGAGGTCTCGATTGATTCGATCTGCCCCGAGCGTAGCCGCGCCAGGTGGCTGTCGGAGGATGCGTGCGACAAGTCGCGGAACTTCTCCTTGGCGGCGATCATCTGCCGCGCCATGGCCGGATCACCGGAGACGAAGACCGCCATGGCCAGCTGCAGCTGGTCCAGCACCAGGGCATGGAAGGACTTCAGCTCGCGCCAGCCATCGGCCGAGAAGGTCAGCTTGTTCTTCAGCTTCTTCTGCGCCAGGTCGAGCAGGTTCTTGTCGACGATGTCGCCGATGTGCTCGAGGTTGGTGGTGAACTGGATGATGTCGAAGCAGCGCCGCCGCTCGCCCTCGCTCAGCTCCTGGCGCGACAGGCGGGTCAGGTAGAGCTTGATGGCCTCGTGCAGCGCGTCGATGTCGTCGTCCATCAACGACAGCACCTGGATTTCCTTGGCGTCCTTGGCCTCGAAGGTGTCGATCGCCCGGCGCAGCATGGTCTCGGTCACGTCGGCCAGGCGCATGACCTCGCGCGTGGCCGCCGACAGCGCGACGGCCGGACGGTCGATCGCCGCCTCGTCCAGGTGCTTGGCCTGCAGCGGCCCGACGCTGGCGCCGCTGCCTTCCGGCAGCAACCGCTCGACAAGGCGGGCGATCAGGCCGGCCGCCGGCAGGCAGAGGATCACCACCAGCAGGTTGAAGGCGGTGTGGAAGTTGGCGACCTGGCGGCCCGGGCTGGCTTCCAGCATTGGCAGGTACTCGCCGGCCAGCGGCAGCAGTGCCAGCGCGGCCAGCGCCACCGCCAGCTTGAAAATGAAATTAGCCAGCGGCACGCGCCGGGCCACCGGGTTCATCCGCAAGGTCAGGATCACCGCCACCAGCGAACCGCCGACGTTGGCCCCCAGCACCAGGGCGAAAGCCAGGTTGGTCGGCATCACGCCGCCCATGGTTAGCGAAATGACCAGCAGGATCATCGCCACCGAGGAATGCGCCGCCCAGGTCAGCAACGCGCCGAGGAACAGCGCCAGCACCGGATCGCCGGCCAGGCCACCCAGCACCGAGGCCAGACCCTCGGAGTCCCGCATCGCCGCCGAGGCATGGCCGATCAGCGACAGCGACAGCAGCAGCAGGCCCAGGCCGACGGCGGCACGGCCCAGGTGCTTGGCCAGCGGCCGGTCCCAGCCCATGAAGGCGATGACGCCAAAGAGGATCAGCAGCGGCGACAGCAAGTGGATATCGAAGGACAGTGCCTGCACCACCAGGCTGGAACCCAGGTCGGCGCCGAGGATCACCAGCAGGCCGGCGACCGTGGCGACCAGTCCTTGCTGCGCGAAGGACGCGAGGATCAGCGCCGTCGCCGTGGCGCTCTGCACCGCCAGCGCCACCACCAGGCCGACGCCAAAGGCGCGCGGCGGGCTGGCCAGGGCCTTGCCCAGCCAATGCCGCAGCTCGCCGCCGAAGGCGCGCAGGATGCCAGTCTTGACCATGCGCGTGGCCCACAGCAGCAGGGCGACGCCGCCGGCGATGTCGATAAGAATCTCGTGACCCAAGAAGCGCTCCTTTGCGCCGTCGGACCTAGCCGAATCGCCGCCTCTCAGCGCGCCGCGGCCCGGTTCCGCTCATCTCCATTAACAAAAATGTCACAAAACCGCAATGAAAAGGCGCACGACGTGCGACTCTCCCCCGCCTATCCGCGACAGCTCAAGCCGTTGGGTCGGCGGCCGGCGCCCGGACAGCCACCCCTCGCGGGGCAGGAAATCGATGCAGGCGCGCAGCGGCGCCGGCAGCTGGCGCCGCGCCGGGTAGTAAAGGAAGAGGGGCACCGGCAGCGGCGTCAGCAAGACAACACCCGACTCATCATTCCGGCCAAGGAGCGTTGGCGACGCAGAGCCGGGACCTAGGGGACTGGCATCGCTGCGGCGCGCTTGTGGCCCCTGGGTCCCGGCTCTCCGCTCCGCTGCGGCCGGGATGACAAGTTGGGTCGGATTGCGCTGGCTTCAGCCTGACGGCGAGCAGTCGCCCTACAGGCTCGGCCCCGGGTCGTGCAGGGCGTAGGTGGTGAGCTGCTCGGTGATGTAGGCGAAGGCCTCGTCGACCGAATCGGTGCGGTGGAACAGCGACAGGTCCTCGGCGCTGATGGTGCCGTGGCGCACCAGCGCGTCGAAGTTCACCACCTCGTCCCAGAAGGCCTTGCCGAACAGCACGATGGGCAGGCGCTTCCTGATCTTCTTGGTCTGCACCAGGGTCAGGGTCTCGAACAGCTCGTCGAAGGTGCCGAAGCCGCCGGGCATGATGACCATCGCCTTGGCCAGGTAGGCGAACCAGAACTTCCGCATGAAGAAGTAGTGGAAGTTGAACAGCAGCTCGCGGGTGATATAGGGGTTCTCGTTCTGCTCGAAGGGCAGCGCGATATTGAGGCCGATGTTGAGGCCGCGCGCCTCCGAGGCGCCGCGATTGGCCGCCTCCATGATGCCGGGCCCGCCGCCGGAGCAGACGACGAAGCGCCGCTCGCCCTCGCCCAGCGCCTTGGACCATTCGGTCAGGCGCCGCGCCAGCTCGCGCGTCTTCTCGTAGTACTGCGACAGCTCCAGGGCCGCCTCGAAGGGCGCGGTGTCGGCGCCCTGCTCCCGCGCCTTGGCCAGCGCCGCCTCTGCCTGTTCGCGGCTCAGGATGCGGGCGGAGCCGAAGAAGACGATGGTGTCCTCAACGCGGTAGCGGTTGAAGCGGCGCTGGGGCTCCAGGTACTCGGCCAGGATGCGGATCGGCCGCGCCTCGGGCGTCCGCAGGAACAGCTCGTCGCGATAGGCGCGCTCGGCCGCCGGACGCCGCGGGCGGACCGTCTTGTCAATCTCGTCTTCGCTCATGATGCTCCCTTGGCTACGCCGGCCAGGGGATAACGCTGCCCCCTGCCCTAACGTTCGCTGAAGGCCAGCTCGCGGGCGCGCAGAATCGGCTTCAGCAGATAGGCCAGCACGGTACGCCGCGCGGTGAGAATGTCCACCTCGGCGACCATGCCGGGCAGGATCGGCAGCGCTTCGCCATGCTTGCCGACCACCGTGGTCTCGGTGGTGCGCACCTTTGCCCGATAGAAGGAATTGCCCTTGTCGTCGATGAAGGTGTCGGCGGAGATCCACTCCACCTCGCCCTCCAGCGCGCCATAGATGGCGTAGTCGTAGGCGGTGAGCCGCACCCGCGCCGGCAGGCCGACATGGATGAAGGCGACGTCGGCCGGGCGGATCTGCACCTCGATCAGCAGCTGGTCATCCAGCGGCACGATCTCCACCAGGCTATCGCCCGGCTTCACCACGGCGCCGATGGAGGAGACCTTGACCTCCTTCACCACGCCCTTCACCGGGGCGCGCACCTCGGTGCGGGTCTTGCGGTCGGCACGGCCGCGCATCTGCTCCGACAGCGCCGAGAGCTTCACCGTGCGATCGTTCAGGTCGGCCTGCGCCTGGGCGCGGAAGCTGGCGCGCTTCTCGGTGATGCGGCTTTCCGCCTCGCCGATGGCGGCGCGGGCGCGCGGCAGCGAGGCCTGGATGCGGTTCATCTCGCCTTGCATTTCGGCCAGCGTACGCTCCAGCTCCAGCACCTCGACCTTGCTGACCGCGCCAGACTTCTCCAGCGGCTTGATCAGGTTGTATTGCTCCAGCGCCAGGGCGTACTGCTTTTCCAGGCTGGCCAGCTGGGCCTCCAACTCGGCCAGCTCACCGCGCTTCTGGTCGGCCTGCTGGCCCAGCGCGTCGATCGCCGAGGACAGCTCCTCCTGCCGCACGCTGTAGAGCTGGCGCTCCTTCGACACCAGGTCGGGTCGCGCCGCCACTAGGTCGGCGGGGAAGTCCGGCGCCTGGCCCATGACCTCGGCGGTCAGGCGGACGATGGCGGCGGCAAGGCCCCAGAAGGTCTCCTGCAGCTCCTGCAGGCTGGCGTCGGCCGAGGTATCGTCGATGCGCAGCAGTACCTGGCCGGCCTCCACCGTCTGGCCGGCGCTGACCAGGATCTCGGCGACGATGCCACCCTCCAGGTTCTGCGCCACCTGCACCTCGCTGGCCGGCACCACCCTGCCCTGGCCGCGCGCCACCTCGTCGAGTTCCGCCTGGCTGGCCCAGACCAGGCCGCCGACAATGGTGCCGACGACAGCCAGCAGCAGCACGATGGCGGCGCGCCGCGGCCCCTTCAGGGCATCGCGGGCGACGGTGGCGGCGGAGCGCGGTTCGCTGCTCATGCGCGTCCCATCAGTTGGCCGCCGTCATACGGCTGGCACCGAGGCGCGTCAGCACCTCGTCACGGCTGCCGTCGGCCACCACGCGGCCGCGTTCCATTACCACCAGGCGCTCGACCAAGCCGAGCAGCGCGGCGCGGTGCGTCACCATCACCAGCGTGCGGCCGGGCAGGAAGTTGCGCATCGCCTCGAGGAACTGCCGCTCGGCCAGCGCGTCCAGATGCGCCGTCGGCTCGTCCAGCAGCAGGATAGGTGGATCGAGTACCAGGGCGCGTGCCAGGGCGACCAGCTGGCGCTGCCCGCCGGAAAGCTGCAGGCCCTGTTCGCCGACCTCCTGGTCCAGGCCGCGCGGTGCCTGGCGAATCAGGTCACCCAGGCCAGCCAGCTCGGCCGCCTTCATTACTTCGGCGTCGCTGGCCTGCGGCGCGCCCATCACCAGGTTGTCGCGGATGGTGCCGCGGAACAGCGCGGTCTGCTGCGCCACATAGCCGATCTGCCGGCGCAGGTCGGCGGGCTCGATCTGCCGCACCTCCAGGTCGTCGACGCGCACGATGCCGCCGGTCGGGTCATAGAGACCCTGGATCAGCTTCACCAGGGTCGACTTGCCGGAACCGACGCGGCCGACCAGGCCGACATGCTCGCCCGCCGCCAGCTTGAAGGAGACATTCTCCAGCGCGCGCAGTTCCTGGCCCGGATAGGTGAAGGCGACCTCGCGGAACTCGATAGCGCCGCCCAGGAAGGGGCGGTGCACACGGCGCTCGCCAGGCGCGCGCTCCACCGGCGTATGCATCAGGCGGTCGAGCGCGCCCAGCGCGGTCTTGGCCTGCTGCCAGCGTGTCAGCACCGAGGAGATCTGCGCCAGCGGTGCCAGCACGCGGTTGGCCAGCAGCACGCAGGCGATCAGCCCGCCGAGCGACAGGCTGCCGTCGCCGATGCGCTGCACGCCCATCACCACCAGGCCGACGGTCACCAGGTATTGCGCCAGTTGGGTGGTGTTGAGCGCCAGGTTGGTCCATAGCCGCAGCTTCATCTGCGACACCGCGGAGTTCGCCAGGATGCCGCTCCAGCGCCGCTCGGCCCAGGCCTCGGCGCGGATCGCCTTCAGCGTCTCCAGGCCCTGCAGCACCTCGAAGACATGGCTCTGGCGCTGCTGGCTCTCGCTCAGCGCGCGGCGGGTCAGGCGGCTCAGCGGCCACTGCACCGCCAGCGCCACGACGATGACCAGCGGCAGCGCCAGGCCCGGCACCAGTACCAGGTCGCCGCCGATCAGCCAGATGACCAGCAGGAAGACGGCGACGAAGGGCAGGTCGGCCAGCACCGTCATGCAGGCGGAGCCCAAGAAATCGCGCAGGAAATCGAACTCGCGCAGGGTCGCTGCCAGCGAGCCGGCGGAAAGCCGCCCGGCCGACAGCTTCATGCGCAGCACGCGGCCGAACAGCCGCTCGCCCAGCACCAGGTCGAGCCGCCGCCCGGCGGCATCGATCAGGTAGCCCCGCAGGCTGCGCAGGATGAAGTCGAAAGCCGCCACCAGCGCGATGCCGGCGGCCAGCACCCACAGGGTTTCCAGCGCGTTGTTCGGTACCACGCGGTCATAGACCGTCATCACGAACAGCGGGCTGGCAAGCGCCAGGATGTTGACGAAGAGCGCGCCCAGCGCGGCGTGCGCATAGATCCACCAGTTGCGGCTGACCGCGCCCCAGAACCAGCCGCGCTCCACCGCCGGCAGATCGCCGGCGCGGTCGAAGTCGTGCCGCGGGCGCAGGAAGAGCACCTCGGGCCCGGCCAGGCGCTTCAGCTCGTCGAGGGTCAGGCGCTGCGTGGTCGCCTTGCCCGGGCGCGGTTCGTAGATTTCGGCCACCGCGCCGCGCCGCCCGGTCCAGACCACACAGCCGCCGCCGGCCAGCGGCACCAGCAGCGGCAGGGCGAAACTCGGCACCGCGTCCAGATCGGTGCGCTCGCGCAGCGCGACGAAGCCGATGCGTTCGGCCGCCGTGCTCAGGCTGGCCAGGTCGAAGCGGTCGCCGACCTGCAGCAGCCCGGCCGCCAGCGCCGCCGGCTCATAGGCCCGCCCGTAGTGCCGGGTGATGAAGGAAAGTGCCAGCGCCAGGGAATCGTCGGCCAAACCATCCGCCGGCGGCGGCACGGCACCGCCGCCAGAGGGCCCTGGCAGCGGCAGATGCTCGATCTGGGCCTTCCGGACGGTTCCCACCAAGGGTGCCGCGTTCCTTCCGCTCGCTTCACCGCCGCGGCGGCGGGAGCCCACCAATGAGACAAGTCGACTGGGGGCGGATATTAAACCCTTAGGCGAGCCTTGGTAAAGCAGCCCAACAGCTTGCGAATGCTGAATACCATGTTAGGAAAGCGCCCGCGCGCCGCTCCGCGATACCCGCTATGGTCGCAGGTCAAGCGCGCTGCCGGCGCTGGGCCCGCCGGCCAGCAGGGCGGCGGTCAGGCTGGCAAGGCTGGGCCCGGCACCCAACTTGCCGGGTGTCGGCGGCGCGATGGCGACGGTGCCCGTGAACAGCGGTGCCGGGGCCTCGGCATAGGGCAGGTCGGCGGCGCCCAGGTCGGCCAGCAGCTGCCCGGTCATGGCGTTCACCGACGGCGCTGGGCTAACCGGCGGCAGCAGGTGCGTGGACTGCGCGGCCGGCGGCAAGGCCACCGCCTGTGGCGTCAGCCACAGGCGCAGCTCGCCCAGCGCGGCCCCCAAGTCATAGGCGGCGCGGGGTCCCAGCAGTTCGGCGGTCAGGCGCTGCTGCTCCAGGCGCGCCAGGTCGCCACGGGCGTCGAGCAGCTCGAGAAGCGAGCGGCGGCCGATGCTGAACTGCTCGGCATAGAGGCGCCAGGTCTCGCGTGCCGCCGCCACCGCCGGCTGCAGCGCGGCCGCCCGGCCGGCCCCCTCGGCCAGCATGGCAAAGTCGCGGTCGATGCGGCCCTGCAGCAGGCGCCGGCGGTCCAGCAGCTCGCCGCGCGCCGCGGCGCCCAGGTGCCCGAGGCGCCGCACTTCGGCCTCGCGCCCGAAGCCGTCGAACAGAGTCCAGCGCAGCTCGATCAGCACCAGGGCCTCGGCGCTCTGGCCCTCGATGCCGTCCAGATGATTGGTGGCGCGGCCGGCCAGCACCAGGTCGATCGCCGGCCAGAAGCGCGCACGCCCCTGTTCGCGATCGGCGGTACGGGCGCGGCTCAGCGCCGCCGCCTCGGCCAGCCAGGGCGAGGCCAGCAGCGCGCGCTCCAGCGCCGCGCCGCGGTCGGCCGGCAGGCGGTCGCGTGGCAGGGCCGGCAGGCTGAGCAGCAGGATCGGCTCGCCGGTCAGCGCCGCCAGGCGGGCGGCGGTGATCTGGCGGCGGCCCTCGGCCTCGGCAAGGTCGGCGATGGCCAGGGCGACGCGGCCCTGCAGCTGCTGGCGGTCGGTCGGCGTCAGCAGACCGGCGGCCTCCTGCTGCTGCACCAGGCCCAGCAGGCGGCGCAGGTCGGTCAAGTTGGCGGCGGCGATGGCCACCGACTGCTCACCAGCGTAGGCGGCGAGGTAGGCCTCCACGACCGACGCCGCCAGGTCGTCGGCGGTGCGCTCGGCCAGGTGGCCGGCGGCCTCGGCGTCGGCCTGCGCGGCGGCCAGGCCGAAGGCGGTCAACCCGCCGTCGAACAACCGCTGGCGCAGCTCCAGGGTGGCCTCGCCCTCCAGGTAGTTGGCGGAGAAGCGGTCAATGAGCGTAGGCTCGTTGCGCCAGCCGTAGCGCCCGGCGAGCGAGAGGTCGAGGCTTGGCAGGTAGTCGGCGGCGGCGATGCGCACCGCCTCGCCCGCCGCCTGGGCACGTGCTTTGGCGGCGGCCAGCCCCGGGACCCGCGCCAGGGCCAACTCGACAGCACCGGCCAGATCCTCACCGCGGGCCGCGCCGCCGCTGCACAGCGGCAGCCAGCAGACCAGCAGCAGGAGTCCCGCCGCGGGCCCGCGCCTCATTCCGGGGGGGTGACGCCAAGCGCCGGCGTCAAGCCGCCCATGGCAAAGAGCAGCTGATAGTGCGCCAGGACCAGGCGAAAGCGGGCATCGCTGGCGCGTAGCTGGGCGTTGAACAGCTCGCCCTGCGCATCCAGCAGGTCGAGCAGCGAGCGCCGGCCGATGTCGAATTGCTGGCGATAACCGGCGAAGACCTGGCGGGCTGCCTTGGCGTGATCGTTAAGCGGCGGCAGCACGGCCTCGGCCGCCACCAGTGTGCGATAGGCGACGCTGACCTCCTCGCGGATCCGGCGGGCCTGCTCGTCGAGGTCGTAGCCGCTGGCTGCCAGCTGGGACCGCGCCTGGTCGATGGCGGCCTGGTCGCCGCCGCCGTTGTAGAGGTTCCACGACAGCTCGACGCCGGTTTCGACCGTGGCGCCGGAACCCTCCACGCCATCGATGTCGTTGAAGGCACCGCCGCGGGCCGTCGCCTCGAGCTGCGGCCAGTAGGTGGCGCCGGCCACCCCGACCTCGGCATCGCTGACCGCCACCGCCGCGCGGCCGGTGGCCAGCGCCGGATGGCCGGCCAGCGCAGTGGCGATGGCGTCGGCCTCGCTCGCCGGCCGCAGGCGCTGCGGCGCTTCCTGCTCCTGCAACGCGTCGGGCGCCGCGCCGACCCGCTCGACAAAGGTGGCGACGGCGATGGCCAAGCCGCCCAAGCGTTCGGCCAACGTGGCCTCGGCCAAGGCCTCGCGCGCCACCGCCTGCGACACGTCGGCGTCGGTGACCTGGCCGGCGGCGGCCTGCACCCGCACTTGGCGCAGCAAGCGGCGGTGGACCTCCAGGTTGGTGCTGGCGATGGCCACGAAGGCCTGGTTGCGCTGTACATCCAGATAGGCCTGCACCGCCTCGATGGCGATCTGCTCGGCCAGTTCGCGGCGCTGGCTCTGGTTCTGCGCCAGGCGCGCCCGCGCGGCATCGACCCGGTAGGGCGTGCCGAAACCGTCGAAAATGAGCTGGCGGCCGTCGAGCGAGGCCTCGTTATGCCACTGGTTCACCGCGGCCGGGCCGTCGCCGGCGCGGGTCGTCGGGCTTTCGGTGTATTGCCAGCCGCTGTCGAGCTGCAGGTGGATCTGCGGCAGGTAATCGGCCAGGGCGACGTCGATGGCCGCCCGGGCGGCCTTGACCACCGCATCCTGGCGCTGCAGGTCGGGGCGGAAGCCCAGGGCCGTGGCCACGGTCTCGGAGAGGCTGGCCGCCGCCGCCGGCGCCATCAGGGCGCGGGCCGGAAGACCGGCCAGCAGAACCAGCAGAACAATCCCCAAATGCCGCCGCCACAGCTGCATTTATTCACTCCCCCAAGCCCAAACGCCCCGCCACGGGCAGCGTGGTGTCTCAACGCCGACGCTAAAGTCTTATAGCATAAAGCGCGTAGGTCGTGTGGTCCCCGTCGCCCGAAACGCGCGAAAACTTGCCGCGAAGGCCAAGACGCCCGCCCGATCAGTCCGATCGGGCGGGCGTTGGTCGAAAAATGGTGGCGGTGGCCGGGATCGAACCAGCGACACAGGGATTATGATTCCCTGTGCTGGGCTACGCAGGCCTACTCACCATTTCGCACAAGCCAGCATTTTCCTAGGTTCTAGGCCGACTTTCTACGCAACGCTCGCGATTTCATTTCGTCGGTTTGCGATAATCTGCTACCTAGCTGCTACCTAGAAGCTGGCTAGGTAGCAGATCAGGGAGGCGCCGCGATGCCCCGAGTCAAGCTCACCAAGCGCGCCGCCGACGCGGCCAAGGCGAAGGATCGTGACGCGATCTTTTGGGACACCGAACTGAAGGGCTTTGGGCTCAAGGTGACGCCCGCCGGCCGCAAGGTTTTCTTCGTCTACTACCGCACGCAATCC
>JBBQBI010000007.1:0-220743 GCA_038363005.1 Rhodospirillales bacterium
CCCGCCCCGGGGTCGGGCCCGGGCCCCGCCGGGTGGTGGGGCCCGGGTTCCCACCCGCCCCAACCCCCGGGGCCACTACACCACACTCACGGGCCGGGCCCCCGGCACCGCGCCGTTCTGCATTTTAGGGATCCAGCGGCCGCGGCGGGTGGCTAGGCGCCTGCCTGGTCCAGCGCGGCGCGGAAGGTCGCCCAGTCGACGTTGCCGCCGGACAGGATGACCGCCACCGTCTTGCCCTTGACCGGCAGCTTGCCGCTCAGCACGGCGGCCAGGGCGACGGCGCCGCCGGGCTCCACCACCAGCTTCAGCGTGCGGAAGGCGAAGGCCATGGCGGCGGCGACCTCGGCGTCGGTGACGGCCAGGCCGCCGGCCAGCAGGGCTCGGTTCAGCGGGAAGGTCAGCAGGCCGGGGGTCGGCGACAGCAGCGCGTCGCAGAAGGACCGGGCGCCGGGCTGGTTGCTGACCCGGGTGCCGCTGGCCAGCGAGCGGCCGGTGTCGTCGAAATCGGCCGGTTCCACCGCGTGGACCGCGGTGGCCGGCGACAGGGTCTTCAGCGCCAGGGCGGTACCGGCGGTCAGGCCGCCGCCGCCGCAGCAGGTCAGCGCCAGGTCCAGCGACAGCCCCAGCGCTGCGGCCTGCTGGGCGATCTCCAGCCCGACGGTGCCCTGGCCGGCGATGATCGCCGGATCGTCATAGGGCGGCACCAGGGTCAGGCCGTGGTCGGCGACCAGGCGTGCGGCAATGGCCTCGCGATCCTCGGTCTGCCGGTCGTAGAAGATCACCTCGGCGCCGTAGCCGCGGGTGTTGGCGACCTTGATGGCCGGCGCGTCCGACGGCATGACGATGGTGGCCGGCGCGCCGAAGATCTGCGCCGCCGCCGCCACGCCCTGCGCGTGGTTGCCGGAGGAGAAGGCGACGACGCCGCGCCGGCGCGCCTCTGGGCTGAGCTGCGCCAGCTTGTTGTAGGCGCCGCGGAACTTGAAGGATCCGGTGCGCTGCAGCACCTCGGGCTTCACGAAGACGCCGGCGCCGAGCTGTTGTTCCAGCGCCCGGACCGGCAGCAGCGGGGTCACCAGGGCCTGGCCGGCCAGGCGCTGCGCGGCGGCCTCGATATCGGCGAAGGCGACGGCGGGCGCGGGGTTAGGCGGCGTGGCGTCGGCCACGGTCGAGGCGGTCGAGGAAGTCATCGAATGGGGCTCGGCTTTCCGGTTCCAGGAGTGTCGGCGCATGGCCGGCGCCGCCCACGGTGACGACCTCGAGACCGGGATGCAAGAGACCCATCCGCTCGACGGTTGCGGCCCGCAGCAAGGGCGAATTGGCACCGCGATAAAGCAGGACCGGCAGGCCGCGCAGTGCGCCGAAGATCGGCCAGAGGTCGGGCGGCGGTGGCTGGCGTTGCAGGGCGGTGTTCAGCGCCGGGTCCCAGGAGGCCACGAGCCGGCCGTCGCGCTCGATGAAGGTGCCGCGAGTAAAGACCTGCCAGTCATGGTCGCTGCGCAGGCCGAGTTGCGCCAGGCGTTGGCGGAGTGTCGCCTCGGCGCTGGCCCAGTCCGCCGGCGGTCGCGCCACCAGTTCGCCCATGTAGGCCGCGATGTCGGCCAGCGCGGTGAGATCGGGGTCCGGGCCGGCGTCGTTCAGGATTACCCCGGCCAGCGCGGTGGGCGCCACCAGCCCCAGGCCCATGGCGACGAAGCCGCCGAGCGAGGTGCCGCAGACCGCGAGCGGCGCCAGGTCCAGGGCAGCGATCAGCTGCCGCACGTCGTCGAGGTAGACCTCTGGCCGGTAGCTGCGTCCACTCGGGTCCCAGTCGGAGGCACCGCGGCCGCGCAGGTCCAGGGTGACCACGCGGCGCGGCGCCAGGGCCAGGGCCAGATCGTGGAAGTCGGCGGCGTGGCGGGTCAGCCCGGCCAGGCAGAGCAGCGGCAGGCGGGGATCGGCCGGGTCGCCATAGGCGCGCCAAGCCAGCGCCAAGCCGTCAGCGGCGCGCAGGCGGCCGCTGCGATAGCCGGTCATAGGCCGGAAGCGCCGCCGCTCACCCCAGCAGCCCCGGCAGGTCGGCCAGGCTCTTGATGGTCGCCACCGGCTTGCCGGGCAGGCGGTCGGGCTGGCGGCCGAAGCGGTCGAGCCAGACCACCTGGAAGCCGAAGTCGGCGGCGCCGCAGGCATCCCAGGAGTTAGTCGAGACGAAGCAGATGCGGCTGGACTCGACACCCAGGCGATCAACCGCGAGCTGGTAGACCGAGCGATGCGGCTTGAAGATGCCGACGGATTCCACCGACAGGACCTGGTCGAGCAGCGGGCCCAGGCCACTGGAGGCCACGGCGGAATCGATGGTGGCGGGCGAGCCGTTGGTCAGGATGGCGGTGGTCCGACCGCCGGCGCGCAGGCGCTCCAGGCAGGCGGCGACATCGGGATAGGCGTCGAGCGTCAGGTAGAGCTTCATCAGCCGGTCGCGCAGCGCCGGATCGACGATGCCCAGCGTCGCCAGGGCATAGTCCAGGCCGTCGCCGGTGACCTGCCAGAAATCGGCGTGCCGGCCCATCAGGCTGCGCAGCCAGGTGTATTCCAGCTGCTTCTGGCGCCAGAGCTGCGCCAGCGCGACACCGCGATCGCCCAGCACTGCCGCCTCGCGCTGCGTTGGCGAGGTCACGTCGAACAGCGTGCCATAGGCGTCGAACACGCAGGCGCGGCAATGTGACAGGCTCATCGGTTACTTCCCGCAGCAGGCCGGCACGCGCGCACCGTCGGCGCCATTGGAGGCCGGGTTGTAGCCGGACCATTCGGCAACCTGGGTCTGGCCCAGCAGGTGGCGATAGACCACCACGCCTTCGGTGACACGCATGACATAGGTTCGGGTCTCCTCGAAGGGGATGGCCTCGACCCATTCTACCACGTCGACGGCCTTGTTGCGTGGATCGCCGTTCAGCTCGATCCACTGGTTGGCCCGCCTGGGACCGGCGTTGTAGCCGGCCAGCGAGAGGATGTAGCTGCCGCCGAAATCGCCCAGCAGGCCCGCCAGATAGCTGGTGCCAAGCTGCACGTTGTAGTCGGGGTCGCTGGTCAGCTTGCCCTCGTCGAAGTCGACGCCGAGTTTCTTGGCAACAGTCTTCGCGGTCTTCGGCATCAGCTGCATCAGGCCTTTGGCGCCAGCGTGGCTGATCGCCATCTGGTCGAACTCGCTTTCCTGCCGGATCAGCGCCAGCACCAGCGCCATCTCCGGGTCGGTCACCTGGTCCAGCGGCGGGATCGGGAAGAGGTAGTCGGTCAGG
Organism: Rhodospirillales bacterium; assembly: GCA_038363005.1. Lineage (GTDB taxonomy): Bacteria > Pseudomonadota > Alphaproteobacteria > Kiloniellales > JACOMY01 > JAKOWB01. The sequence goes on from JBBQBI010000007.1 coordinate 3,270, forward strand.
ATCAGGCCCTTGCCGCGTGCCACCTTGCCGACGTCGACCATCAGGTCCCAGCGGTTCAGGTCCTGAGCCAGGCGACCCATGGCCTGATAGTGCGCCATGCCGTCGGCGCTTTTCAGCAGATAGTCGAAGAACTGCCCGGCGCGTTGCCGGTCGCCGGCGCTGGCCAGGGCCCGCACCGCCTTGGCCAGTTCGGTCTTCTGCAGCGCCTTGTAGCCGGCGTTGTCCGGCGGCGGCATGGCCGGCAGGTTCTGCCCCGGCAGCAGGCCGATGCGCGCGGCGCCGAGCTGACCGTAGAAAGCGGTGTCGTGCTGCGAAGCGGCGATCAGCCACTTGCGGGCATCCTCGGGCCGCTTCAGGGCCTCGGCGGCCAGCGCCGCCCAGTAGGCCGCCTTGCCCTTTGAGATCGAGGTGTTGGACCCCTGGTAGTAGCTGGCGAAGTGCTCCAGCGCGGCAGCCGGGTCCTTGGTCTTGCGCAGCGCAATGTAGCCGGCCAGCCACTCCAGCTCGGCGAAGCCCAGGCCCTCCTGCAGGCCGTTATCGCGGGCGAGGCGATAGGCGGTCTTCGACTGCCCGGCCTGCATCAGGCGCCGCGCCTCCTTGAAGCGCAGACCCCAGAAGGCGTTCGGCCGGCCGGCATTGGCCTTGCCGATGTCGAGCAGCAGCTGGTCCAGCTCGGCGTCCATGTCCTTCTTGTCGTAGTAGCGCGCCAGGTCGACCAGCAGGCCGGGATCGTCCTGTAGCGCGGCGGGGACGGCGTCGAGCTTCGCCGTGGCCTTCTTCGCCTTGTCCTGCAGCGCGGTGCGCGCCGCCGCCAGCTCGGGATAGCCGGCGCCGGCGCGCGGAGCATGGCGCTCCGCGGCGCCGGTCAGGCCGGCATCCAGCAGCATGGTCAGGCGTGCGACATGATCGGCCGGCTTCAACCAGGCGCCGTAGTGGCCCAAGAACAGGCCCTCCTGCGCGTCGGCCAGCGGCAGGCCGCGCCATAGCTGGATGGCCTGGACCTTGGCTTCGTCGGTCCGCCCCAGGGCCATCAGCGCATCGACATAGAGGAAGGCGCCCTGCCCGGTATTGGGCGGGTGCCGGTCGAACCAGCCGGCGGTCTTGGCCGGCGACAGGTCCGGCGGGAAGACCGCCTCTGCCTTCAAGCTCAAGGTGCCGCTTTGCGGCCAGCCGGGATGGCGCTCCAGGAAGCCGGCGACCTCGGCGAAGGAGGCCGGCATGCCCTTGCGTGTAAGGTCGAAGAAGATCACCAGCTCGCCGACCAGCGGGTCGCTGGCGGTGGCGGCCAGCTTGCGGGCATCGCCGCTCTGTCCCAGGTCGAGCTGCGCGAGGGCCGAGGCCAGCACCGCGGCATCGGGACCGGAGAGGTCCTTGGCGGCTGCCGGAGTGGTTGCCGGGACCGTGGCGCAGAGCAGCACCAGGGAAGCGAAGAGGGTTGGGAGGCGCAAGCGCGACATCCGTTGCGAGTCCTTCCGGAGCAAGAGGTTAGCCGCCACCCTATCGGGTTGGGGAGAGTCGGCACAACCGCCGATGCCGAACCGCGCCGCCGCCGCTGCCGGGCGGCGCAAACGCAGGTCCGGCCTGCCCCGCGCTTGCCTTGTTCTGGCCTGGAGCCGGGGTTATGGTCCGCCACCTGCCGTGTCCCGCGGCCGGAACCTCCTAGAGATCGCGAAGGAAGCGACCCATGACTGTCACCCTCGAAGGCTCGATGACTGCCCTGATTACGCCTTTCAAGGACGACAAGGTCGACGCCAAAGCCTTCCAGAAGTTCTGCGCCTGGCAGATCGCCGAGGGCACGGACGTCCTGGTGCCGATGGGCACCACCGGCGAGTCGGCGACCGTCGACTACGACGAGCACAAGCGGGTGATCGAGCTCTGCGTCGAGGTGGCGAAGGGCAAGGTGCCGGTGATCGCCGGTGCCGGCTCGAACGCCACCAGCGAAGCGATCATGCTGACTCAGTTCGCGCAGCAGTCCGGCGCCGACGCGGTGCTGCAGGTGGTGCCCTATTACGTCAAGCCGACGCAGGAGGGCATGTACCAGCACTTCAAGGCTATCCATGACGCCAGCGACATCCCGATCGTGCTCTACAACGTGCCAGGTCGCGTCGCCGTGGACATGAGCGCCGAGACCGTGGCGCGCCTGGCCAAGCTGCCGCGCGTCATCGGCATCAAGGACTCCTCGAACGACCTGACCCGGCCGGCCCGCACACGCATCCTGACGGGCGAGGATTTCATCCAGGTGTCGGGCGAGGATGCCACCATCGTGCCCTTCCTGGCCAATGGCGGGCACGACTGCATCTCGGTCATGGCCAACGTAGCGCCGCGCCTGCTAGGGGAGTTGCACGACTCCTGGCGGGCTGGCGACCTGAAGCGGGCGCGCCAGATCAACGACCGCCTGATGCCGCTGCACACGGCGCTCTTCGTCGAGACCTCCCCGGCGCCGGCGAAATACGCCGCCAGCCTGCTGGGTCTCTGCAGCGCCGAATGCCGCCTGCCGATGGTGCCGGTGACTCCTGAGACCGCGGCCAAGGTGAAGGCGGCGATGCAGCATGCCGGCCTGATCAACTGATAGGGCCTGATCAACTGAGGATCTCATGGTAGCCCGCGAGGAAGCCAAGCGCTTCGCGGCGCAGAACCGCAAGGCGCGGCACGAGTACTTCATCGACGACACGCTCGAGGCCGGCATGATGCTGACCGGGACCGAGGTGAAGTCCTTGCGGCTCGGCCGCGCCTCGCTGGCGGAAGCCTATGCCGGCGAGGACAAGGGCGAGATCTGGCTCTGGAACATGAACATTCCCGAGTACGGCCCGGCCAACCGCTTCAACCACGCGCCGAAGCGCCCGCGCAAGCTGCTGCTGCATCGCAAGCAGGTGGCCAAGCTGCTGGGGCAGTTGAAGCGCGATGGCTATACGATCGTCCCGCTGTCGATCTACTTCAACGACCGCGGCATCGCCAAGTGCGAGATCGGCCTGGCCAAGGGCAAGAAAGCGCACGACAAGCGCGAGACCATCAAGGCGCGCGACTGGGCGCGCGAGAAGCACCGCGTGCTGCGCACGGCAGCCAAGGAGTGATGCCGTGCCGCAGCCCCTGACCCAGGCGCCGCGCCCCGGCCGGCACAAGTCCTTCCTCGACCTGCCGCTGGCACTCGACCTCGACGAACTGCGGGCCGACGTCGCCATCCTCGGCGTGCCCTACGGCGCGGCCTACTCGGCGCAGGAACGGGTGAACGACCAGGCCAACGCGCCGACCGCGGTGCGCCAGGCCAGCTATCATGTCAGCGACGGCCCGGCGCACTGGGACTTCGACCTTGGGGGTCCCTTGGGGGAGCGCCCGGTGCGCGTGGTGGACTGCGGCGATGTCACCGCCGACTTGGCCGATCCGGGACTGCACTACCGCAACGCCGAGGCGGCGGTGGCGAAGATCCTGGCCGCCGGCGCCCTGCCGATCACCATCGGCGGCGACCACGGGATTCCCATCCCGGTGCTACGTGGCTTCGCCGGGCGGGGACCGATCCATCTGGTGCACATCGACGCGCATCTCGACTGGCGCGACGCGGTGAACGGCGAGCGCGAGGGCTACTCCAGCCCGATCCGCCGTGCCTCGGAGATGGCGCACATCGACCGCATCTGGCAGATTGGCCTGCGCGGCCAAGGCAGCGCGCGCAACGAAGAGGTCGCGGCGGCCCGCGCCTATGGCAGCAACTTGATCACCGCCTGGGAGCTGCACGAGGTCGGCATGGCCGCGGTGCTGGACCGCATTCCCGACGGCGCCAGCTACTACCTGACCATCGACGCCGACGGCCTGGACCCCAGCGTCATGCCGGCGGTGGCGGCGCCTGCGCCCGGCGGCGTGACCTTCCACCAGGCGCGCCAGCTGATCCACGGACTGGTGCGCAAGGGCCGCGTCGTCGGCATGGACATCGTCGAGATCACGCCCGCGCGTGACCTGAACGAGATCACCGCCATTGCCGCTGGCCGGCTGATCGTGAACCTGATCGGCGCGGCGGCACGGGCGGGCTATTGGGGCTAGCTCACCCCGGCGCGCGGGCGACCAGGTAGCAGATCCAGCTCGGGTCGGCCGGCGCCTTCTCGACGCGGCGGAAGAGGCCGTTGCCGCCGTTGGTCTTGTGATCGGTGCCTTCCCACAGCACCTGGACCTCCAGGAACCCGGCCTCGACCAGCAGCTCGCGCAGCTCGGGCAGAGTCCAGAGTCGCCAGTCGTAGGTGAAGGCGTTGCGGTGACGGCGGCGCCCCAGGTGCTCGAAGTGGATGCGGCAAAGCGTGTGGTGGCTGATCGGGTCGAAGGAGACCTGCTCCCAGAGGTAGGTCCAGCCGCCCCGCAGGCGCTTGCGGTAGGTGTGTGCCTTCTGCGTCAGGGGGCCGCCCAGGGCGTCCAGCACCAGCAAGCCGCCGGGCAGCAGGCCGCGCCGCGCGTTGCGGACATAGGCCAGCATCGCCGAACGGGTCTGCAGCACGCTGTAGGAAAAGTTCAGCGCGGCGATCATATCGGCGCGGGGCCGCCGCACTTGCAGCACGTCGGACTGTACCAGGGCGATCCGCTGGCGCTGTTCGTCGTTCAGGGCCGCGAGGTTGTGTGCCTCGGCCCAGTGCAGGGTCGGCGGGTCGAGATCGATGCCCAGGGCGCGATGTGCGCGGCCGCGCCGCACCCAGGCGCAGGCCAGCGCCGCCGTCCCGCAGAAGTCCTCGCGCAGCAGCCCGGCCCGACGGCCAGTGGTGCGCTGGAACAGGCGGTCGAGGAAGCCGGACTCGTGCTCCGGGGCCTGCACTGCCTCCTCGTAGAGCACATGGGCGTCGCTGGTGGGCGTCAGCTTGGGTCGGGTCATGCTGGACCGGGGTCCTCTCGTGTCGTCGGGCTGGGTGGGTAACGCCGGCGGGAACTCGACAGTTCTGCATCGGCACGGAGTCGAGCGAGCGACCTTACAGCACGAAGTCGTCGAGGCCGGCGGCCATGCAGGCATTGATCTGGCGTGTGCGCTCGTTCTCGCTGTAGGCCCCGAGATAGGGGGTGCGGTTCACGTCGAGCACGCAGGCCTCGCCCCCATGGATCACGTAGTCGATCTTGCCGAAGTCGAGGCCGAGGTCGGCGGCGGCCTGCACCACGCTTGCCGGCGGTTCCTCGTGCAGCGGCAGCAGCCTGGTCACGATGTCGTACTTCACCACCGGCGCCGGCGCGACCGTGGGTGAGACGATCCAGTGGCGGCCAAGGAAGAAGGCTGAATGGACGACGAAGTCGTCGCCGTCGCGCTCCGGCAGGAAGCGCTCCACCACCAGCCCCGGCTGGCGCCAGACCCAGGCCGGCACCTGCGCCTTGCGGGGATAGACGGGATACTGCAGCGCCGGGAAGCGGCCGCTCCAGGCCGGCGGCAGGCGGTCGCCCAGGCGGCGCGCCCAGCGGCCGAGCGCCCCGCCGTGGCGATCGGCCAAGCGTCGCTCCGGCAGGCCGGAGGCATTGCGGTCGGTCTTCACCATCACCGCGCCGTCGTAGCCGTCCTCGCGGCTGACCAGGTAGCGGCTGACGCGGCGCTTGGCGATGTCGGCCGCCCGGTAATTGAGCGGCAGGGCATAGCCCGTGGCCGCGGCGAGGTAGTCCGGCGGCGTCCTAGTCAGGTCGACGTGCACCAGCAGGGCGTGTGCCGCCGCCGGCCGCTTGGCGAGGCCCTGGTGGACCTGCACGCTGCGCCCCTCGGCGCGCCAGATGTCGGCCAGGGCCAGGGCGAAGTAACCCTCGCCCTGGCCCTGCAAGGCATGGGTCAGGATGACAAGCGAACGACAGCGCATTGATTACTCCCGCAGGCGCAACACTAGGCGGGGTCCCCGCTGGCCGGCAAGCCGGTGTCAGCCCAGCGCCCGGGCCAGCGCGCCCACCACCGTCTCGAACATCGCCGTGGTCAGGCGCCCGGTATTGGTGTTGTAGCGCGAGCAGTGATAGCTGTCGGCCAGCAGCAGACCATTCGGCAGGCGGTGCTGCGCGCCGTGGCGAAAGGCGAAGGCGCTCTTCTTCAGGCCCAGCGCTGTGAGCACGGCGCCGTGCGACACGGTGCCCAGCGACAGGATCGCGCGGAGCTGCGGCAGGGCGGCCAGCTCTGCCTTCAGGAAGGCGTTGCACTGGCGGATCTCGCCGGTCTCCGGCTTGTTTCCCGGCGGCACGCAGCGCACGGCATTGGTGATACGCACGCCCTGCAGCCGCAGCCCGTCGGCCGGATCGCGCCCATAGCGCCCGGCCGCCAGGCCGAACTTCAGCAGCGTGGCGTAGAGCAGGTCGCCGGCGTAGTCGCCGGTGAAGGGCCGGCCAGTGCGGTTGGCGCCGCGCAGCCCGGGTGCCAGGCCGACCACCAGCAATCGCGCATCCAGGCCGCCGAAGGCCGGCACCGGCGCGTTGTGGTAGTCGGGCAGGGCGGCGCAGTTCGCCTGGCGGAAGGCCGCCAGGCGAGGACAGAGCGCGCAGTCCGCCGAAGGATCCTGAAAGACCGCCAAGGCCGCCGCGGCGGACTAGCTGCGCGGTCCGCCCAGCGGGCCACCCTCGGGCGGTACCGGCGCCTGCACGCCGGGCGGCAGCGAGCGGGTGCGGCGCACCGCGCCCTCGGGCAGTGGCTGGCGCTGGATCAGCTCCTGGATATCCACCAGGTCGACGAAGTTGTCGGCCTGGCGCCGCAGCTCGTCGGCGATCATCGGCGGCGAGGTGCGCACGGTGGAGATCACCGAGACGCGCACGCCCTTGCGCTGCACCGCCTCCACCAGGCGCCGGAAGTCGCCATCGCCGGAAAACAGCACGATGTGGTCGAGCTTCTCGGCGATCTCCATCATGTCGATCGCCAACTCGATATCCATGTTGCCCTTGATCTTGCGCCGGCCGGTCGCGTCGGTGAATTCCTTGGTGGGCTTGGTGACCAGCGTGTAGCCGTTGTAGTCGAGCCAGTCGACCAGCGGGCGGATCGGCGAGTATTCCTGCTCTTCGATCAGAGCGGTGTAGTAGAAGGCCCGCACGAGGCGAGCTTGATCAGCGAAGGTCTCGAGTAATTTCTTATAGTCGATATCGAAATTGAGCGAACGGGCCGTGGAATAGAGGTTTGCACCGTCGATGAATAGTGCGATTTTCTCTTCTTCATAAAAATTCATCTTCTTATTCCTTCTTTATGAGACCCCGCCGGGCCTTGTCTTGCGCCTGAGAGCGGTCGCCGGTTAATTTCGCGACCCACGCAGCGGGGACTCCAGGCATTAATGCTGCGATTGGTGTAGATAAACGCTTCCGATCCGCTGGCAAGGCCTATTTTATAATTATTTCGTCAGAGAAACGCGAATGACTCTCATAGGTCTCGGCGCGAACCTACCATCGGTTGCTTACGGCCCACCGCGCGACACGCTGGAAGTGGCACTGCGAATACTTGAAGCTTCGGGGGTGACAGTGCTGGCCCGGTCGCCCTGGTACGAAAGCGCGCCGGTGCCGGCCGCTGCCGACCAGCCCAACTACGTCAACGGCGTCGCCCGCCTGTCCAGCGGCCTGGACCCCGCCCAGCTGCTGGCCTTGCTGCACCGGGTGGAGGGCGAACTCGGCCGCGTGCGAGGTGAGGTCAATGCCGCGCGCCCGGCTGACCTGGACCTGCTGGACGTCGATGGCCGGGTGAGCCAGCCGGGCGCGGTGCCGATCCTGCCGCACCCCCGCCTGCACCTCAGGGCCTTCGTACTCCTGCCGCTGGCCGACGTGGCGCCGGGCTGGCGGCACCCGGTGACCGGGCAGGGCCTAGCCGAGCTGCTGGTCGCCCTGGCGCCGGACCAGCTCTGCCGACCGCTGGCCTAGCCACTGGCCAGGCGGTTTTCGCGCTTCGTTCCCGGGGGTTGCCAGGGCGACGGCGATCCCCTATAAGCGACGGCCTTCCACAAGCTTCCTACACCGTTTCCGGAGAACACCGCCCATGGCGCGCGTAACCGTCGAAGACTGTGTCGTCCGGGTTCCGAACCGCTTCGATCTCGTGCTGCTCGCCTCGCAGCGGGCGCGGGAGATCGCCGCCGGCTCGACCCTGACGGTGGAGCGCGACAACGATAAGAACCCGGTGGTGGCGCTGCGCGAGATCGCCGACCTTACGGTTTCGCTGGAGCAGGTGAACGAAGGCCTGATCCGCCGCTTCCAGAAGCAGGCGGAAAAGGACGAGCCGGAGGAGGATCGCCCCGACTTCGATCCCATTTCGGCCGAGCTGACCTTGGCCATGCAGCAGATGGGCCAGCCGCGCGGCCAGTCCGACGACGAGGGCGATGGCACCGAGGTCTCGCTGGAGTCCGAGGTCGAGCGCGAGCTCAGCCAGGGCGACGCCACCGAGGAAGAATAGGCGCGTTCGCTCCTCGCGAGCGATCACCTGCCGTTCGCCGTCGTCTAAGCGCCCGTCGCAAAACCGCGATATTTCAGATGCTTGTTTCGCATTGCTGACAGGCGGCTGCTTGTTGGCGCGGGGCAGGACGCCTATCCTATGGTAAATCAGTTCATTTTGCCGCCCTTCGCCACGAAGGGGCGAAGGGTCAGGTAACTTCATGTTGCGCCAGTTCGAGCTGGTCGAACGGGTCAAGAGCTACGATCCCAACGCGGATGAGGAGTTGATCAACCGCGCCTACGTCTATGCCACGAAGAAGCATGGCTCGCAGAAGCGCGCCTCGGGCGACCCCTACTTCTCGCACCCGATCGAGGTCGCCGGCATCCTGACCGACCTCAAGCTGGATTCCGAATCCATCGCCACCGCCCTGCTGCACGACGTGGTGGAGGACACCGACGCCACGGTAGCCGAGATCGACCAGCTGTTCGGCCACAACGTTGCCCGCCTGGTCGACGGCGTGACCAAGCTGGGCCGGCTGGAGGTGCACTCCGAGCAGGCCAAGCACGCCGAGAACTTCCGCAAGCTGCTGCTCGCCATGTCGCAGGACATCCGTGTGCTGCTGGTGAAGTTGGCCGACCGCGTCCACAACATGCGCACCTTGAAGTTCGTCGCCTCGCCGGAAAAGCGGGCGCGCATCGCCCGCGAGACGCTGGAGATCTATGCGCCGCTGGCCGAGCGCATCGGCATGCAGCGCTTCAAGGACGAGCTGGAGGACCTGGCCTTCGGCGAACTGCAGCCCGACGCCCGCGAGTCGATCGTCAAGCGGCTGGAGTTCCTGGAAGGGCAGGGTGGCTCGATCACCCGCAAGGTGATCGACGAGCTGGCCCGCGCGCTGGCCGAGGAGGGCATCGAGGCCTGGGTCTCCGGCCGGGTGAAGACGCCGCATTCGATCTGGAAGAAAATGCAGCGCAAGAACGTGCAGTTCGAGCAGCTCTCCGACATCGTCGCCTTCCGCATCGTCGTCGCCGACCTGGCCGAGTGCTATCGCGCGCTGGGCGTGCTGCACAGCCGCTATCCCGTCGTGCCGGGGCGCTTCAAGGACTACCTCTCGACGCCGAAGCCGAACGGCTACCGCTCGCTGCATACCGGCATCCTGGGGCCGGAACGCCAGCGCATCGAACTGCAGATCCGCACGCGGGAGATGCACGAGATCGCCGAGTTCGGCGTCGCCGCGCACTGGAAGTACAAGCAGGGCAGCAGCGTCGACGGCCGGCAGTACCGCTGGGTGCGCGAGCTGCTCGATATCCTGGAGCACGCCTCCAACCCGGAGGAGTTCCTCGAGCACACCAAGCTCGAGATGTTCCAGGATCAGGTGTTCTGCTTCACGCCGAAGGGCGACCTGATCGCCCTGCCGCGCGGCGCCACGCCGGTCGACTTCGCCTATGCCGTGCACTCGCAGGTCGGCGACACCTGCGTCGGCAGCAAGGTCAACGGCCGCATGGTGCCGCTGAAGACCGTGCTGCAGAACGGCGACCAGGTGGAGATCGCCCGCTCCAAGGCGCAGACCCCCTCGGCGGACTGGGAATCCTTCGTCGTCACCGGCAAGGCCAAGGCGAGGATCCGCCGCTACATCCGGCTGAAGGAGCGCGAGCAGTACGTCGAGCTGGGCAAGCAGATGCTGGCCAAGCTGTTTCGCCAGGAAGGCTACGAGCTAACCGACAAGGCGCTGGACGGGGCGCTGAAGAAGCTGAAGCAGGACAGCGTGACGGACCTGACCGCCGCGGTGGGCCAGGGCAACATCTCGTCGCGTGAGGTGCTGGTCGCGGTCTATCCCGGCGCGCGCGAGCCGCCGCGCGACGAGCGTACGCTGAAAACCAAGACCGCGGCGCGCAAGAAGGCCGACACCGTGGGGGCGCTGCCGATCCGCGGCCTGATCCCCGGCATGGCGGTGCACTTCGCGCACTGCTGCCACCCGCTGCCCGGCGACCGCATCGTCGGCATCGTCACCACCGGCAAGGGCGTCACGGTGCACACCATCGACTGCGAGACGCTGCAGTCCTTCCAGGACACGCCGGAGCGCTGGGTCGACATCGCCTGGGAGCGTGAGGGCGAGGCGCAGAATTTCTCCGGCCGGCTGCACCTGGTGGTGGCCAACGAGCCGGGCTCGCTCGGCTCGCTCTCCACCATCATCGGCAAGACCAAGGGCAACATCACCAACCTGAAGATCACCAACCGCTCGCTGGATTTCTTCGAGATGCTGATCGATGTCGAGGTGAGCGACGTCAAGCACCTGACCAACATCATGGCGGCGCTGCGCGCCATGCCGGTCATCTCGTCGGTTGAGCGGGCGCGCGGCTGATTGCCTCGCATGCTAGGGTGTCCGTCATGACCGGCCAGACCACAGGGCTCCGCCTCGGCGTCAACATCGACCACGTGGCCACCATCCGCAACGCACGCGGCGGCGGGCATCCCGATCCCGTGCGCGCCGCGCGTCTGGCGGTCGAGGCCGGGGCCGACGGCATCACCGCGCATTTGCGCGAGGACCGGCGCCACATCTCCGACCGTGACATCGAACGCCTGGTGGCGGAGATCGACCGGCCGCTGAACCTGGAGATGGCGGCGACGGCTGAAATGCTGGCCATCGCGCTGCGCCACCGGCCGCACGCCGCCTGCCTGGTACCCGAGCATCGCGCGGAGCGCACCACCGAGGGCGGGCTGGACGCCGCCGGTGGGCAGGCTCAGCTGGCGCCGACGGTGGCGCGGCTGCGCGACGCCGGCATCCGCGTTTCGCTGTTCCTCGAGGCCGATCCGCGCCAGCTCGCCGCCGCCGTGGCGCTGGGTGCTCCGGTGGTCGAGCTGCACACTGGCGCCTGGTGCGAGGCCATGCTGGAGGATCCGGCTGGGGAGCACGCCCGGCGCCACCTGGAGCGACTGCGTACGGCGGCGGCGCAGGCCGCCGAAATCGGCCTGGAATGCCACGCCGGCCATGGCCTGACCTTCGATACCGTGGGGCAGATCGCGGCCATTCCCACGGTTGCCGAGCTCAACATCGGTCACTTTTTGGTCGGCGAGGCGATCTTCGGCGGCCTGGACAGTGCCATCCGGCGCATGCGTGGACTGATGGATCGTGCCCGGGCCGCGGCCCAGGGCCAACGGAGCGCCTGACCCCATGATCATCGGCATCGGCTCGGACCTGATCGACATCCGGCGCATCGAGAAGACCCTGGAGCGCTGGGGCGAGAAGTTCAAAAACCGGATCTACACGCCGGAGGAAATCGCCAAGGCCGAGCGCCGGGCGACCAAGGCGGAGACCTATGCCAAGCGCTTCGCCGCCAAGGAGGCCTGCGCCAAGGCGCTAGGGACCGGCGTGCCGCGGCGCGGCGTGCATTGGACCCACATGGGGGTGGTCAACCTGCCCAGCGGCAAGCCGACCATGGCGCTGACCGGGGGCGCGGCCAAACGTCTCGCCCAACTCATCCCGGCCGACATGGTGGCGCAGATTGACGTCACCCTGACGGACGACTATCCCCTAGCCCAGGCCATCGTGGTGATTTCGGCCGTGCCGAAGCCTGCGCCTGACCGTTGAGCGGAACCGGGATCCCGGACTCCGTCGTTCCACAGTTGGAGCTAACTGGTGCGCAGTCTCTGGAATCTGATCTGGCGTCGCCGTGGCGATACCTATCGTACGATCATCGTCGCGGTGCTGATCGCGCTGGGCGTACGGACCTTCGCCTATGAGCCCTTCAACATCCCGTCGGGGTCGATGAAGCCGACACTGCTGATCGGCGACTACCTCTTCGTCTCCAAGTTCTCCTATGGCTACAGCCGCCATTCCTTTCCCTGGAGCTTCGCGCCCTTCAAGGGCCGCATCCTGGAAAGCGATCCGGAGCGCGGCGACGTCGTTGTCTTCAAGACGCCGGCCGATAACAAGACCGACTACATCAAGCGGGTGATCGGCCTGCCGGGCGACCGCATCCAGGTCACCGCCGGCCGGCTCTACATCAATGGCATCGAGGTGCCGCGCGAGGCGGTGGGCGAAGGCGACGAGACCTGCGGCGGCTCGGCCAAGCACCCGACCACCTATCGCGAGACCCTGCCGAATGGCGTCGAGCACATGATCTGGGAGTGCAGCGACAACTACCCGCTGGACAACACCAAGGAATTCGTCGTGCCGCCCGAGAACTTCTTCATGATGGGCGACAACCGCGACAACTCGAACGACAGCCGGCAGTCGGTCGGTTACGTGCCGGCGGAAAACCTGATCGGTCGCGCCGAGTTCCTGTTCTTCTCGCACGACGAGAATTTTTCCTGGAACCCGCTGGAATGGCCCGACACCATCCGCTGGGGCCGCCTGTTCAACGGCATCAACTAGGTTGCAGCAAGACAACGCCCCCACGCTGAGCGACCGCCTGGGCCACGTTTTCGCCGACGCCGCCCTGCTCGAGGAGGCGCTGACCCATCCCAGCGCGGTCAGCCGCGAGCGGCAGCGCAGCTATGAGCGGCTGGAATTCCTCGGCGATCGCGTGCTGGGCCTGGTGTTGGCCGAGCTGCTGTTCGCCCGCTTCCCGGACGAGCCGGAGGGTGCGCTGGCCAAGCGCTTCGCCGTGCTGGCGCAGCGCGAGACCCTGACTGAAGTGGCACTATCGCTGTCGCTGGGGCCAGAGTTGACCCTGGCGGCGTCGGAGGAGATGAGCGGCGGGCGGGACAATCCCACCACGCTGGGCGATGCGCTGGAGGCGCTGATCGGCGCGCTCTACCTCGACGGCGGCCTGGCGCCGGCGGCGCGGCTGATCCGCCATTTCTGGGAACCGCTGCTGGAACGCGAGGTGGAGCCACCGCAGGACGCCAAGACGGCGCTGCAGGAATGGGCCCAGGCGCGCGGCCTGGCGCTGCCGCGCTATCGCGAGATCGAGCGCAGCGGGCCGCCGCACGAGCCGGTCTTTACCATCGAGGTCGGCCTGGCTGGCCTGCCGCCGGCCATCGGCACCGGCCGCTCGAAACGGTCGGCCGAACGCGAGGCGGCCGAGATGCTGCTGGCCCTGGTGCGTGGAGAATCTCCGTGAGTGACGCAGCGATCCCAACCGACGAACAGCCGCAGCGCACCGCCGTCGTCGCCGTGCTGGGCGCGCCCAACGCTGGCAAGTCGACGCTGGTCAACGCCCTGGTCGGCGCCAAGATCTCCATCGTCACCCGCAAGGTGCAGACCACGCGCTTTCGCGTGCGCGGCGTGGCCATGGACGGCCCGGTGCAGCTGATCTACGTCGACACGCCCGGCATCTTCCAGCCGAAGAAGCGCCTGGAGCGCGCCATGGTCGCGGCCGCCTGGTCGGCGCTGGGCGACGCCGACAGCGTGGTGCTGGTCTATGACGCCACCCGGCGCGATGTCGACGAGGACACGCAGGCCATCCTGGCCGGGCTGAAGGCGGCCGGAAAGCAGGCCATCCTGGTGCTCAACAAGGTCGACGCGGTGGCCAAGCCCAGGTTGATCCCGCTGGCCGAGCACTTCGCCGCCAATCCGGCGGTGGAGCGCATCTTCATGCTCTCCGCCGAGAAGGGCGACGGCGTGACCGACCTGGCGAAGCACCTGGCCGCCCGCGCGCCGCCGGGGCACTGGCTGTTCCCCGCCGACGAGCTGTCCGACCTGCCGCTGCGCATGATGGCGGCCGAGGTGACGCGCGAGAAGCTCTTCACCCACCTGCACGACGAGCTGCCCTATGCGCTGACCGTGGAGACCGAGTCCTGGGAGGACTTCAAGGACGGCAGCGTGCGCATCCAGCAGGCCATCATCGTCGCCCGCGAGGGGCAGAAGCGCATCGCCATCGGCGCCGGTGGCCGCACCATCAAGTCGGTACGCGAGCAGGCACAGCTGGAGCTGAGCAAGTTCCTGGAGCGGCCGGTACATTTGTTCCTACAGGTCTTGGTGCGCGAGGGCTGGACCGAGAATCCGGAGCACTATCGCCTCTGGGGTCTCGACCCCAAGGCCTGATGCGCGCGGGGCCTAGGATGAGTGGGGCCTGACACCGATGTCCGTCGAATGGCAGGACGAAGCGGTGATCCTGGCGGCCAAGCCGCATGGCGAGGCCGACCTGGTGCTGCAGCTGCTGACCCGCGAACGCGGGCGCCATGCCGGCCTGGTGAAGGGTGGGCAAAGCCGCCGCCAGCGCGGGCAGCACGAGCCCGGCACCCGCATCGTCGCCACCTGGAAGGCGCGCCTGGCCGACCACCTGGGCTATCTGGTCTGCGAGGCACGGGGTTCTGCCCTGGGCGCCTTGATGGACCGGCCAGGCCCCCTGGCGGCACTGTCCAGCGCGTTGGCCCTGGCGGAACGGGCGCTGCCTGAGCGCGAGCCGCACCCGGCGGCCTATGAGGGGCTGCTGGCGCTGCTGGCGGCGCTGGAGACCGAGCATTGGGGTGAGGCCACGGTGCTGTGGGAGCTGCAGCTGTTGGGCGAGCTGGGCTTCGGCCTGGACCTGACGGCCTGCGCGGCGGGCGGCGACAACGACCAGCTGGCCTTCGTCTCGCCCCGCACCGGTCGCGCCGTCTCGCTGTCGGCCGGGCAGCCCTGGCGCGAGCGGCTGCTGCCGCTGCCGGGTTTCCTGGTTGGCCGTGGCGAGGGCGGCGCGCGCGAGATCCTGCAGGGCCTGGCGCTGACCGGGCATTTCCTCGAACTCAATGTCTTCCATCCACAGGACCGGCCGCTGCCACCAGCCAGGCAACGTCTGCACGCGCGTTTTGCCGAGGAAGCTGCTATCACTCCGCCGCCTGTTCCGGAGACTCCATGACCACCCCTGAGCCCAAGTCCCTTGCCGTCGTTGGCGCCGGCATCGTCGGTGTGTGCTGTGCGCTGCAGCTGCTGCGCGACGGCCACCGCGTCACCCTGATCGACCGCAATGGCCCCGGCGAGGGCACCTCGTTCGGCAACGCCAGCGTGATCGAGCCGCACGGCATCATCCCGGTCGCCACACCAGGCGTGCTGTGGCAGGTGCCGAAGTACCTGGCCGATCCTCTGGGGCCGCTGGCGATCCGCTGGCGCTACCTGCCGCAGCTTGCCCCCTGGCTGGCCCGCTTCGTCTGGAACAGCCGGCCGGGCAAGGTCCGGCAGAGCACGGCGGCGCTGCACGCCATCCTGCAGCCGGTGATCGAGAGCTATCGCGACCTGATCAAGTGGGCCGGCGCGGAGGACATGCTGCGCGAGCAAGGCTGGCTGGCGGTGGCCGAGGGCCCGGCCGCCTGGAAGTCGGCACTGCACCACGCCGAGGTCTACAAGGCGCACGGCGTGCCGCTGTCGATCCTGAAGCCCGAGGAGGTGCGGCAGTACGAGCCGGCCTTCCAGGCCAAGGTGGAGGGCGCGGTCTACTTCCCCAAGGTCGCGCACGTGGTGAACAACTTCCGCTTCGTGCAGATGCTGGCACAGGCGGCGCAGCGCCTGGGCGCCACCTTCCAGCGCGACGAGGTGGTGGATTTCGAGCTGGCTGACGGCCGCGTCGTCGCAGTGAAAAGCCGCGAGAAGCGCTACCCCTGCGATGGCGTGGTGATCGCCGGCGGTGCCTGGTCGAAGGAGCTGACCCGCAAGCTGGGCTATCGCCCGCCGCTGGATACCGAGCGCGGCTACCACATCACCGTGCCGAAGCCGGGCTTCGATCTGCGCCTGCCGGTGCTCTCGGTCGATCGCGGTTTCGTCGCCACGCCGCTGGAAATCGGCCTGCGCGTCGCCGGCACCGACGAGCTCGGCGGCCTCAAGCTGCCGCCGAACTGGGAGCGCGCCGAGATCATCCGCCGCAACGTGCGCCGCTGGTTCCCGCAGCTGAATGACGAGGGCTACACCCGCTGGATGGGGTTTCGTCCGTCGCTGCCGGACTCGGTGCCGGTGGTGGGGCCGGCGCCCAAGGTGCCGAATGCCTGGCTGGCCTTCGGCCACGGCCACCTGGGCTTGACCATGGGCGCCCGCACCGGCCAGCTCATCGCCGACCTGGTGGCGGGGCGCGATTCCGGCATCGACATGCGGGCCTACCGGGCGGGGCGCTTCTAGAGCGCAGGCCTTGTCCGGCTGGCCGCCAGCGCCAGCGCGGCGAGTATCAGCAGGCCGGCCACCGCGAAGGTGACTCGCATGCCGTTGGCGACGGCCGCGGCCGGGGCCGTGGCCATGTCGGACGTACCCGCGGCCCAGGCGAACACGGCACCCATGACCGAGGCGCCGGTGATCAGCCCCAGATTGCGCGACAGGTTGAGCAGGCCCGAGATCACGCCGCGCTGGTCGGGCGCGATGCCGGCCATGACGGTCGTGTTGTTGGCGGTCTGGAACAGCGCATAGCCCAAGGTGACAACGACGATGGGACCGACGTAGCCCGGCACGCCGAACCGCGCCGGCAGCAGGGCGAGGCTTAGACAGCCCATGGCGGAGGCAGTGAGCCCGACCAGCGTCACCAGGCGGGGGCCGCAGCGGTCGGCCAGGCGTCCGGCCGGCACGGCGGCAAAGGCCACCACCAGCGGCCCCACCGCGATGGCCAGGCCGACGTAGGCGGTGTCGAGCCCCAGGGCGTGCGAGAGATAGAAGGGCCCGACCACCAGGGTCGCCATCATCACGGTGGACACCAGCGTGCTCATGGCCAGGCTTCGGCTCAGCAGCGGATCGCGCAGCAGCGCCAGGCGGATCAGCGGCGCCGCGGCCCGGCGCTCGACCCGCAGGAAAAGGCCAGCGCCGATGACAGCCAGCAACAGCAGCGCCATGCTGGTCGGACCGAAGGCGCCGCGCCCGAAGGTCATGGCCAGCGCGTAGGCCGCCAGGGTGAGTGCCAGCAGCAGCGTGCCCAGTCCGTCGAAGCGCGGCCGTGCGCGTGGTGCCGCCTGGCGATGGCGGGGCAGGTGGCGCTGGGCCAGCAGCAGCGCCAGTCCGCCCAGTGGCACGCCGGCCAGGAAGACCGCCCGCCAGCCGAAGCCCTCGACCAGCAGGCCGCCGAGCGATGGCCCCAGCGCAGTGCCGATGGCGGAGGTGGTGCCCAGCAGCCCCATGGCGCGCCCGGTCCGATCCTGCGGCACCACCTCGCCGACCAGCGCCATGGCGAGCGCCATCAGCATGGCGGCGCCCAGGCCCTGCAGCGCCCGCGCGGCGATCAGCAGCCAGAGCGTCGGCGCCGCACCGCACAGCGCCGAGGCCGCGGTGAACAGCAGGACCCCGGCCAGCAGCAGGCGCCGGCGGCCGAACAGGTCGCCCAGCCGCCCGACGCTGACGATCAGCGTCGTGCTGGCCAGGAGATAGGCCAGGACCACCCACTGCGTTTGCTGGAAGGAGGCCTGGAAGGCCCCGGCCAGCGTCGGCAGGGCGATATTGGCGATGCTGATGCCGAGTGACGCCAGCAGCATGCAGAGCGACAGGCTGGCGAGGGCCCAGCCGACCGACGGCGCGGCTGCTGTGACTGTGCTGGCGGGCTGGATGGTCGGTGAAAACCTTGACGTCGACATGTGTCCCATTCTCCGAAGCCTCCGGATGTGGAGGCCTCCCAGGAGTAGGGGCTTGGCCTGGCATGGCGGAAGGCGCAGCGTTTGCAGTCTATTCGTGCACTAGACGCCACATATCAGGCAAACAGCGCTAGGATCGTCTCATGGCCAAGCCCGATCTCAACCTGCTGGTGACCCTCGATGTGCTGCTCGCCGAGGGCAGCGTCGCGCGCGCCGCCCAGCGGCTGCGGCTCAGTCCCTCGGCGATGAGCCGTGCGCTGGCGCGGCTGCGCCAGACCACCGGTGATCCGCTGCTGGTGCGCGCTGGTCGCGGCCTGGTGCCGACGCCCCGGGCGCTGGAGCTGCGCGCCCGCGTCGGCGAGGTGGTACGGGACGCCGAGGCGGTGCTGCGGCCGGTCGGCCGGCTGAACCTCAAGCAACTCAGCCGCGACTTCACGCTGCGCGTCAGCGAAGGCTTCGTGGAGAACGTCGGGCCGGGCCTCATCGCGCGCGTCGCCGCGGCGGCGCCCGGCGTGCGGCTGCGCTTCCTGCCGAAGACCGACAAGGACGTGGCGCCGCTGCGCGACGGCACCGTCGACCTGGAGACCGGCGTGGTCGGCAAGGCGAGCGGTCCGGAGCTGCGCGCGCAGGCGCTGTTCCGCGATCGCTTCGTCGCCGTCGTGCGGCCCGGGCATCCACTGTGCGAGGGCAGCGTCACCCCCGCGCGCTACGCGGCCGGCCGGCACGTCGCCGTCACGCGACGCGGGCTGGAGCAAGGGCCGGTCGACGAGGCCCTGGCGGGACTTGGGCTGCGGCGCGCCATGGCCGTCATGGTCGGTGGCTTCTCCAGCGCCCTGTCGCTGGTCAGAACCAGCGACCTGATCGCCAGCGTGCCGGAGCGCCACACTGGCGTGCTGCGCGCCGGCCTGGTCAGCTTCCCGCTACCCTTTGCCCTGCCGGAGGTCACGATCTCGCTGCTTTGGCACCCGCGGCTCGATGGCGACTCGGCGCATCGCTGGCTGCGCGGCTGCCTGCGCGAGGCCTGCGCCGCCTGGCTGCGTGAGGCCCCGGCGGGCGCCTGACCCGCCAGCGGCGGCGGCGCCATCAAGGCGGTTTCCTTCGCTAAATCTTGTGGTAAACCGGCGGCCGCCCTACCATTGCTGGGCAAGAGGACCCTGTCATGAACGCAGCCACGCCCGCTCGTCAGAGCGGCGAGATCATCGAGGTGCGCCTGGATCAGGCGCTCTCCGACCGCTACCTGAGCTACGCGCTCTCCACCATCATGTCGCGTTCGCTGCCCGACGTGCGCGATGGGTTGAAGCCGGTGCACCGGCGGCTGATCTTTGCCATGCAGCAGCTGAAGCTCGACCCCAAGTCGGGCTTCAAAAAGTCCGCGCGTGTCGTGGGCGACGTGATCGGCAAGTTCCACCCGCACGGCGACCAGTCGATCTATGACGCGCTGGTGCGCCTGGCGCAGGATTTTGCGCTGCGCTATCCGCTGATCGAGGGGCAGGGCAACTTCGGCAACATCGACGGCGATAACGCCGCCGCCATGCGCTACACCGAGGCACGGCTGACCGACGTCGCGGTGCTGCTGCTGGAAGGCATCGAAGAGAACGCCGTCGACTTTCGCCCGACCTACGATGGCGAGGCGGAAGAGCCGATCGTACTGCCCTCGGCCTTCCCCAACCTGCTGGCCAATGGCTCGCAGGGCATCGCGGTCGGCATGGCCACCGCCATCCCGCCGCACAACGCGGCCGAGCTATGCGACGCGCTGCTGCACCTGATCAAGACGCCCAACGCCACCATCGAAAAGCTGGTCGACCTGGTGCCGGGCCCCGACTTCCCGACCGGCGGCCTGCTGGTCGAAGACCGCGCCCAGGTGGTCGAGGCCTATCGCACCGGCCGCGGCGCCTTCCGCCTGCGCGCGCGCTACGAGGTCGAGCGCATGAAGAGCGGCCTGTGGCAGGTGGTGGTGACCGAGATCCCCTACCAGGTGCAGAAGGCCAAGCTGGTCGAGCGCATCGCCGAGCTGCTGGAGCAGAAGAAGCTGGTGCTGCTCGACGACGTGCGCGACGAGTCGGCCGAAACCACGCGCCTGGTGCTGGTACCGAAGAGCCGCAATGTCGACCCGGCGGTGCTGATGGAGCAGCTGTTCCGCCAGACCGACCTGGAGACCCGCGCCTCGCTCAATCTCAACGTGCTGCAGGCCGACAACACGCCGAAGGTGCTGAACCTGCGCGAGGCGCTGCAGGCCTATCTGGACCACCGCCATGTCGTGCTGGTGCGCCGTAGCGAACACCGCTTGGGCAAGATCGCCGACCGGCTGGAGGTGCTGGAAGGCTACCTCGTCGCCTACCTCAACCTCGACGAGGTGATCCGCATCATCCGCGAGGCCGACGAGCCCAAGCCGGCGCTGATCAAGCGCTTCAAGCTGACCGACGGCCAGGCCGAGGCGATCCTCAACATGCGGCTGCGCGCCCTGCGCAAGTTGGAGGAGATCGAGATCCGCGGCGAGCACAAGACGCTGTCGGCCGAGGCCAAGGACCTGAAGGCGCTGCTGAAGGACGCCGAGGCGCGCTGGAAGAAGATCGCCGATGAGGTGCGCCGCGTGCGCGAGCTCTTCGGGCCGAAGACCGCGCTGGGCAAGCGCCGCACAGAGATCGCCGGGCCGCCGGCCGAGGTCGCGGTGCCGCTGGAAGCGGTGATCGAGCGCGAGCCGGTCACCGTGCTCTGCTCGGCCAAGGGCTGGATCCGCGCCGTCAAGGGGCACCTGGACCAGGTGCAGCTGCAGGATGCCAAGTACAAGGAAGGCGACCGTGGCCGCTTCGCCATTGCCTGCCAGACCACTGATCGCCTGGTGCTCTTCGCCACCAACGGGCGCTTCTACACGCTGGGCGTCGACAAGCTGCCGGGCGGCCGTGGCTTCGGCGAGCCGCTGCGCCTGATGCTCGACCTGCCGAACGACGCCGACGTGGTGTCGCTAGCAATCCATCGGCCGGGTGAGAAGCTGATCGTCGCCTCGCACCAGGGCTACGGCTTCATCGTTGCCGAGGACGAGATACTGGCGCAGACCAAGAACGGCAAGCAGGTGCTGAACCTGGGGTCGGGCGACGAGGCGCAGATCTGCTGCCCGATCGACGGCGACCACGTCGCCATCATCGGCGAGAACCGCAAGCTGCTGCTGTTCCCATTGGACGAGCTGCCGGAGATGACGCGGGGCAGGGGAGTGATCCTGCAGAAGTTCAAGGACGGCGGGCTGGCCGACCTGAAGACCTTCACCCGCAAGGAGGGCCTGACCTGGGCGGCCGGCGCCGGCCGGGTGCGCACCGAGACGCAGATCCGCGAATGGATCGGCAAGCGCGCGCAGGCCGGCCGGATGCCGCCGGCCGGCTTCCCGCGGTCTGGCAAGTTCGGCTGATGGTTGAGATTGCACAAGTATGCCTTTTTCGCACACAGGTCCGCCGTTCAAAGAATAGAGGAATCCAGCTTGCGGTTTTCCGTTCCCAATGCGATACGTTACTGGACCAATGCATGGAGGTGATATGATGACACGCTTGTTCTTTTGTGTGTTAACTGTTATGTCTGTCTTTGGTTTATCTGTTTCGAATGTATGTGCCAATTCAGCTGAAATTCCGAACTCCCTAGTCATCATGCAACCAGCGGCCGAAGTACCTCAGCAGGCAGCAGCTTTCTCCGGAGTTTGGTCGGGTAGTTGGGGCCAGCTTGATAGCAAACTGGCTATTGCAGAAATTGCGAGCGACGGCAGCGTGACCGGCGTTTATGCTTGGGGTGATTTAAGGGAATACAAGATTTCTAAAGGCAGAACGAATGTGACTGGCTCAATAATTGGCAATTTACTCACGTTGAATCCAACAGAAATTGGAGCAGTTATGACCTACGAGTTGGGCGAGGATGGGCGCTTGGAAGGCACTTTTGTTTTAAATGGACAAAAATATACTGGGACATTTACGAAGTAGTTTGTAGTTGAGTGATAATCTTGCTTGGATTTTTTCGAATGGGACGGTGGGGCTGCGATGGCGGCTGTGTTCTTAGAATTTTAGAAGCTGTTCCTTCGCAAGTGAGATAGCTCGAACTGATATCCTGATCATTGATGTGGTCGGCGGTACCAGTAGAAATGGCGCCATATCTGCTCACTCCGGATTGCCGATGATCAGCGGATAGATGATGATTTGTGCTGGACAGGAGACACAACCAGTGTTGGCGGCGGTACGATAGTTTGATTTTGATAGTGAATTGCGCGACCTGAGTTCGATGGTGCGCGTGGCAGTCTTCAACGTGTGCACCGCTGTAGATGCGGTTACTGTAAATCTGGCAACTGAATCAGGTCAGCAACGCCCAGGGTTTGCATTCGCCAAGCAGTCAGTATGCGCCCTGATCTGTCAACTTTGCTGAAGCAGGTTCATTGCCGAACCGGAGCGCTCGTAAGCCACGTGCCTCCACCAGCTAGGGCCATGGAGTCTGACAACTCGATGGAGTTCATCTGCTTGACGCTGTTCCTGCTGGACAGCCACAAGGTCGCGTTGTAATCGCAAGGTCGCTGTCTTTCTGGCGTGCTTGGGGAGGGTAGGTGATGCAGATCTCGGTAGCCGCTAGAGGCCCACTCTATCGTGCGCTCTGGCCGGTCAGCGACCGGCGCGTCGCGCTCGGTCGCAACTTTCTTATCGCAGTAGTCGGCTCCCTCCTGCTCTGGGCCTCCGCGAAGATCCAGATTCCCTTCTGGCCCGTGCCGCTGACCATGCAGACCTTCATGGTGCTGGTGATCGGCGCCGCCTGCGGCTGGCGCCTTGGCGGCGCCACCATCCTGCTCTACTTGCTCGAGGGCGCCGCCGGTCTTCCAGTGTTCGCCGGCACGCCGGAGAAGGGCATCGGCCTGGCCTACATGGTCGGCCCGACCGGCGGCTACCTGGCGGGCTTCCTGGCCTCGGCCCTGCTGGTCGGCTGGCTGGCCGAGCGCGGCTGGGACCGTGGCTTGTTGCGCATGCTGGTCACCATGCTGCTCGGCCATCTGGTGATCTTCGCATTTGGCTTCACCTATCTTGCCTATTTTCTCGGCATCACCCTCGAAAAGGGCTGGTCGGCGGGTTTGTCCGGTGCCTGGACTGGTGGCGTCGAGCCCTTCCTCTGGGCGACGGTGCTGAAGACCGCGCTGGCCGGCGTTACGTTGCCGAGTACTTGGGCGTTGTTGCGCCGTCTTTGATGGGCAGTCGATGGGTTGCCTGTTGTTAGGAAAATGCTTCGGCTCCCGAATAGGCTGATTGCCGATAATTTGGAAGGCCAACGTCGAGACAGTGGTTCTGCCTTTTAGGTCTGTGTAAGGTTCCACGTGACAGAGCGCGAACTGCCCAACAATGGCAGCTCCGAAACGACCAAATGGGAGGTCTAGATGAATAGGCGTGATTTCTTAGGCGGTGCGGCCACCGGCCTAGTTGTTGGCGCGGGTGGTGCCTATATCGTTTTGAAACCTGGCGATATGCCGGCTCCGACACCTGCGCCGGCGCCTTCGCCCGCTCCGGCTGTAGCTTCTCCTGCTATCGTATCTTCGGCACCACAAATCGAGTGGCGCTGCACTTCGAGCTTCCCGAAGGCCTTGGATACGATTTTCGGCGGTGCCGAGACCATCGCCCAGGCCGTGTCCGAGGCAACCGATGGCAAGTTCCAGATCCGCGTGTTCGCCGGTGGCGAGATCGTCCCGGGCTTGCAGGCGGTTGACGCCGTGCAGGCTGGCACGGTCGAGATGTGCCACACCGCTCCCTACTACTACGTCGGCAAGGATCCGACCTTCGCCTTCGGTACCGCTGTGCCGTTCGGCCTGAACGCCCGCCAGCAGAATGCCTGGCTCTATGACGGCGGCGGGCACGACATGATGAACAACTTCTTCAAGGACTATAATATCGTTGGCTGGGCGGCGGGTAACACCGGCGCGCAGATGGGCGGTTGGTATCGCAAGGAGATCAACACCCTCGACGACCTGCAGGGCCTGAAGATGCGCATCGGCGGCTGGGGCGGCAAAGTCTTCTCCGCGCTGGGCGTGGTGCCGCAGCAGATCGCCGGCGGCGACATCTATCCCTCGCTGGAGAAGGGCACCATCGACGCGGCCGAGTGGGTCGGTCCCTATGACGACGAGAAGCTCGGCTTCTACAAGGTTGCCAAGCACTACTACTACCCGGGCTGGTGGGAAGGTGGACCGAGCCTGATGGCGATGGCGAACCTGGACGCCTTCAACGCTCTGCCGAAGTCCTACCAGTCGATCTTCAAGACCGCTTGCGGTTTGGCGAACGGCACGATGCTGGCAAAGTATGACGCCCTGAACCCGGCCGCGCTGAGGCGGCTGGTGGCTGGTGGCGCCGTGCTGCATGGCTTCTCCAAGGAGATCATGACCAAGGCGCACGAGGCGGCCTTCAAGCTCTACGACGAGACCGCGGCGAGCAACGCCAAGTTCAAGGCGGTCTACGACAGCTGGACGCCGTTCCGCGCCGACCAGATCTCTTGGTTCAAGGTCTGCGAACTGAACTACGACGTCTTCGCCGCCACGGCTGGCTGAGCAGCCACCGTCGACAGCGAACGAATTGCCCCGCCCGACGAGAGTCGGGCGGGGTTTTTTCTGTGTGGATTTCCTGACTGGGCGAGTGTCCGCCGACCGCAAGGCCGGCGGGCGGAGCTTATTGCTGCAGGTTGAAGTCGGGCAGCGGCACGTCGATCTGGATCGTGTTGGGATCGACGCCGGTGCCGTGGTCCAGGTTCGCAGTCACCATCTCCGGGAAGCCGATGACCAAGCCGACCATGATGACCTGAATACAGACGAAGGGAATCGCACCCTTGTAGATCTGTCCGGTGGTGATGCCGGCGATAGTCTCGCCAGTCACCTTGTCGACATATGGATCCTTGGCCGCGACGCTGCGCAGGTAGAAGAGCGCGAAGCCAAAGGGCGGGTGCATGAAGGAGGTCTGCATGTTCACGCCCAGCAGCACGCCGAACCAGATCAGGTCGATCCCCAGCTTCTCAGCCACCGGGGCCAGCAGTGGGATGATGATGAAGGCCAGCTCGAAGAAGTCGAGGAAGAAGGCCAGGAAGAAGACCAGGATGTTGACGACGATCAGGAAGCCGACCTCGCCGCCTGGCAGTCCGAGCAGCAGATCCTCGACCCAGAGATCGCCGTTCACGCCGCGGAAAGTCAGGGTGAACACGGTCGAGCCGATCAGGATGAAGATGACGAAGGAGCAGAGCTTCGCCGTCTGATCGAGGGCCTGGGACAGCAGCTTCCACGACAGCCGACGATTGATCAGGGCCAGAATCATCGCACCGGTGGCACCCATCGCGCCGCCTTCGGTGGGCGTGGCGATGCCGAGGAAGATGGTGCCCAGCACCAGGAAGATCAGGATCAGCGGTGGAAACAGCGAGAAGATCACCCGGTTCAGCAACTTGAACCCGCGCAGTGAGCGGGCTTCCATCGGCAGCGGCGGCAGTGCCTTGGGCGTGATGATAGTGACCAGGAAGATCCAGCCGACGTAGAGGCTCGACAGGATCAGGCCGGGGAAGATCGCACCGGCATACATGTCGCCGACCGACCGGCCGAGCTGGTCGGCCAGGATGATCAGCACAAGACTGGGCGGGATGATCTGCGCCAGCGTGCCCGACGCCGCGATGACGCCGCAGGATACTGAGCGTTTGTAGTTGTAGCGCATCATGATGGGCAGCGAGATCAGTCCCATCGAGATGACCGAGGCCGCCACCACGCCGGTGGTCGCCGCCAGCAGCGCGCCGACGAAGATCACGGCATAGGCCAGCCCGCCACGCACCGGGCCAAAGAGCTGCCCGATGGTATCGAGCAGATCCTCGGCCATGCCACTTCGTTCCAGGATCAGGCCCATGAAGGTGAAGAACGGCACGGCGAGCAGCGTCTCGTTGCTCATGATGCCGTAGACACGCTCGGGCAGGGCACTCAGGAGGCTGAAGTGCAGCAGGCCCAGTTCGATGCCGATGAAGCCGAAGAAGAGGCCGTTGGCGGCCAGCGCGAAGGCGACAGGAAAGCCGAGCAGCAGGAAGAACACGAGGCCGATGAACATCACCGGCGCCATGTTTTGAGTCAGAAGCTCAACCATGGAGGGGCTCCTCTCCCGGCGCGGCAACGACAACGTCGGGTGGGTGCGACCCCAGGGGTTTGGCGAGCTCGGCTGGATCCGGACCCTGACCCAACATGAAGGCGATGCGCTTGACGACTTCCGACAGGCCCTGCAGCGACAGCAGCAAGAAGCCGATCGGCATCAGAACCTTGACCGGCCAGCGCAGCAGACCGCCGGCGTTGGAGGACTGCTCGTCGCGCATGAAGGAGTCCGCCACCATGTCGATCGAGAGCCAGCCGATCAGGACGGTCATCGGCAGCAGGAAGAGCAGACCACCGACGATGTCGATGATGGTCTGCACCCGGCGCGGCAGCATGTTATTGAGAATGTCGATGCGGATGTGCTCGTTGCGCAAGTGCGTATAGGACGCGCAGAGCAGGAAGACCGCAGCGAAGAGATACCACTGCAGCTCGAGCCAGGCATTGGAACTGGCGTCGAACAGGTAGCGAACCGAGGCATTGATGGCGCTGACCAGGACGGCGACCAGCACCAACCAGCTGACCGCCTTGCCGACATTTCGGCTGATGGCGTCGATCCACCCGCAGACGACCAGCAGTGGCCGCATTGAGAAGTCTCCTCCCACAGTTTGGGTTGTACACCCATCGGGTCGTCCGCCGTCGCCCGGCCTCGGGAGTCTTGCGATCCCTGATGCTGGGCAAGGCGGGACGCCTTGTTGATTGGCCTGGGTCGTACCCCCGCCACCGTCCCCACGATGGCTGCGTCAAAATAGCAGCTTAGCGGTTGAGAACAAGCCCGGGCTGGCCGCAATTCCTATTGGGCGTCAAGTGGCCGCAAGATCGGACCAGCCCTGCGGACCAAGCGCCTCTAGCGGGCGGAAGCGGGCCTTGTAGGCCATCTTGCGCGTGTCGGCGATCCAATAGCCCAGGTAGACGTGCGGCAGCGCACGCCGTGCGGCCTCGGCCACCAGCCAGAGGATCACCTGACTGCCCAGGCTGCGCTTGGCCAGTTCGGGCAGGAAAAAGGAATAGACGGCGGAGGGACCGTCCTCCAGCCAGTCGATCAGGCCGGCCGCGGCCAGCAGGCCGTCCTCCAGGCGGAACTCCACCATGCGGGTATCGAGCACGGTCTCTTCCACCATTGCCTGATAGTCGGAGAAAGCCATTGCCGCCATGTCGCCGTCGCCGTGGCGCCGGTCGATGTAGCGGTCGAACAGGCGGTACTGCTCCAGGGTGGCGCGTGCCGGGCGCTCTTCCACCGTCAGGTCGGCGTTGCGCCGGGCGATCCGCTTCAGGGTATCGCCCGGGCTGAAGTCGGCGACGCGGATGCGCACCGGTACGCAGGCCTGGCAGCCGGTGCAGGCCGGGCGATAGGCGAAGCGGTGGCTGCGGCGGAAACCGGACTGCGACAGGGAGTCATAGAGCCGCCGTCCGCGCGGCCCGGTCAGGTCGGTGAAGAGCTTGCGTTCGCGCTGCCCGGGCAGATAGGGGCAGGGCGTTTCCGGCAGTACGTGAAAGGACTGCAGGCCCGTAGCCTTGTCGCGTCCGTCCTGCTTCAAGTTCGGTCGCTCCGCCAGCGGTGATGCGCCGATGATAGAGGTCCCAACTGGCTTAGGCTAGCGGCCTCAGGCCACCAGCTTTAGGCGAGCGCCTGCTCCAGGTCGGCAAGCTGGTCCTCCAGTGTCTCGACGCCGACCGACAGGCGCACCAGGCCGTCGGAGATGCCGAGGCTGGCGCGCACCGCAGGTGGGATCGAGGCATGGGTCATGATGGCCGGGTGCTCGATCAGGCTTTCGACGCCGCCCAGGCTCTCGGCCAGGGCGAAGATCTCGACCCGCTCGAGGAAGCGCTTGGCGCTCTCCAGCCCGCCCTTCAGCACCGCGGTGATCATGCCGCCGCCGGCGCGCATCTGGCGCTTGGCCAGGGCCTGCTGTGGATGGCTGGCGTGGAAGGGGTAGTAGAGTTTTTCGACCTTGGGGTGCTTGCCCAGCCACTCGGCGATGACGCCGGCGTTCTCGCAGTGGCGCTCCATGCGCAGCGCCAGGGTCTTCAGGCCGCGCAACGCCAGGAAGGAATCGAAGGGGCCCTGGATCGAACCCACGGCGTTGTGCAGGAAGGCCAGCTGCTCGGCGAGCTCGCGGTTGGCGCCCACCACCACCACGCCGCCCACCATGTCGCTGTGGCCGTTCAGGTACTTGGTGGCCGAGTGCAGCACC
The DNA here is from genome assembly GCA_038363005.1 of Rhodospirillales bacterium. Classification (GTDB taxonomy): domain Bacteria; phylum Pseudomonadota; class Alphaproteobacteria; order Kiloniellales; family JACOMY01; genus JAKOWB01. The sequence goes on from JBBQBI010000007.1 coordinate 31,342, forward strand.
ATGTCGAAGCCGAGGTCGAGCGGGTTCTGCACATAGGGGCTGGCGAAGGTGTTGTCGGCGATGGTGAGGATGCCGCGCCGCTTGGCGATGGCGGCGATGTCCTCCAGGTCAGCCAGCTTGAGCAGGGGATTGGTCGGCGTCTCGACCCAGATCATCTTGGTCTCGGGCTTCAGTGCGCCCTCCAGCGCCGCGATGTCAGCCAGGTTGACGAAGCTGGCCTGCAGGCCGGCGGAGCGCTTGCGCACCCGCTCGAACAGGCGGTAGCTGCCGCCGTAGAGGTCGTCCATCGCCACGATGTGGCTGCCGGCGTCGAGCAGGTCCAGCACCGTGGCCGCGCCGGCCAGGCCGGAGGCGAAGGCGTAGGCCTGGGTGCCGTTCTCCAGGTCGGCGACACAGCGCTCGTAAGCCATGCGCGTCGGGTTCTGCGAGCGCGAGTACTCGTAGCCCTTGTGGACGCCCGGGCTCTCCTGCACGTAGGTCGAGGTGGCGTAGATCGGCATCATGATCGCGCCGGTCGTGGGGTCTGGCGACTGCCCGGCGTGGATCGTGCGCGTGGCGAAACCCTGGCGATTGCTCTTGCTCATGCGGTGGCCTTCTGGCGGAGGTGGGTCAACAGGTCCATGCGGGTGATGAGCCCGAGAAAATCGCCGCCGTCCAGCACGATGGCGACATGGCCCTTGGCGAAGATCGGCTTCAGGTCGGCCAGCGACTGTCTGGCCTGGATGGTGTCCAGGCGGGTGGTCATGGCACTGGATACCGGGTCCTTGAAGCGATCCGGCGATTCCATCACGCGGAACAGCAGGTCCTCTTCGTCCAGGATGCCGATGACCTTGCCCTGCTTGTCGAGCACCGGCAGCTGCGAGATGTCGTAGAGCCTGAGGCGTGCCTGTGCCATCAGAAGCGTGTCCTCGGCCTGCACCGTGACGGTGGCGCGGTCGCGGTGGCGGCGGCTGACCAGGTCGCTCAGGTCGCCCTGCTGCGGGCGTTCGATGAAGCCCTGCTCCAGCATCCAGAAATCATTGAACTGCTTGGAGAGGTACTTGTTGCCGCTGTCGCAGACAAAGGTGACGACGTGCTTCTCCTCGGTCTGCTCGCGGCACCAGCGCAGCGCCGCGGCCAGCAGCACACCGGTGGAGGAGCCGCCCAGGATGCCCTCCAGCCGCAGCAGGTCGCGCGCGGTGTTCAGGGCCTCCTTGTCGTCGATGGTATAGGCCTTGTGGGTATGCGACAGGTCGGCGATCGGCGGGATGAAATCCTCGCCGATGCCCTCAACCACCCAGGAGCCGACCTCGGTTGAAACCTCGTGCGTATCGACGTAGTGCGCCAGGATCGAGCCCTTGGGATCGGCCAGCACCATCTGGGTCCGCGGCGAGACTCTGGCGAAGTAGTGCGACAGCCCGCTGATGGTGCCGCCGGAGCCGACGCCGCAGACCACGGCGTCGACGCGGCCCTGCATCTGCGCCCAGATCTCTGGCCCGGTGGTGGCCTCGTGCGCCAGGGGATTGGCCGGATTGCCGAACTGGTTGACGTAGAACCAGCCGTTTTCCCCGGCCAGGCGCTCGGCCAGGTCCTGGTAGTATTCCGGGTGGCCCTTGCCGACGTCGCTGCGCGTCAGGAAGATCTCGGCGCCCAGCGCCTTCAGGTGGAACAGCTTTTCCTGCGCCATCTTGTCGGGCACCACGATGACCAGGCGATAGCCCTTGGCCGCGGCCACCAGGGCCAGGCCCAGGCCGGTGTTGCCGGCCGTCGCCTCGATGATGGTACCGCCGGGCTTCAGGCGACCGTCGGCTTCCGCCGCCTCGATCATCGAGCGGCCGATGCGGTCCTTGATCGAGCCGCTTGGATTCTGGTTCTCCAGTTTCAGGAACAAGCGGCAGGGCCCGGTGTCCAGGCGCTGCACCTCGACCAGTGGGGTATTGCCGATCATCGCCAGGGCGTTGGCGTAGCGGGGGGCGACTGGGGGATTTGGCGTGGTGTCGGTTGCGGTCATGGCCAGTGGCGTCTCCCTTGCAAAATGCCCCCTCTGACCCTAGCACGGTGCGGCGCGGCCAAGGCGGGCCCGCAGCAGATGGCCCGAGCGCTGGGCGGCTGTCGAGCCATTCGGCATAGGTGACTGTGAAAAGTTCTTATTCCACAGCAGGCAGACGGTAATGGTGGAGGGTTCGCAGGGCGCTGCCGCCGGCGACCGCCGCCCGCTGGCGCATCCGCTGGCCGGGGCCGATCCACTGACCTTGCTGTCGGTGCTGGGTCAGGCCGGCGGGGTGCCACCCGGTGGTTGGGGCCGGGCAGGGGGCGCGCTGGCCTCCAGCCTGGCGCGCGCGCCGATCAGCCTGGCCGAAGCTGCGACCACGGCGGTCTGGCGGCGCGGCCGGCCACTGGCACAGCCGCCGCTGTTCCTGCTGGGCCATTGGCGCAGTGGTACGACGCACCTCTACAACCTGTTGGGCAAAGCCGGCTTCGGCTATGTCGATCCAGTCTCCGCCGGCTTGCCGTGGGACACGCTGCTGCTCGGGCGCTGGCTGCGGCCGCTGCTGGAGCGCGCGCTGCCCAAGGGGCGCTTCATCGACCAGGTCGCGGTCAATCCCGATTCGCCGCAGGAGGACGAGACCGCGGTCGCCAACATGACGGCGCTGTCCTATTTCCACGCCATCTACTTCCCGCGCGCCTTCGACAAATTCTATTGGCGCGGCCTGTTCCTCGAAGGCGCCAGCCCGCGCCTGGTACGGCAATGGGAACGCCGACTCGACCGCTATCTCTGGAAGCTGGAGCAGCTGCGCCCCGGCCGCCGCCTGGCGATCAAGAACCCGGTCTACACCGCCCGCGTGGCGCAGCTCGCCCGTCTCTATCCCGGCGCCCGTTTCCTGCACATCGTGCGCAACCCGCACGAGGTCTTCGCCTCGACCCGCGGCTTCTTCGTCAAGATGTTCGAGGCGCTGGCGCTGCAGCCCTGGGACGCGGTGGAGATCGAGCGCGTCGTACTGCAAACCTATCCGCGGTTGATGCAGCCGCTGCTCGACGATAGCACCGCCTTGCCCCCCGGCAGCTTCGCCGAGACCAGCTTCGAGGCCTTCGAGCGCCAGCCGCTGGTGGAGCTGGAGCGGATCTACGCGGCACTGGCGCTGCCTGGATTCGACACCGCGCGCCCGGCGATGGAGCAGTACCTCGGTTCGATCCGCAGCTACAGCCGCGCCGCGCGACGCTTTCCGGCGCGCGACATCGCGCTGGTCGAGCAGCACTGGGGCCCCTTCCTGCAGCGCTGGGGCTACGGACCGCCGGACGCGGCCTGAAACCCTTCTTGCCCGCGGCGGCGGCTGGTGTGGCGGCGGCGCTGTGCCTAGTCTCTAGCTCCTGACCCATCCCGCCCGACGAGGTCCGCCATGTCCGACACGCCCGAACCGCGCCGCCGAATCCTGGTCTGGGACCTGCCGACGCGGCTGTTCCACTGGCTGATCGTGCTGGGCGTCCTGGGATCCTGGCTGACCGCCGAGATCTTCCGGCGCTTCGACTTCCACTGGCACAAGCTGATCGGCTTCACGCTGCTGGGCCTGCTGATCTTCCGCCTGCTCTGGGGCTTCGTCGGCGGACGCCACAGCCGCTTTGCCAACTTCGTGCGCGGTCCCGGCGCGGTGCTGCGCTACCTGCCCGGGCTGCGCAGCCGGCAGGCCGAGGCGCACGCCGGCCATAATCCCCTGGGCGCCCTGTCGGTGCTGGCGCTGCTGGCTTCGCTGCTGCTGCAGGTGGCCACTGGGCTCTGTGTCGACGACGACGTCCTGGCGGCCGGCCCTCTGGCGCCGCTGGTCGACAGCGAGCTGCGCGCCCTCGCCGGCAAGATCCACGCGATCAACTTCAAGGTGCTGCTGGCCCTCATCGCCCTGCACCTCTGCGCCATCACCTACTACGCGGTTTGGAAGCGACAGAACCTGGTGGCGACAATGATCACCGGTCGCGCCCGCAATCTGCCGGCGGCTGAGGCGGGCACCAGTCCGCCGGCCTGGCGCGGCCTGTTGGTGCTGCTGCTGGCAGTCGCCATGGTGCTGCTGATCGTGCTGGGGTTGCCGGCCTGGCTGCCGCCGGCCGGTGGTGGCGGTTCCAGCTTCGACTAGGACAGAAGCGAGGGGGCAAACGCGAAGGGCCGGACCGCCCCTGGCGATCCGGCCCTCACGACGCTCACAATCGGAACTACTTGGCGCGGAAGTCGCTGTGACAGCCGCCGCAGCCTTGGCCGACCGGGCCCAGCAGCGGGCCGATGCCGGCCGCGTCGGTCACCCCGGCGGCGCCGGCGGCGAGCGCGGCAGTGGCCTCGACAAGGGCCTTGTCCTTGGCGACAAAGGCGGCATTGCTGGCCAGGGCATCGGCCTTGGCCTTGGTGCCCTCCATCGCCACGCTGCCGTCGGGGAAGCCCTCGACCACGATCTTGCTGAGCGCTGCTAGGGCATCGGCGTGGTGCTGCAGCATATCCTTGTCGAAGGCCATTTCACCCTTCGCCATCGCAGCAATGGGGCCGATGTGCCAGGACATGGCGTCCATCACACCCTTGCGATAGTTGACGGCCTTTTCCGCGCTGTCGGCGGCGACGGCGACGCCTGCCAGAAGGCTCGCGCCGAGAACACCAGCGACCGCAGTCTTGACCCAATTTCGCATAAGTCTGCCTCCAAGGTTCAGCATCACCCGTTAGTGAACACAGTGTGAGCAGAGCGGCATGGCTGTAAACGCCCGGGGCGATCACAAGCGCGTCACCACGCGGGCGGAAGAGACGCGACGCCGACCCTCTACGGGGGTTAGGATGGCGCCATGAGCATTCTGGCGCGCCGCTTCCTCTTGTCCCTGGTCTTGGCCGCTGCTTTGCCTGGTTCGCCGCGGGCGCTGGAACCCGTGGATTTGGAGCTGGTGCTGGCGGTCGATGCCTCCTCCTCGATCAACCGCAGCGAATTCAACCAGCAGATGGTCGGGCTGGCCGAGGCCTTTCGCCATCCACGTGTGCAGCAGGCGATCGAGGCCGCCGGCCCCTTCGGCGTCGCCGTCATAATGATCCAGTGGGCCGACAGCCGGCACCAGGAGATCAGCGTCGGCTGGACCCTGGTGCACAGCGCCGCCGACTGCGAGGCCTTTGCCCAGCAGCTCGATCTGACGCCGCGCCAGGTGGTGGGCGGCGGCACCGCCATCGGCGGCGCGCTGGCCTTCTCCATGCTGGCGCTGGAGGGCAACCTCTACCAGGGCGGGCGCCAGGTGATCGACGTCTCCGGCGACGGCCGCGCCAACCAGGGAGAGGTCCCCAACCAGGTGCGCGACCGCGCCATCGCCGCCGGTATCACGGTGAACGGCCTGGCGATCCTGAACGAGGACCCGGCGCTCAACGTCTACTACAAGCAGAACGTGATCGGCGGACCCAATGCCTTCGTGCTGACGGCGCCGGACTACGAGGCCTTCCGCGACGCCATGATCGAGAAGCTGGTGAAGGAGATCACCGGCGCCCCGGTGGCCGAGGGCGACCCGGACGGCCCCGAGCAGCGGGCGGCGCGCTAGTCGCCTGGCGACGGTCGCCCCCCTGCCGGCAGCGGCTTGCTTTTCCGGGGCACCCCCGCTATCACCCGGCCGCGCCTGACAAGCTGTCAGCCTACCGCGCCGGTCCCCATCGTCTAGAGGCCTAGGACACCAGCCGTTCACGTTGGTAACACGGGTTCGAATCCCGTTGGGGACGCCAGCTGCGCTAAGGCACTGATTTTCCTTGAATCCACTCTCCGCAGCGATGGTCTGGCTGCTTATCTGTCGCAGCCTTCAAGACTCCGCCCGCTGCGACGCCGTAACAAATGAAGCGGCGCAGCCTCCCCTAGGCTCGCGCCACGACGACATGTCCTTGAATCTTGCCGTCCACAGGTCCTTCGCCAAACCGCTTGGTGAGCATGTCGGCGGCGCGGTCGGTCATCTCTTCCAAGCGGCCGGCACCCCGCGCTTCGATTTCATTGCGCAGTGGTGTGCCTTGGACGTAGGCGATCGCAGCACGACGCGCTGAAGGCGCGCGACTCCTTTCCGCGAGTGTGACGATCCCGACCTCCTTGAAGCCTCCCGCGCGAACATCAGTCTCGATCTCTTTGACGTTGTGGTAGCCGTGCGGGGTTCTGGCGAGGAAGCGCGGAGGGTCGTGCGGAAAGCACAAAGCCGCAGCTTGCGTCACTAGATCCGCCAACTCGTTCTCTTCAATTCGATCCCACACGCTGAAGATGAATTGTCCGCCAGGACGGAGCACACGACGCGCTTCCGCGAAACCAGCGGCGCGATCCGGGAAGAACATGGCGCCAAACTGGCAGCACACCGAATCGAAGGCCTGATCTTCGAACGGCAAAGCCATGGCGTCGGCCTGACGCCATTCGATGCTCTTGGCTTGGCCCTGAACGCTTTCGGCGCGGTCCAGCATGGATTGGTTGAGATCCGTGACGACATAGCGCGCGCCGTCTTTCAGCAAGGGCGCCAGGGCGCGCGTGACGACTCCGCTGCCGGCAGCTGTTTCTAGAACGGCACTGGGCTGCAAGGCAGCCACGCGCTTCGCCATATCGGCTGCGTAGGCTTCGAAAATCAGGGGGACCAAGTAGATGTCATAGAATTCAGGAATAGATCCGCTGAACACCTTATCTGTCTGAGACATGGCCATCGACCTTCGCTAGGAAGAAAAGCGAAATCATCATGTGATCAATTGCATCCAGGCGACTAGAGGAAATGTTCAGAGTCTCGCCAAGGCAGGACCTTTTGAGGACGGGGGGCTGCTTGCAAGCGCGGCGATTGTTCAGCCGCGCTCAGCCTTTTGAGGCCACTCGCCGACCAGGGTATTGCCGTCGCCCAGTTCGCCCTTGGGATCCTGTACACCAAAGGTGAGGGCGTGCCGCAGGTCATCTCCTCCAGCTCACGGTGGAGGCGAGGGAAAGGCGCTAGGCTTGGTTCCGGGCTGGCTGGTCGAGCCTCCCCACCAGGCACAGCCATATTGGTTATCGCGATATGTTGCACGCCGGGCTGCCGCAGGCCTATCGTAGACGATACACAGCCGGATGCGGGCGCCGTCCCTGACCGCCCAACTTGTCCCGGCCTGCGCGCGGAGACCAGCCATGCGGCGTTTCTCCAGCCTTGCTGCGGCGACGGCCCTGCTGCTGCTGTTCGGTCCGGCGGCCCAGGCCAAGGACAACCAGCCGGTGACACCGGACATCTCGGTCGGCAGCTGCATCGAGAATGGCGACATTGTCGAGCAGCCGGCCGGCAGTCCGATCCGCGCCTGCTGCCTGGACAGTGATATCACCGGAGTCCGCGGCTGCTACATCTGCGACTACAAGTGGGAGAACTGCACCTGGGACCCGGCCGGTAAAGGCGGGTCTAAGGGCAAGGGCAAGCAAACGCCGGAAAAGCTGCCAGACCTGCCACTGCTAAAGTCAGAATAGGCAGCGCGGCCGGAACGGATTATAGCCGCAATCGTTGTGCGTTCATTATGAAATGCAGGCATATCGGGACAATCATATTTATTGGACAACGCTCAGACCGAATGTGAAGCTTCCATGACAGGGCGCCCTAGAAGCACCCGTTCGCCGGGGGGTGAAACATGCCGGTCAAGCTATGGCAATCGCCAGAGCCGCGAACGCCTTTTGCGCCGCGTTGGACGGTACCGCTGTTCAACGAGATGCTGGCCGATCCGGCGCTCAATGCCAGCCTGACCGCCATCGCGCTGTCGCGCGAGGCGGAGCTGAAGCAGAGCATCAAGCCAAAGACAGTCGCCGGCGTGGACGAGGGCACCACGGCGCGCTGGCATGGCTTCAACATCTTCACCTGGGAGGAGCCGGCGATGCGCCACTTCCAGGGCTTCGTACACCAGAGTTACCGCCGCTTCATGCAGAGCCTGCAGCTGCCGCGGCCGCGGACCTGGGTGCAGGGCTGGGTCAACATCCTGCGCAAGGGCGAGCGCTTGAAGCCGCACTGCCACGACCAGATGGCCACCGCCTACCTGTCGGGCAACTACTGCATCGCCGCCGCTGGTTCCTCCACCATGTACTTCCCGCCCTATCTATCTCTACAAGGGCGAGTTCACCGAGAATAACGGCCTGGCGGTGAGGAACGAGCCCGGCCTGTTGACGCTGTTCCCCAGCATGCTGTTCCACGCCACCACGCCGCATGAAGGCGACCAGGAGCGCATCTCGCTGGCCTTCGACATCCACATCGAGAACAAAGATGCGCTGGGCGCAACGGGACCGGGCGCCAAGCACGTACCCTTCGACGAAGCGGCACCGGTCGGCAGCTAGCGTGCTCCAGCTGGGAGGCGCGTGACGTCGCCACCGTCAATCCCGTCACCGTTTCGCCGACCGCCATCCGCCGATAGGCCGGAGAAGCGGCCCGAGAGTCAGCAACCGCTGTTGTCGTGTTTTCTGCCGGCATGATCGTGTCGCAGGATTTTGTGGCGCGCATGTTCGCATCCGTCATGTCTGCGCCCAGGACACTCGCGCCTGTCAGTATCGCGCTGGTTAAGTTCGTGTTGGTCATCTTTGGCCGAGCAGCGCGACCGCACCTGAATTTGTCGTCGCTCATCGTAATGCGCGGTAGATTGCGACCTGATCACGGGCGTTCGGTAGGGGGCTCAATGCATCGCGTCAGGTCGGGTGAGGGCAAGGCCCCGCCAAGAAACCGCGCGGGCCGACTGGCCAAGGCCCCGTCGCTTGGCTAGCCCGCGCCTCGCCGTCCCGCTGCCGTTGTTCTCCACCGATGCGCTGCTCTGCGCCGAGGCTGAGGCGGCTTTCCCCGGCGCCCGGTTCAACCGCGGTCCCCTGCTGCGGGGAGAGGCGCTGATCGGCTTTCTGCAGGAAGCCGACTTCGCCATCTGCAGTGCTGAGCGGATCGACGCCGCGGTGCTGGCCGCCTGTCCCATGCTGAAGGCCTTCGGCAAGTACGGCGTCGGCCTCGACTCTTTCGACCTGGCCGCTTGCCGCGCCGCCGACGTCTATGTCGGCTGGACCGCGGGGGTGAACAGCCGCACCGTGGCGGAGACCGCGCTGGGCCTCATGCTGGCGGTCGGGCGCGACCTCTTCCGCAGCGCTTTGCTGGTGCGTGAAGGCGCTTGGGTGCGCCGGCCCAGCCAGACGCTCTATGGCGCCACCGTGGGTATCGTTGGCTTTGGCCACGTCGGCCAGGCTTTGGTGCCGCTGCTGCGGCCCTTCGGCTGTCGGATCCTGGTCAACGATATCCTCGACATTGCCGCGCCCAGCCGTGCCCTGGCGGTGGAAAGCGTCGGCAAGGAACAGCTTTACGCGGAAGCGGACTTCGTGACCTTGCATGTGCCGCTGCAGCCTGGCACCCGGAACCTGATCGACGCCGCGGCCCTGGCGCGCTTCAAGCCGGGTGCCTTCCTGGTCAACACGGCGCGCGGCGGCGTGGTGGACGAGGCGGCGCTGCAGGCCGCCCTGGCGAGCGGCCGGCTGGCCGGCGCCGCGCTCGACGTGCTGGCGGTCGAGCCGCCGACCGAAGTGACCTTGCCGCGCGGCGAGAACCTGATGCTGACGCCCCACATCGGCGCCAGCTCACGGGGCGAGATCCAGGCCATGGGTCGCGCCGCGCTGCGCCACCTGGTCGGCTACGCCGCTGGCCGCCGCGGCGTCGATGCGGCGCTGCTCTTCGGTTAGCCGCCGCGTCGCCTTGGTTTCTTCCAGGCACAATGCGGACCACTCTACCGGCGAATGGACACTGCCTCGCTCACCTCGATCTTGCCGTCCTTCTCCACCTTGCGCTTCACCCACCAGTGGACGTCCGGGCTCCACCACCAGGTGGTGACCGCGGTGCGCGTCTTGGTCTGGCCCATCAGGGTCAGGGTGGCGCTTTCCTCGTAGCGCAGCCGCAGCGCTGGGAAACGGCCGGCGGGCGTCAGGATGGCCTGCCAGCCCTCGACCTTGGCGGACCAGGTCAGGCTGCCGATCTCGACGGTCTGCTCCGGCTGGCAGCCGACGACGGCGGCGATCAGGTCCGGCTGCACGCCCTCGGGCGGGCAATGCACCACCACCTTGCCCGTGCCGCTGGCGCCCTTGCCGGGCGCCCGGGTCCAGAGCTGCGCCAGCGCTGCCTCGTCGTATTCGATGGCGGCGCCCTCGCCCTGCGGCGTCGGGAAGGAGGCCGGCCAGAGACCGTCGAGATAATCCTTGGCGCGATCTGTCATTCGGGTGGCGGCGTCGCTGGCGGGGAAGCTGACCGCGTTGTCCAGCGTCACCATCCGCCCCTCCGTCGCCGTTACCTGCCGGGTGATGAAGATCGACGAGAGTGGCAGCGGCACCTCTTTCGGGCCGGCGAACCAGCTGGCCAGCTCGCCGATGGCCTCTTCCATGGGATCGACCTCGACCTGCGATTCCGGCGTCACCTCCTGCTGCAGATAGACAATGGCCAGGCCGACCGGCGGCGGTGCGAAGGTGAAGTCGCGTGAGGGCGTCTCAGTCGCCCGATGGATGTCGACGCCGAGGTCGTCGAGCTTCCACTGCACCTGATCGCTGTTGGGATAGAGCCGCAGCGAGATCAGATAGTCGCGCGCCGCGTCGAAGGGGCGTGCCAGATGCTCGTGCACCTCGCCACGCAGGTTGTAGTCGTAGTCGCTGTAGGGCCGCAGCGCGAGCACCCGGTTATAGTCGTCGCGTGCCGCGCCCCAATCCTTGCGCTGCCGGTTGGTATCGCCGCGGGCCCGCAGCGCGGTGAGATAGTCCGGCGAGACGGCCAACGCGCGGTCGAAGGCCTCCAGCGCCTCGTCCAGCCGTTTCAACTGCTTCAGCACTGAGCCGCGGGCGTAGTAGCTCCAGGCATCGTCGGGGTCGAGCGCGATGGCGCGATCGTAGTCGGCCAGGGCGGCCTCGTCGTCGCCCTTCCAGTCCTGCGTCAGGCCGCGCTTCTGGTAGAGGAATGCCTTGTCGGGCTGCAGGGCGATCGCGCCGTCAAAGTCGGCCAGCGCCTCGTCGTATCGTTTCAGGTCGCGGAAAGCCTCGCCGCGCGCGGCCAGCGCGGCCACCTGCTCATCCACCGTCGGCTGGCCAGCGCGCAGATAGCGCGTGCAGGCGGTGATGCGCTCCTCCGACTTGGTCCTGTCGTTCAGGCAGTCCTGCCTGGCCTTTTCCTCGCGCGCGGCGGCGGGCAGCGCTGCCAGCAGCGACAGCGCGAGCGCCAGGACAGTCGCGATGCCCTTCGGCATGACGGCCCCTCCTCTTGACAAGGTCCGATCAAGGCTAGGGCAAACACCGCCGGGGGGCAAACGCCGCCGCCTGGAACTTTTCCAATGTCCGGCGCCTTTATCGTCTAACGTTGCACCGCAACAGCATCCTGGGAGAGCGTGCTGCCATTTTCGGCACCGCGGTCCAGGAGGCTGTGCAAGCGCGCGCCGCGCGCCGAAAGGGCCAAAACTATGCAGATCCGCGTCGGCTACGAAATCGTCTACCACTGCCCGCAGCCCACGCCGATGATGCTGATGCTGACGGTGCATGCCTCGCGCGCCGGCGACATCGTGGTTCCCGACCGCATGCTTGCCTCGCCCAACGTGCCGGTTAGCGCCTACCGCGACGGCTTCGGCAACTGGTGCAGCCGGATTGTGGCGCCACCCGGCGAAGTACAGCTGACCGCCAGCGGTATAGTGCGGGATTCCGGCCAGCCCGAGAGCATCGACATGACGCTGCCGCAGCATCCAGTACAGGACCTGCCGGATGACTGCCTGGTGTTCCTGCTGGGCAGCCGCTACTGCGAGACCGATCGCCTGTCCGACATCGCCTGGCAGCTATTCGAGCGCACGCCGATGGGCGCGGCGCGGGTGCAGGCGATCTGCGACTACGTGCACAGGCACATCGTCTTCGACTATCAGCAGGCCCGCGCCACGCGCACCGCCTGGGAAGCCTTCAACGAGCGCACCGGCGTCTGTCGCGACTTCGCGCACCTTGCCGTCGCCTTCTGCCGGGCGATGAACATTCCGGCGCGCTACTGCACCGGCTACCTGGGCGACATCGGCGTGCCGGTCACTGGCCCGATGGACTTTGCCGCCTGGTTCGAAGCCTACCTCGGTGGACGATGGGTGACCTTCGATCCGCGCAACAACATCCCGCGCATCGGCCGCATCCTGATCGCCCGTGGCCGCGACGCCGCCGACGTCGCCATCAGCAACACCTTCGGCCTCAACACCCTGGTCAAGTTCACCGTGGTGACCGACGAGATCACCGGCTAGGCAGCGGCCTAGAGCTGCGCCGCGCCGAAGGTGTCGCAGCCGGTGATCTGGCCGCCCTTGTAGCCGGCGGCGAACCAGCGCTGGCGCTGTGCCGAGGTGCCGTGGGTGAAGCTGTCGGGGCGCACCCGCCCAGTGGACTGGCGCTGTAGCTGGTCGTCACCGATGGCGGCGGCGGCGTCCAGCGCCTCCTGGATGTCGCCTGGCTCCAAGATGCCCTTGGTCTCCCCGGCAAAGTGCGCGAAGACGCCGGCCAGGCAGTCGGCCTGCAGCTCAAGGCGGACCGACAGGGCATTGGCGTCCGTCTCGCTGGAGCGGCCGCGCAACTCATCAACCTTGCCCAGGATGCCCAGCTCGTCCTGCACGTGGTGGCCGACCTCGTGCGCGATGACATAGGCCTGGGCGAAGTCGCCGGGCGCGCCGAAGCGGCGCGACAGCTCTTGGAAGAAGTCGAGGTCGAGATAGACCTGCTGGTCTTCCGGACAATAGAAGGGGCCGACCGCCGACTGGGCGAAGCCGCAGCCCGACTGCGTGCCGCCGGTGAAAAGCACCAGCTTGGGCTCGTGGTAGGTCAGGCCCTGGGCCTTGAAGACCTGATGCCAGACGTCCTCGGTATCAGCCAGCACGACCGAGACGAACTGCTTCAGGTCGTCACCCGCCGCGGTGCCGGGCCCGGTGGTGGTGGAGACCTGCTGGCCATCGCCCTGGTCGCCGCCCAGGAAGCTGTCCAGGCCGCCGCCGAAGAAGACCGCCACGGCGATCACGACGATCAGGCCCAGGATGCCGCCGCGCCCGCCGCCGATGCGGAAGCCACCGCCGCCGCCGCCAAGCCCGCCGCCGCCCAGGCCGCCACCGCCGGTGCCAAAGCCAGAGGGTCGGCCACCGCCACCCTGGCCGCGCCGATCCACGATGTTGCCGCTACCGCGCCGTCCGCGCCAAAGCATGGGGTGGCCCTCCGTCCTGGTTCGTCACCATAACGTAGCGCAAGCGCAGAGGGTTGCGCGCGGGCGGTGGCGACGTCAGCCGGGCGAATAGATCAGCAGCGCGACGCAGCCCTCGTCGCTGCCGGCTTCGTGCGGGTCGCCAGGTTCGCGGCAGGCATAGTCGCCGGGCCGCAGGGTCTGGCGGTCGTCCCAGAAGGAGCCGGAGAGCACGTAGATCTGCTCCCGCTCGCCGTCGTGCGCATGCAGGGCGAAGCGGGCGCCGGGGTCCATGCGCATCAGCAGCGTACGCTCGCCGCGTGCCGGGTCCTCGTAGAGCGTCGCCTCGGCATACTTCTCGTGCGTCTGGCGCCACTGCAGGCCGTCGCCGGCGAGGTAGCGCGTGCCCAGCAGCTGCAGGGCGGCGGCGGGGAGGGGGCTCTGGCTCATCGGTTTTCTCGTCGGCTGGAGTGGCGATCAGGCATCATGGTCGGTGCTTTCCTGGCGTCCGGCAATGGCCAGCTGCAGGCGGGCGCGCACCTCGGTCGGCTGTTCCGCCACGGCGGCCAGCAGCTGACCGAGCTGCCGGCGCAGGTCATAGACTTGGTCCAGCAGCGACAGCACCACCGGCAGGGCGTCTTCCTCGATGCGGATCTCGTAGTGCAGGTCGCAGATCAGCCGCACCCGGGCCACATCGGCTTCGTCGAAGGCCGGCGCGGCGTCGGCCGGGCGGACGAAGCCGAGGTCCACCCAGTGGCGCAGGGTGGTGACCTGCAGTGGCGCGAAGAGCGCGCAGAGCTCGCGTTCGCCGATCATTGCCGTACTCCCTGGCTGCCCTCGGGTCGGTAGGGATGCGCGGCCTCCCAGTCGGTCACCGCCTTGACCAGTGTCTCGTCCGGCTCCTCCGGCAGCACCACTTGCAGCTCGACGAAGTGGTCGCCGGCCGGCCCGTCACTGCCTTTCGGTGCCGGCACGCCCTTGCCGCGCAGCCGCAGCACCGTGCCGCTGTTGGCGCCCTTGGGGATCTTCAGCTTGACCGGCCCCCACAGCGTCTCGGCTGTCACCGTGCCGCCGCCCAACGCCTCGCCCAGGGTGACGGGCAGGGCGGAGCGCAGGTCCTGGCCGTCGCGCCGCACCTGGGGATGCGGCGCCACCTGGATCTCGACCAGCGCGTCGCCGGCTGGCGCGCCTTCGCTGCCGGGCCGGCCCTGGCTGCGCAGCCGCAGCACCTGGCCGTCCTGCAGCCCGGCGGGGATGTTGAGGTCCAGGGTTTTGCCGTCGGCCATGGCGACCCGCTTGGTGGCGCCCTTCACCGCGTCGGCAAAGTCGACCGTCAGGGTATAGCTGACGTCGCCGCCACGGCGCGGCCCGCGCGCCTGGCCGCGTGCAGCCCGTTCGCCGAACAGGTCCTCGAACACGCCGCTCAGGTCGGCCTCGCCGAAGCCGCCGGTGTCGGGCCCGCCGGCGCCGGCGCGCTGGTAGCGGAAGTCGCGGCCGCCCTGCTCGGCATGACGGCGGTAGTAGTCGCGCTCGGCCTGGCTGGGACCGGTCTCGGCGCCGGTCGCGTCGATCTCGCCGGCGTCGAAGCGCTTGCGCTTGGCCTCCTCGCCAAGGATGTCGTAGGCGCCCTGTATCTCCTTGAACTTGGCCTCGGCGGCCTTGTCGCCGGGATTGAGGTCGGGATGGTGCTTCTTGGCCAGGCGGCGATAGGCCTTGCGGATGGCGTCAGCGGAAGCGTCGCGACTGACGCCCAGCTCCTGGTAGGGATCTGCCATCGGTTGGGGAATCCAATCTTCTCACTTTGGGGCGCCTATCATATCGGTAACGCTGGCCAAAGGCTCAAGGCGCCACCTGGCCGCTTCAGGCTGCCCAGGTCGCCCAGGGGCGCGCCTGCTCCAGCGCCCAGCCGATGCGCAGCGCCGTGGCGTCGTCGTAGCGCCGGCCGACGATCTGCAGACCGGTCGGCAGGCCTGCCGCCATGCCACTCGGCACCTGCAGCGCCGGGCAGCGGCTGATCATGTTGAAGGGAATGGTCATGTCCAGCGTGTGGCTGAGGCCCTGCGCGTCCACCCAGTCGCAGGCCACCTCGTCCAGCCCGACCTCGGGCGCCGTCACCGTGGTGGTGGGGCAGAGCAGGGCGTCGTAGCGGGCGAACAGCGGCGCGATAGCCTGCCACATTTGGGTGCGCAGGATGCCGATCTGCATCACCCGCTCGGCCGACAGTTGCCGCCCCTCGTCGATCAGCCGCACCACCAGCGGATCCATGGCGTCGCGGAACTGCGGCAGGTGCTTGCCGAAGGACGCGGCGAAGAGGGCGCGCCAGTAGTCGTACATCGCGTCGGTGATGGCGCGGGTCCAGGGCACCTTGACGGTCTCCACCACCGCGCCCTGCTGGCGCAGCGCCTCGGCGCTGGCCTCCAGGTTGGCGAGGATGGCGGGGTCGACCGCGAAGTAGCCGAGGTCCGGCGAGAGCCCGAGCCTGAGACCCTTCAGGTTGCCATCCAGCGGCAGGGCGATTGGCGGCAGCGGCGGCAGCGAGGCGATGTCGCGGTCGTCCGGCCCCTGCGCGGCATTGAGGAAGAGCGCCGCGTCCTCAACTGAGCGCGCCAGCGGCCCGAAGTGGAAGATGTCACAGTAGTGGCTCTCCAGCACATCGAAGGGAATCCGACCCAGGCTGGGCTTCATGCCGACCACGCCGCACCAGGCGGCCGGCAGCCGGATCGAGCCGCCGGCATCCGAGCCCTCGGCCAGCGGCACGCAACCAGTGGCCACCGCGACGGCCGAGCCGCCGGAAGAGCCGCCCGGTGTCTGGCTGGGTTTCCAGGGGTTGCGCGTGGTGCCCCACAGCGGGCTCTCGGTGAAGCCGGAGTAGGCGAATTCCGGCGTCGTGGTCTTGCCGACCAGGATGGCGCCGGCCGCCAGCAGCCGCTCGACCACCACGGCGTCTTCGTCCGGCACCCAATGCTCGAAGACCTTGGAGCCCTGGGTGGTGCGCTTGCCCTTGGTCTTGGTGAAGTCCTTCAGCGCGATGGGCACGCCGTGCAACGGGCCCAGAGTGGCGCCGGCCATCACCGCCTGCTCGGCGGCCCGTGCCGCCGCCAACGCTTCCTCGGCATAGACGAAGCAGAAGGCGTTGAGCGCCGGTTGGATCTGCTGGATGCGATCGAGCGAGGCCTGCACCACCTCGACCGGCGAGGCCTGGCGCGCGCGGATCAGGCGCGCCAGGTCGCCGGCCGAACGTCCCGCGATCTCGCCCATCGCCGCTACTGCCCGGCCTTCACCTCCAGCAACATCTGGCCGTACTTTTCGCGCAGCGAGTCTTCGATCGGCTGGAACAGGATGCCTTTGGTGAAGAGCGCCTGCGGGTCGGCCAGGCCAACGTCGGCCAGCACCTTGAGTTCGATGCCTTCGAAGGACTTCATGTTGGAGTGGCCAAGGCCCAGGTTGGCAATCAGCCAGGCGCCGGACTCCGGCGACTGCATGGCGTTGATCAGGTCATAGATCGCCTCTTCCGGGCCTGGATGATCCTTCAGCACCATCAGGCCGCAGGCCCAGGTCAGGATGCCTTCCTTGGGCACCATGTACTCGACCGGGATGCCCTGTGCCTTCAGCGGCGCGACCGAATAGGGCCAGGCGTAGCTGGCGACGATCTCGCCGGTCGCCAGGCCCTGCTCGATCGAGGCGACGTCGGTCCAATAGCTGCGCAGTACCTTGCGCTGCTCCAGCATCAGCGCCTTCACCTTGGCCAGGTCCGCGTCGTTCATGGCGAAGGGGTCGGGCACGCCGGCGACCAGCGCGGCGACGATCACCGCGCCGTCGACCGCGTCGAACACGCCGAGCCGGTCGGTGTACTTGGGATCGAAAAGAATCTTCCAGGAATTGTTCTCCGGACCGACGTACTCCGGCGCCAGGTCGGTGCGGAACAGCACCGAGGAGGTGCCCCATTCCCAGGGGAAGAACCAGGTGCCGGCCTCGTCGTGGCTGTCGGGTATGGCCTTCAGCTCGGGCCAGAGGTCGGCGTAGTGCTCCAGGCGCGTGGTATCCAGCGCCTTGAACAGGCCGGAGCGCCGCCAGCGGCCGACCGAGTAGTTGCAAGGGTGCGTCACATCGGGATTGAAGCCGGCGCGCATCTTCTGCAGGCCTTCTTCCTCCTCGCCGAAGATCGAGATGTCCGGCAGGCCGCCGTACTTGGCGACGTAGCCCGGCATGGCCTCGGGCGTGTCATAGCCGGCCCAGGTCATGAAGGTGATGTCGCCGGCGGCGCGCGCGGCGCGCGGGCGCAGCGGCATGCTGGCCAGGGCCAGGCCGGCGGCGCCCAGCGCGCCGATCAGCTGACGGCGAGTCAGCGTGCCATCGGCCAAGCGGCCCTTGAGTTCGGAGAGGTCCATCGGGTGTCTCCTTGCGATAAGCGGTTTGGTGCAGGCTATCAGATGTGATCACACCCACGGCAAGGCCTAAGTAGCCCGTCGACCAGCTTTGCTACCGGCGGCGGTCCTGCGCCGGGCCCTCTACAACCGCAGGACGACTGCGGCCGGCTTGTGGGGCAGGTCGGGCGTCGGCAGGATGCCGGCCGGGATTCGTCACGCCCTCCGGGACCAAGCACAGGCATGCAGGCGCAGCGCTCGACCTCTCCCGGCTGGCTCTGGCTGCTGGCCCTTTTCGGCGTCGCGCTGGCGTTGCCGCTGCCGTTTCTCGGCCAGACGCCGTTGTCCTTCGTCGAGATCCTCACCGCGGAAGCGATCAGCCTGCCGGTGCGCGGCCTGATCGAGCATCGCCTGCAGGGCGCACACACGCCGACTTGGTACCTGCTGTTGAAGTTCGCTGGCTTGGCCGGTGGCGAACCCTGGCTGCTGCGGCTGCCCTCCGCCCTGGCACAGGCGGCCACCGCGCTGTTGGCCGGCCTCGTGGGCTGGCGGATCGCCGGGCCACGCGGCTTCTTGGCCTGCGGCCTGCTGGTGGCGCTGCAGCCGATCCTGCTGGAGTTCGCCAACTACGCCCGACCCTATGCGGCGCTCATGGGGACCAGCCTGTGGCTGCTGCTCTCGGCGGCGGCGCTGGCCGATCGGCCGCGGCTGGCGTTGGCGGCGCTGCGGCGCGGCGGCCTGCCGCGCGGCCTGCGGTGGCGTCTGCGCCGGCGCTGGATCTCGGCACTGCTGGCGCCACTGGTCACCGCCAGCCTGCTGCCACTCGGCCTGCTGATCTGGGCGGCGCTCGATCTCACCCTGCTGGGCTGGCTGTGGTGGCGCCCGGGGCGGGGGCGGGTCGCCCGGCGGCGCCTGCTGAAGCCCTTCGTGCTCTGGCGCCTGTTGCCGGTGCTGGCGACCGCCTTGGGTTACCTCGCTCTATACAATGCCTTCAGCCGCTTTGCCGGCAATTACTGGCCACGGGAGTTCAGCGCCACCGCGGTCTTCCAGGTGCTGCAGATCTCGCACGGCTGGCTGCCGCTGGTGGACCGCGATCTCTACCTGCCGCTGGCCGGCGACTGGGTGCTGGGTCTGCTGATGGGGGGCCTGGCGTTGCTTGGCTTCTGCACCGCGCGGCGGCGGGCGGCCCGTGTTCTGGCCGCTGCCCTGGTGCTCGGCCTGCCGCTGCTGCTGTTCGTCATCAGCCTGCATACCTCGCTGCTGGTGCCGCGCTACTTCGCGCCGGCCAGCGCCGGCCTGGCGCTGTTGGCCGGAGCGGGTGTCGCTTGGCTCGCCAGCCGCCTGCCGGCGCGCGGCTTCGCCGCCCTGGCGTTTCTGCTGTTCAGCCTGAGCGGACTGCAGGCGCTGGACGCGCTCAGCGGTGACCGCAAGCGACCCCGCATCGAGGTCCTGGCAGGGTGGATGCTGGAAGCCCATCCGGGCGCCGGGGAGGAGGCCCTGGTGACCAACTTCGAGGCGACGCCCTTTGCCCTCAACTACTATCTGGACTTGGCCGGGTCAGATCTGCGGAGCGTCGCGGTCGACTTCGAGACCGCGCGCGTGCTGCTCGACAAGGGTCGCCGTATCTGGGTGGTCGCGGTCTACAGCCAGACCTATCCGGCGTGGGTGACGGAGCTGGTGGGGGAGCGTCCGGTGACCACCTGCGAGCGGCGAATCGGCAACCTGGTCACCGTGACAGTGGTCAGCCTGGAGCGGTCAGCCTGGCCGCCGATCTGCGAACGTCCGGTGCCACCATGAAAACGGGGGCCCGTGGGGCCCCCGTTAACAAGCGTAAGCCACTGGCCGAAAGGCTGGCTCAGGGCGCGGGAGACCTGAAGATCAGGCTGCTGATCGACTTGCTGACCGCGGTCACGCTCGACAGTGACTCGCGGCGCAGCAGCGCAGGCTTGGTGTAGGTCCGCCCAGAAGTCTTCGACGTGGTCTGCAAGTGCCCCTCCTCGCATCTAACGGAGTACTACTGCTACCGAACTTGCGATTACCGGGTCAAGGGATGTCGGTGGCCAGCAGGGGTGCGATGTCAACGATGCCACGAATCTGCGCCAACTCGGCGGAGGTCAGCATGCGCGATAAGGCGCTTTCCAGCGCCAGAATCACTTTCACATGACCCAGGCTGTCCCAGGCCGGCAGCGTCTCGACGTCGCCGCTCGCCGGCACCTCGGCGAGCTCGAGTTCCAGGGCCTTGGCAACCAACGTGCGGGCGGCAATCAGCTCAGTCATGGCGCGGTCTTTCGGGCGGCCCTGCGGGCCTGCCATTCATCGCGCAGCAGGGCGAAGATCGGCATATCGACGCGCCCACCGTCGCGTGTCGGCCGGTGCTGGCGCAGCGCGCCTTCGTAGACAAAGCCGAGGCGCTGGTAGTTATAGATCGACGGCATGTTGCGGCCGATCGGGGTACCCCAGACGCGCACGACGCCAAGGTCTTCGAACAGGAAGCGCAGCACCTCGGCACGGGTCTCGGCCACCACGCCCTGGCCCCACCACTGCTTGTCGCCGACGACGACGCCGATGAAGGCCACGCCGTCGGTCAGCTGAACCGTGTGGTAGCCCAGCAGGCGATCCTCGCCCTTCCTGGTGATCGCCAGGCAGAAGTTCTGCTTGTTGTCGAAGCGGGGCAGGCGGCGGCGCCAGCGGCGCAGCAGCCAGCCGCCGGCCGGCAGCTCCAAGGCGGCCATGAACTCCGCGTCCTCGGTCCACACCAGGCTCGCCTTGGCGGCGTGGCGCCGGCTCATGGACCGTAGCTGGAAGCGCGGCGTCTCCAGCAGGATCGCCTGCTTGGGTTTCCAGGTGCTCACGGTTGGCGCTCCTCCAGGCAGCGGGCGCGGACGGCGGCGCGCAACAGCTTGCCGCGCTCGCTGCGCGGCAGCTGGTCGAGAGCGAAGAGCCGCGCCGGCACCGCCTCGCGGCGAATCCGCGTCTCGCACCAGTGCTTCAGCGCGGCCGGCGCCAGCGCGCCATCACGCGACACATAGGCCGCCGCCACCACCTCGCCGAACACCGGGTCGGGCAGGGCGAAGGCACAGGCCTCGGCGACCTGCGGGTGACGCTCCAGCAGCAGGTCGATCTCCTCGGCGGGAACCTTGATGCCGGCGCGATTGATCTCGTGCTTCAGGCGCCCGACGATGCGCAGCCGCCCGGCCGCATCCAGTTCGCCGATGTCGCCGGTGGCGAACCAGCCGCCGGCCAGCACCGCCGCCGTGGCCTCCGGCTGGTCCAGGTAGCCCTGCATCAGCGCGGGCGACGTCACCAGCACCTCGCCACGGCCCTGATCCAGCAGGCGGCCGTCGGCGTCGCGCAGCGCCAGGGCACCGCCCCAGGCACGACCGACCAAGCCATCCTCCGGCGGACTCTCCTCGGCGCTGTGGCCGCCGATCCAGTTTGCCGTCTCGGTGATGCCGTACATGTTGAGCACGCGGCGCGTGCCGCTCCAGTCGATGATCTGCTGCCACAGACCGGCGCCGAGGGGCGCCGAGCCGACGTGGACCCGGCGCAGGCTGCCGCCCTGCGGTGGTGCGGCGGTCTTCAGCAGCAGCTGCCACAGCGCGGGCACCGAGCTCATGAAGGTGACGCCTTCAGCGTCGATCACCTGGCCCAGGCGGGCAAAGCCGGCCAGGCCCGGCTCCGGCCAGGCGATAAGCAAGCCGCCGCCGGCAAGCACGCTCAAGCTATTGCCGATCAAGCCGTGGCCGAAGTGCATCGGCAGCAGGCTGAGGCCGACCGCTAGGTCGGCGGTGCCCATGGCGGCGACGTTCAAGGCCAGGCGCGCCCGCAGCGAGCGATGGCTGTGCACCACGCCCTTGGGCGTTGCCGTGGTGCCGGAGGTGGCCAGGATGACCGCCACCGAGTCCAGCGCCAGGTCGGGCAGGGCGCCGCCGGGGTCGCTGCCCCCCGCCAGCACGTCCACATCGGCGGCGCCCAGGCGCGGCACCGTGTCTGGGCCATCCGCCGCGATCCACAGCACCGGGCGCAGGCTCTCGGCGACCCGCTGCCGCTCGTCGGCCACCAGCGACGGCGTCAGGCAGACTGCTACGGCGCCGAGCTGCCAGAGTGCCAGCAGGTCGATCAGGAAGGCAGCCCCCTGGCCATGCTGCAGGGCCACGCGGCGACCCGCGCCGGCGCCGGCGCCAGCCAGCTCCCGCGCGCGCCGGCGCAGGGCCAGCAGCAGCGTCCGGCGGTCCATCAGGGTACCGGCCGGGCCGTCGCGCAGCGCGGCGCCAGGGGCCAGGAGTGCTTCTATGCTCGATCTCCATTAATCGATCACCGAGGCGCTTGCGGACGGCGCTCCGGTCGTTGACATATAAAATGCCAAACCGTGAAGGGGGAGACATGCCATGGAGCGAGCGCCCGGGACAACTGGCGATGTGGGGCCGCTTGGCGCGGAACGCCGCTTCGCGCTGGCCGATGGCGTGACCTTCCAGCCGATGGGCGAGGACGAGGACACCGTGGTCCTGGCGCTGGGCCAGGGGCAACTCTTCACCTGCAATGGCACGGCGACCGATTTCCTGGCGGCGATGCAGGAAGGCCTGACCCTGGGGCAGGCGGCCGAGCGGCTGGTCGAACTCTATGGCGTGGAGCCCGAGGTGGCGGAGGCCGACCTGATCGAGTTGGCGGCGACCCTGCTGGCCGAGGGTCTGATCGTCGCGCAGGATTGATCCGATGCCGCTGTCCCTGGCCCGGCGACTGGAGCTGCGCTGGCTGGTCTGGCGCCTGCCGCGGCGGGTCCATCGCCTGCCGCTGACCGCGCTGCTGCCGGCCATGCTGCCGGCCGGAGAGCGCGCCAGCTGGCGCCGACCGCCGCGCGAGATCATCGCCGCCGTGCAGCACGTCCTGGCGCGCCCCTTCCGCATGCGTGGCCGGCGCTGCCTGCGCGAGGGGCTGGCGGCCTTTCACTTCCTGCGCCTGGGCGGCCACCCGGCGGTGCTGCACTTTGGCATCGACCGCACCACGACGAAGGCCGCCAAGCTCAAGGGGCACTGCTGGATCTCACTCGATGGCGCGGTGGTGCTGAACGCGCCGAGCCCGCAGTTCGTCGAGCTCTTCGCCTATCGCGGCCAGCCGCTGCCGGATCCGCGGGCGGCCGGCCCCGCCGCCGCGCTGGGCCTCTGACGTGGCTCAGGTAGGCTTTGTCATCGGCGGCGTGCCGGTTGCCTTCTACGCTCGCGAGGAGGCTGCGCTGCGGCCGCTGCGGGCGCTGCTCGCCGGCTTTCCGGCCGATGCCGCGGCGCCACGCTGGCGCGTCCTGCTGCTCGACCGTCCGGCGCTGCCGTTCGATGCGCACTTTGGCGCGCCACGCGACGGGACCCTGCCCGAGGGCACGCCGCTGCGCGCCGCCTGGGGTGCCAGAGGTCGTCAGCTACTGGTCGACGGGCGTCTGGGCATTCGCATCGACACGCCACGCCGGCTGGTCATCTGCCGGCTGGGCGGCTCCGGCGGGTTGCTCGCCGGTACCGCGGGCATCGCCGTGATCGACGCCATCCTGGAAAGCGAAGGCCAACACCTGGTGCATGCCGCGCTACTGGCCCTGCCGCCGGCGCTGGGTGAGGGCGCGGTGCTGCTGCTGGGCGACAGCGGCGCCGGCAAGTCCTCGACCGCCCTGGCGCTGGCGCGCGGCGGCTGGGCCCTGGCCGGCGACGATGCCGCGGTGCTGTTGGCCGATGCCGAGGGCGGCGTGGCGGCCTGGGGCTTCCCACGGGCGCTCAAGGTACACCCCATCACCGCCGGGCTGCTGCCCTGGCTGCAAGGCCTGGTGCCGACCACTGGCGATGACGAAGTCGAGGTTACGGGCGACGCGCTGCAGGACCTGGTCGCGCTGGCGCCAGCCGGCCAGCGCCTGGCGATTCGCGCCATCGTCTTCCTGGAGCCGCGTGGCACGGCCCACCGCCTGACGCGGCTGTCGGCCATCGAGGCCGCCCTGCGCCTGACGGCTGGACAGCTCTTCGCGCCGGAACGCCGCCTGACCCGCGCGGTCAGCGAGCAGTTCCAGCTGATGACCCGCCTCAGCGCCGGCGCGCGCTGGCGCGTGGCGGCCAGCCTGGGTCCCGACCTGCAGGGCTTGCCGAGCTGGCTGGAGGAGACCGTCAGGGATTAGGTGGTAGCGGCGGCGTAGCGGCGCCGCCGACGGCGGCGCAGACGCCGGCCGTGCCCACTGATGTGGCGCCGCAGGGCGACCCGCGCGTCGGCCAGATCGACCTCGACGGTAAGCCAACGCCGCAGCGGTGCCTGGCCGCTGGCCGGGCCCAGGTAGCGCAGCGGCGGCTGGGCGCGGATCAGGCGCTTGCCGTCACGGTAAGTGATCTCACGCCATTGTCCGAAGATCTCGACGATACGGCGCGCCCGCTCCAACGGCACGGCGCTGCTGAGGGCGATGTCGCTGCACTGCTTTGTGGCATAGCTGCCGCTGCCGGGGGGCTGTGGGCGCGGCGCGCACTCGCCGGCCAGGTAGGGCAGCAGGCCGCTGTCGATCAGGGTGGCGTAGGCACGGGCCACCTTCAGCTCCCATTCGATGGCGTCACCGCTGGGCAACAGCGGCACCGGCTGCTGCGCCACGATGGCGCCGGTATCGAAGCCGGCATCCATCAGATGCAGCGTGACGCCGGCGCAGCGTTCGCCGGCGCCATCGGCCAGCAGGGCGGCCAGGCTGGCCGGGCCACGATAGTCGGGCAGCAGCGCCGGATGCAGGTTCAGCGCGCGACCGGGCAAGCGCCGCAGCAGCGGGTCCGGGACCAGGTTGGCGAAGTGCGCGCTGACGATCAGGTCCGGTGCCGCCGCCTCGAAGGCGGCCGGCCAGCCGGCCCAGCGCGACAGCGTCGGCACGCCCAGCGGCGCGACCCCGGCATGGCGCAGCGCGGCGCCGAGCGAGAAGGCCGGGTTATGACGGGCCAGCCAGGCATCCCGTTCCCAGACACCGCCATCGTGCGCCGTTGCGTACCAGCAGCCGGCCAAGGTGAAGTCGCGTTCCAGCAGTCGCCACAGCGCGCGGGCCGGGCCCAGGGCGGGGCCGCCGAGGAACAACACGCGGCGGCCGGTCATCGCGTTACCGGGCCCGCTTCAGCCATTCGCGCACCGCCTGCCGCCGCCAGGCCAGGAGGCCGTGCGCGCCGCTCTCCGCGGCGACGACGACCCGGGGGGTCATCAGGCGGCGGACCAGCAGCGGCGGTCGGCGCAGGTGCAGGCTGCGCCGCAGCGCGTCACAGGCCGGCTCGCCGAAGGCCCGGCCAGCCAGGTCGAGCGCCAGCGCCAGGCCTGGCCGCAGCCCGCCCTCGGTCGCGCGCTGTGCCAGCCAGTCCTGGTCGATCGGGCCGGCGATGCCGCGCACTGCCTGCAGCAGGTCGACCAGCGGCTGCAGGCGGTCGAAGGCATGGCCATAGGCGGCATGGACCGCCGCCATCAGCAGCAACCCGGCCGGCGAGTGGCCGCCACCGTCGGACCGCAGCAGGGCCAGGTCGGCCCGCCGGCCGCGTCGCAGCGTCGGCGAGCCGATCATGTCCCAATGCAGCTCCACCAGGATGTCGAGCCCGCCGAGGTTGGCGACCCATTTCTCCTCGCCATAGTCGGCGGCGTCGTGTTTCAGCGCGATGCCTTCGGGACGATAGCCCGCCGTCTGCATCACCGCCGTCGCCTTGTCGAAATCCGCTCGCCGCAGCAGCAGGTCGACATCGGTGAAGGGGCGCCAGCAGGGTGCCCGGTACAGCCGGTCGGCGAAGCTGGGACCCTTCACCACCAGGGATTCGACACCGGCGTCGGCCAGTGCGCGGCTCAAGGTCAGCGCGGCCTGCCGCAGCACCAGCGTCTGCGCCGCCGCAGCTTCCAGGCGCGGGCGCAGGCCGCCGGCGGCCGCGCCACGGTCTGCCGCCGGCAAGCGTGCCAGCACTGTCGGCAGGACGCCATGCGCATCGGCCAGGCGCAGCAACTCTTCGACCGCCGCCAGCGGCAGGGCTGGCGCTTGCGCGCCACCCGGATCGGCAAGATGCAGCAGCCAGGCAAGTGTCGACGCGGTCAGGTGCGATGCGTCCAATGCCACCTGGGACGTGTGTGGCCCCCGCCGACCGATAGCGCGAAGTGCTGGTCGGCGAGTGGCGATCAGACTGGTATGCGGAAACTACCGCTGATGGACTTGCTGTCGGCGGTGACCGCCGACAGTGCCTGGACCTTGCGAATGACCGGCTTGCTATATTGGTTGCGCATGAGAACCCCCCTCCAGTTTTGTACCCTCGCGGTGACGCTATAGCCCGGTACTCAAAGCGGTCAAGAGCTCTCCACGCAACCTAGACGGCACGCGCGTGGCGCCCCGACTCGGGGCGGTGATAGGCGTCGAACAGCGCGGCGACCGACCGCACCCAGGGACGGCCGTGCTCGGTCATGGCGAGTTGCCAGCCGGCGCGCTGGACCAGCCCGTCGGCCTGGAAAGGCGCCAGTGCCGGCAAGGCCTGGGCCAGGGACTCAACCGGCGCACCGCAGCCGGCGGCTTCCTCGGCCAGATCGACCGAGAAGTCGCAGAGCAGTCGCTCGATGATGCGGCCGCGCAGGCGGTCCTCGGCGCTGCGCGCCACGCCGCGCCGGGTCGCCAGGCGGCCGGCCCGGATGCTCGCCAGGTAGTCGCGGGTGCTGACGACGTTCTGAGCAAAGCCCTCGGGATAGCTGCTGATGGCCGAGGCACCGAGGCCAAGCGTGCCCTGGGTGGGCAGGTCGCTGTAGCCCTGGAAGGAACGGGTGACCAGGCCCGCCGCGGCGGCCTGGGCCAGGGGATCCTCCGGCCGGGCGTAATGGTCCAGGCCGATGCGGCGGAAGCCGGCGGCGGTCAGGCGCTCCGCCACCAGCAGGGCCATGGCATGGCGCAGTGGTGCATCGGGCAGCGTGGCTTCGTCGATCAGGCGCTGCTGCGGCTTCATCCAGGGCACGTGGGCATAGCCGAAGACGGCGAAGCGGTCAGGGGCGAGGTCGAGCGCTGCCCGCAGCGTCCGCTCCAGACTCTCCAGGGTCTGGCTTGGCAGGCCATAGACCAGGTCAAGATTGATGCGCGCGATGCCACGCGCGCGCAGCAGGGCGATGGCGCTGCCGGTCATGGCCGAGTCCTGCAGGCGATTGATCGCCTGCTGGACCTGTGGGTCGAAGTCCTGCACGCCCAGGCTGGCCCGGTTCACGCCGGCCACTGCCAGGGCGTCGGCCAGGGCGGGCCCGAAGGCGCGGGGATCCAGTTCGACTGAATGCTCGGCGCCTGATGCCAGGGGGAAGTGCTGGTCCAGCCGGCGCGATAGTCGCAAAAAGGCATCAGGCCCAAGTTGGGTCGGCGTACCGCCGCCCCACTGCCGGCCACCCCAATGGAGTGACGGCGGCAAAGCCGTGGCCAGCAACTCGGCCTCGAGCGCTACCGTGTCCGCATAGCCTTCAAGCACCGAGGATGTGCGCGCCACCGCAGTATGGCAGGCGCAGTACCAGCAGAGACTCTCGCAGAAGGGGACATGGATGTAGAGCGCCAGGCGACGCCCCGCCTGCGCCGCCAGCCAGACGCGCTGCGCATCGGGGCCAATGCCATCGTGGAACTGCGCGGCGGTCGGATAGCTGGTGTAGCGCGGCACCGGGCGGTCGTAGCGCTGGGCGAGGTCGGACTGCATGGCGGCAGCATCGCCGGCGCAACGCCGTGGTGCCCTGACCTGGATCAAATTGGCCGGCGCTGGATGCGACAGCTTTCCTGCCCTGCCTAAAGGCTGGAAAATCAGCAACTTAAATGAATGTCAGAAAAATCTATTGATTTCAATGATTAGGAAATATATATTGAACGAACATTCAGACAAATTCACATCCAAGGATCACGCTCATGGCGGATACCCATCTCCAGCTCGCGCCCACCCCGTCGGCCATTCCCACCTTGGGGGATGACGAGCGCAGTGGCCTGCCCTGGTGGACCTACTTCAACCAGGAGCTGCTGGAAATCGAGAAGGACCAGTTGTTCCGCCGTTGCTGGCAGATCGTCGGTCACATCAGCGATATTCCCGAGCCCGGCGACTACCTGACGCTCGACGTGGTGGGCGAACGCGCCATCGCGGTGCGCGGCAAGGATGGCGAGGTGCGCTGCTTCCACAACGTCTGCCGCCATCGCGGCAGCCGCGTGGTGGCCGACAGCCAGGGCAGCTGCAAGGCCGCTATCACCTGCCCCTTCCACGGCTGGTCCTACAATTTCGACGGCACGCTGCGCGGCACGCCGCGCGCCAAGACGCTACCGACCTTGAACCCGGTTGAGCACGGCCTGGTGCCGCTGGAGCAGGAGATCTGGCAGGGCCTGATCTTCGTGCGCTTCGCCCCCAGCGACCAGCCCAGCGTGGCCGACATGATGGCGCCGCACATGGCGGAACTGGCGGCCTATCGCCTGACCGAGATGCAGCCCTTGACCGGCTTCGAGTCCGAGGAGATCGCGGTCAACTGGAAGGCTGTGCGCGACGTCGACAACGAGGGCTACCACGTGCCCATCGCGCACCCCTCGCTGCAGGATCTCTATGGCCGTTCCTATGTCGACGATGCCCATGACTACGGCACCTCGCGGTCCTTCGCGCCCTTCAACCAGGGTGACTCGAAGATGTGGAGCGTGCGGCACTACAAGAAGCTCCTGCCCAA
Source organism: Rhodospirillales bacterium (assembly GCA_038363005.1). Classification (GTDB taxonomy): domain Bacteria; phylum Pseudomonadota; class Alphaproteobacteria; order Kiloniellales; family JACOMY01; genus JAKOWB01. Next base: position 59,490 of record JBBQBI010000007.1, read on the forward strand.
GGTGGCGCACTTGCCGGCAACCAACCAGCGCGCCTGGCTCTACGTCGGGCTGTTTCCCAACATGGTGCTGACCTTCTATCCGGACCAGATCGGCTTCTATCAGGAGTTCCCGCTGGCGATCGATCGCACGCTGCAGCGTGGCGCTTCCTATGCGTTGCCGGGCGCCAGTCGCGAGATGAAGCTGGCGCGCTATCTGACCCGGCGCATCGAGCGCGTGACCTCGCGCGAGGACATCCAGCTCATCATCTGGTCCTGGGAATCGATGCAGTCGAGCGGCTTCGCCGGCATGATCCTGTCCGACCTGGAGGCTGGTGTGCGCGCCTATCACGACAAGCTGCGCACGCTGATCCCGGCCTTCAACCTCGACAACGAGCCGGCGATCAACGCAGTCGCCGCCACCAACGCTTCGCTGCTCGATGCCCAGGGCGGCGGCTGGGGGAAGGCCAAGAACGCGGCCTCATAGGCCCCACAGGCGGGTCAGCAGCCGCTGTTGTCGATCTGGCCGTTCGGCATGGTGGTGTTGCAGAGCGTCGCCGCGCCCATCTTGGCGCCGGACAGATTGGCGGACGTGAGGTTCGCGTTCGTCAGGATCGAGTAGCGCAGGTCGGCGTCCTTCAGGTCCGCGTAGGACAGGTTCGCGCCTGTCAGGTCCGCGTCGAGTAAGGTCGCGCCTGTCAATTTCGCCTGCGTCAGGTCCGCGTCGGTCAGCGTCGTGCCTGCCAGGTCGACGTTCGACAGCTCGGCGCTGGTCAGCACCGCGCCCGCCAAGTTGGCGCTGATGAAGGACGCGTCCGCCGCCTTGGCGCTGACCAGCGTCGCCCCTGGCAGCTGGGCCCGGTTCAGGGTAGTGCCCGTCAGGGTCGCGGCGGTCAGGTCGGCGGTCGACAGGTCCGCTTTCCGCAGGTTCGCGCCGGACAGGTTGGCCATGAAGAGGTTGGCGCCCGCCAGCTGGGCCTCCTGCAGGTCCAGCTTCGACAGGTTGGCGGTCGAGAGGTCGCACCCCGGGCAGGCCTGCGGGATCAGCAGCGAGCCGGTGGGCTGCTTGAAGGCCTCCAGCTGCTGCGGATCGTAGGCCCGGGCGACAAGGGCAGGGCGCAGGCCAGCAGGGCCGCGGTCATCAGGGCGCGCTTGTTCAATGGCTTCCTCCCGTTCGATTCCCACCCACTATGCCCCTACAGCGGCTAGGGGAAGGATGAAAACAGCGGGCGGATTTGATCGGGAGCTGTGACGGGGCAGCCACTCGGCCGCGAACGCCCTACCGGTGCGTCACCCCTGGCAGCACGCAGAGCATCTCGTACAGCAGGTTGGCACCCAGCAGCGCCGTGTTGCCGAAGGGATCGTAGGGCGGCGAGATCTCCACCAGGTCGCAGCCGACCAGGTTGAGGCCGGCGCAGCCGCGCACGATCTCGTAGCCCTGGATGATGGTGAGGCCGCCGTACTCCGGCGTGCCGGTGCCAGGCGCGCAGGAGGGGTCGAGGCCGTCGATGTCGAAGGAGAGGTAGCAGGGCCGGTCGCCGATGGTCTTGCGCACCTTCTTCATCAGCGGCGCCAGCGACTTGTGCCAGCACTCCTGCGCCGTCACCACGGTGAAGCCCTGGCTGCGCGGCCAGTCAAAGTCCTCCGCCGTGTAGCCGGTGCCGCGCAGGCCGATCTGGAACACGCTGGGGCCGTGCAACAGCCCCTCCTCGACACAACGGCGGAAGGGCGTGCCATGGGCGATTTTCTCGCCGAACATAGTGTCGTTGACGTCGGCATGGGCGTCGACGTGTACCAGCGCGACCGGGCCGTACTTCTTCTTCATGGCCTTGAGGATGGGATAGACGATGGTGTGGTCGCCGCCCATGGTCAAAGGCTTGCAGCCCCGCCCGACGATGTCGTCGTAGGCCTTTTCGATGATCGGGATCGACTTCTGCAGGTTGAAGGTATTGATCGCCACGTCGCCGATGTCGGCCACCTGCAGGCTGTCGAAAGGCGCCGCGCCGGTCTCCATGTTGTAGGGCCGCAGCAGGCAGGATTCGGCGCGGATCTGCCGCGGCCCGTGGCGCGCGCCGGCGCGGTTCGAGGTGCCGGTGTCTAGCGGCACGCCGACGAAGCAGGCATCCAGTCCTTCTGCCGTCGCCTGGGTCGGCAGGCGCATCATGGTCGCCGGCCCGGCGAAGCGCGGCATCTGGTTGCCGCCGAGCGGCTGGTTGAGGCTGCGGGCGGGTGTCTTGGTCTTGGCGGGCTTCTTGGCCACGGTGTCTCTCCCTGTCGCGAAGCCGCGAGGTTAGCCGAACCGGGCGGGAAGGGCAGCACCCCGCCCTTGACCCACCCCCGCCCTGGTGGGAAAACCACCCTTGAGATCTCGTGGTGATTTGAGCCGACCGGCTTGCGGCCACGTAAAAACAACCGCTAAAAGGTCGGATGCCGCGTTGAACAGCGGCCTTCGCCTCCGGTCGGCCGTCCTGGCTGCTGGAGGTTTTTTCATGGGCCGCTCGAAGAAGACGCTGGACCGCAAGACCCACGGGCTCGACACCCTGTTGGTGCGCGGCGGGCAGGAGCGTTCGCCCTTCGGCGAGACGGCAGAGGCGCTCTACCTGACCTCGGGCTTCGTCTACGACAGCGCGGCGGAGGCCGAGGCACGCTTCGCCGGCAGTGCCGAGGGCTTCGTCTATTCCCGCTACGGCAATCCCACGGTCGAGGTCTTCGAGCAGCGCCTGGCGCTGCTGGAGGGCGCCGAGAAGTGCTACGCCACGGCCAGCGGCATGGGCGCCGTCTTCACCGCGCTGTTCAGCGCGCTCCGGGCCGGGGATCGCATCGTCGCCAGCCGCGCGCTCTTCGGTTCCTGCCACCACATCATCACCCAGCTGCTGCCGCGCTACGGCGTGACCAGCGAACTGGTCGACGGCGAGGACCTGGCGGCCTGGGAGCGGGCGCTGGCCACCCCAGCCAAGGCGGTCTTCATTGAGACCCCGGCCAACCCCACCCTGGGGCTGGTCGACCTGCCGGAAGTGAGCCGCTTGGCGCACCGTGCCGGCGCGCGCGTCTTCGTCGACAACGTCTTTGCCACGCCGCTCGGCCAGCGGCCGTTGGAGCAGGGCGCCGACGTGGTGGTCTATTCCGCCACCAAGCACATCGACGGGCAGGGCCGCGTGCTGGGCGGCGCGGTGCTGTCCGATGCCGCCTGGCTGAAGGAGCAGTTCCTGCCGGTCTATCGCCATACCGGGCCGTCGCTCAGCGCCTTCAACGCCTGGGTGCTGTTGAAGGGGCTGGAGACCCTGAGCCTCAGGGTCGAGCGCTCCTGTAACACGGCGCTGGCCTTGGGCGAGAAGCTGGAAGGTCACGCGTCGAAGCCCTGGGTGCGCCACCCTTTCCTGGCCTCGCATCCGCAGGCGGCCTTGGCGCGGCGACAGATGAGCCAGGGCGGCACGCTGATCGCGCTGGACCTCGGCAGCAAGGCCAAGGCCTTCGCCTTCCTCGACGCGCTGCAGCTTTTCGACATCTCCAACAACCTCGGCGATGCCAAGTCGCTGGCGACGCATCCCCTGACCACCACGCACCGCGCCATGGCCGAGGCCGACCGCAAGGCCATCGGCGTGACGCCGGGACTGGTGCGCCTGTCGGTCGGGCTGGAGGATGCCAAGGACCTGTGGCGCGACCTGGAGCAGGCCCTAGCCGCCGGCTAGCTGCGCCTCGACCGCGCCCAGCACCTGTTCGACGCGCAGCTCCTTCATGCAGCGGTGATGTCCCAGCGGGCAGTCGCGTGCCTGGCAGGGCTGGCACTCCAAGGCCAGGCGCACCCAGCGGTCGAGGGGGGTCTTCAGGTCAGTCCAGACCGGATCGGTGGGGCCGAACAGGCTCACCGTCGGCACGCCGAAGGCTGGTCCCATGTGGCGCGGCCCTGAATCGGTGGAGACCAGCAGCCGGGCCCGCTGCACCAGGGCCTTGCTGAGGCCGAGCGAGGGCGGCCGCAGCGCGCCGGCCGCCAGGACGTTGCCATCGCCGATTGCCTTGGCGTTGGCCAGGGTCTGCTCCAGCTCGGCTGGCCCGCCGAGCAGCAACACGCTCATGCCGCGCGCCGACAGGGCGCGGCTCAGCGCGACCACGCCTGCGTCGGTCCACAGCTTGGCCGGGCCGAAGGCGCCGCTGTTGCTGACAATGGCCAGCGGCCGGGCGGGATCGGGGAAGGCGGCCAGGATCTCCGCCGCCCTGGCCTGGTCCTCGGGCGCGGCGGCGAGCGACAGCGGCGGCGTGCCGCCACGCCAGCCCAGCGGCGCGGCCAGGCCCATGTAGTAGTCCACCGCCGGGATCGGCAGGTAGCGCCTGCCGTCGCGTGGCGGCTTCAATGCGCCGGTCAGCAGCGGCCCACGGCCGCGCCGGGCATAGCCGATGCGCCGCCGCACGCCGGCCAGGACACTGGCCACGGCGGACGGCAGGTCGTTGGTCAGCAGCACCGTGGCATCGGGCTTCAACTGCCGCAGCAGGCGGGCGCAGCGCCGCAGGTTGCGCAGCTTCATGCCGGCCGCCGGCTTGGGCAGGAAACGCGATACCGCCGGATGGCCAGCCAGCACCTCCAGCACCGCCGGGCGGCCCAGCGCGATCAGCTCCAGCGCCGGCCCGAACTGTTGCCGCAGGGCGGTCAGCAGCGGCGTCGCCTGGATGGCGTCACCGACCCAGTTGGGCAGGAAGACGACGATCCGCTTCATGCCGTCACCGGCGCGGCGGCCAGCAGCTCGAGCGCCGCCTGCAGCACGGCCTCGACCGGGATCGCCGCGGTGGCCATCTGGTTCGCCGCCTCTCGGTAGGCATGGAATGTGGCGCAGCGCTGCCGCTGCAGCAGGCGGATCGGGCTGCCGGGACGGTCCCAGCCCTCCGGTCCGGCGCGCTCCGGCCAGGTCGGGCCGAACAGCGCCACCTGTGGCCGCTCCAGGGCGGCGGCCATGTGCATCGGCCCGCTGTCGCCGCTGATCACCAGTCCGGCACGGGCGATCAGCGCCATCAGGCCATCGACCCGCAGCTCGCCGGCGACGGCCGGCAGCGGCGCCGGCAGCAGGGCCTGCAGCTCGGCCAGTGCCTGCTTGGCCGCGGCCTCGCGCCCGACGCTCAGCAGGATCGGCCGGCCGCTGGCCGCTGCGAGGGCGGGCAGCAGCTTGGCGTAGTGCGCTGCCGGCCAGTCCTTCGCCGGCCAGAGGCTGCAAGGACTGACCAGGATAAAGCCGCGCTCCGGCAGGCCGCGCGCGACGAGCAGCGCCGTCGCTTGCGCATCCGCTACCGGATCGACCACCAGGCGTGGCGGTTGTGGTTCGAGGTCGAGGCCGAGCTGCTTGAGCAGCTGGTAGCTCTCGCCCGCGTCGGCGCAGGTCATGTCACGCTCCAGCGTCGCCGCCCAGCCAGGGCCACTTGCCCCGCGGCGTGCCTTGATGCGCGCGCGGCTGGCGCGGACCCAAAGCGCGCTGGCGTCGCTGCCCTGCAGGTCGAGCGCCAGATCGATGCCACGGCCGCGCCGCAGCGGTGCCAGGCGGCGCCAGGCCTCCCAGCGGAAGGCCCAGGGCCGGTCGGTCGGGCGGCGCTGCACGATCAGCCGATTGACTGCCGGATGGCCGGCCAGCAGCGGCGCCGGCCCACGCCCCGTGACCACGGTGATGTCCGCCAATGGCAGGGCGGCCCGCAGCGCCGCCAGCACGCCGGCGATGCGCACCACGTCGCCCAGCGACGAGAGGCGCACCACCAGGATGCGGCGCAGGCTTTCCGGTGACAGGGGCAGCTGGACGGCTGGCAAAGGGTGACTCCCGCAGGACGGCAGCAGCCTAGCGGAGGCGGCGGCGCCTGTCCTAAGCCGCGCCGACCGCCCGGCGCAGCGCCGCCTGTGCCAACAGCCGCGTCGAATCGAGCGTCGGCAGCGCGGCATTGGCGTCGTTGATGATCAGCGGAATCTCGGTGCAGCCCAGGATCACGGCGTCGCAGCCCTCGGTCTGCATGCGCTGGATCACCCGCTGGAACACCGCGATGCTGGTCGGGCGGAAGTCGCCGTAGACCAGCTCCTCCATGATGATGCGGTTGGTCTCGACGCGCTCCACGGTGGCGGGGCGCAGGCAGTCGAGGCCGCGCGCCGCCAGCGCCGCCGGATAGACCTCGCTGTCCACCAGCCAGCGCGTGCCGGTCAGCGCCAGGCGGCGGAAGCCGCGGCGCGCGGCTTCCTCGGCCACCACCTCGGCGATGTGCAGCCAGGGCAGCGGCGAGCGCGCGCGGATCAGCGGCAGCGCCTCGTGGATGGTGTTGTCGGGGCAGATCAGGAAGTCGGCGCCCGCTGCCTTCAGCCGATCGGCCGAGGTCAGCATCAGCCGGCCCACGCCAGCCAGGTCGCCCCGCTCCAGGCAGGTGACATAGTCGGCGAGCGACAGGCCATGCAGCGATACCTCGGGGTGCGCGTGCGGGCCGAGCAGCTGGGCGCCCTCGCTGCAGAGCGTGCGGTAGCAGAGCGCCGCGCCCTCGGCGGAGCAGGCAACGATTCCAACGTGCAACGGCATGACGAGGACTCCAGTTCGATGGCGCAGGAGAGATAGACCAGGCGGGGGGCGCTGGCCACTTGCCGGAACCGGTCCGCCTTGCCTAGGGTCCGCGGCGACGGGGGAGGGCACCTTGCGGATCGCGCTGCTGATGGAGCGGCTGGAGCCGGCGCGCGGCGGGGCGGAGGCCTATGGCGCCGCCTGGGCCGCATGGCTGGCGGCGCAGGGCGCAACGGTGCGCGTGGTCACCCTGGTGCCATTTAAGCGGGCGGCCTGGCCGGCGAAACCCGACTCGATCCAGGTGGTCAGCCTGCCAGAGCGTGGCGGCGGTGTCATCGAGGAGGGCCGGCGCCTCGAGGCCCTGGCGCGACAGGACAGTGACCTGCTGCACGATTTCGGCGCCGGCCTGGGCGGCGACCTGTTCCAGCCGCTCTTCGGCCTGCGCGCCACCACCCAGGCGGCCGAGCGCCGGTCGCTGGGCTGGCGCGGCGCCTGGCGGACCTGGAAGCGGCGCCAGCGGCGGCGTGAGCTGCGCCAGCTGGAGGCCGCGCAGGTCGCCGGCGGGGGCCTGCTGATCGCCTGCTCGCGGCGGGTGGCGGCGGATTTCCGCAGCACCTATGCCCTGCCGGAGGAGTGCATCCGCCTGCTGCCCAACACCATCGACAACCGCCGTTTCACGCCGGCGACGGCGGCGCAGCGCCTGGCGGCGCGCATCGCGCTGGGCCTGCCGTCGCAAGGCACGATCTTCCTGCAGGTGGCGCACAACTTCCGCCTCAAGGGCGTGCCGACGGCGATTGCCGCGCTGGCGCGGCTGCGCGGCCAGGTGCCGCCGGTGCGGCTGCTGGTGGTCGGCCGCGGGCCAGACCGCCGCACCTTCCGCAAGCTGGCGCGCCGGCTTGGCGTGGCCGACCGGGTGCACCTGCTGGGTGCCTTGCCGGACGCCGGCCTGGCCTTCCAGGCGGCCGATGCGATGGTGCATCCGGCCTACTTCGACAGCGGCAGTCTAGTTTCGCAGGAGGCCATGGCCGCTGCCCTGCCGCTGGCGATCAGCGTCGAGGACGGCACGGCCGAGCTGATCACCGACGGCGTGCAGGGCTGGCTGATCCGCGATCCCGCCGACGTCGGCGAGGTGGCTTTCCAGATGAAGCGCCTGCTGGATCCCGGACTGCGCGGCGCGATGGGCGCGCAGGCCCGCGTGCTCATGCTGCATTACGAGCGGCGCGATGCCTTCCGCCGCCTGCTGGGCTATGCCGAGGAAGCCCTGGCGCGGCGGCGTGGCTAGCCCGGCTTGCGGCCCAGCGCCAGGAAGCGCGGCGGGTCGAGCAGCCGGGTGACGCCCAGCGGTTCCAGCCCCGCCAGGAAGACCTCGTGCGCCGCCGCCTCGCCGAAGCGCCAGTAGTCCGCCGGCATGTCGTGGCGCGCCAAGGTCAGCTCCGATGCCCGCCAGCTCACCGAGCGGCGACGCAGCAATGGAAAGTGATTCAGCAGCTGCTTGGCGCGCGACCAGCTCTCCACCCGGCCGAAGCCGGGCACGCCGATCAGCAGCAGCCCACCGGGACGCAGCAGGCGCTGCATCTCCGCCAGCGTCAGCCAGAACTGCCGGTCGTGCTCCAGCGTGGAGTTGCTGACCACGATGTCGAAGCTGTCGTCGGCCAGGAAGTCCAGCCGGTTGGCATTGGCCTGCAGGATTGTGAACCCCGGCTGCTGGCTGGCTGGCGCCAGGTTGATGCCCAGGCGCAGCCTGGCCGCGCCCAGGCAGGGTAGGTTGAGCAGCGTGTCGGCGGCGGGCATGGCGCCGATCTCCAGCACCCGACCGCGCCGCAACGACCCGGCCGGATCGGCGGCGCTCAGCAGTCGCTCGAAACCCTGGAAGATCGCCGGTTGCATGGCGCCATCCTAGAGCAGGCCGCGCAGGATGCGATCCAGTTCCGGCAGCCAGCGCTCCAGGCTGTAGTGCCGCTCGACCCAGGCGCGGCCCTGGGCGCCGGCCGTGGCGCGGCGCCCGGCGTCGGCGAACTGCTCGATGGCCTGCGACCAGTCGTGCGCGTCCTGGGCCGGCAAGCCACCCTGGCTGTCAGCCAGGATCGCGGCGTTGATGCCCAGCGGCGTCGCCACCGCGGGCAGGCCGCAGGCCAAGTACTGCAGCAACTTGCAGGCGCACTTGCCGGCCTGGAAAGGGGTGTCCTGCAGTGGCATGAGGCCAAGGTCGAAGTACTTGCCCAGCTGAGCTTCGGCGTCGGGCGACCAGGGCACGAAATCCCACTGCAGCGTTGTCTTCAGCTTCGGCCGTGGCCAGGACATGACGACGAAGCGGAACCCCAGACGCTGCTGCAGTTCGGTCAGCAACGGTAGGTGCGGTGCCAGCGTCTGGTAGATCGAAAGGTCCGAGCCGCACCAGCCGATGCGCAATGGCCCTGGTTCGTGGTGATGCACGCGGTAGCGCCCGGTCTCGACCGTGGTCGGCAACACGCTGACACGATCGCTGTGGCGCCGCGCCTCGGCCGCGAGCTGCTCGTTGCCGGCCAGCACCCAGCTGGCGGCGGCCACGGCGCGGGCGAAATGCGGCCGCCCTTCGGACAGGAAGATGGCGTCGTCGAAGTCGAAGACGAAGGGCCGACCGCTGGCCGCCAGGCGCTCCTCCCAGGCCGGATCGCTGCCCAGTAGGTCGCGATTGACCCAGGCGACGTCGAAGCCAGCGGCGCGCCGGATATCGGCGCTGCGCGCCAGGCCGCGGCGCCAGCCATCGAAGCGCCGGCGCCAGCGCTTCTGCCCGCGCGGCGCCGGCCGTGGTGGGCGGTTCGGCGCATGCGCCACCTGCCAGCCAAGCGTCGCCAGATGCGGCAGGTACTGCAGCACGCGGAAGCGGCTCGCCGGATCGATGTCGCTGTGCGTTAAGGCCAGCAGCCGCGGGGCGTCAAGCGGCATCGGTGGGATAGCCCAGCGCTGCCTGCTGCGATCCGATGATCGCCAGCACCTCTGCCAGGTGTCCCGCCGGCTGCGCGCGGAAGCGCCCGACCGCCGGGCGGATTTCGATGCCGGCCGTCACCTGCGCGGCCTCGACCGGCAGCTCCAGCCAGTCCAGCAGCGGCGCCAGACTGGCGGCCGGCGCAGCGCACAGCGCCTCGTAGCGCAGCTCGCGATAGCGCTCCCCCAGCGCCTGACCCTGGCTCCTCGTCACCGCCACCGCATTGGCCCAGTGCTGCGCGTTGAAGAGGTGCGGCCGGCGCCGGTAACTGGGACCGGTCAGGGCCATGCCCTGCCACGCCGTCATGTCGTCGCGGTTGAAGAAGACCTTGCGCCAGAAGGCATCGGTCGGCCCGGTGTGGTCGCTGAAGGCCACATCGCGGCCGTCGCGGATCAGGTGCAGCACGCGCAGGTTCGGCAGCAGGGCCGCCAGCACCGGAAGGACGAAGCCGCTCTCCGACAGCTTCCAGCCCCAGGCTTGGCCGGGGGCACTGCCCTTCAGGTGGCGCGCCAGCGCGGCCGACAGCATGTCGATCAGCAGCGGGTCGCCGCCGTCGGCCACGCCCTGGTAATTGGGGTAATGGCGGATCACCAGGTGGCGCACCACCGGCAACAGGTCCCAGGCGTCCTCGGACTCGTTGCGGTGGGCGCCAAGGAACAGGCCGGCCCGGTCGAGCAGCCGCGCCAGCAGGCGGCTGCCGGAATGCGACTTGTTGCAGATCACCAGCGGGTCGTCGCGCCAGCCGCGCGCGGCAAGCCAGCGCGTCAGCCTCCCGCCGTCGGCGGCACTAGGCATCGGCGGCGCCGGCCTCGAGCACCTCAATGCTATGGGTGATCGCCGCCGTTTTCAGAAACATGGCGGTGGCCGAGCAGTACTTCTCGTGGCTCAGCTGCACGGCGCGCTCGACCTTGGCGCGGTTCAGTTTGCGGCCGGTGACGCGGAAGCTCAGGTGCACCTTGGTGAAGACCTTGGGATCCTCCGCCGCGCGCTCGCCCTCGGCCTCGATCACGCAGTCAGTCACCACCTCGCGACTGCGCTGCAGGATCAGCCGCACGTCGATGGCGGTGCAGCCGGCCAGCCCCAGCAGCATCAACTCCATCGGGCGACAGCCCAGGTTCTGCCCGCCGATGTCGGGCGAGGCATCCAGCACGATGCCGTGCCCGCTGCCGGCCTGGCCCAGCCAGGTCTGGCCCTCGACCAGCGTTACCTTGGCTTTCATCTCATGCCCCCTTGGCTCGCAACCAGTCCTCGATGAGCCGACGGTGCCGTGGCCCGTCGTAGCTTGGGAAGTGGCCACCATGTACCACCGTCACCGGCAGGGCGAAAAGCCGGCGCATGGAGGCCAGGTAGTCGGCTGCATCGGAGTGATACAGGTCCTCGCTGAGCGGCCCGTCGTAGACGGTGTCGCCGGAGAAGAGGATGCCGCTGGCGCGCTCGAACAGCGCGATGCTGCCGGGCGAATGGCCTGGCGTGTGCAGTACCTCGAAGGCGCGGTCGCCGAGGTCCAGCACGTCGCCGTCGGCCAGCAGGCGGGTCGCCGGGGCGGCCTTCACGCCATAGGTCATGGCGCTGAAGGGCAGCGGTGGCAGGCGCTCGAAGATCGCGTCGGTGACGGCGGGATCGGCCAGCACGGCCTTGCGTTCCGGATCGGCCAGCTGCGGTGCCTCGGCGGCGTGGATCAAACGCTCGGGGAACTCGTGGTGGCCGCCGATGTGGTCGTAGTGGCTGTGGCTGGCGACCGCCAGCAACGGCTTCTCGGTCACCAGCGGCACTTGCTGGCGCAAGCTCACCACGCCCATGCCAGTGTCGACCAGCAGGTCACGGTAGCGCCCGCGCACGTGCCAAACGTTGCAACGCCAGTAGGGCTTAATGAAGGGCTCGTCGATCCAGGTCACGCCGTCGGCCAGGCGCTGCACGCGGTACCAAGTCTCAGGTGTAGCTCGCTGCATGTTTCCTCCCACCGCCGCAGTCTGGCCGGTGGGGCGCCGGGGTCAAGGGCGCCTGTCTCGAAGGGCGGACACCGGCAGCTCAGTCCAGCGTGTCCTCGCCGGTGATCAGGCGGGCGCCGCGCTGGTAGGTGAAATAGGCCCACATCCAGTCAAGCGACACGCCGATGCGGTTGCGGAAGTCGATCAGGAAATAGATGTGGGCGATCGACCAGAGCGCCCAGGCGATGAAGCCGGAGAAGCGATAGCGGCCGAAGTCGGCCACCGCGTGGCTGCGCCCAATGGTGGCCAGGTTTCCGGGGTGGCTGTAGCGGAAGCGGCCGGGCGAGGGCTTGCCCGCCAGGCGGGCGCGAATGACCTTGGCGACATACTTGCCGGCCTGCTTGGCGGCGGGGGCGATGCCGGGGACCGGCTTGCCGGCCTTGTCGGTCATGGCGGCGGTGTCGCCGACCACGAAGACCTCGGGCTGGCCAGGCAGCGAAAGGTCGGGTTCGACCGTCACCCGCCCGGCGCGGTCCTTCTCGGCGCCGAGCCACTTGGCGGCGGCCGAGGCGGCGACACCGGCGCCCCAGATCACCGTGTGGGCCGGCACGAAGTCCTCGCCGATGCGGACGCCCTCGGCCGTCACCTCGGACACCGCCTGGCCCAGGCGCACCTCGACTCCCAGCTTGTTCAGCGAGGTCACGGTCTTGGCCGACAGGCTCTCCGGCATCACCGTCAGCAGCCGCGGCCCGGCCTCGACCAGCAGGATGCGGGCGTCGCGCGGATCGATGGCACGGAAGTCCTCGGCCAGGGCGCGTTTGGCCAGCTCGGCGATGGCGCCGGCCATCTCCACGCCGGTCGGGCCGCCGCCGATCACCACGAAGGTCAGCAGCTTGGCGCGCAGCACCAGGTCCTCGGTCGATTCGGCGTGCTCGAAAGCCAGCAGGATGCGGCGGCGGATCGCCACCGCGTCCTCGATCTTCTTCAGGCCGGGGGCAAAGGGCTCCCACTCGTCATGGCCGAAGTAGGCGTGGCGCGCGCCGGTGGCGACCACCAGGTAATCGTAGGGTACGCGCTTCCCGCCGAGTTCGACCTGCCGCGCCTGGCGGTCGATGCCGGTAACGCGGCCCAGCATGACGCGGGCGTTCTTCTGCTTGCGCAGGATGGCGCGCACCGGTTGGGCAATCTGGGCCGGCGACAGCCCCGCCGTCGCCACCTGATAGAGCAAGGGCTGGAACAGATGGTAGTTCCGCTTGTCGATCACGGTGACATCGACGGGGGCTGACGCCAGCGCCTTGGCGGCTGCGAGACCGCCAAAGCCGGCGCCGACGATCACGACTTGGGCCGGTTGGGAACGTACCGGGGCCGGGGACAGAGTGGTTGGCGTCGTCATCATCGGGCCGGTGTCCTTGTCCAGTCCCATCGCAGCCATGCTCGTCGGGGCGTTCATCTTAACCCCCTTGGATATGGTTATGGGACAGGGAAGACATCAGAGGTACAGGTCGCGAATGTTGACCGTGGAGGCCTTGCCGACCCGCGGGAAGGCCTCGTCCAGCCAGGCGTCCGCCTGGATGCGGCCGCGTTCCTTCAGCGACAGCAGGAAGTCGAGGTCGGCATTGAGCTTGGAGGTCACCGACAGCTCGCTCATCTTCGCTTCGTCGGCAATGGCATGCAGGCGCATGCGCTTCAGCGAGTTGCCATTGAGCCGCTGGTCGTCGATCAGCTGGGTGACGAACTCGATCGCCCGCATCTCACGCATGAGCGAGGAGTTGAAGGAGATTTCGTTGATCCGGTTCAGGATTTCACTGGCGCTCTTGGGCAGCTCCTCGCGCCGCAGCGGATTGATGTGCACCACCACGACGTCGGGGCTGTCGCAGTCGTAGATCAGCGGGAAGATCGCCGGATTGCCCATGTAGCCGCCATCCCAATAGGCCTCGCCGTCGATCTCCACCGCCTGGAACAGGAAGGGCAGGCAGCCCGAGGCCATGACGGCGTCGATCGACAGCTCGTCGTTGTTGAAGACCTTGATGCGGCCGGTGCGCACATTGGTGGCGGACAGGAAGAGCTTCACCGGGCAGCAATGCGAGCGCACCGCCTCCAGGTCCACCGTCTGCTCCAGCACCTTGCGCAGCGGGTTGTAGTTCGCCGGATTGAACTGATAGGGCGAGAAGATCCGGGTCATGAAGTCGAAGGCCATGAAGGCCGGCGACCACTCCAGGGTCTTGGCCCCCATCAGGCGCTCGAAGGGGGTGGTCTGCAGCGGGCCGGTCGAGGCCGCGTGGCTGACCCGGCGCCAGAAGTTGTCCAGCGCCTTGCGGCCGCCATCGCGGCCGCCCTGGGCCAGGCCGTAGGCCACCACCGTGGCGTTCATCGCCCCGGCCGAGGTGGCGCTGATGCCCTCGATGTCCAGCTTTTCCTCCTCCAGCAGGCGATCGAGCACGCCCCAGGTGAAGGCGCCGTGCGCGCCACCGCCCTGCAGCGCCAGGTTGATTCGCTTGGTGCCGGCTGGCAGGTCATGGCTGTGGTCCGCGTGGTGGTGGTCGTGATGGTCGGCCGCGACCTTGCGGCTGCTGGGGGCGCTGTCAGGCATTGCACGATCTCCCGTCCGGTGTTTGTTCACTGCGCGGTCCAGCCGCCGTCGACCGGCAGCGCGGTGCCGGTGATCGAGGCGCCGGCGGCCGAGGCCAGGAAGGCAGCCAGTGCCCCCATCTCCTCGACCGTGGCGAAGCGGCCGGTCGGCTGCTTCTGCAGGAAGACCTTCTTCACCACCTCCTCGCGGCTGATGCCGTGCGCCTTGGCCTGGTCGTCGATCTGCTGCTCGACCAGCGGCGTCCAGACGTAGCCCGGGCAGATGGCGTTGGCGGTGACCCCGGCCTCGGCGCCTTCCAGCGCAATGACCTTGGTCAGGCCGACGATGCCGTGCTTGGCGGCGACATAGGCCGCCTTGTAGGGCGAGGCGACCAGGCCATGCGCCGAGGCGATGTTGATGATGCGGCCGAAGCCGCGCGCCTTCATCCCGCCGAAGACCGCGCGCGAAGCGTGGAACACGGCCGAGAGGTTCAGCGCCAGGATCAAGTCCCACTTGGCCGGCGGGAAGGTCTCCAGCGGCGCCACGTGCTGCACGCCGGCGTTGTTCACCAGGATGTCGACCGGGCCCAGGGTGCGCTCGGTCTGCTCCACCAACTGGGTCACGGCGCTGGGCTGCGACAGGTCGGCGGCGGCATAGGCGGCGCTGGACTGGCAGTCCTGCCCGACCTGCTCGACCAGGGTGGCGACCCTCTCCATCGGCTCCAAGCCGTTCAGCATGACGCTGGCACCGGCCTTGGCTAGCGCGCGGGCGATGCCCAGGCCGATGCCGCTGGAGGAACCGGTAACCAGGGCGACCCGGCCGGCCAGCGGGCGCTGGTCTTCGGCGGCCTGTGGGGTGACGAGGCGGGCGGTGGCGAGGGGCTGGTCGAGCATGGCGGAGTGTCCTTGGTGTGCGGGGATCTGATGCCCGCACTCTCTGCCCTGCCTTGGTTAAGGAAAAATGCCGATGGGCTATGAAGCCGATAGGCGTTGGGCATAGACTGCCGCCGGGAACGTGCCGGGGACCCAGGCGGATGCGAGCCGCGGAGGTCCCTGACGATGGAGATGCACCAGATCCGCTATTTCCTGGCGGTCTGCGATACCTTGAACTTCACCCGCGCCGCCGAGGCCTGCCACGTCACGCAGCCGGCGCTGACCCGCGCCATCCAGAAGCTGGAGGAAGAACTGGGCGGCCTGCTGTTCCGGCGCGAACGGGCGCAGACCCACATGACCGACCTCGGTCGCCTGGTGCGACCGCAGCTGGCCCAGGTGCTGCAGCAGAGCACGGCGGCGCAGCAAGCGGCGCGCGCCTTCCTGAAACTGGACAACGCCAGCTTCCGCTTCGGCGTCATGTGCACCATCGGGCCGCTACGCTTCATGCCTTTCCTGGGTGGCTTCAGCCGGCGCCATCCGGGCATCGACCTGACATTGATCGAGGGCGTCCCGAGCCGCCTGGCGGAGCGACTGCAGCGCGGCGATCTGGACATCGCTGTCATGGCGCAACCGGGTGGCTTCGGCGAGCGGGCCGACGAGCAGCTGCTCTACGAGGAGCGATTCGCCATCGCGCTGCCATTCGACCATCGCCTGGCGGCACGCGAGAGCGTGCGCTTCGCCGAGCTGGACGGCGAGACCTACCTCAACCGCATCAACTGCGAGCACGCGCCGCTGCTGGACGAGGTCTGCGAGCGGGGCGGCATCGACCTCAAGGTCGCCTTTGCCAGCGAGCGTGAGGACTGGATCCTGTCCATGGTGGCGGCTGGCCTGGGCATCGCCATGGTGCCGGAGTTCTCGGCCCGCCTGCCGAACATGGCGATCCGCCCGTTGATCGATCCGGTGGTGCGCCGCCGGGTCAGCCTGGTCAGCCTGGCCGGGCGGCGCTTCTCGCCGGCGGTCAGAACCTTTGTGCAGGCGTTGCGGGCCTACGACTGGCCAAAGGCACCGGACCTGGCCCTGGTCGCCTGAACGGCCGATGACAGCGCAACCCGGCATGTCCTATAGTCAGGGTGCAGATCAACCGGGGCGCGCACCATGGAAATGCATCAGATCCGCTATTTCCTGGCGGTCTGCGAGACTTTCAACTTCACCCGCGCGGCCGAGCGCTGCAACGTCACGCAGCCGGCGCTGACCCGCGCCATCCAGAAGCTGGAGGAAGAGCTCGGCGGCCTGCTGTTCCGGCGTGAACGCAACCAGACCCACCTGACCGACCTGGGCCAGCTGGTGAAGCCGCGGCTGGAGGAGATCCACAGCCAGACCGACCAGGCGCAGCGTGCCGCCAAGGACTTCCTGAAGCTCGACAACGCCGCCTTCCGCCTTGGCATCATGTGCACCATCGGCCCGGTGCGCTTCATGCCCTTCCTGGACCAGTTCCGCCGCCAGCATCCCGGCGTCGACCTGACCCTGATCGAGGGCGTACCGGAGCAGTTGGAAGAGCGCATGAAGGCTGGCGAGATCGACGTCGCCGTGATGGCGCGCTCGCAGGGCTTCGACGAGCGCTGCGACGTCCATCCGCTCTACCGCGAGCGTTTCATGATCGCGCTGCCCAAGGGCCATCGTCTGGCGTCCCAGGCGGGTGTCACCTTCGCCGAACTGGACGGCGAGAACTACCTGCAGCGCATCAGCTGCGAGTACTTCGACGAGCTGGGCGACCTGGTGCGCGGCGCCGGCGCGAAGATGAAGTTGGCCTATGCCAGCGAGCGCGAGGACTGGATCATGACCATGGTGGCCTCCGGCCTCGGTGTTTGCATGCTGCCGCAATACTCGGCGACCCTGCAGGCACTTGAACTCAGGCCGCTGATCGACCCGCCGGTGTTCCGCCACGTTGCCCTGGTGACCCTGGCCGGGCGACGCTTCTCGCCGGCGGTGAAGACCTTCGTGCAGGCGATCAAGGCTTACCGGTGGCCCAACCCCGACGACATGGGGCTGGGCAGCTGAGCCAATGACCTTCAAGGACTACTTCTCCGACGGCTCCACCAACTACGCCGCCTTCCGGCCCAGCTATCCGCCGGCGCTGGCGCAGTGGCTCGCTGCTCGCGCGCCGGCCCGCGGCCTCTGCTGGGACTGCGGCTGCGGCACCGGCCAGTTCTCCACCGTCATCGCGGCGGAGGTGGAGCGGGTCGAGGCGACCGATGCCAGTGCGGCGCAGATCGCCGCCGCGGCGCCGCATCCGCGCGTGACCTATCGCACGGCGCCGGCCGAAGCCTCGGGCCTGCCTGACGGCTGTGCCGACCTGATCGCCGTGGCGCAGGCGGCGCATTGGTTCGACCTGCCGGCCTTCTACGCAGAGGCGGCGCGGGTGGCGAAGCCCTGCGCATTGCTGGCACTGATCACCTATGGCGTGCTGCTGGTGGAGGGTGCTGCGCCGAACCAGGCGGTGCAGGACTTCCGCGCCGTCATCGCCCCCGACTGGCCACCGGAGCGACGGCTGGTGGAGGAGGGTTACCGCTCGCTGCCCTTCCCGGTGCCGGAGATCGCCGCGCCGGCGATAGACATCGAGGTCGACTGGTCGCTGCCGGCGCTGCTCGGCTACGTCTCCACCTGGTCGGCGCTGAAGGCGCTGCGCGCCAGGGGCGGCGAGGCGGCGCTGGACCAACTGGCCGATCGCCTGGCCGCCAGTTGGGGCGAGCCGGCGCGGCCGCGGCGAGTGCGATTTCCCATCGCTATGCGGGTCGGGCATTTCTGATGGCTGCCGAGACTGGCGGCGCTTCGCCGCAAACCGCAGACTTCACCCCGTACGTGGGCAAGGCCGATCATCGGCAAGTCCGCAATGAACCAGGAGGCTACGATGCGGGCCCTGACCTACCAAGGCATTGCCTTGGCCATGTTGATTGCCTCGCTGCCCATAGCGGCACGGGCTGACGGCGTCGCGCGCCCGGAACTGCTGCTGCAGGAAACCGTCGCCGGGATGCCGCGCGATGAGCAGCAGCAGGTGCGGGTACTGACCGCGACTTTGCAGCCCGGCGACCAAACGGTGTTCCACAGCCACCGCTATCCGGTGACAATCTATGTGCTCGAGGGGGTCTTCACACTGGAGATCGCCGGGCGCGATCCCATTGCGGTCGCCGCCGGCCAGGCGTTGGTGGAGCCGCCGAACCTGCCGATGACGGGCTTCAACCGCAGCGTCACCGAGCCGATGCGCGTGGTGATCTTCTACGTGAGCGACACCGATACGCCCTTCCTGGATCCAATCAAATAACCGGAGCCGAGGTGCTGCCGAAGGCCCTCAGGAACCTTCTGGCACGACCACCGGGCGCCCGCCGATCTGGCCGATCGCCAAGCGGATGCCATAGCTGGCCGCTGCTTCCGGCGTGCCCAGGACCTCGAGCGGTGCCCCGTCCAGCAAGCGGCGACCGCGGTCGATCAGCAGCAGGCGGTCGCAGAAGCGCGCCGCCAGGGTCAGGTCGTGCAGCACCACGACGACCGCGGTGCCGGCGGTGGCTAGCCGGCGCAGCTCATGCATGACGCGCAGCTGGTGCGCCGGGTCGAGGCCGGCCACCGGCTCGTCGGCCAGCAGGATCGCCGGTTCGCCGGCCAACACGCGGGCCAGCAGGGCACGGGCGCGTTCGCCGCCCGACAGCTCGGTCACCGGCCGCTGGCGCAGCGGCTCCAGCTCCAGGGTCGCCAGGGCCTGGGCCACGGCAGCGCGGTCGGTGGCATTGAAAGCGCGGAAGGGACCGGTGTGCGGGATGCGGCCCAGGGCCACCAGCGCCTCGACCGGCAGGGCCCAGGCGACGCCGCCGTCCTGCGGCAGAAAGCCGATACGCTGCGCCCGCTCGGCCGGGCTGTGCGCCGCCAGGGGGCGACCGTCGAGCAGGATGCTGCCGCTGGCCGGTATGAGGCTGGCCAGAGCACGCAACAGTGTGGTCTTGCCGGCGCCGTTGGGGCCGATCAGTCCCAGGACCTCGCCAGGCCGCAGCGTCACGTCGATGTCGACCAGCACGACGCGGTGGCGCAGCGTGACGCCGATACCTTTCGCGACCAGCAGGGCTGGGTCGTGGTTCATGTCGCCTCCCGCCGGATCTTCAGCACCAGCCAGAGGAAGAAGGGCGCCCCCAGCAGCGAGGTCACCACACCCAGCTTCAGCTCGGTGATCGGCGGGAAGAGGCGCGTGGCGATGTCGGCCCAGAGCAGCAGCACGGCGCCGCCCGCCGCCGAGGCTGGCAGCAGGCGGCTCGGCAGCTGTCCACAGAAGCGGCGCAGCAGGTGCGGTACCACCAGGCCGACGAAGCCGATCGCGCCGGCGATGGAGGTCGCGGCGCCAACCACCAGACCGGCGCCGGCCAGCAGCAACAGGCGGGCGCGGCCCAGCGGCAGGCCCAGGCTCTGCGCCGCGTCCTCGCCCAGGCTCAAGGCGTCGAGCGTGCGGCCGAGCAGCAGCAGCAGCAGGCCGCCGACCAGGATGAAGGGCGCGCCCAGCCAGAGGTGATCCAGCGAGCGGTCGGCCAGCGAGCCCAGCAGCCAGAATACGATCTCCAGTACGGCGAAGGGCGAGGGCGCGAGGTTGAGCGCCAGCGAGGTGAGCGCGCCGGACAGCGCCGCCACCGCGACGCCAGCCAGCACTAGCCCCAAGGTCGAGGCCTGGCGCCCGGCAAGCAGCAGCACCAGGCCGACGGCCAGCCCGGCGCCGACCAGGCCGGACAGCGGCAGGGCCAGCGGGAAGACGCTGGTCAGCCCGCCATAGATCGCCAACACGGCGCCCAGCGCGGCGGCGCCGGAGATGCCGAACAGGCCGGGTTCGCCCAGCGGATTGCGCAGGAAGCCCTGCAACGCGGCGCCAGTCAGGCCCAGGCCACCGCCGATCAGGATGGCCAGCAAGGTGCGTGGCAGGCGGAGCTGCACGACGATGATGCTGTCGGCCTGGCTGCCGCCGCCGAAGAGGCCGCGCAGCACCTGGCCGAAGTCCAGCCCTTGCGGCCCCAGCCCCATCGACAGAAGGGCGCCGAGCAGCAGCAGCAGGAGCAGCAGGATCCAGATTGATGCCCGCATTCAGGACCCCGGGTCCAGCAGGCGCCGGCGCAGCGCGGCCAGCGTCTGCACCACTTCTGCGACGACCGGCGCGCCGCAGACCCAGTTGCGTCCGGCCACCGCGATGCGCGGTCGCGTGGCGGCCAGGGCGCGGATCGCCGGATGGTCCAGCACCTCGGCCGACAGCGAGGGATCGGTGCCGCTGTCTAGCCCCATGACAAAGGCCTCGGGCGGGTCCTGGACGAGGGTCTCCAGCGCCACCGGTCCGATGAAGTCGATGCCCCAGCCGACGGCGGCGTTCTCCAATCCGGCGGCGTTCAGGATGGCGTCGACCAGCGTGCCGGGGCCGTTGGTGTAGAGCCCCAGCGAGAGGAAGGCGACGCGCGGACGGCGCGCGTCTGTCGGTGCGGCGGCGGCCAGGCGGGCGTCGAAATCGGCGATCAGCGCCTCGCCGCGCGCGGGATGGCCTACGGCGCCGGCGACCTGGCGAATGGCGCCGCGAATGTTGTCCAGCGTCTGCGCGTCGGGCACATCGACCACGCGGTAGCCCAGCTGTCGCAGGATGGCGACGCCGGCGCGCGCGGTGTAGGCGCCCGACAGCACCAGGTCGGGTGCCAGCGGCAGCACCTCCTCGGCCCGGCCATAGACCAGCGGAAATCCCTCGGCCAGCTCGGCGAGTGCCGACTGCTGCGGATTGGCAGCGGCATAGCTCAGCGCCGCGATCTGCTCGCGATCGGCCAGCAGCAGCACCAGCTGGTCGACGCAGACGTTGAGCGAGACGATGCGTTGGGGTGATTCTTCCGCTATCGCGCAGAGCGGGCAAAGCAGCAAGGAAAAGAGCGCCGCCACGGCAGTCCTCCCTCTCCCGCTTCTGGCGGGAGAGGGTCGGGGTGAGGGCGGTCGGTCGGTGCGATTGGAGGGGGTTGCACCGAACACCCTCACCCGGCTCGCAACCGCTCGCCACCCTCTCCCGCCAGAAGCGGGAGAGGGTTTATCAACGGAGGAGGGCGCGTTGGTCACATCGCCCTCAATAGGTCGCGCGCAGGCCGACCAGCAGGCGCACGCCGGCGGCCTGGAAGCCGTCGGCGGTCTCGTAGTCCTCGTCCAGCATGTTCTCGGCGCGGGCGTAGACGCTGACACCCGGCACCAGCTTGTAGCTGATGGCGGCGTTGACCACGGTATAGGCCAGCAGCTCCTTCTCGCCGCCGTAGTAGCCGATGTCGCGGCGGCCGCCGACCAGGTTGAAGTTGCCGCTGATCGACAGCTCGTCAGTGATGTCGATGGCCAGCGTGCAGTTCAGCATGTGCTTGGGGCGGCGCAGTGCCTGCTTGCCGGTGTCGTCCAGGATGGCGTGGGTGAAGCTGTAGTCGAGGTGCAGGCGCACCGATTCGATCGGCACGATGTCGATGTAGACCTCGGCCCCCTGCACCGACAGGTCACGGTTGTTCACCGTGGTGGAGTCGAAGGTCATGGGGTCGAACTCGGTGTTGATGGCGTCGCGGATGTGGTTGCGGAAGTAGGTGGCGCCCAGCGTCACCTTGTCGTCGATCAGTGTCTGGTCGAAGCCAATTTCCCAGCCGAAGCTGCGCTCGGGCTTCAGGTCCGAGTTGCCGACGAAGGCGTTGCCGAAGGAGGTCGGGGAGAAGCCGTAGAGTTCGTAGAGGCTGGGCGCCTTGTAGGCGGTGCCGACGCTGCCGCGGATCTTGGTGCCCCATTCCTTGAGGTGATAGAGCGGGGTCAAGGTGAAGGTCACGGCGTTGTCGGTGTTCTGCGGCGCATCGAAGCGCACCGCGCTGGACAGGAAGAAGCGGTCCTGCCAGTCGAAGCGGTGGATGGCATAGACGCCGACGGTATCGCGCTCGGCCTGGGAATCGTTGGTGATGACGAAGCCGCCGCCGAAGTCGGAGCTGCCGGTGGACTGGAACCATTCGCGCTCGAACTCGCTGCCGATGGTCAGGGTGTTCTGGTCGTCGATCACCAAGTCGTTCTGCAGTTCGGCCGACCAGCGCCAGCCCTTGTTGTCGACATCCTGCGAGGTCGGGAAGATGCCGTCGAAGGCGTCCGGCTGGTCCTTGTCGTTACGGAAGTAATTGCTGTAGCCGAAGGACAGCGTCGGCTGCCAGAAGCCGTCGAAAAAGCTGCCCTGCAACGCCGCGTCGGCCAGGTACTGCCGCGTCGCCTCGCGCCCGTTCGGATCCTCGGGCGAATAGTCCAGGTCGCTGCGCGTGTCGATGATGGCACCGAAGAAACTGGCCGAGAGATTCTCGGTGATGGCGCCGTCCAGCGCCACCGAGCCGGCATAGTTGTCGTAGCCATCGGCTTCGTCGGTGGCGCCGGCCGGGCGCAGCCGTTCCGGCGTGGCGGAGAAGCCGTCGGAGGAGAGCCGCGACAACGTCACGTCATAGCCGATACCGGACAGGCGGCCGTTGGCATTGACGATGGAGTTCAGCGTGTTCTGCGTGCCGATCTCGAGCTGCATGCCGAAGCTGGGATCGCCATCGCCCTGCCGGGTGATGATGTTGACCACGCCGCCAATCGCCTTGGAACCATAGAGCGCCGAGGCCGGGCCGCGCAGCACCTCGACCTGCTCGACATTGAACAGCGGCAGGTGGGCGAAGTTGAAGGCGCCATTCGCGGCCGAGGGATCGCCGATCGGCCGGCCGTTGAGCAGCACCAGGGTCTGGTTGGAGTTGCTGCCGCGGGTGAAGACCGAGGTCAGCGCCCCCTGCGGGCCGGACTGGATGACGCTGAGACCGGGCACCGCTTTCAGCAGGTCGGGCAGGGTCTGGTAGTTCTGCTCCTCGATCTGCTCGCGGGTGATGACGGTGATGCTGGAGCCGACCTCGTCCAGCGGCACTGGCGACTTGGTCGGGGTCACCACCAGCGGCGGCAGGCTGCTGGCGGTCTGGTCGGCCTGGACGGGCAGCGCCAGCGCGAGGAGCGCACTGCCAGCCAGGATGTAGCGGCGAATGGAACGGTAGGAATACGGATTCCGGGTCACGGGACAGTCCCCCCTTGAGCCAAAGGCCAAAGAAAAGACGTCACCGCTCCGGAGAGTCCGTCCCATCGGTGCACCCCGCCCGACGAGTGGGTGACGCCGCGACGGCAGGTTTCCTGGCTGGGCGGGTCAACATCGCTGCCCGGTCTTCCCAGGGGAGCCGATCAAGGCTCGTCCCAGTGACCGAACGTGGGGCAGCGACTCACCGCCGACAGTTGCGGGGGCAGCCGGGCATGGCACCGAGGCGCCACGCCCTGTTCCCTCTTAGCCCCCCTTGCGGGAGGCACCATCGCGTTCGGATCGGGAAGTACGCTTGCCGGCGGTTGGCTGTCAACGGCGTCGCCGACTGCTATTGGCCTTCAGGCGACCACCAGCTCCACACCCGCGTCCTCCAGCCGGCGGACAAAGGGGGCGGGCGGGTCGCGGTCGGTGACCAGTGCCGAGATCTGGCTGAAGTCGCAGACGCGGACCGAGGCCTGGGCGCCGAACTTGCTGTGGTCGGCGACCACGATCACCCTTGTGGCGCGCTGGATCGCCACCTGCGCCAGGTCGGCCTCGTTCAGGTGGAAATCCATGCAGCCGTCCTCCAGGTGGATGGCGCCAATGGAGAGCACGGCGATGCGCACACGGAAGGATTCGACGAAGCGCACAGCCGAGCCGCCGAGCACCGCGCCGTCGTCGCTGCGGATCTCGCCACCGGCCAGGTACACCTTGTTGCGGCCGGACTGCGCCAGGGTGCGGGCGATGTCGGCGCCGTTGGTCACCACCATCAGCTCGGCATGTTCGGCCAGCGCGCGGGCGACGTAGAGCGTGGTCGAGCCGGTGTCGATGAAGATCGAATCGCCGTTGCGCACCTCGCGCGCCACGGCGCGGGCGATGCGGCCCTTGGCTTCGGCGTTGTAGGCCATGCGCTTCTGGAAGTCGGGTTCGCGCAGCACGTCGGGTAGGACGGCGCCGCCGTGCACGCGCTCCAGCAGGCCCTTGGCCGCCATGGCCTTGATATCGCGCCGGATGGTCTCGTCCGACACTGCCAGCTGTTCGGCCAGCTCCATGACGCTGCAGCTGCCCTCGCGGGCGAGGGCGCGCAGGATCGCGGCTTGGCGGGCTGTGGCATGCATGGGGACGATCTCGGGACTGTGTTGCGGTTGCAGTATGGCGCCTCGATTGCTCGGGGCAATGTGGAATCTTGTGGCAATGCTTGGATTGCAGCTTGACAGGCCCTGCTGCGGCGCAACAGCATCGTCGCAGGCGTAAACGCGCAGCCAAGCGCGGCCGCCCTTTCACCTGGGAGATTGATGACATGACCTTGCGAGTAAAGAGCTGGCTGGCGGCCGGCGCGATGGTTGCCGCTCTGGCGGCCGGTCCGGCGCAGGCCGCGGCGCCAGAGTCGAGCGATCCGATCAAGCTGACGCTGCATGACTGGACCGGCAACTACATCACCACGACCATCATGGGCGAAGTGCTGAAGTCCATGGGCTACAACGTCGAGTATGTGCAGGCCGACTATCTGGCGCAGTTCGCCGGAATCGAGACCGGCGACCTGACGATCGCCATGGAGCTTTGGCAGACCACGGCGGCCGAGGCGCTGGAGGCATCGCTGGCCACCGGCAATACCATCGACCTCGGCGAGATCGGGATGCAGGCGAAGGAAGAGTGGTGGTACCCGCTCTACATGAAGGAGCTCTGCCCCGGCCTGCCGGATTGGAAGGCCCTGCTGGCCTGTGGCGAGGTCTTCTCCACACCGGAGACGGCGCCTAAGGGTCGCTATCTCTCTGGGCCGGCCACCTGGGGTGGCTATGACCAGGAGCGCGTCGAAGCGCTGGGTCTGCCCTTCGAGGTGGTGAACGCCGGCACCGACGCCGGCCTCTTTGCTGAGATACAGTCGGCCTACGAGCGCAAGGCGCCGATCATGGCGTGGGTCTACTCCCCGCACTGGGCAGTGGCCAAGTTCGACGGCGAATGGGTCGAGTTCCCGACCTATGAGAAGGCCTGCTACGAGGACCCGAAGTGGGGCATGAACCCCGACAAGGCCTACGACTGCGGCAAGCCTTTCGGTTGGATCAAGAAGGCCGGTTGGGCGGGCGGCGAGGCCAAGTGGCCGGCGGCCTACAAGGCGGTCCGCGCCTACACCATGGACAACGCCACCATGAGCGCGCTGGTCGGCAAGGTCGACCTCGACGGCATGAGCGTCGAGGACGTGGTCAAGGAGTGGATGGACGCCAACCAGGCCACCTGGCAGGGCTGGACCAAGTAGGGCGTTCGTCCCTAACGTTGCCGGGGGTGCTGCGCCACGCGGCACCCCCCGCTTCTCTCTTCTAGGCCTCACCCGGGGGACAGCTCCGGGCAGACGGTTGCCTGACAGAACGGAGCCCGCATGCCAGAGCGGCCGGTAAAGCTTGCCTGCGAAGGCGTCTGGAAACTCTTCGGCAACAATCCCGGCGCCGTCTTGCGCGCCCACAAGGGCCAGCCCAGCGGCGAGGACCTGAAGCGCGCCGGGCTGATCGGCGCGGTGCGCGACGTGAACCTGCAGATCCGTGCTGGCGAGATCTTCATCATCATGGGGCTGTCGGGCTCCGGCAAATCCACACTGGTGCGCTGCCTGTCGCGCCTGGTCGAACCGACAGCCGGTCGCGTGCTGTTCGACGGCAACGACCTGTTGGCGGCCAGCGAGCACGAGAT
The DNA here is from genome assembly GCA_038363005.1 of Rhodospirillales bacterium. Taxonomy (GTDB): domain Bacteria; phylum Pseudomonadota; class Alphaproteobacteria; order Kiloniellales; family JACOMY01; genus JAKOWB01. The sequence goes on from JBBQBI010000007.1 coordinate 85,074, forward strand.
GATCGAGCTGCGGCGGCACAAGATGGGCATGGTGTTCCAGCACTTCGCCCTGCTGCCGCACCTCAACGTGCTGCGTAACGTCGCCTTTCCGCTGGAGGTGCAAGGCGTGGCCCGCGCCGAGCGCGAGGAGCGGGCGCTGAAGGTGATCGAGCTGGTCGGCCTGAAGGGGCGCGAAACCTACTACCCGCGCGAGCTTTCGGGTGGCCAGCAGCAGCGCGTCGGTATCGCCCGCTCGTTGGCGGTGGAGCCGGAGATCTGGTTCCTCGACGAGCCCTTCTCGGCACTCGATCCGCTGATCCGCCGCGAGATGCAGGACGAATTCCTGCGGCTGCAGTCGGTGCTGCGCAAGACCATCGTCTTCATCACCCACGACTTCGACGAGGCCATCCGCCTGGCCGACCGCATCGCCATCATGAAGGATGGCGCGGTGATCCAGACCGGCACGCCCGAGGAGCTGGTGACCAACCCCGCCACCGACTATGTCGCCGAGTTCACCCGCGACGTGTCGCGCGCCAAGGTACTGTCGCTGCGCGCCATCATGCAGCCTTATGACGCCGCCACCGCGGTGGCCGGCCGCCTGCCGGCCGCGGCGCGTATCCAGCAGGTGGCACAGCAGATCGTCGAAGGCGGCCAGCCCTTCGCGGTGGAGGACGAGGCCGGTCAGCCGCTGGGCCTGGTGACGCGCGCCGCGGTGCTGCGCGTGCTGGTAGGTGACACGGCGACACCAGCGACGGTGGGGCAGGGATGAGCGATCTGGCGCTACAGCCGCGACCGCAGCCCTGGCGCCGCTTCGGCATCGGCGAGGCCGGCGGCCTGGCGATCCTGCTGCTGGCGCTGCTGATTTCGCTGAACCGCGAGCAGTTCGCCTGGGCCATGAGCTATCCGGAAGCGCTGATCGTGCCGCTGAAGGCCTGGGTCAGCGGTGCCATGAAGTGGCTGATCAACGATCTGGATTTCGGCCTCTTCACCTTCAAGGACTTCACCCGCGGCATCGCCTGGGTAATCGAGTGGCCGCTGACCTTCGCCCAGGGTGTGCTGGCCAAGGGCTTCGTGATCTTCGGCGTCGCCATTCCGCCGGTGGCCTGGCCGGCGCTGACCCTGCTGGTGACGCTGCTGGCCTGGCGGCTGAACGGCTGGCGCCTGGCGCTGCTGGTGCTGCTGACCATGCTCTACCTGGCGCTGTTCGGTCGCTGGACCGCCGCCATGTTTACCGTGGCGGCCATCGTCGTCGCCGTGCCGCTGGGTGTGGTCTGCGGCCTGCTGCTCGGCCTGCTGGCGCACCGCTCGCGCGGCTTCGAGCGCGTCATCGTGCCGATGCTCGACTTCATGCAGACCGTACCGGTCTTCGCCTACCTGGTGCCGATCCTCTTCCTGTTCGGTTTCAGCCCGGTTTCGGCGTTGATTGCCACCATCATCTTCGCCATGCCGCCGATGGTGCGCCTGACCATGCTGGCGCTGCGCCAGGTCCCGCCTGAGATCGTCGAGTTCGGCCACATGGCCGGCTGCAGCCGCCGCCAGATGACCTGGAAGATCATGGTGCCGGCGGCCCGGCCCGGCCTGATGATCGGCGTCAACCAGGTGATCATGCAGTCGCTGAACATGGTGATCATCGCCGCCATGATCGGCGCCGGCGGGCTGGGCTTCGAGGTGTTGTCGGCGATGCGCGCGCTGAAACTTGGCGCGGCGCTGGAGGCCAGCGTCGCCATCGCGCTGATCGCCATCGCCGTCGACCGCATGAGCCAGGCCGCCGCGCTGCGCAGCCGCGGCAGCCTGCGGCTTCGGCATGACGGCTGGGCGCGGCGCTACCGCGCGCCGCTGCTGGTGCTGGCGGTGCTGCTGGCCGGCTGGCTGCTGGGGTTGCTCTGGCCGGCGCTGCAGGATTTCCCCAAGACCTGGCAGATCACCGTTGGCCCGATCATCGACAAGGCCATCTCGGAGTTCACCAAGGACTGGTTCGATCTGCTCAACGGCGGCAAGAACTTCCTGCTGCTGAACCTGATGATTCCGCTGAAGCGCTTCCTGACCGATGACGTCCCCTGGCTCGGCGTCATACTGCTGCTGGGCTTTGCCGGCTGGCGGCTGGGCGGCTGGCGCCTGGCGTTGCTGGTCGCCGGGCTGCTGCTGTTCATCGTGGTGACCGACAACTGGCTGCCGGCCATGGTCTCGGTCTACCTCTGCGGCCTGGGCGTCATCGTCGCCTGCCTGATCGGCGTGCCGCTGGGCATCGCCGCCGCCAAGGTGCGCTGGGTCAACCGGCTGCTGCAGCCGGTGATCGATGTGCTGCAGACCATGCCGGTCTTCGCCTATCTGATCCCGGCCATCATGCTGTTCCAGAACGGCGATTTCACCGCGCTGCTGGCCATCATCGCCTATTCCGTGGTGGCGCCGATCCGCTACACGGTACATGGCCTGCGGCAGGTCCCGCCGGCGCTGGTGGAGGCCGCCATCACCTCCGGCTGTACGCCGCGCCAGCGCCTTTTCAAGGTTGAGCTGCCGCTGGCCCTGCCGGAGATCCTGCTGGGCATCAACCAGACCATCATGATGGGGCTGTCGATGCTGGTGATCACCGCGCTGGTCGGCACCCGCGACCTGGGGCAGGAGGTCTATGCCGCGCTGGCCAAAGCCGACGTCGGTCGCGGCTTTGTCGCCGGCACCGGCGTCGCCTGCATCGCCATCGTCACCGACCGCCTGATGCAGGCCTGGGCGCGCGAGAAGAAGCGGCGCATGGGCCTGGCCCTATGAGGGGCGGGGCATGAGCAGCGCGGTCGAACGCGCCGCCGGCCTCGCCCTCTGGCTTGGCCGGGTGACGCCCGAGCCGCTGACCGGCGGCATCACCAACACCAACTTCAAGGTGGTCGACCAGGGCCGCGCCTTCTTCGTGCGCATCGGCGCCGACATCCCGGTGCATGGCGTGCTGCGCTTCAACGAACTGGCGGCCGCCCGCGCCGCTGCCGCCGCCGGCATCTCGCCCGCCATCGTGCATGCCGAGCCTGGCGTGCTGGTGACCGAGTTCGTCCAAGGCCGCACCTTCGCCGCCGCCGACGTGCGCGCCAACCTGGCGCGCATCGTCCCGTTGGTGCGGCGGGTGCATCGCGAGCTGCCGAAGCAGCTGCGCGGGCCGGTGCTGGTCTTCTGGGTGTTCCACGTGGTGCGCGACTATGCCGGCAGCATCGCAGATGGCGGCCACCCGCAGGCCGGCGAGCTGCCGCGTCTGCTGGGCATCGCCGAAAAGCTGGAAGCGGCGGTCGGCGCCATAGAGCTGGTGTTCGGTCACAACGACCTGCTGCCGGGCAACTTCCTGGACGATGGCCAGCGTCTCTGGCTGGTCGATTGGGACTACGCTGGCTTCAACTCGCCGCTGTTCGACCTGGGCGGACTGGCCTCCAACAACGAATTCCCGCCGGAACAGGAGCAGGAGCTGCTGGAACGCTACTTCGGCGCGCCGCCCGACGCCGGGCTGCTGCGCCGCTATGGCGCGATGAAGTGCGCCTCGCTGCTGCGCGAGACGCTCTGGTCGATGGTGTCCGAGCTGCATTCGACGCTGGCCTTCGACTACCGCGCCTATACCGCCGAGAACCGCGGCCGCTTCGAAGCCGCCTGGGACGCCTTTCAACGAGAAACCTGAAGCAGGGGCGAGACGCATCATGGCTGAGTTCCCGAGCGCGGCGCGCGCGGTCATCGTCGGCGGCGGCATCATCGGCTGCTCGGTCGCCTATCACCTGACGCAGCTCGGCTGGCAGGACGTGGTGATCCTGGAGAAGGGCAAGCTGACCTCCGGCTCGACCTTCCATGCCGCCGGCCTGGTTGGGCAGCTCCGCAGCTCGGCCAACATCACCCGCCTGCTGACCGATAGCGTGGCGCTCTATGCCCGGCTGGAGCAGGAGACCGGCCAAGCCACCGGCTGGAAGCAGAACGGCGGCCTGCGCCTGGCCTGCAACCAGGAGCGCCTGACCGAGATCAAGCGCCAGGCCACTACGGCGCATTCCTTCGGTCTGGAGATGCACATCCTGCCTCCCAAGGAAGCACTGGACCTCTGGCCGGTGATGGACATCGCCGACCTGGCGGGCGCCGCCTTCCTGCCGACCGACGGCCAGGCCAATCCTTCGGATATCGCCCTGGCACTCGCCAAGGGCGCCCGCTCGCGTGGCTGCAAGGTGTTCGAGGGCGTCACGGTCACCGACATCCTGCAGGCCAAGGGGCGGGCGACCGGCGTGGTCACCGACCACGGCACGCTGCAGGCCGAGGTGGTGGTGAACTGCGGCGGCCAGTGGGCGCGCGACATCGGCCGCCTGGCCGGGGTGCGCGTGCCGCTGGTGTCGGTGCAGCACCAGTACGTCATCACCGAGACCATCCCCGGCGTGCCGCGCGAACTACCGACGCTGCGCGACCCCGACCGCCTGATCTACTTCAAGGAAGAGGTCGGCGGCCTCGTCTTCGGCGGCTACGAGCCCAATCCCATCCCCTGGGCGGTGGACGGCATTCCCGACGGCTTCGTCTTCCAGCTGCTGCCCAACGACTTCGATCACTTCGAGCCCTTGATGGAGCAGGCGTTGGCCCGCGTGCCGGCGCTGGCCAATGCCGGCATCAAGCAGATGATCAACGGCCCGGAATCCTTCACGCCCGACGGCAACTTCATCCTGGGCGAGGCGCCGGAGCTGAAGAACTTCTACGTCGGTGCTGGCTTCAACGCCTTCGGCATCGCCTCGGCCGGCGGCGCCGGCAAGGCATTGGCGGAGTGGGTGGCGGCCGGTGAGCCGCCGATGGACCTCTGGCCAGTCGACATCCGCCGCTTTGGCCGGCCGCATGATTCGGTCAGCTGGACCCGCACCCGCACGCTGGAGGCCTACGCCAAGCACTACACCATGGCCTGGCCCTTCGAGGAGCACCGCAGCGGCCGGCCGAACCGTGTCTCGCCGCTCTATGCCACATTAAAGGAGCAGGGCGCCTGCTTCGGCGAGAAGCTGGGCTGGGAGCGCCCCAACTGGTTCGCCCGTCCGGGGGAGAAGGCGGAGGACGTCTACAGCTACGGCCGGCAGAACTGGTTTGAGGCGGTGGGCGAGGAGCACCAGGCGGTGCGCGAGGCCGCTGGCCTGTTCGACCAGTCCTCCTTCGCCAAGTTCGTGGTGAAGGGCCCGGACGCGGCGGCGGCCATGAGCTGGATCTGCGCCAACGACGTCGACAAGGCGGTCGGCAGCCTGACCTATACCCAGCTGCTGAACCGCAAGGGCGGCATCCAGTGCGACCTGACGGTGGCCCGCACCGCCGAGGACGCCTTCTACATCGTCACCGGCACGGGCTTCGCCACGCACGACTTCTCTTGGATCGAGCGTTCGATCCCCGAGGGCGCGCGGGCCGCGCTGTTCGACGCCACCTCGGCCTATGGCGTGCTCTCCCTCATGGGTCCGCGGGCGCGCGACATTTTGCAGGCAGTGACGCGCGACGACCTGAGCAACCAGGCCTTCCCCTTCGGCACTTGCCGAGAGATCGAGATCGGCCCGGTGAAGGCGCGCGCCCTGCGCGTCACCTACGTTGGTGAACTGGGCTGGGAGCTGCACGCGCCCACCGAGCAGATGCTGACGCTCTACCGCCTGTTGATGGAGGCGGGGGCGACGCATGGCCTGCGCAATACCGGCTACCGCGCCATCGAATCGCTGCGTCTGGAAAAGGGTTACCGCGCCTGGGGCAGCGACATCGGGCCGGACTACACGCCGCTGGAGGCTGGCCTGGGCTGGGCGGTGAAGCTACGCAAGAACATCGACTTCCAGGGCCGCGCGGCGCTGGCCGAGCAGAAGCAGAAGCCGCTGGCCCGGCGCTTGGCCTGTTTCACCGTCGAGGGCCGCGACACCGTGCTGCTGGGGCGCGAGACGATCTACCGAGACGGTGAGCGTGTCGGTTGGCTCTCCTCCGCTGGCTGGGGCTACACGGTGGGGAAGAACATCGGTTACGGCTACGTACGCCGCGCGGCGGGTGTGGAGGACGCCTTCCTGCAGGACGGCAGCTATGAGTTAGAGGTCGCGTCGGAGCGTATTCCCTGCCGCTTTGAATCGGCCACGCTCTACGACCCGACCAACGCCCGCATCAAGGCCTGAGCCATGACCGCCACGCGGCACGCGGAAATTGTCATCATCGGTGGCGGGGCGGTTGGCTGCTCCATCGCCTATCACCTGGCCAAGCTGGGCAAGCGCGACGTGGTGCTGCTGGAGAAGGCGCAGCTCACCCACGGCGCCACCTGGCACGCCGCCGGCCTGGTCGGGCAGCTGCGCACCAAACGCAACCTGACCCGCCTGATGCAGTACTCGGCCGAACTCTACGGCAAGCTGGAGGCCGACACCGGCCAGGCGGTTGATTGGCACCAGGTCGGCAGCCTGCGCATTGCCTCCAGCCCGGAGCGCTGGCAGGAGATCAAGCGCACCGCCACCATCGCCAGCTCCTTCGGCTTCGAGCTGCACCTGATCTCGGCCCAGGAAGCGGTCGAGAAGTTCCCCTTGATGACCACGCAGGGCGTCGTCGGCGCCGCCTGGGTCCCGACCGACGGCTACGTCGACCCCTACAGCCTGACCCAGGCCTATGCCAAGGGCGCGCGCAACGGCGGGGTGAAGATCCACGAGAATACCCGCGTGCTGGAGCTGCTGCTGGAGGGTCGCCGCGTCACCGAGGTAGTGACAGACCAAGGCACCTGGAGCGCCGATGTGGTGGTCAACGCCGCCGGCCTCTGGGCCAAGGAGGTCGGCCGGCTGGCCGGTGTCGCCATCCCCGCTGGCGTGGTCGAGCATCAGTACCTGGTGACCGAGAAGAGCGACCGGGTGCCGGCTGGACTGCCGACCTTCCGCGACCCCGACAAGCTGTTCTACCTGAAGGGTGAGCCCGGTGCCCTGGCGCTGGGCGGCTGGGAACCCGACACCGTGCCCTTCGGCGAGCGCGGCATGCCGGCCGACTTCGCCCGCCAGCTGCTGCCGTCCAACTTCGAGCGCTTCGAGCAGATCGCCACGCTGACGCAGGAGCGCCTGCCAATCTTTGGTGAACTGGGCGTACGCAGCCTGATCAACGGCCCCATCCCGGTCTCCGCCGATGGCGAGCCGATCCTGGGACCGGCGCCGGAGCTGGACAACTTCTTCATCGCCTGCGGCTTCACCGCCGGCATCGCCGGCAGCGGCGGCGGCGGGCGCGCCATCGCCAACTGGATCGTCGAGGGCGATCCCGGCATGGATCTCTGGTCCTTCGACGTGCGGCGCTTCGGCCCGCAGCACGCCACGCGCGCGGTGCTGAGCGCGCGGGCGGTGGAGGCCTATGGCGGCTACTACCTGCTGCACTATCCGGGCGAGGAGCGCCACGCCGCGCGCGGCCTGCGCCGCTCGCCGCTCTACGACATCCTGAAGGCACGGCGCGCGGTCTTTGGCGCGCGCTTCGGCTGGGAGCGGCCGACTTGGTTCGCGCCTGAGGGCGTGGAGCCGGTGGATCGTCCCTCCTTCGGCCGGCCCAACTGGTTCGAGCATGTTGGGCAGGAACACCGCGCGGTGCGCGAGCGCGTCGCGCTAGTCGACCAGAGCTCCTTCTCCAAGTTCGAGATCAAGGGGCCGGGTGTGCTGGCGGCGCTGCAGGGCATCGCCGCCTCCGACCTCGACAAGCCGGTGGGCAGCACGATCTATACCCAGCTGCTCAACGCCAAGGGCGGCATCGAGGCCGATGTCACGCTGTCGCGCATCGGCGAGCAGGCCTTCTACCTGGTCACCGGATCGGCCTTTGGCGTGCGCGACCGCGCCACGGTCGAGAAGCACCTGCCGCGCGACGGCAGCGCCAGCCTCTACGACGTGACCAACCGCTACGCCGTGATCAACCTCTGCGGCCCGCTGGCGCGCCAGGTGCTGGAGCAGGTGGCCGAGGAAGACGTCTCCAACGCTGCCTTCCCCTTCTCGACCTGCCGCCGCCTGACCCTGGGCGGCGCTACGGTGCGTGCCGTGCGCATCGGCTATGTCGGCGAGCTGGGGTGGGAACTGCACATTCCGGTCGACTACGCCGCCGGGGTCTACGAGCTGCTGCGCGCCGCCGGCGAGCCGCTGGGCATCGCCGACGTCGGCTACCGCGCCATCGACACGCTGCGCATGGAGAAGGGCTACCTCTACTGGTCCAGCGACATCACGCCGGACTACACGCCCTTCGAAGCCGGGCTGGGCTTCCGCGTCTCCTTCCGCAAGGGCGACTACCTGGGCCGTGCCGCGCTGGAGCAGCAGAAGGTCGATGGGGTGAAGCGCAAGCTCTGCACCTTCACGCTGGACGCGGCCGTGACTTTCGCCGGCAGCGAGGCGATCCATCACGGCGGCAAGGTGGTGGGCACCACCAGCAGCGCCAACTGGGGCCACACGGTCGGCAAGCTCATCGCCTTCGGCTACCTTCCGGTGGCGCTGGCCGGCGAACGCCACTTCGAGATCGAGGCCTATGGCGAGCGCTACCCGGCCGAGCGCGTCGAGGGGCCGCTGTACGATCCGCAGAACCAGCGGCTGAAGGGGTAGGGGCAGCCTTCACTCCGTCACCCTCGGGCTTGTCCCGAGGGTCCACGGAGCGGCCAGGCGCTAACGGACGAATGGATGCTCGGGACAAGGCCGAGCATGACGGGCAATGGGAGGACGCTGCCTATGGACAACGAGGTCATGACCGCGCTGCGCGCCATCCCGCGCTTCGCCAATCTCGACGCCGAGGACCTGGAGCTCACGCGGCTCGGCGGCCTGACCAACCAGAACTGGAAGGTGGAGCGCAACGGCGAGGCCTTCGTGCTGCGCCTGGCCGGCGCCGGCACCAACGAGTACATCGACCGCGACAATGAGGAGATCAACGCGCGGGGCGCGGCGGCGGCCGGCGTCGGTGCTGAGATCATCCAGTGCGAGCCCGACACCGGCTTCATGCTGGCGCGCTTCATCCCCGACACCGTGACCATGAGCCCGGCGCTGTTCAAGCAGCGTGCCGGTTCGCCCGGCCGCGCCGCCGTGGCACTGAAGCGCATGCACGGCAGCGGCCAGCGCTTCGCCAAGCGCTTCGAGCTCTTCGCCATGATCGAGGAGTACAAGGCCCTGCTGGCCAAGCTGGGCGCCACGCTGCCGGAGGGCTACGACGCCACCGTGGCGCAGGCCGGCGCGGTACGCCTGGCGCTGGATGCCAACCCGGTCGCGCTGGCGCCCTGCCACTGCGATCCGCTGTGCGAAAACTTCCTGGACGACGGCGAGCGCATGTGGATCGTCGACTGGGAGTATTCCGGGATGAACGATCCCTGGTGGGACCTGGGCGACCTGTCGGTCGAGGCCGGCTTCGACGCGGCGCAGGACCAGGAGTTGCTGAGCGCCTACTGCGGCGGGCCGCCGCCGGCCTGGGCGGTGGGCCGGGCGACCATCTACAAGGCCATGTGCGACCTGCTGTGGACGCTCTGGGGCCTGATCCAGCACGCCAACAAGAACCCGGTCGACGACTTCTGGGCCTATGCGATCAACCGCTTCCAGCGCTGTCAGGCGCTGATGGGTAGCGCGGCGTTTGCCGGGCACCTGGCGGCGATCGCAGAGATGCCCCAGGGCTAACCGTCCGCTTCCGCGTCGCGGCGGCTTCCGGAATGCGGCCTTCGAAGTTACTTCGATGCAGCCATTTCCTGTCCTTGGCGGGTAGTGGTCAGATAGAGAACGACACCGACGATCACCGCCAGGAAGAGTCCACTGGTGACAATCGTGCCAAGCCCAAGGCCGCCGAACTGCATTGGTTGCGACAGCAGGTCGCCCAGCGATGCCCCGACCGGACGGGTGAAGATGTAGACGAGCCAGAAGGCCCAGATGGGATCGAGCCGCAGAGCGTAGTAGCCGAAGGTCACCGAGGCGATGATGAGCCCGAACAGGAGCCCGGTCGCCAGGTAGCCAAGGGCGAAATGCTCAGCGGCGAGGTCGCCGGCGCCGGTGCCGAGGGCGAAGGTGAAGAGGATGGCGAGCCAGTAGAAGCCTTCGCGCCGTGTTGTGGTTACCGCGTGGATCGACAACGTCTTCTCGGACGCATACCAGGCCGCGAAAGTCGCAACCAGCGCAACGGTAAAGAAGACAGTGACGCTCAGCAGTGAAATGCCCAGATTGTCGACCAGATTGTCGGTTATCAGTGTGCCGACAATGCTGACCAGAACCACGGCGAGCCAATAGGTCCAGGGCACATAGCGCTTGCGCCGGAATTGCAGGACCAGCGCACCGGCCAGGACCACCGCCATCAGGAGCGAGGTAGTGCTCAGTCCGAGGCCAAGGTTGATGGCCAGGAAATCGGCCGCGGTTTCCCCCATGGTCACCGCCAGAAGCTTGATCAGCCAGAAGGCGACAGTGACCGCGGGCACGCGGTTCGGGACGGCAGGCCGGCCGCCGGCATCGTGCCCGGGGGTGTCAGCGGCAGCGTCGGTGCGAGAGAAGGAAGTCATACGGGATGTCCTGTCACTGGGGCTTCTTGCCCGATACCAGAGCAATGGCGGTGGCGAAGAAGGCGTCGGCGTGAGCGTCGTCGTCGGCATTGCAACGCTCGATCCCCTGGGCTTGAAGCGCCTCGATGGCGCCGCGCTCGTCGTCGGTCAGCGTCGCGGATGCCGAGAGGTCGCGGAGTTCCTGCAGCAGCGTTTCGCAGGGCAGGGCATGGCCGTTGGCATCCGTCGTTGCCGAGGTTGCGAGGCCGCCGGACGTCGGCGACTGGCCGAGCGTCGGGTCGGCCAGGGCGGCCTGCAGACTGGCGAGCGTCGCCGCTACCTTCCGCGGATCGATCGTGCCGGTCCGTAGCGTACGCAACGCGTCGTCGATCGCGGCATCGACGTTCCCCCACAGGACCGGGTCGACCGGGCGTAGCGTCGGCTCCGCGTCATCCCACGCAGTTTCCAGGTCCTTGATGCGGGTCCGAGCGCCAGGCAGGTCGCCGCTGGCGGACATGGCCTGGACGTCGGTGACGATGCTGGCGAAGGGCGTCATGTCGCCTAAGCCAGGGGCCTTGGACGTAGCGGGCTGGGGAAACGATTCCCCGGGCACCAATGTCGAGTATCCGGCGACAAAGATGCCAATTCCGAAGGCGACGAGCGCCATGCTCAAGAAGAGGTTTCTCATGGGCGGTCCTCAGGGAGCCGGCGCGGGGCCGGCGCGAAATCTGGGCGGGCCAACAACACCCGCGCTGCAGTAACACCCTAGAACCGGAAGCTTACGCCAATCTTACGCCAACGGGGCCTGTCGCCGAGACGCCATTGGAGAGGCGGATCCCAGCGCCATCACACCCCCGGCGGCACCAGCACCAGCTTGCCGACGTGGCGCTTGGCGAGGAAGTCCTGCTGCGCCTGGGCGATCTCGCCGAGCGGATAGGTCCTGGCCAGCAGCGGCACGATCTCGCCGCGCTCGACGTAGCCGACGAGGTTCGGGAAGACCACCGGGTCCTGCTGCGTGCAGCCGAAGAGCGTCAGGTCCTTGAGGTAGAGCTTGCGCAGGTCGAGTTCGACGATGGGTCCGGCGATGGCGCCGGAAACGGCGTAGCGGCCGCGCGTGCGCAGCACCTCCAGCAGCGCTGGCCACTGCGCGCCGCCGACCAGATCGACGACGCAGTCCACGCTCTCCTTGCCGAGCGCGCCGACCAGGTCCGCGCCGCGCGGCACGGTGTCGTCGGCGCCGATCTCGCGGAGCTGCGCCTGCTTGTCGGCGCCGCAGAGCGCGATGACCCGCGCGCCGCGGCGCCGGGCGAGCTGCACCGCGGCCGCGCCGACGCCGCCCGAGGCGCCGGTCACCAGCACCGTCTGGCCCCGCGCCACGCCGCTGCGCTGCAGCAGGTTCTCCGCCGTCGAGTAGGCGCAGGGCAGGGCGGCCAGCGTCGTGTCGTCCAGGTCGCTGTCGATGGCATAGCTGTCGGCCGCCGGTGCCACGACGAACTGGGCGAAGCCGCCGTCGAACTCGGAGCCCAGCCAGGGCACCAGCTCGCCGCGCCGCCGCGACAGCAGGCAGCCCTGCACCAGGACGCGCTGGCCGAGGCGCGCCGGGTCCACGGCGCTGCCCACTGCGACCACCCGGCCGCAGACGTCGGCGCCCTGGATGCGGGGGAAGGTGAGGCCGCCGCCGCTCCAGTCGCCATCGCTGGCGCCGGCGGCCGGCGCCACCTCGGCCGCCGCCGTGTCCCCGCGAACGCTGGGGGAATACCAGCCGATCCGCGTGTTGATGTCGGTGTTGTTGATGCCGGCGGCGCCCACCTGGATCAGCAGCTCGTCCGCCGCCGGGCTGGGCCGCGGCACGTCGAGCCGGTACGACAGCTGCTCGAAGCCGCCGTGTCCGAGGAGCAGCACGGCGGCCATGCGTTCGGGTAGCTGCTGCATGCCAGCCTCCTGTCATCGGCAAGGCTGGACTATAGACCCGCCGGCGTCGGGGCGTCAGCCTTGCGCCGCGATTTGTTGGGAGGAGAACCACAGATGACCATCACGCTGAACCGCCGCGCCGACATGACGCTGGAGGCCTATCGCCGCGCCGCCTGGGGCGGCGAGGGCGTCGCCTTCGGGGCTGAGGCCAAGGCGACGATGCTGAAGGCGCGCCAGGCCTTCGACGAACTGATCGAGACCGACGACACGGTCTTCATCTACGGCGTCACCTCGGGCTATGGCCACATGGCCTCCAAGCGCCTGACGCGCGAGGAGCGCAAGGCCCAGGCACGCCGCATGCGCGGCGGCAGCGCCACCTCCTTCGGCGAGCCGCTGCCCGAGCGCGTGGCGCGCGGTATCGTCTTCGCCCGCCTGACCAACTTCCTGGAGGGCCACGCCGCCATCAGCCCGCCAATCGCCGAGGCGGTGGCCGCCATGCTGGGTGGCGACAAGCTGCCGGCGGTGCCCTGCCTGGGCAACGGCTGCCCGGGCGAGATCCAGGCCCTGGGCCACCTGTTCCGCCACGTCGCCAGCGACGACGACTTCCACGAGAAGGATTCGCTGTCGCTGATCAACGGCAGCCCCTGCGGCACCGCGCTGCTGGCCGATGGCGCCCTGGCGGCGCGCAAGCGGCTGGAGCTGGCGACGCAGATCTTCGCGCTGTCTTTCGAGGCCTTCAACGCGCCGCTGAACCACCTGGACCCGACGCTGGACGAGCTGTGGGAGGATCCCTACGAGCGCGAGGCCCTGCAGGGGCTGCGCGGCTGGCTGGAGGGGGTGAAGACGACGGACCGCCGCTTCTACCAGGCGCCGGTATCCTGGCGCATCGTCCCGCGCATCCTGGGCTATGCCGCGCGCGCCACCGCGCAGGCGGAGGAGTGCGCCGCGATCTCGCTGAAGGCGGTGTCCGACAACCCGGTCTACATTCCGCCCACCGCCGAGCATCGGCTGGGCCGGGTCTTTTCCACCGGCGGCTATCACAACGGCAAGGCCGGCCCTTGCCTGGACAACCTGGCGGCGGCCTGGGCCGACCTGGCGCTGCTGTCGGACCGTCACACCGACAAGATGATGAACGCCAGCGTCTCGCTGCTGCCGGCCGGGCTGAAGGGCAAGGGCGAGGGCTACATGGGTGGCCTGGCCTTCGCCTCGGCCGGCTTTGCCGAACAGGCGCGGCTGGCGGCGCAGCGCACCTTCCTGCCGGGCATGGAATCCGGCGGCTACGGGCAGAACGACGTGCCGGTGCAGTACTTCCTGTCCTGGCGCAAGGAGGCCGAGGCCGGCATGTGTTTCCAGAACACCTTGGCCTTCCTGGCCGCGGTATCCAGCCAGGCGCTCTATGTCACCGACCGCCCGGCGCCGCCGAAGCTGAAGGACCTGGTCGAGGAGATCCGCACCCTGCTGCCGCCGGTCGACGACCCGCGCGTGCTAGGCGACGATGCCGCCGCGCTGGCTGAGCGTTTTGCCCGCAAGGTCTACGGCTAAGCGCCGCGCCCTCCGCGGAACCGGCCCAGCGACATTGACCGGCGCGCCCTGGCACAACAGAGTGTGCGCCGGTCAAGGTCCTGGGAGGTTTGCATGGCGCGCCGTCTGATCTGGGGAATTCTCGCAACGCTGCTGCTGCCGGTCGTGGCGGCACAGGCCCAGGATGTCGAGACCAAGACCTTCAAGGACTGGGTGGTGCGTTGCGTGGCCACCAACAAGCCGCCCTGCACGGCGCACCAGCAGATCAGCAACGACAAGGGCCAGCAGATCGTCTCGCTGCTGATCGGCTACAACCCGGAGGAGAAGCGCTATCCGCTGCGGGTCGAGCTGCCGCTGGGCATCGTGCTGCCGCCAGGCGTGCTGCTGAAGGTCGACGAGGCGGCCGAGTTTCCCGGCCTGGTGGTGACCCGCTGCCTGGGCAGTGGCTGCCTGGTAGAAATGCTGGCCAGCGAAGAAATGCTGACGGCCATGCGCAAGGGCACCAAGGGCGCCTTCGTGGTGCGCACCGCCGACGGCAAGGCCGTGGCACTGGTCTTCTCGCTGGTCGGATTTTCCGCCGCGCTGGAAGACCTGGTGGCGCGCAACACTGCGGCGAAGTAGCGCCGCTCAGCCCAGGCCGCGCCAGACCTGGCGCGTGAAGGCGACGTAGCCGGGCGCCTGGATCCGGATCTGCTGGCCGATCAGCGCATGCAGATCCGGCAGGCGGTGGAACGGCACCGCTGGATAGGCGTGGTGCTCGACATGGAAGGGCATGTTCCAGGCCAGCCAGCGCACCGTCCGGTTGGTCAAGGTGGTCCGCGTGTTGGCCAGCATGTCGGGTACGAGCGGGCAGCCCCAGTGTTCGGCCAGCAGGTAGAGCCGCAGGAAGGGCTGCCCGAGCAGCGCCGGTAACACCCAGAGCCACAGCAGCGCGCAGCTCTGCAGCGCCAGCGAGCCAGCCAGCAGCAGCGCGATGAGGCCCAGCAGCCAGCGCGCCTCGACGACGATGCGGCGCCGCATGCGCTCGTTGGCAAAGGGCTCCGGCACCCGCGCCAACGCATGTGTGACGGCGCCGCGCGCCTGGTACAGCCAGTAGGGCAGGCCGCTGGCGTGCCAAAGATACTGCGGCCAGGTCGCCGGTCGGGGTGTCGCCAGTTCGGGATCGCGCGCCGGGTCCTGGGTCGCGGCGTGATGGGCGAAGTGAAAGGCGCGGAAGTAGTCGGGCGGCAACAGCAGCAGCAGGCCGCCCCACCAGCCGGCCAGGCTGTTCAGCCAGCGCGACCGGAAGGCGGTGCGGTGAATCGCCTCGTGCGTGGGGGCGAAGAAGGCCACCAGGACCAGGCCGTGCAGCAGCAGCGCCGGCAGCAGCAGCCACCAGACCGGGCGGGCGAACCACACCGCGGTGCCAGTCGCCGCAAAAAGGCCAAGATGCAGGCCAAAGTGAACCAACCCGCGGCGATCGCTCTTGTGCAAGAGCGGGGCCAGGGTTTGCTTGTCCAGCCGGCGGTCGAGAGCTACATCGAGATCCATGGCTGGCACTCTAAGGCAGGCGTCGACCACGATTGGCAGGGATTATCAGTGTGCAGAGGATGGTGTCGATGAAGGTAATGCGCAGCTTGTTCCTGGCGGCTTGTCTGGCCGGCGGCGCGACCGCCGCCACGGCGGCCGAGCTCAACTCGCAATGCCCTGCCTATCCCGGCCAGACCCACGCGCAGATCCTGCGCGGCGTCGAGGGCCGCCTGAAGGGTGATTGGGACTTTGCCATCAAGACCACCAAGCGCTCGGCCAAGCGCCTGAAGGACAGCGGCCAGGACGCCAGCGAGGCGGAGCTCTTCGTCGCCGTGCTGACCTGCCTGCGCGACGAGGTGAAGGCCGGCCTGCACGCCGATGCCGTGGCCGAGGCGCATTCTACGCCGAAGCCCGAATACGGCACCCCGGCGCCGCCCAGCAAGGCCGACTTCTCCGGCGGCGCGGCGGTTCAGACCAATGGCCAGACCGGCGGCTTGTCGATCAGCCCGGCGCCTGCTCCAGCGCCAGCGCCTGCTGCCGCCACCACCGAGGGCATTGCCCCGCTGGCTGCCGGCTCGGCCGCGCCGACCCCGGCACCCGCACCGGCCGAGGGGGTCGCGCCGCTGCCCGCGCCCGTCAACGACCAGCCGATCGTGGTGTCCAGCGCCGGCGTGGTGCTGCCCGGAACGGCGGAATCCTATGGCCAGGCAGCCACGCAGCCCGCCCCCGCCACGACCCAGGTCGCTGCCGCGCCGCCGTCGGCGCCGGCCAATGGCGACTACAGCGGCATGGCCTGCGCCTACTTCACCCGACCCTACGAGGAGATCATCGACGGCATCCGCCACATCAATCGCTACAACGAGGGCGAGTGGGCCTGTCATGCCGGGACCATGTATGCCTGTATCGGTGGCGCCTGGGAGCGCAAGGGTCAATGCGAGAATTTCAACCGCTGGGAGACCCGCCTGAGCAGCACCGTCGAGGCGATTCCCCGTTAAGTGATTGAATATTCATGAGAAATAGGATCTCTCCCTGAGCGCATGGCGGGCGCGCCTGCCATGCAGATCCGGCGCCTCGATATTTGCTGCAACGCAGCATAGATTATCGAATCGGAAACGCCGGCCCGGTTCGGCGCGCGAGGAGTATTCTGTCACAGTCCCTGGCCCTGGAGGCCCCGCGCAGCGAGCGCGGTGGCGCGCGGCTGGCGATGACCCTGGGTGTCCTGGGTGTCGTCTATGGCGACATCGGCACCTCGCCGCTCTACGCCTTCAAGCAATCGATCCTGGCGGCTGGCGGCCTTAGTGAAGCCCATGTGCTGGGCGTGCTGTCGCTGATGATCTGGGCGCTGCTGCTGGTCGTCACGGTGAAGTACGTGCTGGTAGTGATGCGCGCCGACAACCGGGGCGAGGGCGGCATCCTGGCCTTGACGGTGCTGGCGCTGCACAGCGCCAGCCGGCGTGGCCGGCGCCACAAGCTCCTGCTGCTGCTGGGCCTGCTGGGCGCGGCGCTGTTCTATGGCGACGGCGTGCTGACGCCGGCCATTTCGGTGCTCAGCGCGGTGGAGGGGCTGGAGATCATCGCGCCGTCGCTGGAAAGCTACGTCGTGCCGGTCGCCGTGGCGCTGCTGCTGGCGCTGTTCCTGGCGCAGCGCTTCGGTACCGCCCGCGTCGGGCTGATCTTCGGTCCGGTGATCGCGGTCTGGTTCACCGTCCTGGGCCTGCTGGGCCTGCAGCAGGTGGTGGCCCATCCGGACATCCTGCGCGCCGTCGATCCGTGCCATGGCTTGCGGCTGCTGCTGGCCGATCCTGGTCAGGCCACGGCCATCCTGGGCGCCGTGGTGCTGACGGTGACCGGCGCCGAGGCGCTCTATGCCGACCTGGGCCACTTCGGCCGCCGCGCCATCGGCGCCACCTGGCTGCGCGTGGCGCTGCCGGCGCTGCTGTTGAACTACCTGGGGCAGGGGGCGTTGGTTCTGGCCGACCCGACCGCGCTGGCCAATCCCTTCTATCACCTGGTGCCGGCCTGGGGCTTGGCGCCGCTGGTCGTTCTCGCCGCGCTGGCCACCATCATCGCCTCGCAGGCGGTGATTTCCGGCGCCTTCTCGCTGACCCAGCAGGCGGTGCAGCTTGGCTACCTGCCGCGGTTGCGGGTGCGCCATACCTCGGCCGACGCCAAGGGGCAGGTCTATGTGCCGCTGATCAACGGGCTGCTGCTGCTCGGCGTGCTCTTCGTCGTGCTGGCCTTCAAGTCGTCGGACGCGCTGGCCACCGCCTATGGCATCGCGGTCACCGGCACCATGACCCTGACGGCGATCCTGGCAGCGGTGGCGATGCGGGCCGTGCTGCGCTGGTCACTCTGGCTGGTGCTGCCGCTCTTCAGCCTGTTCCTGCTGGTCGACCTGCTGTTCCTTGGCGCCAACCTGACCAAGGTGGTGCAGGGGGGCTGGCTGCCGCTGGCCTTCGGCGCCTTGGTGTTCCTGGTGATGACCACTTGGATTGCCGGCCGCCGCCGCCTGCTGCAGCGGCGCGTCGCCGGCGCCATTCCGCTGGAGGACTTCCTCGGCCTGCCCAGCGTGCCGAAGATGCGCCGCGTGCCGGGCACCGCGGTCTACCTGGTGGCCGAGCCGCGCTACACGCCCACCGCCCTGCTGCACAACCTGAAGCACAACAAGGTGCTGCACGAGCGGGTCGCGCTGCTGGCGGTGCAGGTCGAGGATGTGCCGCGCATCGCCAACGCCGAGCGCGTGACGGTCGAGCACCTGGCGCACGGCTTCCACCGCATCATCGCGCGCTATGGCTTCCTGGAAGAACCCCACGTGCCGCGCGTCCTGGCCCTGGCCCGGGCGCAGGACCTCGACTGCGCGCCGATGGAGACCTCGTTCTTTGTCGGGCGCGAGAAAGTCGCGGTGGGCAAGGCGGCCGGCATGGCGACCTGGCGCAAGAAGCTGTTCATCCTGCTGAACCGCGCCATGCTGAACGCCACCGACTACTTCCGCCTGCCGCCCAACCGTGTGGTCGAGCTGGGCGGGCAGATCGAGATCTAGACGCGCGCTCGCGTTCCGCCGTAGTGCTCAGGAGCGCAGGAAGGCGCCCAGGCGCCGTGCCTGAATCTGGCTGAGACCGGAGACGATGAAGGTGCCGCCGGTGATGGGCTCCATCACGCGCGGCGCCATCAGCACGTCACCGTCGAACAGGATTTCCAGGGTCTGGCCAACCAGGGCCGTAGTGAGGGCGGCGAAATCCGCCGTGGCCTCTTCCGTCAGGGCCACGCGGACACTCCAGAAGCCAACTTCATCCTCGAAGGGACTGGCGGACACGACCTGGCGCGGCCCCAGCGGCAATTCCTGGCCGCCGCCGCGCAGCAGCAGTCGCTCGCTGGCGCGGGCCGGCTGGGTCGCTGCCAGCGGCAAAGCTACGACCGCCGCCAGCAGGGCGCGGCGCGATAGCCTCACAGGCGGAAGAGCTTGCCGAAGCCCTTGATGCCTTCCTGGATGCCGGCCAGGCGCAACGTGTGCCAGGCCATGGCGTGGTTGGAGGAGGTCACCGGCTTGCCGAGCTCCTGCTCCAGATCTTCCACAACGTCGACCAGACGCACCGAGGTACAGGAGACGAAGACGCCGTCGACATCGGGGTGGCTGCCCAGTTCCAGCGCCGCGGCCTTGACCGATTCGGCGGTAAGGCAGGCGACCTTGCCGTCATCCATGATGTTGAAGGAGCCCATCACCGGCACCGGATAGCCGCGGCCCTCGAAGTAGCCGCGCATCAGGTCGTTGATCTCCTGGATATAGGGCGTCAGCAGGGCGATGCGCTTGACCCCCAGAGTCTTGAAGGCGGCGCGCGCGGCGGTTACCGGCGTCGTCACCTTGGCCTCCGGATGGGCCTTGCGCACCAGCGCGGAGACCCGCTCCTCGCCAATCACCATGGAAGCTGAGGTGCAGCCATAGGCCACCACGCCGAAGGGCTGGTTCGGCAGCAGCAGGTTGGCGGCACCGGTGATGTCGCCCTCCATGGCCTTCAGCGTCTCAGGCGTGATCTGCGAGGAGTTCATGATGCGGCTGTGGTAGAGGCCGACGCCGGCCAGGCCGCTCATGATGCGGCGCCACTCGTACTCGATGGTGAAGTCGGTCGCCAGGACGATGAGGCCCAGCCGCGCCCGGGCACTGATGCCGTGGTCGAGCTGATGCGCCATGTGGGTGCGGTTGACCATGAGCGGCGACAGCGTTTCGCGAACGTCAGGCATCTGGGATCTCCGGGGGGAACGCGACGACCATAGTCTAACCTAGGCTAGGCCCGCGCCGCACGCATAACCAATGCAGGTCAGCCGAATGGCGGATCAATGCCCATAGGCGGTGACGATGGCCTGCACGCCACCGCTGATGGCGTCGTACTTCAAGACGATGCGGTTGAGATGACGGGCACCGCCATTGAGGTCGATCCAGCGGGTGCACTCGCCGATCCCGACCACCAGCCGCACGTCGGCGTCCTGGTGCCCGCCATTGGCAAAGAAGAAGTCGACATCGTGGAAGTTCACCGCGCGCTGCGTCACGCAGAGCTTCACGGCGGTGTAGAGCTTGCCGTTGGATACATCGATGGTGTCAGTGTCGCTGTGGTCGCGCACCTTGCGCGAGCCCAGGACGTCGTCGGCCAGGGCTGGCGTGGCAAGCGCTAGCGCAGTCGCCAGGACTATGAGACCGCGATTGAATTCGCTGAGCATGTGATGGCTCTCCCCATATGGTTCGATCATCCTCTCGGAAGATAAGGGTAATCACCTGGCGACGGGCTGGAAACGCATAATTCGGCAAAAACTGGGGGGCGGCTTGCCCTTCAGGACGCCATCGGCACCGCGTCGAAGGCCAACGATAGGCGGGGTGCAGCGCCGTCGGTCGGCCGCGTGGCATGCCAGAGCCACGAGGGGAACAGCACGGCCAGGCCCTCCACCGGCTGGATAGCCCGCTGCGGCAGCGCCGACGCCCCGGTGAAGCGCCCCGGCGCGGCCCCCAGCATCAGGGTCCCGCCGCCGCCGCGGTCCGGCGTCCTGACATAGTAGATACCGCTGGCGACGCCGCTTGGGTGGTTGTGCGGATCCTGGAAACCGCCGGGCTCCAGCAATGTTGCCCAAAGCACCAGGCGCCAGCGCTGCGGTGCGGTGGGCCGCCAGGCCGAGGCTGGGCCGGCCAAGTATTCCTGGATCAGCGGCTGCAGACCAGCCAGCAGCGCAGCCAGCGCCGGCCCGGGCCGCTGCGCCAGGTTGCCGCTCTGCCGTCCGCCGCGCGTTGTCTTTCCCGCGCGGTCGGCGCGCAGGCCGGGATCGGTCAGCACCTCGGCCATCAGGGCGGCATGGAAAGCAGCGCGGTCGGCAAAGCCTGGTGGCGCCGGCAGCATTGCCTGGGCGACCAGCGCCGGGTCATCGAGTGCCGGCATGGCGGCGCCGGCGGCGGCCAGGGCCAGGTAGCGGTGGCCCAGGGCGCGGCTGTGGCCCGGTGTCCGCGTCAGCGCGGCCTGCAGGATCGCCAGCGCCGCCGCTGGATGGTCCAGTGCCAAGTCGGCCTCGGCCAGAGTGACGGCGAGGTCGGCCGGAAGGCCCGTTACCTCCCGCCCGGCCAGCAGCGTCCGGCAGGCTTCTGCCTGGCCGCTGTCCAACAGGGCGCCGGCCAGGTTGGCCAGGGCGCGGCGATCCTCCGGTGCCAGTGCCTGCGCGGCACGGAAGGCGACCAGTGCCGGCTGCAGGCGCCCCTCCCGTCGATGACAGAAACCCACCCCTAGCAGCGCGGCGGCATCGTCGGGATCCAGCCGCAGGGCCTGTTCGAAGGCCGGCAGGGCATCGCCGCTCGGCGCCTCGGCCGCGAGCAGCGCGGTGCCGAGGTTGCGCCAGGCGGGGCCGTGGCCGGGCGCCAGCTCGGTGGCGCGGCGGAAGCTGGCCACGGCACCATCGCTGTCGCCGGCCAGCTGGCGGGCGAGCGCAAGGTTAAAGGCGATTTCGGCATGCCGGGGCAGGGCGGCCGCGGCGGTCTCAAGCTCCAGCAACGCGGCCGGCAGCTGGCCCTGTTGTGCCAGCGCGAGGCCCAGACCGTGACGGGCTTCGCCGTCCTCCGGGCTGGCCGCCAGCAGGCGGCGGAAGCAGTCGGTCGCCGCCGCGGCCTGGCCGGCCTGCAGCGCGGCATGTCCCTGATGCAGCAGCGCGCGACGATCCATTGCCGGCAGCCTAGCCCAGGGCACGGCTGGCCGGGAGCCGCCTCACGCCGGCAACCTCATGGGCCGCCCTTGAGGCGCGCCACCTCGGCCTCCAGCGCGGCGATGCGGGCGCTCAGCTTCTCCACCACGCGGGCCACTGTCGCCTCGTCGAAGCGCGGCTGGATGTGCTGGCGGCAGTTGATGTCCCAGGCTTCGACCTCGATCACGATGGCGCGCTCGGGCCTAGCGCGATAGTCGGGCAGGGCCAGGGCAGTCATCAACGCTGGGTCGCTGTCGCCCTCCACCACCCGGGCGCGGCCCCACAGCTTGATGCGTTGGCGGCCGGCGTAGTCCATCAGGAACAGGAAGACGCGGTCATTCTCCGCCAGGTTGCCCAGCGTGATGTACTGCCGGTTGCCGGCGAAGTCGGCGAAGCCCAGCTGGCGTGGGCCCAGCGGCTTCAGGAATCCCTTGGGCCCGCCGCGGTGCTGGATGTAGGGCCGGCCGGCAGCGCTGGCACTGCCCAGGTAGAAGGAATCGCGCTCGGCCAGGAAGGCGGCCAGATCGGCGGTGATATCGCCGCGAAAGCCGCCCTCGGCAAAGAGGCGCGTGCTGCCGCGCCGGTCCTGCTCGGCCTTCACCGCCGGTGTGAAGGCGATATCACGCGAGACAGGATCGAAGGGAGGGAGTGGTGTCTCGGACATGGGACGGCTCCACGGCGCGCTTTATCAAAGTGTTAGAGGGTATAGTTCAGATTGATCGAAAGGCAACTTGCACCTCGGATAATACAAGACTGATCGGTCTGGAAAACAGGATCGCCACGGTCGTGATGCTGTGCCGCCTTGCCTTGAGTCGCAAGGCTTGGCCGACGCGGCGGCGCTGCTGCATATACAGATTGGTACAGCTTGATAGAGGACGCCATGGCAACCGCCGCCGCACCGTCTGCCGCAGCCGAGCGCCCGCCGCGCGGCCGCCGGCGTGGCCGACCCTCGGTGCGCCGCGAGCGGCTGCTCGAGGCCGCGCTGGCGCTGTTCAACCGCGAAGGCTTCCACGCCGTCGGTATCGATCGGATCCTGGCCGAGGCCGGGGTGGCGAAGATGACGCTCTACAAGCACTTTCCCTCGAAGCAGGCACTCATCTTGGCCGCCTTGCAGCATCGCAACCAACGTATCCTGGCCTGGTACGACACAGCGCTGACGGCACGCGGTGGCGGCCCGCGCGAACGCCTGCTGGGGCTGTTCGACGTGCTGGGTGATTGGTTCGACAGCGGCGACTTCCACGGCTGCCTCTTCGTCAAGGCTGCCGGCGAATACCCGGATCCCGCCGACCCGGCGCACAAAGCCGCCGCGGACTACAAGCGCGCCCTGCTGGGCCTGCTGACCGGCCTGGCCGAACAGGCCGGCGCCTCCAGCCCCCGGCTGCTGGCGCAGCGCCTGCTTTTGCTGGTCGAGGGCGCCACGGTGCTGGCCCTCGTCCTGGGTGGCCGCGAGGCGGCGCGGCAGGCACGCGACACCGCGGCCCTGCTGGTCCGGCAGATGCTGCCGAAGGCCTAGGCCCCGCGTTCATCCGACGGCGCTTGCCGGCGCGGGTTCGCCGGTTATCACTGTTGCCGCCGGCGCTGAATACAATAATAGTCGTCCCTGGGGTGCGTCGCTGCCGACGCCTTGGAAGCGTGATTCAAGCGGGCCGGCTAGGTCGGGGAAGCCCTGTCCGTTGGTTCCTGGGTCGCCCTTGCGCCTTGTCGAGGGGGGGAATGGCTTGGGACCTGTCACCTGTCTCAGGGATTTGCTGAGCGGATCGCTTGTTGCGTCGATAACCCTGGCCTTCGGTTTCTCCTTCGCCGCGCTGCTTTTCCCCGGGCCGCTTGCGCCGGGTGTCGGGCTCGGCGTCTCTATCACGCTGTTCGGCAGCGGTCTCGCCGGCTGCTGGATCGCCTGGCGCTCCAGGCTGCCGCTGGCGGTGGCCGGGCCGGATACGCCGGTGATGACGGCGATCGCCGCCCTGGTCGCCGGCATCGTGCTGCCGCAAGTGGACAGTGGCAGCCTTGCGGTCAGCGACGGCATCGCGATGGCGATCGGCGTCATCCTGGTCGCGACGCTGGTGGTCGGCCTCTGCCTGCTGGGCCTGGGGCTCGCCCGGATCGGCTCGGCGCTGCGCTTCATCCCGCACCCGGTCATCAGCGGCTTCCTGGCGGGGTCCGGCCTGGCGCTCTGCAAGGGGGCGATCGTGCTGCTGCTGCACGAGCCCTTTTCTCTGGGGGGCGTCGCGTCGCTGATCGAGCCGGCGCAGCGGCCACAGCTCATGGCGACGCTGGTGATCCCCCTCGTGCTGCTGGCCTTGCGTCCCTTCTGGCGGCCCTTCTACCTGCTGCCGATCCTTTTCTTCCTCGAACTGGGCCTGCTCCACCTCGGCTTCGCGGCTGGGGTGCTGGACGGCACGCGGCCTGGCTGGTTCTTGCCGCAGGGTGACGCGGCGGGCGTGACGCCGCTTTGGGACCTAACCCTGGACGGCGACTTCTGGATGCGGATGGCCGGGCATCTGCCGGACCTGGTGGCCGTGGCGCTGATTGCCGCCACCTCGCTGCTGATGAACGTCTCCGGCCTCGAGGTGCTGTGGCGCCGCTCCAGCGACCTGAACGGCGAGTTGATCGACCACGGCGTCGCCAGCCTGCTGGGAGGCCTGGCCGGTGGCTCGCCGGCCAGCCTGTCGCTGAGCCGGACCCTGCTCAACCGCGAAGCCGGGGGCCGCAGCCGCCTGGCCTCGCTCTTCGCCGCCCTGGTGGCGCTGGCCTGCGCCCTCGTCGGCAGCGGCCTCGTCCAGGTCCTGCCCTTGCCCTTGCTGGCCGGGCTGCTGCTCTTCGTCGGCCTGTCGATGCTGATCGATCGGTTAATCGAGCTGCCGCCGCGGCAATCGCTCTCCGACTATCTGCTGATGCTGCTGATCGTCGCCCTGATCGCCGGCTACGGCTTCCTGGAGGGCGTGCTCGCCGGTATCGTCGGCGCCTGCCTGCTCTTCGCCTTCAGCTACAGCCGCATCGGCATCGTCAAGCACATGCTGAACCGGCGTGAGCGCGCCAGCGACGTCGAGCGCCCGCAGCCGCAAAAGCAGCTGCTGGAACAGCATGGCGAGTTGATCTGCGTGGTTGGGCTGCGCGGCTACATCTTCTTCGGCACCTCCAACTCCCTGCTGGACCGGGTGCGTGCCCGCTACAGCCGGCCGCTGGCCGCGCCGCAACTCCTGATCCTCGACTTCCAGTCGGTCAACGGCATCGACTCCTCGTCCGTGGTGAGCTTCCTCAAAATCATGCACTTCTGCGAGGAGCGCAGCGTCGAGCTGGTGTTCGCAGCGGTATCGCCGCAAGTCGAGCAGGTGCTTGGCGGCCGTGCCGGCTTGCCGCTGGCGGCGGTGCCGCGCTTTGCCAGCCAGGAGGAGGCGCTGGAACACGCCGAGGAGGTGGTGCTGGCCTGGAGCAATACGGGATCCAGCATGGCGGCGCCGGTCGATCGCTGGTTCCAGCGCGAGGGCATCGACGAGGAGGGGCTGCGCCCGCTACTCGACCTGTTGGAGAGTCGCACGGTCGAGGCCGGCGGCTTCATCTTCCGCCAGGGCGAGCCCTCCGACACTATCGAATTGCTGGTATCCGGCCGGGTGCAGGTTCTGCTCGACCTGCCGGATGGCCGCAGAGTGCGGCTGCGCTCCATGCTGGAGCAGACGGTGCTGGGCGAGATGGGCTTCTTCCGCGGTCAGCCACGTAGCGCCACCGTGGTCGCCGACCAGGAGAGCCGGTTGCTGCGCGTGACGCGCGAGGCCTACCGCCGAATGCTGACCGAAGCGCCCGAGGCCGCGGCCGCTCTGCACCGCGTGATCATCTCGACGCTGGCCGACCGCCTGGCCTTTGCCAACAGCGAGATCGCCGCGCTGAAGCGCTAGGCGGCGTAACGGCCGGGTTCCAGCCCGTCGAGCGGCACCGGGGAAGCCTTGCCGGCCATCAGGTCGGCGCAGACCCGGGCCGAGGCGCAGGCCATGGTCCAGCCGATGTGGCCATGGCCGGTGTTGAACCAGAGGTTCTCCAGCTTCGAGCGACCGATCACCGGCGGCCCGTCCGGCGTCATCGGCCGCAGACAGGCCCAGTAGGCCGGATTGTCGTAGTCGCCACCTGTCGGGAAAAGCTCGCGCGCGACCCGAAGCATGGGCGCGAAGTGCTTGGGAGAGTGCGATAAATCGTATCCCGCGAAGTCCGCCGTCGCGGTCAGGCGCAGCTTGTCGCCCATGCGCGCGAAGGCCACCAGGTAGTGCTCGTCGACCCCAGGCAGCTGCGGCGCCAGGTGCTGTGGCCCGACCGGCACGGTCAGCGAGTAGCCCTTCACCGGATAGATCGGCACCTTGAGGCCGACGGTGCGGGCGATGCCGGGCGAGTAGGCACCCAGCGACAGCACGTAGGCGTCGGCGGTGACCGGCCCCTGGTCGGTGGCGATCGCCGTGATGCGTCCCTTGTCGGTCTGCAGGCCGGTCACGCTGCGGCCCAGCAGGAACTTGCCGCCCTTGGCCTCGACCCGTTCGGCCAGGCGGCGGGTGAAGAGCGCGCAGTCGCCGCTTTCGTCCTGTTCGGAATAGACCGCGCCCGCCAGCTTGTCCTGCGCCGCCGCCAGCGCCGGTTCGCGCCGCACCAGCTCGGCCCGATCGATGGCGCGCAGGCCGGTCACGCCGTTGTCCTTCAGCAGCTGCGCGTTGGCCAGGCCGGTCTCCAGCAGCTTCTGGTCGCGGTAGAGGTAGAGCGCGCCCTTCAGGACCTCGTCATAGCCGAAGCCCTCGACCTGGCGGATGCGCCGCATCTCCTCGATCGACAGCAGGCACAGCCGCAGCTTCACCAGCGTGTTGCGCCGGCTTTTTTCCGCCGTGCACTGGCCGAGGAACTTCAGCGACCAGGACCACAGGCGCGGATCGGCCTTCAAGCGGAACTTCAGCGCCGTGTCGTCGCGCCAGAGCGATTTCAGCAGCAGCTTGGGCGCCCGCGGGCTGGCCCAGGCGAAGGCATGCCCCGGCGCGATCATGCCGGCGTTGGCGAAGGAGGTCTCGCGCGCCACGGCAGGTTGGCGGTCGATGACCGTCACCTCGTGGCCGCGCCCCTGAAGGTAGTAAGCGGTGGCGACGCCCACGACGCCGCCGCCCATCACCGCGATCCGCATGCTGCCCCTGGTCCCTCGTGCTGTCCTGCGCGGGGAGCATCAAGCGACAGGCGGGGCGGCAAAGGCAAGGGCGGCGAGGCCTAGCCGCGCCACCCCCTCCCATCCTGGCATTGCATGGCAGCCTGTTCGGCTTCGGGCTCGTCGATGATACCGCCGGAGACGACGCGGGCATGGTGCGCCAATTCGTGCGCCAGCAGCGTGCCGTCGCGCCGGCTGGAGAGGTAGACACGCTGCTCCCGGCCGACGTAGTAGCCGTCGAACTCGGCACCGAAGCGCGCGGCGAAATCGCTGCGCTTCATGACCACGATGTCCGGCAGGCTGGCGGAGGTGTTCAACAGGGCGTTGACGCAGGCCATGGTGGCCTGGCCGTAGGTTGATTTGGTCGTTTGGTGCGCGCTGCTCGTCACACAACCGGCCAGGAGAGTCGAGGCGAGCACCAGGGTGACCGCGGATGCCAGGATCCGTTGCCGCATGAGACGTCCCTTTCCCGATCGAAAGGGCCCCTGCCGCCGCAGCAGGCTTGTGAGGTTGAGGGCGCCGCGCGGCTCCCCAGCCGTCCAGCGCTGGCGCTTACCATAAATTGAGTAAGGGGGTATTCGCTATTGCGAATGAATTCAAACTGCGCTTCGTCCTGAAATCGACGGCGCAGGCGCGACCTCAGCTGCAGAGTCGGGCGACCTGTCGGGCCTGCGCTTCGTTGAGAAAACCTCCCTTCTGATGCTGGACGTGATGCGCCAGTTCATGCGGCAACAGGGACCCATCGCGATGCGAGGAGAGATAGACGGTGTCGTTGCCGCCGTCGTACCAGCCGTCGTAAGCAGAGCCAAAGCGCTGGTGGAAGTCGTGGTTGGTCAGGACGACCACGGTCGGTGCCAACTCGTTGCTGTCCATGACCTGGTTGACGCATTTCATGTCCGTCCCGCCCGCGCGGCTGGCCGTGTCGCCCTGGCAGGCGGCCAGCAGGAGCAATGCACAGCAGCTGCACAACTGGATTCTGGTTGGCATGCGGGGTCTCCACGCCAGGGCACTGCGACTGGCTGAATACCAGCGTGCTCATGGTATGGAGAGTATCTGGGTATGTCTTTCGTAGGACCTATGGCCTGCATTAAATAAATATGCAGGTCACCCTGGTCTTGTGTGCCGGTCCAAAGTCCATGGGTGCGGCTAGAACTTTGGCGCTGGTGCCGCGGTACCCGAGAGTACCGCGGCAGTCGCGGCAGGCTACTTTGCGGCCTGCACCATGATTTCGACCTTGTATTGCGGCGCCGCGAGCTTCGACTCGACGGTGGCGCGCGCCGGGCTGTTGCCGGCCGGGACCCAGGCGTCCCAGGCAGCATTCATCTCGGCGAAGGTCGAAATATCGGACAGCCAGATATTGGCGGTCAGGATCTTGGTCTTGTCGCTGCCGGCCGCGGCCAGCAGGCGGTCGATCGACTTCAGGATCTGCTGCGTCTGCTCCTTGACGCCGACCGAAGGATTCTCGGCGACGACGCCGGCCAGATAGATCTTGTCGCCGTGCACTACGGCCTGGCTCATGCGCGGGCCGCACTCGATACGCTGGATGGACATGGAGCTTTCTCCCTCTCGCTATCGTCCTTGGGGGTCGGGACTTTAGGCGGGGCAGGGCGGTCAGACCAGCGCCTTGGCGGCGCGGCACATTTGATCTGGATCAAGGTGAGCCGGCGCGCTCTCGCGCAAAGTTCCTGCACGCGATCGCTTCTCCGCTTCGGCGGAGGACAAGGGGGGCGCGCTGAGCTTCTCGCGGGCGGCGAGCGGCAACGGCGTGCCCCCCAGTCGCGTTTGCTGGGTACGCCGCGGCCGGCTTGCATAGGCCGCGCGAAGCGGCTTTCCTCTGGCCTTGCCACCGCCGGAGAGTCGCATGTCCGAAAGCCCCAGCCCCGCCATTGCCCTGCCGCGCCACGCCCGCGTGGTGATCATCGGTGGCGGCATCGTCGGCTGCTCCATCGCCTATCACCTGACCAAGCTGGGCTGGAGCGACGTGCTGCTGCTGGAGCGCAAGCAGCTCACCTGCGGCACCACCTGGCACGCCGCCGGCCTGGTGCGCGCCTCGCAGGCCTACGCCAACCTGACCAAGCTGGCGGTCTACACCACCAACCTCTACCGCACCTTGGAGCAGGAGACCGGCCAGGCCACCGGCTTCAAGGAGACCGGCTCGCTCTCCGTCGCGCTGAACGAGGAGCGCTGGGACGAGTTCAAGCGCAGCGCCACCGCCGGCAAGGCCATGGGCGTCGAGGTCGAGGTGATCTCCACCGAGGAGGCAGTGCGCCGCCACCCGCTGCTGAATCCCGAGGGCGTGCTGGGCGCCATCTACTTCCCGCGCGACGGGCAGTGCGACCCTGGCGCGACAGCGCTGTCGCTGGCACGCGGTGCCAAGCTGGGCGGTGCGACGATCCTGGAGGGCGTCAAGGTCACCGGCGTCAAGGTGAAGGACGGCCGGGCCGTCGGCGTCGACACCGACCACGGCGCGGTCGACTGCGACGTGGTGGTGAATGCCGGCGGCATGTGGGCACGCGACATCGGCCTGATGGCCGGCGTGCGCGTGCCGCTGCACGCGGCCGAGCATTTCTATGCCGTGACCGAGCCGATCGAGGGCCTGCCCACCAAGCTGCCGGTGCTGCGTGTTATGGACTCCTATACCTACGTGAAGGAGGACGCCGGCAAGATCCTGTTCGGCTGCTTCGAGCCGGTGGGCAAGCCCTGGGGCATGGAGGGCATCCCCGAGGACTTCTGCTTCGACCAGCTGCCGGAGGACCTGGAGCACTTCTCGCCGGTGGTCGAGGCCATGCTGCATCGCATTCCGGTGCTGCAGAAGGCCGGCATCCGCACCTTCTTCAACGGCCCGGAGTCCTTCACCCCCGACCAGCGCTACCTGCTGGGCGAGAGCCCGGAGGTGGAGAAGTTCTTCGTCGCCGCCGGCTTCAACTCCATCGGCATCCAGTCGGCCGGTGGCGCCGGCATGGCGCTGGCGCACTGGATCGTCGACGGCCATGCGCCTTTCGACCTGTGGGACGTCGACATCCGCCGGATGATGCCGCACCAGAACGACAAGACCTATCTGAAGCAGCGCGTCAGCGAGGCGCTGGGCCTGCTCTACGGCATGCACTGGCCCTTCCGCCAGTTCGAGACCGCGCGCGGCCAGCGCCTGACGCCGCTGCATGAATGCCTGCGAAAGCGCAATGCCTGCTTCGGCGAGACCGCCGGCTGGGAGCGCGCCAACTGGTTCGCGCCCGCGGGCGTCGAGCCGGCATACGACTACTCCTGGAAGCGGCAGAACTGGTTTCCCTATCGCGCCGAGGAATGCCGCGCGGTGCGCGAGGCGGTCGGTCTGCTCGACCTCTCCACCTTCGCCAAGTTCAAGGTCGAGGGGCCAGACGCGGCGCGCGACCTGAACCGCATCTGCGCAGCCGACATCGACGTGGCGCCGGGCCGCGCCGTCTATACGCAGTGGCTCAATCCGCGCGGTGGCATAGAGGCCGACCTGACGGTGACGCGCCTGGCGAAGGACGCCTTCCTGGTGGTCACCGCTGCCGCCACGGCGGTGCGCGACTGGACCTGGCTGACGCGCCACCTGCGCGGCGCGGCGGCGGCCAGCGACGTCACGCTGCGGTCCGGCATCGTCGGCGTGATGGGGCCGAAGAGTCGCGAGCTGCTGGCGCGCCTCACCGCCGCCGACCTGGGGAACGAGGCGTTCCCCTTCGGCACCAGCCGGGAGATCGATGTCGCTGGCATAGAGCTGCGCGCCACCCGCATCTCCTACGTCGGCGAGCTTGGCTGGGAGCTGATGGCGCCCTGGGACCAGACCGCCGCGCTCTACGAGGCGGTGGCCGAGGCCGGCACCGACCTGGGCGTCAAGCCGGTCGGCATGCATGCCATGGACGTGCTGCGCCTGGAGAAGGGCTACCGCCACTGGGGTCACGACATCGGCGAGGAGGACACGCCGCTGGAAGCCGGCCTGGGCTTCGCGGTGGGCTGGAAGAAGCCCGGCGAATTCATCGGCCGCGGCGCGCTGGAGAAGCAGAAGGGCGAGGGTGTTCAGCGCCGCCTGCTGGCCTTCCAGCTCGAGGACCCGGAGATCCTGCTCTATCACAACGAGCCGATCTGGCGCGACGGCGTGCTGGTTGGCCGCACCACGAGCGGCAACTACGGCCACACGCTGGGCAGCGCCATCGCGCTGGGCTATGTGCCGGTAGAGCAGGGCAGTCCGCCGAGCGCCGCGCTGAACGGGCGCTACGAGATCGAGGTCGCTTGGCAGCGTTACCCGGTGAAGGCCAGCCTGGGCCCGCTGTGGGACCCCAAGGGTACGCGAGTGCGGGGCTAGGACCGCGACGCTACTGCCGCCAGCGGTCCAGCAGGATGTTCATCGCCACGGTGCCGCTGCATTCGCGCGGCGAGGCGCAGTCGCCGAACAGCGCCTCGGTTTGCATGATGAGCGAGCCGACCCTGGCCACCTGGCGATGGGCGGCCGGATCCTGCTGCAACTCGGCCAACTCCAGAATCAGAGAGATCAAGCCGCGGTTGGCGAAGCCGGGCAGTTTCGCCTGCAGTCCCAGGCCACCCGTCGAAGCGGGGTGAGACAGCAGCAGGCCATAGAGGGAGAGGGCCGCGCTGCTGCGGGCATAGTTGGCGGCGGGCGGCAGGTCCTGAGCGATGGCGATCCACTGGTAGATGCGGCTGGATATCTCGCGGTCGAGTTGTGAGATCCGGGCATCGAGCGTGGTCTGCCGCGCCTCCGCCTCCTGGACCTTGATCCAGGTGTAGATGCCGCTGCCCAGCAACAGACCGCACAGCAGGAAGAAGGCGATCAGGTAGCGTCCGCCGCGCGGGCTCGTGGCCTGCCGCGTGATCAAATGGGCGACGACGTCTGGCGACAACGACGCCAAGATCTTGGAGTCCACGACGGCGGCACTGGAGACGCGATTCATGCCAACACCTCCGAATAACGGGGTATTCTAAGCATCGTGGGCTTGGACGAGCAATGGGCCGCGTCCCTGGCCTGTGGACAGAGTTGGATATCAGGTGGATCGGCGCCCTGCGCCGGTCGCCAACGCCAGATAGTCCAGCACTTGGCGGCGCGCCGTTTCCCTATCGAAGCCGCCGGGGGTCAAGGCGCAACGCACCCAGAGCCCGTCGATCAGCGAGGTCAGGCCCAGCGCCACCGACTTGGCGTGTTCCGCGCCGACCAGCAGCTTCAGGTTGGCCGCGAAGTTCGACTGCATGCGGTTGTGCAACACGCGCTGCAGACGGCGCGGCTGGCGCTTGAAGGGTGCCTCGGCGCAGAACGACAGCCAAGTGTGGGCGATCTCGGGCCGGTAGTACCAGGCGGCGAAGTTGGCCTCGACGATGGCCTCGACGCGGGCGAGGGGCGTTTGGGCTGCTGCCAGGCGTTCGGCGACCTCGTGGCCATAGAGCGCGTTGACATGGCGCAAGGTCGCCTCGATCAGCGCTTCGTGGTTCTCGAAGTAGTGCAGCACCATGCCCTTGGAGAGCCCGGCCTGTGCCGCCACGCGCGCCAGCGAGGCGGCGCCCACGCCGCCCTGCTTCATGACCGCGAAGGCAGCCTCGACCAGCTCGGCGCGGCGGATCTCGTCGATGCGTTTGCGTCCCATGCGCCAAGTCTAGAGTAAATCAACCGATGGGTCGAGATATTGACCGATCGGATAATCTATCGCTAGACTGCACACAGTGAACAAGGCTGGGAGGCCGCTATGCGCAAGACCGTGATGCTGGGAAGCGTGGCTCTGCTACTGAGCTTGGGCACCGCGCAGGCGGCCGAACCGGCGAGCTGCGCGACGGTGCGCATGGCCGAGCCTGGCTGGAGCGACCTGGCCTTCACCACCGGCACGGCCAGCGTGATCCTCAAGGCGCTGGGCTATGGCGCCGAAAGCCAGGTGCTGGGCATTCCGGTGATCTACCAGGCGATGGAGAACAAGCAGCTCGACGTCTTCCTCGGCTACTGGGACCCGGCGATGGAGTCCTACTTTGCCGAGTTCAAGGCGCGCGGCACGGTGGAGACGCTGCAGCAGAACCTGAGCGGCGCGAAGTACACCTGGGCGACCCTGAAGCCGGCCTATGACGCCGGCCTGCACGACGTGAAGGATGTCGCGGCCTTCAAGGACAAGTTGGACGGCAAGATCTATGGCATCGAGCCCGGCTCCAACCAGCTGATGCTCGACATGATCGCCGATCCGCAGTACGGCCTGGCCGGCTTCGATCTGGTGGAATCCAGCGAGCAGGGCATGCTGGCAGAGGTGACGCGCGCCGAGCAGAAGGACGGCTTCATCGTCTTCCAGGCCTGGGCACCGCACCCGATGAACCTGGCGCACGACATCGCCTACCTTACCGGTGCCGACGACTACTATGGCCCCGACTTCGGCGGTGCCTCAGTCCATACACAGGTGCGCCAGGGCTACACGGCGGAATGCCCCAACGTCGCCGCCCTGCTGAGCAACCTGACCTTTACGATCGAGCAGGAGTCGGCCGGCATGGCCTACATCCTGGACCAGGGCATGGCGCCGGAGGACGCGGCGAGCGAGGCGCTGCTGGCCGATCCCACGGTGTTGGCAGCCTGGCTCAAGGGCGTGACCACGCGCGACGGCGGCGATGGCCTTGCCGCGGTCAAGGCGGCGCTGGGACTCTGACCGGCCTACTGGGACGCGGGCTGCTGGCCGCTACTGCAGCGCCGCGACGATGGCCGGGTCGTTCAACAGCACTTCCAGCTTGCGCTTGAGCGCAGCCGAGGCGGCGGCCGAGACCTCGCTTTCGAAGGTGGCGGCGCCCAGGCGATCGTTGCCGGCGACCTTCGACCTGGCGAGTTCCAGGCCTGCGGCGTCGAGCACCACTGCGGTCAGATCGAAGTCGACCTCCATGTTGAGGTAAAGATCCGACTTCCACTGCTTGACCAGTACGACCAGCCCACGT
The DNA here is from genome assembly GCA_038363005.1 of Rhodospirillales bacterium. Classification (GTDB taxonomy): domain Bacteria; phylum Pseudomonadota; class Alphaproteobacteria; order Kiloniellales; family JACOMY01; genus JAKOWB01. The sequence goes on from JBBQBI010000007.1 coordinate 118,712, forward strand.
TCGGCCTTGGCGCTGGCGATGGCATCCTGGGCCTTCTGCGCGTCGGCGTTGGGTGCCACCGGGACGGCGCTCGCGCTCACCCCCGATGCTTTCAGCGCCTCGACGACCAGGCTTGCCACCTCGGTCGCCAGGGTCGCGCCGGAGCGTGTGCTGATATTGAAGGGATTGCCGAAACCGCCGCGCCGGATGCCGACGAAACTGGGCTCCTTGTCGCCGCTGAGCACGAAACTGCGCTGGTCGAGCACCGCAACCACGACGGGCTTCTCGGTGCTGACCGTCACCGCCGGCTTCTGGGAGCGGAAATCCACTGTGTTGCCGACGGCACAGCCGCCCAGCAACAGAATGCCAAGGATAGCCGCCACGCGAACTGCAAGCATTTGCCCCACCTCTTTGCTGAATGCCCCGACGCAATCTCCTTGCGCAACACGCGATGCAGGAGACCGCGGGAACTCTATCCCGAACGGTTGCGCCGCCGTCAACGTCGAAGGCGGCGCTCCGCGTCTTGTGCAAAGGGGGCGCGCCGACGATTGGCGTTAGCGCGCGGCGGCCGTGGGGACTGGCCGCGCCGATAGCGCCCGGCGTCGCTTGCGGCGCTGAAGATGTCTGGCCTGGCAGATGCCGCGTTCATGCCCTGGGAGAGAGCCACGTCCGAGAATGGAGGTGCATCGCAAGATTCTTACGGTGCAGACAGGAGTAATATCATTTCAAAATAGTGGGCAATTTGATTTTCATCGCAAATTTTCACGGTTTCCTTGCGTGATTTGATGAGCTTGCATAGAAAACCGACGCCAAACAATTTGCGCGCCCTTTATGGAACTTACTACTTATCGGAAATGTTGAGATTCTGACCAGCAACGAATTGGTTCCGGATAACTAATTCTTGAATAATCCAGGCCCGCGTGGCGGTCGAATCTCGTCTTATTGAGGGGACCGCACGTGTCAAAATTTAACGCTTCCTCCAGCCAAATCGTTGCCTCCCGCCCGCTGACCTCAAATCGCCGGTTGCGCCGCGCCGCACTATTTGCCGGCGCTTCAATGGCGGTGATCGCGGCCTGCAGTCTGTCGGAGCCGGTCAACGCCGAAGAGATTTACCGGCCCTGGCTGGAGCTCAACGGCCAGACCAATTTCGAGTACGGCGGTCCGGGCGCCAAGCTGTTCGTGCCGCTGCAGTCAGGCGTGGGCGCGCTGCTCTACGGCTATGCCAATATCCAATGGCAGATCGACAACGGCGCTGGATTTGATGCCGGTCTTGGCTATCGCGAACTGTCTAGCGATCGGCAGTATGGCTGGGGCGCCTTCGGTCTTCTCGGCTTCGGCAGCAGTGGCAACGAGACCGACTATTATCGCGCGACCGGCGGGCTGGAATTCTTCGGCGAGCATTTCGACAGCAATATCACCGGCTACCTGACCTTCGGTGACGAGGGCCAGCAGAGTGGCGCGCAGATTGGCTCCGGCACCGGCGTCGGCGAGATCTTCGTCGAAGGGCACGACATTCGGATGCGGAGCCTTTTGAACGGCGGCACCTACGAGCGCGCCGCGCCGGGTGTCTCGGGCGAGTTCGGCTATCACTTCTACGGCGAGGGTCCGCCGGCGGGCCCGCTGGCCGATTTCGACCTGCGCCTGTCGGTCGGCGGCTTTGCCTACTTCCCGTCGAACAAGAATCTGAGCGACCCGGTCGGGGCGCTGGGCAAGAGCGACTACGAAACCGTCTACGGCGGCACCACTGGGGCGGAGCTGCGCCTCTACGAGGTCCCGGGCCTGGGAGAGAATTCCTACGTCTACGCCAACGTGGAAGGCTCCTATGACAACCAGGACGATCTGGGCGGGACCCTGACGGTGGGTATGCGCATTCCGCTGTTCGGTCCCAACCAGCGGCAGTACCTGACCGCCCACATCGAGGACCGCATGGTCGACCCGCTACGGATCAACCGGGCGTACTTCGCTGAGCGGGATATCGCGCCGCAGAATGTGGTGGAGACGGTGTTCAGCCCCTTCTCGCTCGGGCCGCAGGGCGATGCCCAGATAGCCGCAGCCACCCTGGTCACGTCGGGCGATCCGCGGATCATCGACAGCGTGTGGTTCGCGGACTCTGCCGGCGAGGGCGGCGAGAGCGGCGTCGAGGGCGATGAGACGACGATCGACGCGGCGGTTTCCGGCGCGCAGTCGCAGGCCGTATTGGGCCTCGGCGACATCATCGTGGTGACGGATGCGCAGGGCGTCACCGGCCCTGGCATCGCCAGCGGCTCAGGCCTGACCACGCAGGGCGGCATCCAGCTGCTGCAGGAGGAGATCATCCTGGCTGGTGGCTCGTCGCTGCTGCTGCAGGGCTCGGTGAGCGGCAATCGCGGCATCTACACCCCGAACGGCGTCAGCGGCACAATCAATCCGGCCGCCCTCCTCGGTGGCAACAGTCAATCGATCTCGATCCAGGCGCTGGCGCAGATCCCAGTCATTGGCCTGGCGGACAACAACCAGATCATCGGCATCGGCGTCACCGGCGCCACCCAGGAAGGTCCCTACGCCAACCTTGGCATCGCCGGGCAGGACGTCTTCAACGTCGCGCTGCAGGATCTTGAGATCAGCTACTTCAACGAGTTCACCACCGCCAGCGGCGTGGCCGGCGGCAGTGGCACCTTCGCACTCGACCCCGGCAGCAATGGCCTGGCCAGCAACGGCGCCGATGGCGACCCGCAGATTGCCGGCATGGCGGGCGAGTCTGGTGGAATCGCGGGCATCGGCACCAGCGGCGACAGCGGCGGCGACGCGACCGGCGACGCCGGTGCGGTGGCCGTGGCCTATGCCGCTGGCGTGCTCTTCGTCGACAGCGATCGCATCTTCATCACCAACGTGGTGATCCATGACATCGACGCGCGGGCGACGGCGCTTGGCGCCGACGCTGGCGTCGGCCAGGTCGGGCTGAGCGGCGGCTTCGGCGCGGATGCCCTTGGCGGCAGCGGCGTCAGCGGTGGCGACGGCAGCGACAGCGGATCTGGCACGGATGGTCTCGCCGGCACCGACGCCCTGCTCGACGGCGACGACGGGTCCAGCACGCCCGGCCAGGCTAGCGACGGCGATGTCGCGACTGCCGGTACCTCAGGTGACGCTGGCGGCGACGGCAGCAGCGGCACCGACGGCGTGGCCGGGGGTGATGGAGGGGCCGGCATTGGCGGTGACGCCGCCACCCAGGCCTCGCAGGCTGGTGCTGCCGGTGGCACAGGCAGCAGCGGCGGCGATGGCAACGACGGCACCGCGGGCGGTGCCGGCGGCGATGCCCCTGACGCCGGTGCCGGTGGTGCTGGTGGCAACGCGACGGCAAACGCGCAGGCGGAGGCGTCGGGTGGCGTCGCGGCGACCGCTGCGGCCACGGGTACTGGCGGCGGCGGTGGCGCGGGCTCGTCCGGCAGCGACGGCCAGAACGGCGAGTCGGTCAGTCCCGAGTCGATCCAGATCGGCGCCGGCGCATCCACCGACGTGCTCGTCGGGGTGATTGGCAGTGACGGCGCCGGCGCGGGCGGCGACGGACTGCCCGGCGAGAACGGCATTGACGGCACGGCTGGCGAGGCCGGCTTGCAGGGTACCGACGGCACCCTGGTCGACGATGCCACTCCCGGCACCGCCGGCACCGATGGCATGGCGGTGGAGGCTGGAACCGGCGGCACGGCTGGTCTGGCCGGCCTGTCTGGCCAGTCCGGCACGAATGGACTGATTGCGACCGCGGGTCTGGACGGCGCCCTCGGCGGTGACGGCGAAGGTGGCCTGGCGGGCGGCAACGCCACCGCGGCGACCGATGGTGTCGCCGGCGGCGGCGGCCAGGCCAGCGGCGCTGGCGGCAGCGGCGGCACAGCCGGCGCTGGCGGCAGCGGTGGCGCTGGCGGCAGCGGCGGCGACGGCGGCAGCGGCGAGGCGCTGACGGGTGCTTACGGCATCCAGATCGTCAGCAGCAGCAACGTCCTGATCGACCAGGTCACAGTCTACAACATCCGGGCCGAGGCGACCGCGACCGGCGGCCTTGGCGGCACGGGTGCCAGCGGTGGCGACGGCTCGTTCGGCGGCAATGCGGACGGTGCCGACGCCGGGGCGCTGGGCGGTCTTGGCGGCATGGCCGGCGACGGTGGGCTGGGTGCTTCCGGTGGCAACGCCACCGATGGCGGCGACGGCGGGATTGGTCAGGATGCCGGCAACGGCGGCGCGGCGGGTGCGGCCGGCGACGGCGGCGCTGGCGGTGACGCCGGCCTGCTGGCAGGTGCGGGTGGCAGCGGCGGCGCGGGCGGCGCTGGCGCCGATGGCGGCAGCGGCAGCGCGGGCCAGCTGGGCGGCGCCGGCGGCATCGGTGGTAGCGGCGGCATTGGCGGCGATGGCGGTGCAGGCGGCCAAGGCGGCGGCGGTGCCGACGGCGGCGCCGGCGGCGACGGCGGCGACGCGACCTCGACCACGACGTCGACGGCGCTTGGCGCCGCGAGCACGACCACGGCGACTGCGACCACCACGGGTGGCATCGGCGGCATAGGTGCCGGCGCGGTGGGCCTGGCGGGCGTCGCGGGCTCCGGCGGCGAAGCTGGATTGGGTGGTAGCGGCGGTCTCGGCGGTGCGGGTGCCCAGGGTGGCGACGGTGCGATCGGCGGCTCGGGCGGCAATGGCGCGGCAGGCGGCCTCGGCGGCGCCGGTGGCAGCAGCGGTGACGGCGCGCTGGGCAGCGCCGGCGGCGAGGGTGGCGCGGCCGGTGACGGCGGCGTCGGCGCGGCCGGCGGTGCGGGCGGCGCCGGTGGCGCTGGCGGCCTGGCCACGGCTGGCGGCAGCGGCGGTCTTGGCGGCGCGGGCGGCCTGGGCGGCGCCGGTGGCGCTGGCGGCCTGGCTGGCGGCGGCGGCAGCGGCGGCGATGCCGGCCAAGGTGGCAACGGTGGCAACGCCACGGCGGACGCGATCGCGGCAGGCATCTCTATCGACAGCGGCTCAAGCGGTATCTCCATTTCCGCGACAGACGTCAGCAACGTGATCAGCCTGGCCAGCGCCACGTCTGGCGCGGCGGCAGGCGGCGGCGATGGCGGCGGTGCCGGGTTCGGTGGCAATGCCATCGGCGCCCTGGGTGGCAACGGCGGGCTGGGTGGCCTGGCCGGCTTCGGCAATGACTCCGGTGACGGCGGCGATGGCGGCGATGCGGGTGCCGGCGCCGCGGGCGGCAGCGGTGGCGCGGGCGGTGATGCGACCAGCGGCGGCGCCGGTGGCGCGGCTGGCGATGGTGGCCTTGCTGGCGCCGGCGGCGATGCAGGGCTGGCAGGCAACGGTGGCCTCGGCGGCGCGGGCGGCAGCGGCGGCGATGGCGGCCTGGGCGCCGATGGCGGCCAGGGCGGCAGCGGTGGCGTTGGTGGCGACGGCGGTCTGGGCGGTCTGGGTGGCAGTGGTGGTGTTGGCGGCCAGGGCGGCGACGCGATCGCCACCGCCGAGGCGACGCCGGATGCCGGTGCTACCTCGACCGCGACCTCGACGGCGACCGGTGGTGCCGGTGCGGCCGGTGGCGCCGCCGGCGCGGGTGCTAACGGCGGCGATGGCGGTGACGGTGCCCAGGGTGGCACCGGTGGCCAGGGCGGTTTGGCTGGCGCGGGTGGCGCCGGTGCGACCGGCGGCGACGCGGGCAGCGGCGGCGACGGTGCCGGTGGCGGCTTCGGCGCTGATGGCGGCAGTGGTGGCAGCGGTGGCCTGGGCGGGACAGGCGGCGCGGCCGGTAGCGGCGGCAGCGGCGGCGCTGGCGGCGTGGCTGGCTTGGCCGGCGCGGGCGCCGGCGGCGCTGTTGGCGGCAGCGGCGGGACCGGTGGCACGGCCGGCGCCGGTGGCACTGGCGGGCTCGGCGGCACGGCTGGCAGCGGTGGCGAGGGCGGTGATGGCGGCGACGGCGGTGCCGGTGGCACGGCGACCGCGCGCGGCATCGCAGCCGGCGTGTTGGTAGCTGGCGGCTCGAGCAACGTGACTATTCAGAATCTCTCTGCCTCGATCATGCAGAGCGTCGTGACCGCGTTGGGCAGCACTGGCGCCGATGGCGGCAATGCTGGGATCGGCGGCTTGGGCGGCAACGCCTTTGGCGGCGACGGCGGTGACGGCAATACCGGCGGCGACGGCAATTTCGCCGGCGATGGCGGTGACGGCGGCAATGCCGGCCTCGGCAGCGCCGGCGGCGCGGGTGGCGCGGCGGGCAACGGCGGCCTCGGCGGTGACGCCGGCGCGGTCGGCCTGGCCGGTACCAGCGGCGACGGCGGCGATGGCGGGAACGCTACGTCGGGTGGCGATGGCGGCACCGGCGGCGATGCCGGCGTGGCCGGCGTTGGCGGCGACGGTGGCAACGGTGGCGCCATCGGTGCGCTGGCCGGTGACGGCGGCGACGGTGGCAATGGCGGCAACGGCGGCGACGGCGGCATCGGTGGCAATGGTGGCGACGCCACCAGCACCGCCAACACGATCACTGGTGTAGTGACGGCCACGACGACGGGCGGCGTGGCTGGGGCCGGCGGCGCCGGCTCGACCGGCGGCGCAGGTGGCGCCGGCGGCACGGGTGGCAGCGTCGGCGATGGTGGCGCTGCAGCTGACGGCGGTGCCGGTGGCGACGCAGGCGCCGGTGGCGCTGGCGGGCTTGCCGGGTCCGGTGCCGATGGTGGAGACGGCGGTGTCGGAGGCCAGGCTGGCGCGGTTGGCCTGGGCGGCAGCGGTGGCGCTGCGGGCGACGGTGGCAACGGCGGCCTGGCCGCGGCTGGCTCGGTCGGTGGCACGGCAGGCGGCGGCGGCACGGGTGGCGCGGGCGGCGTCGGTGGCAGCGGCGGTGCCGCGGGCAGCGGCGGGGCCGGCGGCACGGCCGGCGATGGCGGCAGCGCCGGCATCGCGGGTCAAGGCGGCGCCGGTGGCGCGGCCACGGCGGACGGCTTCGCCGGCGGCGTGGTCGGTCTGGCCGGCACCAGCGACATCACGGTGGGCGGCAGTTCATTCAACACCTTCACCTCGACGGTGTCGGCGATCTCCGGGCTCGGTGGCCTCGGCGGCAACGGCGCGGCGGGCGGTATCGCCGGCGATGCCTCCGGCGGCGCAGCGGGTGTGGCTGGTCTCGGCGGTGCCGGCGCGGCCGGTGGCCAGGGTGGCGACGGTGGCCTCGGGGCGACTGGCGGGCAGGGCGGTATCGGTGGTGCCCTCGGCGAGACCGGGGCGGCCGGTAACGACAATCTCTACGACGTCACGACGCTGTCCGGGCTGGCCGGCGCCGATGGCGCCAGCGGCGCCGGACCGGGTGCCACAGGCGACAGCGGCAACAGTTCGCTTGGCGGCAGCGCGGGCAACGGCGGCCTCAGCGGCGACGAGACCGCATTGGCCGGCGTGGCTGGTGGCCCGGGCGATCCTGGCTTGGGTGGCACGCCCGGCACCCCGGGCACCATCGGCGTCGCGACGACCAGCGGCACCGGCGGCACGACGACGGCAACCGGCGGCACGCCGGCGGCTGGCGGTGCGGCTGGTGGTGGCGGTGCGGCCGGCGGGGCCGGTGGCAGTGGCGGCGTGGTCGGCGCGGCGACGGGTGGGAACAGCGGCATCGGCGGCATTGGCGGGACTGGCGCGTCAGGCGGCAACGGCGCCGCTGGCGGCACGGCCGGCAACGACGGCGCGGGCGGCCTGGGTGGTGCTGGCTTCAACCAGTCCGGCACCATCGCTGGCGGCGCGGCCGGCAGCGACGGCACGGCCGGCAACGACGGCCTCGCGGGCAGTGACTCGCAGGGCGGCAACGGCGGCGATAGCGGCGCCGGCGGCAGTGGCGGCATCGGCGGTGCCGGTGGCGCTGGCGGCGCCGGTGGCAGCGGCGGCACGGGCGGCAGCTCGAGCGATGGCGGGGCCGGTGGCGACACCGGCGCGGCCAGCGGCAATGCCCAGGCCTGGGGCATCTTCGACCAGGGCGGTGGTGCGATCTTCAATGCCGGCCTGAACATCGGCGCCGGGTTCACTGCCAACGCGGTAGTGATCGGCGGCACGACGACCTCGGGCGGCCTTGGTGGCGGGCTGGGCGGATTGGGTGGCCTGGCGGCCCCCGGTGCGCTGACGCTCGGTGCTGGCGGTGGTAGCGGCGGCAGCGCAGGTGCCACGTTCGGGGCAGGCGGCCTGGGTGGTGGCATCGCACCGGATGGCACGGATGGCACTCTGGGCACGGCCGGAACGTCCGGCGCCAGCGGCGTCGACGGTGCCGCCGGCGCGGCCGGTGCGGCTGGCCTTGACGGTGCCACCGGGGCCACTGGCCTCGATGGCGCGGCCTCGCTCATCGTCGACCTGGAGGATGACGGCCTGTCGAACACGCCCTGACAGACGCACAAGGACCGCAGTCTTCCCAACTGGGAGGGCTGCGGTTCGCGGTGCACAGCCTTCCCCTTGCCAGCCGGGGCCCGCTTGCCCAGACTCATGGCGCAACAGGAGAGGCCCCCATGCTCGACGGCAAACTGACCGACCCGGTGCTGCGCACCCACATCGACCAGGCGAAGATCGACCTCGCCGCCGCGCTGCGGCTGGCCGACCGCTACGGCTTCAGCGAAGGCATCTGCAACCACTTCAGCTATGCCGTGCCGGGCCACAGCGACATCTTCCTGCTGAACCCCTATGGCCGCCACTGGGCCGAGATGCGGGCCAGCGACATCCTGGTGCTGGATGCCGAGGGCCGGGTGCTGGAAGGCAGCGGCAAGGCCGAGCTCAGCGCCTTCTGGATTCACAGCCGGGTGCACGTGAACCACCCGCAGGCGCGCGCCGTGCTGCACGTCCACATGCCCTGGGCGACCACCATGACCTCGATCGAGCAGGGCCGCCTGTTGCCCTGCAGCCAGAACGCGCTGCGCTTCTGGAACGACGTGTCCTACGACGACGACTACAACGGCCTGGCCGGCGACAAGGCCGAGGGCGACCGCATCGCCGGTACCCTGAACGGCAAGCGCGTGGTCTTCATGGCCAATCACGGCGTCACCGTGGTGGGCGAGTCGATCGGCCGCGCCTTCGACGACCTCTATTACCTGGAGCGTGCCTGCGAGCTGCAGGTGAAGGCGATGCAGACCGGCCGGCCGCTGAAACTGGTCAGCGACAACGTCGCCGGCGACGTCAAGGCGGCGCTAGACGCGCATCCCTATGCCGAGGATCACTTCATCGCGCTGAAACGCCTGCTTGACCGCGACGGCCAGGACTACGCCGCATGAACCACAACCCCGATGAACACGGCGAAGGCGGCGAGCATGGCAGCGAGCACGGCCATGACCACGGCGAGCACGGCCACCATCACGATCACGACCACGACGCAGAGGAAGCAGGCGTCGCGCTGCGAGTGAAGGCGCTGGAGCGCGTGCTGGTGGCCAAGGGTATCGTCGATCCCGCGGCGCTCGACCGCTTCGTCGAGATCTACGAGACCAAGGTCGGCCCGCGCAACGGTGCCATGGTGGTGGCCAAGGCCTGGAGCGATCCGGCCTACAGGGCACGGCTGCTGAGCGACGCCACGGCGGCCATCGCCGAGCTCGGCTTCACCGGCTTGCAGGGCGAGCACATGGTGGTGGTGGAGAACACGCCGGATCTCCACAACATGGTCACCTGCACGCTCTGCTCCTGCTATCCCTGGCCGGTGCTGGGGCTGCCGCCGGTCTGGTACAAGTCGGCGCCCTATCGCTCGCGCTCAGTGCGCGAACCGCGCGCCGTATTGGCGGAGTTCGGCGTCACTCTGCCGCCCGGCAAGAAGGTCCGCGTGTGGGACAGCAATGCCGACCTGCGCTACATGGTGCTGCCCGAGCGACCCGCCGGCACCGAGGGGCTGGACGAAGCGGCGCTGGCCGCCCTGGTGACGCGCGACGGCATGATCGGCACGGCGCTGGTGTAGCCGCGCCATGGATGGGATCCACGACCTCGGCGGACTGCAGGGCTTCGGCCCGATCCGGCGCGAGCCGGACGAGCCGGTCTTCCACGCTCCCTGGGAGGCGCGCGTCTTCGCGCTCTCCTTCACCCTGCCCTATGCCGACGACAACTTCCGCCCTGCCGTCGAGGCCATGGACCCGGCGCACTACCTTCGCGCCAGCTACTATGAGAAGTGGTTTGAAGCCGAACTGGCGCTGTTGCGCGGTAACGGCACACTGACCGACGACGAACTGTTGGGCAGGACAGCGCCTCGGCCCCTGCCAGTGGCGGCGCAGCCGCTGGCGGCGGCGGCGGTCCAAGCGGCGATCCTCGCCGGCGCCTCCAACGCCCGTCCGGCCGGCCCCGGCGTGGCAGCGCGCTTCAAGGCCGGCGACCGGGTGATGACGCGGGCCCATGTGACGGCCCGGCACACGCGCCTGCCGCGCTATGCGCGCGGCCGCCTGGGTACGGTCGAAAGCGTGCAGGGCGTCTTTCTCGTCGCCGATCGCAACGCCGAAGGCGATGCGACGCCGGAGACGCTCTATACCGTGGTCTTCGACAGCCGCGAGCTCTGGGGCGACGAGGCCCCGGCGGGCGACCTGCTCTCGCTCGACCTGTGGGACAGCTACCTGGAGCCTGTGGCCTGATGGACGGTGTGCACGACATGGGCGGCCTGCAGGGCTTCGGTCGCATCGAGACCGACGAGCCCGAGACCACGCGCTTCCACGCGTCCTGGCACGGCCGCATGTTCGGCCTGTCGCGCGTGCTGCGGGCTACCCTGCCGATGGGCGGCGACCACGTACGCCGTGACATCGAGCGGATGGAGCCGGCGCACTACCTAGCTTCCAGCTACTACGAGAAGTGGTTCGAGGGGAACTTCACCTGCCTGAAAGGCCTGGGCGTGGTCAGCGATGCCGAGCTGGCGGGCGACCCGCTGGCGCCGCTGCCGCCGGCCCTGGGCCAGCCGAAGACGCTGCGGCCGGCAGATACCGAGGCCTTCATCGTCGGCGGCCTGCCGGGCCTGAAGCGCGACTTCCAGGCGCCGCAGCGTTTCGCGGTGGGGCAGCGCATCCGCACCCTGGCGCATGGCATCGCCGGCCACACCCGGCTGCCGCGCTATGCCCGCAACCAGCCGGGCGTCATCGGCGCGGTGCGCGGCGCCTTCACGCTGGCCGACGCCAACGCCGCCGGTCGGCCGCATGTCGAGTGGTGCTACCTGGTGGTCTTCCAGGCGCGCGACCTGTGGGGCGAGGAAGCTGCCGCCGGTGACGAGGTCACGCTCGATCTTTGGGACTCTTATCTTGAGGTTGGCGCATGAGCGAAGCCGATCCCCGGGGCCTCGATCCGCTGCGCGCTCTGCCGCCGGACCTGGCGATCCCGCGCGACGCCGAAGGACCGGTTTTCGCAGAACCCTGGGAGGCGCGTGTCTTCGCCCTGGTGGTGGAGATGAACGCCCGCGGCCTCTTCGCCTGGGACGCCTTTCAGGCGTTGCTGGTGGAGGAGATCCGCCACAGCGAGGGCGAGGGGCTCTGCCGGCCCTACTACATGAATTGGCTGCTGGCGGCCGAGCGGCTGTTCGAGGGACTGGACCTGGTGCCGCGCGCGGCGACCGATGCCGAGGTGGCGCTGCTGCGCCCGGACGACCGCACCATCAGGTTGCGATAAGTGGCCTCAGTCGAGGTTGACGCCAAAATCGGCGAGATGCCCCGTTAGGGCTGCGGCGCCGCGGCGGCCGTCGAACTGCAGTGCCTGCAAGCCGACGTCCAACGCGGCTGCTACGTTTTCAGCACGGTCGTCGATGAAGAGCGTCGTGGCCTTCTCGGCACCGCTGGTCGACAGGGCGCGCTCAAAGTACCGGCGATCGGGCTTGGCGAAGCCCAGGTTGCAGGAATAGAGCTCGCCATCGAAGTGCGTGGCGAAACCAAGCTGCTCGGACATAAAGCGTGCGCGCAGCGGCTGCTGGTTGCTGGCTACAAAGCAGGTGAGGCCACGGCGGCGCAATGCGGTGGCAATGTCGAGGACGTCTGACTGCAAGTGAATTGCCGTCATCACGGCGACGATCTGCTCATAGCAGTCACCGCGATTCCATCGTGCAAGCAGCGACCTGAGCGTCGCTTCGGCATTTCCCATTCGGCTGAGATAGCTTGCCTCTATCGCCAGGATTTCTTCGGTGAACTGGCGCTGACGCTGTGGCTCCGGGTCGCCGAGGCAGCGCGCGAAGCCATCGGCCCAATCCCCTGCGGCGTGCTGCAGGACGCCATCGGCGTCGAAGAAGACCGTCCTGACCCCCATCGGAATCTGGGACTTGCCCGCGTCAGGCCAGCAACAGGCCCTCGACCCGCTCGAAGAGGTAGGTGAAGCCAATACCGGCGACCAGCGCGCCGATCAGCCGTGCCTCGACCGACAGCGACGAGGTTGCCCGCAGCAGGCCACGCAACAGGGCCATCACTGCCAGCGCGATGCCGAACTGGATGGCAGCGAACCCGATCAGGTAGGCGACCAGCGGCTGGGTTTCCGCGCCGAGGATGCTGGGGGCGAAGGCGGCGCCATGGAACAGCCCGGCCAGGGCGAAGAGCGCCAGCGCCAGCGGTGTCGGCAGCGTGCGGCCCGACAGCACCAGCACGCCGACCAGCAGCACGGAGGCCGCCACCGCCAGCTCCTCCTGCGGCAGCACGATGCCGTTCAGGAACAGCAGGCAGCCAGCCAAAGTCGCCGCGACATAGGCCAGCGGCGCCAGCAGGCGGTGGGTGGTGAAGGCGGCGGCGACCGCGATGCCGCAGATACAGGCGAAGTGATCCAGGCCGATGACCGGGTGGCCCAGGCCCGACAGCAGCCCTTGCCACCAAGTCTCCGGCAGGCCGCCACCCATGACGTGGTGCGCCAGCGCTGGCTGGGCCAGCAGGATCAGCAGGGCGGCGAGCGACAGCGGGCGCAGGGCCATGGGGTTCCTCGTGCGAAGCAGGCCAGGGACCGTGACAGTATCGCTGGCGGCGCGGTGCCCGGCAACGGCGGCCTTGTCCGGCCAGGGGACAGCCGGCAAGCTGGCGCGGCATGCAGCGCGCCCTGATCGCCGTTGGCCTGATTCTCGCCCTGGGCAGCCCCCCGCTGCTGGCTGGCGGGGCGCGCGATCTCTACGCCGTGCACTACGACATGCTGCTGGCCGACTATTGTTCGCTGATTGACGCGCAGGTCGTCGCCGGCTACCGCGCCGAGAGCGCGACTGCCGTGGAGCGCGACCATCTGGACGAGGCACAGCAGCGCGACGCGCGCTCGCGCGCCGCCATCGCCTTCGAGGCGGAGTGGGGCAACCGCGGCCTCGGCGGCAGCCGTCCCTGGTGTCGCCACGAGGGCAGCGAGGGCGCCGCCCGCCTGGCGGCGGCGGCGCCGTGAAGCCTGCCCCGCGCCGCTGCCAGGTCGGTGCCGGATGACCTGGCTCTGGCTGCTCCTCGTCTTGCCACTGGCTTTCTGGCTGCTGGCCGCTGGATACCTCTTCGTCGTGCAGCGGCGGAAAATGTACCCGGCCGACCCGACAGCGCCCTCGCCGCAGCAGGTCCCCGGGCGCGCGCCGCAGGTGGTCGCGACCACCGCCGCCGACGGCGTCACCTGCCGTCACTGGTATTGGCCGGCGACGCAGACCGGAGCGGCCACGGTGGCGCTGTTCCACGGCAATGCCGGCCAGCTCGGCGACCGCGTGGCGAAGTACTGGCCGCTGGTGCTGGCCGGCCAGGGGCTGCTGCTCTGCGGCTATCGCGGCTATGGCGGCAATCCCGGGCGGCCGACCGAGGCCGGGCTGCTGGCCGACGCGCGCGCGGCGCTGGACTGGCTGGCCGGGCAGGGGGTGTCGGCGCCGGTGCTGTTCGGCGAATCGCTGGGCACCGCCGTCGCCGTGACGCTGGCCGCCGAGGGGCGCGGGGCTGCGCTGGTCCTGGAGGCGCCCTTCGACCAAGCGGCTTCGATCGCCGCCGAGATCTACCGCTGGCTGCCGGTGCGCCGCCTGATCCTCGATCGCTGGGATTCGCTGGCGCGGATCGCGCGGGTGCGCCAGCCGCTGCTCTGGCTGCACGGCAGCGACGACCCGATCACGCCGCTGCGCCTGGGCCAGCGCCTGTTCGACGCGGCGCCGGGCGCGAAGCGCGCCCTGGTGGTGCCCGGCGGCGGCCACGTCGACTTTGTCGAGCGGCCAGCGGTCATGGCGGCGATCTTGGAGTTCCTGGCCGCGCCGGCGAATGTCGCCTAGCAGACGAGCTGTGACGCCTTTGCATGCGGCCCTTGGCGCGGCGCGTGGCTAACTCGCCGACAGCCTGACTTGCCGTTCACCCTGCACCCAAGGACGCCCCGCCACCATGCTGACCCGCGCGCCCATCTGGTGGCAGGCGATCAAGTCGCCGGGAGCAGGCGCCTTCGCCACGCTCTTCGGCCTGGAATCCAGTGCCCGGGCGATCCTGGCGACGCTGATCGTCGTTGATCTGCAGCACATGACCGGCTCGGCCGAGGGCACCAGCCAGGTGTTCTTCGCCGTCGCCGGCTTCGGGCTCTGCGCCAACTTCGCCATACCGCACCTGGCGCGCCGGATCGGTCGGCGATGGGTCTACACCACTGGTGGCATTTGCCTGATCCTGGCATCGCTGCTGATGATGGCGCAGACCCTGCCGCTGCAGATCGCCGGCATGGCGTTGCGTGTCTTCGGCGTAGTCTGCTTCAACATCTGCCTCAACCTCTACATCCTCGACACGCTGCGTGGCCCGGCGCTGAACCGGCTGGAGCCGCTGCGCATGTTTGCCGCCGCGGTGCCCTGGTGTTTCGGCCCGGCGTTGGGCGTGCAGCTGGCCGCCTCGGCCGCGCACTGGGTGCCGCTGGCGCTGTCGCAGCTCTTCACCGTGGTGCTGCTGACCTTCTTCTGGATCCTGCGCACGCGCGACGACTCGCCCCTGCCGGTCATGCGGCGGCCGCCGCCCAATCCACTGCGCCATATCGTGACCTTCCTATCCCGCCCGCGCCTGCGGCTCAGCTATGCCATCGCCATCACGCGTTCGGCCTACTGGTCGATGCTCTTCACCTATGGGCCGATCTACTGCATCGAGACCGGGCTCGGTGGCGTGGTTGGCGGCTATCTGGTCTCGGCCGCCAACTTTTTCCTGTTCGGTGCACCGCTGATCGGGCTGCTCGGCCGGCGCCTCGGCATTCGCCGGCTGATCATCGCCGGCTTCTGCCTGACCGCCGTCGGCGGGCTCTCCGCGGCGGCCTTCGCCGGCCTCCCGTGGGTCGGCGCTGCCTGCCTCCTGCTGGGTGGATTTGGCGCTTTTGTGCTCGATGTGACCGGAAATGTACCTTTTCTACGCTTGGTGCGGCCCAGCGAACGGCAGACAATGACCCCCCTTTTTGCCACCTATCGAGAGTTCTCCGACTGCGTCCCGCCGGGCATATTCTCTATTCTTCTCAGATACTTCCCTCTACCCGTCGTGTTCCTCACCACCGGGGTGGCCCAGGCCCTTGCCGGGCTCTATGCCCTGCGCCTGCCGCGACGGCTTTAGGCTACGGACTTGCGACAAAGGCCCAAGGGGGCCATATTTGGCGCGCGGTCTACTGAGGCTTGTTCGGCCGGCTGTTCCCCTGGGAGCCGTCACTCGCTGTCAAACCAAGGTTAGGTCTGCCGCGGCGCCGATCCACTGCGCCGCGTCATGGTCATTGGGAGGATAGCGATGCCGATCGGCACCGTGAAATGGTTCAACAGCACCAAGGGTTACGGTTTCATTCAGCCTGAGGGCGGCGGCGCGGACATCTTTGTCCACATCTCCGCCGTCGAGCGTGCTGGCATGCGTTCTTTGAACGAAGGCCAGCGCGTGTCCTACGAGGAGCAGCGCGATCCGAAGCGCGGCAAGTCGTCGGCCGAAAACCTCAAGGCCGTCTGAGTCCGTTAGGTTAAGCGAGCCGCGCGGGGGCGCCTGGATGGCCGCCCCCGCGCGGTTTGACTTTTTGGGGATATGTAACGATGGCGATGCGGCCGAACTACAATCAGCAGCGCGGCGACCGCAAGCGCGCCAAGGATGCCAAGCGGCTGGAGAAGCAGCAGCGCCGCGAGGAAGCCGCGCAGGAGCGCAAGTCCCAGCCGCAGTCGCAGGACCAGCAGGCGCCGCAGGACGAGCCCAAGAGCGGGCAGGACTGATCCCTTAGTCTCTTTGATCCGCGCGAGCGCGGATCCCCCCCTGGAGAAACATCGTGGCGCGCAGGAAGCCGGTCACCGAGGTGGCCTTCATGTTCTTCAACGTCGTCTATCAGGACGGCACGCAGTCGTCGAACCGCAAGGTGCCGACCGCCAGCGTCGACGTCAGCGACGAGGATTCCGTGCGCGCCCACATCGAATCCGATGACCGCCGCATCGCCCTGTTGTCGGGCAGCCCGCGCGGTCCGGTGAAGACCATCACCCGCGTCGGCAAGTAGCCGTAGAGGCCTCTGGACAGAGTTTCGGAGTTCTGCTTTCGTTCGCGGCCCGCTTGCTCTGAGGAGGCCGCCCCGATGCAGCTCTACTGGTCACCCAACACCCGCGCGTTGCGCGCCCTGTGGATGCTGGAGGAAATCGGCCAGCCCTACGAGCGCGTGCTGGTCGATATCCGCAAGGGCGAGCAGTCGACGCCCGATTTTCACCGCATCAATCCGATGGAGAAGGTACCGGCGCTGCGCGATGGCGCGGCCACGGTGGCGGAATCCGGCGCCATCCTGGCCTACCTCGGCGATCGCTTCCCCCAGGCTGGCCTGGCACCGGCGGTCGATGACCCGGCGCGCGGCCGCTATCTGCAATGGCTGTTCTTCTCCGGCAACTGCTTCGAGCCGTCGCTGACCGAGAAGATGGGCGCCGGCGCCGCCGGCAACAGCACACAGAACGGCTGGGGCAGCTTCGAGCGCGTGGTCAAGGTGATGGAGGAGGGGCTGTCGCCCGGCCCCTGGCTGCTGGGCGACCGCTTCAGCGCCGCCGACGTGCTGCTGGGCACCGACCTGAACTTCGTTATCCGCGTCTTCCAGGCGATGCCAGAGACGCCAATCTTCAAGGCCTACATCGACCGCTGCGTGGCGCGCCCGGCCTTCCAGCGGGCGCGCGCCATCGACGCCGCCGCGACACCGGCCTGACCATGGCCCGCGTCCTCTATTCCGGCCCGCTCAGCCTCTTTGCTCGCAAGGCGGAGATCGCGCTGCGGGAAAAGGGCCTGGCCTTCGAGCAGGTCATGGTGCCCTTCACCCAGGCCAAGGGCTATCAGCCCAAGCACCCCGTCGTCCTGGCGGCCAATCCCAAGGCGCAGGTGCCGGTGCTGGTCGATGGCGAGCTGACGCTGTTCGATTCCACCGTCATCTTCGAATATCTGGAGGACCTCCAGCCGATCCCGCCGCTCTATCCGAAGGCGCCAGCGGCGCGGGCGCTCTGCCGCTTGCTGGAGCTGCGGGCCGACGAGGTCCTGCTGCCGTCGCTGCGCGCCCTGATGCACCGCAGCGAGCCGCCGAGTGACCCGGCGCGCTGCGCCCAGCAGGAGGTCGAGGCGACGCAAGCCGAGGCCGCGCTGCGCGGGCACTACGACGACCTGGCGGCGCGGCTTGGCGCGCAGGACTATTTCTGCGGCGACTTCACGGTCGCCGACGTCGCCCTCTTCATGAGTCTGTTCTGGGCCCAGCGCCTCAAGGGTCCGCGCCTCGACGGCCATCCGCGCCTGGCCGCCTGGTATGCCCGCGTGCAGTCTCGCCCCGCCGTGGCCCAGGTGGTGGCCGAGCTGCAGGAAGCGGACCGGGCGCTGTCGCCGGATCTGTACCTGTAGCGACGCGAGACCCAACGTCTCTCCATGTCATCCCGGCCGAAGCGCAGCGGAGAGCCGGGACCCAGGGGCCACCAGGCTCGATCCAGCGAGGTCGCTCCCCTGGATCCCGGATCTGCGGCGGCTGCGCCGCCTTGTCCGGGATGACAGCTATGGAGGTGTAAGCAAGGAAAGACTGTTAGCCGGAGACCGGGGGCAGGGCGCCGACTACGCCGCCATGGGATAGACAACGCCCCAGGTCTGCTCGGCGAAATCGTCCAGGCGGAAGCTGCGTGCCGCGTCGGGCCACAGCAGCTCCACGCTGCGTTCCAGCGGCCGGTAGGCGGCGGTGTAGAGCGTGCCGAAGCCGCGGTCGAAGGCGTGGGCATAGAGCGGCGCCTGCAGGAAGGCGCCGACGAAATCCTCCGCCGGCAGCAGCGGCCCACCGAGCAGCCGGTCGTACAGGAAGCGCTCGCGCTGCACCGTGGCGGTGGCGCGGGCGTGGCGGAACCACTCGATGCGTTCCTGGTGGTTGGTCGCCGCCGGCAGTTCGGTCACCACGGCGGCGCGGTCGGGCGACAGGAACAGCGTGGCGTGGCGTGACGCGGCATCGACCACCGTCACATTGTAGGCCATGTGGCAGGGCACGCGGCTCAGCGCCGCCACCGCCTCCGCCGTGGTGGCGCAGGTTTCCAGCACATAGCGCAGCACGATCGGTACGCCGAAGCCGGCGCCCACGGTGCGCCGCCCGCCGAAGGTCAGCGAGACGGCGAGGCCGTCCTCGTTCACCCCGTCGAGCAGCCCGGTCAGGCAGTCGCTCATGCCCATCACCTGCTTGCCGAGCCAGCGGGTCCGCAGCAGCAGCCCCTCGAAGGCGGCCGGCGCGTAGTCGTAGTTGCGCACCAGCAGCGGCTGCGGCCCCGGCCAGATGGCCTGCGAGCAGGCGGCGATATAGGCCGGCGGCTGCCACAGCGACAGGAAGCGCGCCTCCAGGTCGCCACCGCCGGCGGCGGCGCAGGCGGCTTCCCAGGCTGGCACCAGCTCAGGCATGTGGTGGCGCAGCGCCCGGCGGCACTCCAGGAAGGTGGCGCGCTGCCCGGCGCCCTCCGACAGGTACCAGCGGCGATAGGCCGCCCAGTTGCGCCGGAAGGACTGCGCCCACAGGGGGCCGGGCTGCGCCTCGCTCAGACTCCGAAAGGGAAACTGCATCAGAGAATCTTGAAGGCCGGCTCGCCCGCCGCCAAGGCCCCGGGCGGGTGCGCCAGGGCGGGGCTGGCCTGCGCCACGGGCGCGGGACGCCCCTGGAATTGCCCCTTGATGCCGGCGATCCACTGCCGGGCGCGCGGCGTCAGCTCGTAGTTGCCGTCCATCGAGCGGCCGCGGGTCACCAGGATGCCCAGGTCGGCACCCTCATAGCGCCAGTCGCCGGGCTTGAGGATGCGCAGGAAAAAGGCCTCGGCCTCGCTTTCAACCGCGCGCCGGTGATAGTCGAAGCGGTCGAAAACCACGCGGCCGTCCGGCAGCAGGCGCCAGATGCCGCTTTCCGGCGCGGCGGTCAGCTGGTCGACGCTGGCGTCGGTGTGCTTGATCACCATCTGCGACCAGGAATCGATGTTCTCCGGGTCGGCCCAGCGGGCGTTCAGCTCCTCGATGTCGAGGTCGAAGTCGACTTCGCTGAACTCCAGCAGGTGGAACAGGAACAGCGGCGCGTCGGCGTGGGCGAAGGCGGCGTGGTTGGTCATCGACGAGGCACCGGTGATGCGTGGGTTCAGCTCGCCCAGCCACAGATCGCCGCTGTCGCGGTCGATCAGGAAATCGAGCTCGAAGTAGCCGCGATAGCCCTCCTGCTTCAGCTGCTCGCCGAAAGCGAAGGTATAGGCGCGGGCCTTCTGGCGGATGTCGTCGGAAAACGCGCTGTCGAAGATTTCGTTCCCGCACCAGCCGCCGCGATAGGGCGTCAACTCGGGAAAGCCGATCAGCTCGGTCATCAGCGGGCCGACGATGGTGCCCTGCTTGGTGGTGCAGGCCTCGATGGCCGAGCCCATGCAGCGGATGCGCTTCATGATCTTGATCTCGCCCTGGCCGACGATCTCCGCCTTGTGGCGGTCGAAGTCGGCCTCGGACTTGATGAAGAAGGTGGTGTGGCCGCTGTCGCCATAGGCTGACTGCAGCACCAGGTCGCGGCCCAGGCCGGCGCTGTCGGCCAGCCTGGTCACCGTGGCCCAGCCATCGACCTCGCCCAGCACGTTGGGCACCGAGGGCACGCCAGCCTTGTTGCCGATGCGCACCGTCTCGATCTTGTTGTCGACCCGCTGGCGCAGCGCGGCCGGCGGGAACCAGATCTCGGCGCCGATCTCCTTGGCCAGTGCCTCGGTCTTCTCGTCGAACATCAGGAACACCAGGCGCGGATCGCCGCCACGCTTGGCGAACCAGTCCAGCACCGCCTTGTGCTGGAGCTGGTAGTTGTTGATGTCCTCGATGGAGGTGAACTCGGCGTGCGGCGCCTCAGGCGGCGAGAAGACGTTGGGATGCCGCCCGTCAAAGCAGTCGAGGTAGCAGAGGTATTTGAAATTGCGGCACCACTCGTCCATGCCGAGCAGGTTGAAGTTGGTGGCGCTGACGAAGTAGATCGGCTTGTCATTGCGGTGGAAGTACCGCCGGATCTCCGACATGTTGCGCAGGCGCTTGCCCGTCTCCGCCATGGTGCCCCTCCCTCGGCTCTGACCCGCCTATTGTGCCGGAAAGCGGCGGCTTGTCATCTAGGCTGGTGCCTGGGGTAACCTGGACGGTATGGGAGACCTGCCGATGCCCCACACCATTGCCGCCTACTGCGCCCAATGCCGCTCGCGCTGCGGCGTGCTGGCGACGGTGGAGGCGGGGCGGCTGGTCTCGATCGCCGCCGATCCGCGGCATCCCTCGGGCGCCAAGATCTGCCCCAAGGGGCGGGCGGCGCCGGAGCTGGTCTATGCCGGGGAACGCCTGTTGAAGCCGCTGCTGCGGACCAACCCCAAGGGCGCGGCCGATCCTGGCTGGCGGGAGATATCCTGGGAGGAGGCGCTGACCCGCACGGCCGAGGGCCTGGCGCGCGCGAAGGAACGACTCGGCGCCGAGGGCGTGGCCTTCGCCGTCACCTCGCCCAGTGGTACGGCGATCAGTGACGCCATCGTCTGGATCGAGCGCTTCATCCGCGGCTTCGGCAGCCCGAACATCATCTACGGCACCGAGCTCTGCAACTGGCACAAGGACTTTGCCCCGGCCTTCACACACGGCGGCGGCATCGGTCTGCCGGACTTCGCCAACAGCGACTGCATCCTGCTGTGGGGCCACAATCCCCTTGCCACCTGGCTGGCGCAGGCCGGCGAGGTGCAGAAGGGCCTGCGGGCCGGCGCCAAGCTGATCGTCGTCGATCCGCGCCCGGCCGGCTTCGCCCGCCGCGCCGATGCCTGGCTGCGGGTGCGGCCGGGCAGCGACGGCGCGCTGGCGCTGGGACTGGCCAACCTGCTGCTGCAGGGCGGCGGCTTCGACCGCGACTTCATGACCCGCTGGTCGACCGGTCCGCTGCTGGTGCGCGACGACACGGGGCGCTTCCTGCGTGGCGCGGACATTGGCCTCGGCGACACGTCGGAGGTGCTGCTGTCAGCCGACCTGTGCCGCTACGACCCGGCGACCGGGCAGTGGCTGGACGAACCGGCGGGCATCGCGCTGGACGCCGCCGCGGCGCCACACGGCATCGCCTGCCGCACCGCCTTCCGCCGCCTGGTCGAGCGCTGTGCCGAGTATCCGCCGGAGCGCGTGCAGGCGCTGACCGACGTGGCGCCGGACGCCCTGCGCCAGGCCGCCGCGCTGTTGGCCGGCGCCAAGGCGGTGGCGCACTACCACTGGACCGGCCTGGGCCAGCACGCGCAGGCGACGCAGGCCAGCCGCGCCATCGCCCTGTTGCACGCCCTGACCGGCAGCCACGACGTTCCCGGCGGCAACGTCATGCAGCCGGGGCCGGCGCTGGCCGACATGGCGCCGCTGTCGCTGCTGCCGACCGGGCAGGCGGCGAAGGCCCTTGGCCTGGCGGAGCGGCCGCTGGGGCCGGGCCTGAACGGCTGGGTGCTGGCGCGCGATGTCTATCGCGCGGTGCTGGAGGGCGCGCCCTACAAGGTCGGCGCGCTGGTCGGCTTCGGCAGCAACCTGCTGCTGGCGCACCCGGAGGGCTGCTTGGCCGAGCAGGCACTGGCGGCGCTGGACTTTCATGTCCAGCTCGACAGCGTGATGACGCCGACCGCAGCCTACGCCGACATCGTGCTGCCGGTGTCCACCGGCTGGGAGCGCGAGGGGTTGCGCGCCGGCTTCGACTGCAGCCTGGAGGGGCAGTTCCACCTTCAGCTCAAGCCCGCTGTCATCGCGCCGCTTGGCGAGACACGCGGCGACCGAGAGTTTCTGTTTGAGCTGGCGCCGCGCCTGGGCCTGGGCGTGCTGTTCTTCGATGGCGACGGCGATGCTGGTTTGCGCGCGCAGCTCGCGCCGCTGGGCGTGACCTTGGAGCAGCTGCGCGCGGCGCCTGAGGGCCTACGCCTGGCGGGAGCGCCGGCCTACCGCCGGCATGAGGCCAAGGGCTTCGCCACGCCGACGCGGCGGCTGGAGGTCTGGAGCGAAGCGCTGCTCGACATCGGCCAGGAGGCTCTGCCGAGCTACAGTCCGCCGGCCGAGGCCACGGGCTTCGACCTGATCCTGAGTGGCGCTAAGTCGGTCGCCTTCTGCCACAGCCAGCACCGCCACGTGCCGGCGCTGCGCAAACTGCAGCCGGAGCCCAGCGTCGAGATTAATCCGAAGACGGCGGCGGCGCGCGGCATCGTCGAGGGGCAGCGCCTGCGCGTCGTCACCGCCAGCGGCGCCTTCGAGGCGGTAGCGAAACTGACGCCCGGACTGCACCCTGGCAGCGTGGTCGGCCAACACGGCTGGTGGCAGGCCTGCGAGGCGCTGGGCCTGCCGGCCTTTCCGGCGAGCGGCGCCGGCAGCGCCAACGTGAACCTTGCGGTGGACGGCACGCTGCGCGACCCGATCAGCGGCGCCTTCGCGCTGCGCTCGACGCCCTGCCGGATAGAGTTGCTGGCGTGACCTGCGCTGCCTACAGCGACCCGCGGCTGGCCGCCGTCTATGACGCGCTGAATCCGCCGGGGCCGGACAACGCCTTCTACACGGCCCTCGCCGGCGCGGAGGGCAAGACGATCCTCGACATGGGCTGCGGCACCGGGCGCCTCGCCGTCGACTTGGCGGCGCTGGGCCACCGCGTCACCGGCGCCGACCCGGCCGCCGCGATGGTGGAGATCGCGCGGCGACGCCCGGGTGGCCACGCCGTAACCTGGGTAGAGAGCGACGCGGCGGCGCTGACGCTGCCTACGCGCTTCGACCAGATCATCATGACCGGCCACGTATTCCAGGTCTTCCTGACCGACGAGCAGGCGTTGGCCGCGCTGATCACTCTGCGGCGACACTTGGCGACAGCCGGGCACCTCACCTTCGAGACTCGCAACCCAGCCGCCCGCGCGTGGCTCACCTGGACGCCGGAGACGACGCGCCAGATCGTCGCTGTGCCGGGACTTGGCGCGGTCGCGGTGCACTATGCCGTCACTGAGGTGACCAGCGAACTGGTGACCTACGAAACGCACTTCCGATTCGGTCCGGGCGACGAGGCGGTGGCCGAGAGCCGCCTGCGCTTCATGCCGCAAGCCACGCTGGCTCGCCTGCTGGCAGCGGCCGGCTTCACCAGTGTCACTTGGTACGGCGACTGGGACCGCGCGCCGGTGGGACCTGACAGCAAAGAACT
The DNA here is from genome assembly GCA_038363005.1 of Rhodospirillales bacterium. Taxonomy (GTDB): domain Bacteria; phylum Pseudomonadota; class Alphaproteobacteria; order Kiloniellales; family JACOMY01; genus JAKOWB01. The sequence goes on from JBBQBI010000007.1 coordinate 142,178, forward strand.
GATCGTCGCGGCGGGGTGAGCAACCCTCGCCCGCTTCTGGCGGGAGAGGGTGGCGAGCGCAGCGAGCCGGGTGAGGGCGTTTGGTGCGATTGTCTGAGGTGGCAAAGACCAAGGGCCCTCACCCCGACCCTCTCCCGCCAGAAGCGGGAGAGGGGGGACTTACTGACCGCGCAATGAGGCCAGCGCTTCTGGCGTGTCCACGTCGGTCAGCACGGCGTCATCGTCCAGCGCCACTTCGGCCACCAGCTCGGGATACTCGCCGAGCAACTGCCTTGCGCCCTGGTCGCCCTGGATGGCCTGCACCTCGGCGAAGAAGCGGCGGGCGAAGAGCAGCGGGTTGCCGCGCTTGCCCTTGAAGGTGGGGACCACCAGCGCGCGGTCCTCGACCGGGTTGAAGGCGGCGATCAGGCGGTTCAGCACGTCCGCCGTCACGCGCGGCATGTCGCCCAGCAGCACCACGGCGCCATCGACCTCGGCCGGCAGCGCGGCCAGGCCGCGATGCAACGAGGTCGAGAGGCCGGCGGCGTAGTCCGCATTGTGCACGCTGCGCAGGCCGAGACCGCTGACCGCTGCCTCGGCCTTCTCGCGCTCGTGGCCCGTCACCAGCACCACCGGTTCGGCCTGTGAGGCCAGCGCTGCCTCAGCGGCGTGGCGCAGCAGCGGCTTGCCGTCCAGTTCGGCCACCAGCTTGTTGCTGCCCATGCGGCGGGCCTGTCCGGCGGCCAGCACCAGGGCGGCGATGCGCGGTGCGCTGGGGACCACCGGTGCCTCGGGTTCCACGGCATGGGCGCGCGGCAGCGGGCGCGCGCCGGTTTCCTTCAGCAGGCCGCCGACACCCATGCCCTGAAGGTCGCGCGGGCCGACCGCCAGGCCGGCGACCAGGCGCTCCAGCACCCAGTCGAAGCCGTTCACCTTGGGCGAGCGGGCGCAGCCCGGCAGGCCCAGCACCGGCTTGTCGCCCCAGCGCGCCAGCACGATGAGGTTGCCGGGGTCCACCGGCATGCCGACGTGCAGCACCGCGCCGCCGACCGCGACGATGCCTTCGGGCACCAGGTCGCGCCGGTCGACGTTGGCCGAGGCGCCGGACACCAGCAGGATGTCGCAGTGCCGCAGCGCCTGCAGCGCGACGGCGATGGCATCGGCCCGGTGCGCGACCCGCAGTTCCTCGGCCGGCGGGCAATCGAGTGCCGCCAGGCGACGGTTGGTCACCTCCAGCGTCTTGTCGAGGATGGAGTCCTTGAGGCCCGGCAGCGTGGTCTGCACCAGGCCGACGCGCTTGGGCTGGAAGGCGGCGACCGACAGCAGCGGCGCCTGTCCGGCCAACGCCACGGCGCGTTCCACCGCCGCCTGCGGCGCGGCGAAGGGGATGATCTTCACCGTTGCCGCCATCTGCCGTGGCTCGACGATTTCGAAGGGCGCCAGGGTGGCCAGGGTGATGGCCTCGTCGAGGGCGTTCAGCGCGTCGACGCGGGCGCGGTCGAGCAGCAGCAGGCCGCGCCGCTCGACGATCAGGTTGCAGCGGCCAGTGAAGGCGGCGCTTGTCTGCAGCCCGGGGCCCAGCGCGGCGGCGGCAATCGCGGCGGCGGCGGCATCCTCGCCGACATCGCCGGGTTCCAGCCGCGCGGTGATCACCTCGTTGACACCGGCCGCGCGCAGCGCCGCCAGGTCGTCGCTGGAGAGGCGCCGTCCTTTCTTGAACACCAGCGCCGCGCGGCGCAGGCCATGCGCCAGGATGGCGCCCTCGGCCTGGTCCAGCGGCGTCGGCCCGAAGATCATGCGGCCACCGGCTGCAGCACCGCCGCGCCACGCCGCACCTGGGTGATCTTGCCCAGGATGGAGAGCGCGATCTCGGCCGGCGACTTGCCGCCGATGGCCAGGCCGATGGGGCCGTCGATACGGGCGAAGGCGGCCTCGCCGACGCCGGCCTCGGCCAGGCGCTGGCGCCGCTTCTCGTGCGTCTTCCGCGAGCCCAGCGCGCCGATGTAGAAGGCCGCCGACTGCAACGCCAGCACCAGCGCGGGGTCATCCAGCTTGGGGTCGTGGGTCAGCGCGACGATGGCGGTGCGGCGGTCGGGCTTCAAGGCTGCCAGCGCCTCGTCCGGCCAGTCGTGCGTCAGGCTGATGCCGGGAAAGCGCTCGGCGCTGGCCCAGGCGCGGCGCGGGTCGATGACGGTGACGGCGTAGCCCAGGATCTGCGCCATGGGCACCAGCGCCTGGGCGATGTGCACCGCGCCCACCACCACCAGGCGCAGCGGTGGGTTGAAGACCTGCAGGAAGACGCCGCGGTCGGGGTCCATGGCGCTGCGATCCTCGGCCAGCGCCTGCTGCGCGCTCTCCACCAGGTCGCTGTTCAGCGACAGCTCGCCGGCCAGCCGCAGGCCGTCGTCGGCGATCAGCAACTGCAGGCCGCTTTTCAGGTCGGTGACCAGCACCACCGGGCGCTGCTGCGCGCGCGCCGCCTGCAGGGCCTGGAAGAGGGCGGCCTTCATGCCTCCAAGGCCTCGACGAAGACGGCGATCTTGCCGCCACAGGCCAGGCCGACCGACCAGGCGTCCTCGTCGCTGACGCCGAAGCTGAGCAGCTTTGGTGGTGCACCGGCCATGATGGCCTGCGCCTCGTGGATCACCGCGCCCTCGATGCAGCCGCCGGAGACGGAGCCCACCATGCGGTTACCCTCATCGACCACCAGCTGGCTGCCGACCGGGCGGGGGGAGGAGCCCCAGGTCTCCACAACGGTGGCCAGCGCCACCTTGTGGCCCTGGGCCAGCCATTCGCCGGCGGTGCCCAGCACGTCCTCGGTGCGGTCGCTCATCGTCGTCCCTCCGTACTCCAGTCGCGGCTCGCCAGCAGGCGCGGCGGCGCCGGGCGGCTCAGCGCGCCGGCCAGTTCCTTCAGGCTGTCCAGGTTGTGGATCGGCCGGAACTCGTCGACCTGCGGCAGGATGGCCCGCGCCCCTTGCGACTTGGGAGCATAGGCATCATAGCGCAAGAGCGGATTGAGCCAGATCAGCCGGCGGCAGGACTTGTGCAGGCGCTCCATTTCACGCTGCAGGCCCTGCGCCGCCTCGCGGTCCAGGCCGTCGGTGATCAGCAGCACCACGGCGCCTTGCGCCAGCACACGCCGCGCCCACAGGCGGTTGAAGTCGGCCAGGCAGTGGCCGATGCGGGTGCCGCCGTCCCAGTCCGGCACCGCCTTGGTCACCTTGTCGAGCGCCAGGTCGACGTCGCGGTTCTTCAGCGCCCGCGTGATATTGGTCAGCCGGGTGCCAAACAGGAAGGTGGAAACGCGGTCGCGGTCGTTGGTCAGCGCGTGCAGGAAGTGCAGCAGCATGCGCGAATAGCGGCCCATCGAGCCGGAGATGTCGCAGAGCACCACCAGCGGCGGCGGCCGCAGCCGCCGGGTCTTCCACTGCAGCGGAATGATGTCGGAGCCGCCGCGCAGCGCGGCGCGCAAGGTGCGGCGCGGGTCGGGCTGGCGACCGCGGCGGTCAGCACGAAATCGCCGGGTGCGCACCAGGCCGATCGGCAGGCGCAGCCGGGCCAGGGCCTCCTTGGCGTCGGCCATCTCGGCCTGGCTCATGGTCTCGAAGTCCTTGGCCTGCAGCAGCTCGCGGTCGGAATAGGTGAGCACGGCATCGAGCTCGACCTGCTCCTCGACCTCTTCGCTCGGCGGCTGCTCGGACTGGCCGCTGGACAGCACCTCGGCCAGGCGGCGGTTGATCTCGCGCTGCGGGTCGGACTCGTTCTCGAACAGCGGCGAGACGCTGGGCAGGAACAGCGCCCGCATGCGGTCGATCAGCTTGGGATTGCGCCAGTAGACGTGGAAGGCCTGGTCGAACAGCTCCTGCTGGTCGCGGCGGTTCACGAAGACCGCGTTTAGCGCCCAGTAGAGGTCGTCGCGCCGGTCCACGCCAACCGCCTCCACCGCCGCCACGGCCTCCAGCACCCGGCCGGGCCCCACCGGCAGCCCGGCGGCGCGCAGCGTGCGCGCGAAGCCCAGGATGTTCTCCGCCAAGCGGCCGACCGGCGGCGGCGTTGGCTCGATCAGGCGCGGGATATCGGCGAAGGGCTCGACCATCGCAGCCTCATCCCACCAGCGCCATCTCGCGCTTCACCTCGTCCAGCAGCTTGGCGGCCTCGCTGCCCTGTATCTTGGCGATGTCGTCCTGGTACTTCAGCAGCACGCCCAGCGTGGAATCCACCGCCTCGGTATCCAGCGCGACCTTGTCGAGCTGGGTCAGGGCTTCCGCCCAGTCCAGCGTTTCGGCGATGCCTGGCAACTTGTAGAGCTCCATGCGGCGCAGTCGCTGCACGAAGGCCACCACCTCGGCCGACAGCCGCTCGCCGACGCCCGGCGCCTTGGCGCGTAGGATCTCGCGCTCGCGTGCCGCATCTGGATAGCCGACCCAGTGGTAGAAGCAGCGCCGCTTCAGCGCGTCGTGGATCTCGCGCGTGCGGTTCGAGGTGATGATGACGATCGGCGGCTCGGCCGCCTTGATGGTGCCGAGCTCCGGCACCGTCACCTGGTAGTCCGACAGCAGCTCCAGCAGGAAGGCCTCGAAGGGCTCGTCAGTGCGGTCCAACTCATCGATCAGCAGCACCGGCGGGCCGCGGTCGTCGGGCGCCAGGGCCTGCAGCAGCGGCCGCTCGACCAGGAAGCGGCGCTGGAAGACATCGGCCGCCAGGCGGTCCTTGTCATGCACGCCGGCGGCCTCGGCCAGGCGGATCTCCAGCATCTGCCGCGGGTAGTTCCACTCGTAGACCGCCGAGGAGACGTCGAGCCCCTCGTAGCACTGCAGCCGGACCAGCCGGCGGTCCAGTGTCTCGGCCAGCACGCGGGCGATCTCCGTCTTGCCGACGCCGGCTTCGCCCTCCAGGAACAGCGGGCGGCCGCGCTTCAGCGCCAGGTACAGCACGGTGGCCAGCGACCGGTCGGACACGTAGTTGCCGCGCTGCAGCAGCGCCAGCACGTCCTCGACCGAGGCGGGCAGGGAAGTGGTCATGCGAGGGAAGCTCCCGGAGCTCTGAGGGGACGGTGTTCGCCAGAACCTAGAGCAATGTAGGCGGGGGCGGAAGTTTGCCAAGCCGCTGGGGTGACAGGCCGCTGCGACTAGACGGTCGTCGGGCCGGCCTCGGCCAGGATCTTGCCGCTGCTGATCTGAATGCCCCGATTGATATCCATGATGAAGATGCGGCCATCGCCGCTCTGGCCCGAAGTGGCGGCCAGGCGCAGCGCCTCCACCGCCTCGTCCAGCCGGTCGTCGCCGACGGCGAACTCTACCTTGGTCTTGCGGATGAAGGGCACTTCGTAGACCTCGCCGCGATAGACCTCCTGGTGGCGCTCGTGCAGGCCATAGCGCTCGATGCGCTGCGCCACCAGCTCACCAACGCCGCAGGCGGCCAGGGCATCGCGGACCTGCGCCATGGCGTTGCTGCGGATGATGGCAAGGACGTACTTCATGGACCGATCCTCCCGATGCCGCGGTGTTGTCCACCGACTGCCTATCCGGGAAATCTAACTCAGGGCGCGCCGGTTTTCACCTTGGCGGGCGGGCAGGGCGCAGCGCGTCACCTGCGACCTGGCGGAACGAATGACGGCCCCTGCCAAAGGGCGAGGGGCCGTCACTGAAAGCGGACGCTGGAGCGACCTGAGGCTACTTCTGCACCCAGTTGCCGTTCTCCAGCAGGAACCAGGTGCCGGGATCGGCCTTCTTGTAGATCTCCGCGGCATAGACCTTGCCGACCACGTCGGCGGTCTGTCCGGTCTCGCCGGCGCGCTTGACGTAGACCTGCTGGCGCTTGGCGTTCACCTGGTCGACCAGGCTCTGCGCCGAGCCATCGCGCGCCTGGACATAGCCATCGAAGCGCTCGCCGATCTTGCCCTGCTGCAGCATATCGGACAGCGAAGCGGCCCAACTGGAGCGTGGCAGCAGCGTCAGCAGCGGCGCCGCGGCCAGGGCAGCCAGGAGAGTGCGACGGGACAGCCTATTCTGGGTCATGATCTTTCCACTCAATCGCCGAAGATGTCGGGGTTGGCACTGATGTCCTTTTGCGCCGCCTCTTCGATGCGGACACGGACATCAGCCTGGATGTTGAGGTTGATGGTGATCGGGTCCTTCGGCGCCTGCAGCTGCACGGTCGGTGTGCAGGCCGCTATGGCGAATCCGGCGGCGATCAGTAGCGGCGTCAGGAAAAGCCAGCTCCGGCCATCCGTCGCGCCGTCCATCGTCCTCAACGCGCTTACAGGCTTATGGTCTTGCATGGTCCTCTCCCCGGCCCTTCAGCGGACCGGGATTATGGTGCGCCAGTCGTCGTTGGTTCGGCAAGCTTCCATCCTGGCGTATTACGGCAGTGCCAGGCCAAACGTCCCGATCGCTTGAAACACCCGTTCACTGGAAGTCCCAGCCGCCTTTGAAGAGGTTGGGGTTCAGCCGATAGCCCTCGCGCAGGGCGGCCAGCATTTCGGTCAGGTCGGTTAGCAGGTTGATATTGATTTTGAAGGGAAATCCGTCAAGGACTTCGGGATTCTTGCCCTCCAGCACCATGCCCAGTCGGGCCTTGCCGTCGGCACCCTTGTTGATCGTCAAATCGAATGTGGAGAATTGAAAATTCTCGAGCGCTTCCAGGGCCAGGGCGAAGTTGTCGTCGCCGCCGCCGCGCAGCTTTGCAGTGCCGGCCTGGCCATAGCGGATGGCGCCCGGCGTGGTGGCCGCCAGATGCGCGTCGGAGATGATCACCGTCTCGTCCGAAGGCGCGTAGGAGAAGGGCAGCTGGCCGCTCATCAGGCCATCCATTTCCAGGTCGCTGATGCCGAGCTGCTCGACCAGCTGGTGCAGGTCCATGTCCTTCACCTCGATCCGCGATTCCACCTTGTCGGCACGCGGATCGACCCGCAGCTTGGCGAAGCTCAGGCGGCCGCCGGCGAAGGTGAAGGCGGTGTCGCTGAAGGTGTAGATCGGACTCTTGCCGGCCTCGATCTGGAACTTCGCCGTCACGTCGGTCAGCGGCAGGCCGATGTCGATCTTCTTCGCCGTCACCAGCTGGTTGGCCGGGGTCGAGAGGCGTGACAGCCGGTTGAAGGTGATCTTGGTGTTCAACCCCTCGACCTTGGCCTGCGGATGCTCGAAGGAGGCGTCGGTCACCGTGATGGTGGCCAGGCTGGAGTCCGAGGTGGCGGTCCAGGAAAACTGCAGCAGGACCTTCAAGGTGCCGGCGAACTTCTTGAAATCGCCGAAATAATCCAACAGCGATCCTGGCTGGGTGCCGCCCGACTTGAAGGTCACCGGCCCCCAGTTGACGGTGACGCCGCCCTTGCCGGTCAGGTCATCGTCGGTCAACTGCACCGTCAGGCGGCCCTCGCCGCCGGGGCCGCGGCCGGTGCCGGAGATGCTGGTGCTGGTCTCGGTCTCCACCAGCTCGGCGTCCAGCGACATGCCGCTGACCGTGCCGATCGCCGTGGTGACCGAGCCACGGGCGATGGAGATCTGCGACGGCGGGGTGTCGATGCCGGGCGCGGTGAAGACATAGGCCAGCGTGGTGCCGCCCAGGGTGAGGCCATAGCCCGGCAGGGCGATGTCGGCACTCTCGATGCCGAGCGAGCCGATGTAGTCGAAGTCCGGTGTGGTTTCGCCCACCAGATGCACGCGGCCGAAATTGCCGGTCACCGGCACGGCCGAGTTGGTGGCGCCCACCGCCATGCGCTGCTGGCCCATGAGGAACAGCGTGTCATGGCTGATCTTGAAGTCCGGCCCGCCCCAGTCGAACGTCACGGTGCTGCTTTCGATGCTGCCCTTGGCGCCGTCCGGCAGCATGCCGGCGCCGCCTTCGCCCTGCTCAACCTGGGTGGCCGAAACCGTACCGGGTTCGGCAAGCGTCAGGTCCAGGCCGGTCTTGGTCAGGACCGCCTGGAACTTGCCGGCGATCGCCAGGTCGCGCACCGGGTAGTTGCCGATCTCGGTACGCAGCAGGCTGACCTGCAGCGCCAGGGGACCTTCCATGCGCGCCGGGTCGCCATTCAGCTCGCCGCCGAGCTTCAGGCTGCCGATGATGTGGCCGTCGGCCGGAATCTCCTGCGCCTGGATCGCCAGGCCCTGGATCGCCAGGGCGACGACCTTGAAGCGCGGCGACAGGTCGGCGGTGACCACGCCGGCCACCGCGGCCCTGGCGCCGGAGGCCGCCTCCAGCCGCAAGGTGCCGGCCAGGTCGAGCAGGTGCCCCTCGGCGCTGGGCTGCAGGTAGACCCTTGGGTCGGCCGCGGCCTCCGACGGCGCGGTCAAGGTCACCCCCGCCGCCAGTGCCAGGGCGGTATCGTCGGGGATGCCCAGGGCGGTCAGCCAGGTTGGCTCCAGGTGGATGATCGACAGCTGGGCATCCTGTGGCAGGCCGGCGACGATCAGCCCCTGCAACAGGCCCCAGTCCACGGTGAAGTGGCCCTTCATGCCCTCCAGCGCGCCGGCGAAGGCGAGGTCGGTGAACTCCAGGTCCAGGCGGCCGCGGGTGTTGCCGCCAGCCAGCCAGCCCGGGATGCCGCCCTTGGCGACGGACAGCTTGTCGATCGACTGCAGAGTGCCGTCGCCCTTCAGCCGCAGGGTGACCTGGCCGGCGGAAGGCTGCGCCACCCCCAGCAGCGGCCAGAGCGCGGCGCCGGCTTCCAGCTTCAGCGCCAGTTCGGTGGTCACCGCTGGTTCCCCCAGCAGCTGGTCGGCGGTGGCCTTGAAGGAGGCCTCGGCCTTGCGGTCGGGTGAGCGCAGCTTGCCCTCGGCGATGAACTGGCCGTCCTCCAGCACCACCAGCAGGTCGGCGGTGTCGAACAGTCTATCCCTTACCTCGATGGCGGTGAGCGACAGCTCGCTGCGCAGGCGTGGCGGCTGATCGCCGCCGACGCGGAAGTCGACCTCGCCGGTCAGCCCCTGTACCCGGCCGCCGGGCAGGTCGAGGTAGCCGGACTCCAGCACCGCGCCGCCGTTGATGACATCCTGTCCCTCCAGGTTCAGCGACAGCGAACCCTTGATTGCCCCCAGCGACCCGGAAGCCTGCATGGAGAAGCTGCCACTGGGCGCGTTGCCACCGAAGCTCACGTCGCCATCGAGCAGCAGTTCGGCCGGGCCCAACAGGGTGTCGGCGCTGATCCTGGCATTGACCAGGGTCAAGGGGGGCAGGGCGTCCCAGTTGAAGCCGGCGCTGGGCGGCTGCGGCGTCCCGGTGCCGGTCATCGGCGCCGGCTGGCCCAGGCCGGGCAGCACCGGGCCGGCCCCGGTCAGGTCGATCGGCACCACCAGGTCGACCACGCGCGCGCCGCGCAGCTTGCCGGCAATGACCTCGGTCGGCGAGAAGTCGGCGACCACCTGGGCGGCCTTGGCCGGTCCGACGTTGACGTCGGTCAGGGTCACCTGGTTCAGCGAAACGGCGGCGACGGTGAAGCTGGCATCGGCATAGCCGATGTCGGCCAGCTGCTTCTGCAGCAGCCAGGCCACGGCCTCCTTGCGGAACAGTACCAGCGCGCCGGCGGCCAGCAGCACCAGCAGCAAAGGTATGCCCAGAATCAGCAGCCAGCGGCGCGACATGCGGTTCCCAATCAAGGCAAGGTCGGGGGCAGCTTAACCGCTTGCGCCCCGACTGCGAAGGAATCGCGCAATGGAAAAGGGGCGTGGCGCCCAGGCGCCACGCCCCTTGCCATAACCAGAAGGCGCGTCAGGCGTCAGCCGGCGGCCTGCACCGCCCGCTTGGCCATCACGCCAATCAGGTGCGCGCGATAGTCGGACGAGGCATGGATGTCGCTATTCAGCGACCCGGCCGAGGCCGAGGAACCCTTGACCGCGTCGGCCGACCAGCTGCCCGTGAGAGCATCTTCGATCGCCTTGTCACGGAACACGCAGGGGCCAGCACCGGTAACCGCCGCGCGCACGCCGGATCCCGTCTTGGCCACGAACACGCCGACGATGGCGTAGCGCGAGGCCGGATTGGGGAACTTGGCGTAGCCCGCCTTGCTCGGCACCGGGAAGCTGACGGCAGTGACGATCTCACCGTCTTCCAGCGCGGTCTCGAACATGCCCTTGAAGAAGGCGTCGGCGGCGATGCTGCGCTTGTTGGTCTTGATCGTCGCGCCGAGGCCTAGGCAGGCCGCAGGATAGTCGGCGGCCGGGTCGTTGTTGGCGATCGAGCCACCGATGGTGCCACGGTTCCTGACCTGCGGATCGCCAATGCCGTCGGCGAGCGCCGCCAGCGCCGCGATCTTGCCCTTGACCAGGGCCGAGGCGGCGACCTCGGCATGGGTGGTCATGGCACCGATGACCAGGGCACCGCCCTCTTCCTTGATGCCCTTGAGCTCGGCGATGCCGCCGAGGTCGATCAGATCCGAGGGATTGGCCAGGCGCTGCTTCAGGGTCGGGATCAGTGTCATGCCGCCGGCCATCAGCTTGCCGTCGCCGGCCTTGCCCAGGGCGGCGGCGGCGTCGCCGACGCTGCCCGGGCGGTGGTAGGTGAAGTCGTACATTGTGTCTTCTCCTGTCTGCCCGCGGCCTACTTGGCGGCCTGGGCGGCGCGCCAGACCTTTTCGGAACTGGCCGGCATTTCCATGTGCATGACGCCCAGCGCATCGGTGATGGCATTGATCAGCGCCGGCGGGGCGGCGATTGCCCCGGCCTCGCCGCAACCCTTCACACCCAGCGGATTGTGCGTGCAGGCGGTGGTCGTCAACCCGACCTTGAAGGACGGCAGGTCGTCGGCCCGCGGCATGCAGTAGTCCATGTAGCTGCCGGTTGTGAGCTGGCCGGACTCCTGGTCATACACGCAGTTTTCCAGCAGCGCCTGGCCGATGCCCTGGGCGATGCCGCCGTGCACCTGGCCTTCGACGATCATCGGGTTGATGACGTTGCCGAAGTCGTCCACCGCCACCCAGTCGGCGATGGTGGTCACGCCGGTGTCGGGGTCGATCTCGACCTCGGCGATGTGCGTGCCGGCCGGGTAGGTGAAGTTCAGCGGATCGTAGAACGCGGTCTCGTCGAGGCCGGGCTCCAGGTCCGCCGGGTACTTGTGCGGCACATAGGCGGTGAAGGCCACCTCGGCCATGGTCTTGCTCTTGTCCGTGCCGGCGACGGTGAAGGCGCCGTTCTTGAACTCGATGTCGTCGACCGAGGCCTCGAGCAGATGGGCGGCGATCTTCTTGCCCTTCTCGATCACCTTGTTGCAGGCCCTGACGATGGCCGAACCGCCGACCGCGAGCGAGCGCGAGCCGTAAGTGCCCATCGCCATCGGGATGCGCCCGGTGTCGCCGTGCACCACGTCGACGTTCTCGTAGGGAATGCCAAGCTGATCGGCGACGAGCTGGGCGAAGGTCGTCTCATGACCCTGGCCGTGCGCGTGACTGCCGGTCAGCACCGAGACCGTGCCGGTGGCGTTGAAGCGCACCTGCGCCGATTCCCACAGGCCGACGCCGGCGCCCAGCGAACCCACCACGGCCGAGGGCGCGATGCCGCAGGCCTCGATGTAGCTGGAGAAGCCGATGCCGCGCAGCTTGCCCTTGGCCTTGCTGGCTGCCTTGCGGGCCGGGAAGCCTTTGTAGTCGATCATCGCCAGCGCAGCGTCGAGCGAGGCCTCGTAGTTGCCGGTGTCGTACACCAGCGCCACCGGGGTCTGGTAGGGGTACTGGCTGGGCTGGATGAAGTTCTTCCGGCGCAGTTCCGCCGGATCCATCTTCATCTCGCGCGCCGCTACTTCGACGATGCGCTCCAGCAGGTAGGTCGCCTCCGGCCGTCCGGCGCCGCGATAGGCATCGACCGGCGCAGTGTTAGTGAAGACCGCCTTGACGTTGCAGTAGATCACCGGGGTGGTGTACTGCCCGGCCAGCAGCGTGGCGTAGAGATAGGTCGGCACGCAGGTGGCGAAGCTCGAGAGGTAGGCACCCATCGCCGCCACGGTATCGACCTTCAGGCCAAGGAACTTGCCGTCCTTGTCCATCGCCAGCTCGACGTGGGTGACGTGGTCGCGGCCATGCGCGTCGGCCAGGAAGGCCTCCGAGCGATCGCCAGTCCAGCGCACCGGCCGGTCCAGCTTCTTGGACGCCCAGACGCAGGCGGTCTCCTCGGCATAGGCGAAGATCTTCGAGCCGAAGCCACCGCCGACATCAGGGGCGATGACGCGCAGCTTGGTCTCCGGAATGCCCAGCACGAAGGCGCAGAGGATAAGGCGCAGCAGGTGCGGGTTCTGGCTGGTCGACCACAAAGTGTACTCGCCGGTGCCGCTGTCGTACTCGGCGATCGCCGCGCGCGGCTCCATCGCGTTGGGGATCAGGCGGTTGTTCACCAGGTCCAGCTTGGTGACGTGCGCGGCGCCGGCGAAGGCCTGCTTGATCGCCGCCTCGTCACCCAGCACCCAGTCGTAGCAGAGGTTGCCGGGTGCCTCGGCGTGCAGCTCTGGCGCCTTGGCGAACTTGGCGGTGTTGGTGTTGGCCGGCAGGACGTCGTAGTCCACCTCGATCCGCTCGGCCGCGTCCTTGGCGGCGGCGTAGCTGGTGGCGATCACCATGGCGACATGGTCGCCGACATAGCGCGCCTTGTCGCGCGCCAGCGGGAAGTGCGGCGGCGCCTTGTGCGGCTGGCCGTTGCGGTCGGTGACCGTCCAGCCGCAGGGCAGCGAGCCCACCTTGTCCGCCGCCATGTCGGCGCCGGTGAAGATGGCCACCACGCCCTCGCCCTTGGCGGCGCTGGTGTCGATCGACTTGATCGCGGCGTGGGCGTGCGGCGAGCGCAGGAAGTAGGCGTGCAGCTCGCCCTGGCGATGGATGTCGTCGGTGTAGCGCCCCTTGCCGGTGAGGAAGCGCTGGTCTTCGCGACGCTTGACCGGCTGGCCGATGTTGCCGTCGGGCATGGTCCTAGCTCCCCATCTGCTTGGCGGCGTGGTCGATCGCCTTGACGATGTTGTGGTAGCCGGTGCAGCGGCAGATGTTGCCCTCCAGCCACTCACGGATCTCGTGCTCGGTCGGGCTCTTGTTGTGCTGCAGCAGGTCGACCGCGCTCATCACCATGCCAGGCGTGCAGAAGCCGCACTGCAGGCCGTGGTGCTCCTTGAAGGCGGCCTGCACCGGGTGCAGCTCGCCGTTCTTGGCCAGGCCTTCGATGGTGGTGACCTTGGCGCCATTGGCCTGGGCCGCCAGCACCGTGCAGGACTTGACCGACTTGCCGTCGAGGTGAACGACGCAGGCGCCGCACTGGCTGGTATCGCAGCCGACGTGCGTGCCGGTCAGATTGAGTTGGTCGCGCAGGAACTGGACCAGCAGGGTTCGGCCTTCGACTTCGCGGCTAACCTGCTGCCCGTTCACCGTCATGGACACGGTGGGCATCGTCATCTCTCCCTGTCTCTTGCCGGGCCTTCCACCATGGAAACCCTGGCGGCCAGCTTTTCTTTGCGACGGCAAGGCATTGCTCCACCGTCGTTCTCGATGATTAGTCTGTGTCTCGTCCTGGGGACGGTCAAGGGGCGAGGGGATGACAGAGGCGTGTCGCCGGCCCGCTTTGCTGCCAGGCGTTGCATCGCCCTTGCGACCGGGCGCATGCTGGCGGTCGGCGGGCGGACCGGCGTGGCGCCTGCCCGGGGGGCGCATGCGGGCAAGGGCGCTTGGAGTCTTCGTCGCCATCCTGGGGCTGTTGGCCTGCGTCCAAGGGCCGCTTGCGCTTGAGGCCTGCCCCAATTCCGGCAATGCCGGCAACCTCGTCGCCGATCAGACGCTGATCTGCCACTGCGGTGCCGCGCCGAACTGGCACGTCTATGGTACCGATCGATACACCGGCGATTCCGGGCTGTGCGACGCCGCCGTCCATGCCGGTGTGATCCCGCCGAGCGGTGGCGACGTTACCGCCTATGGCGGCACCGGCTGCGCCAGCTACATGGCCAGCACGCGCAACGGCGTGGCCTCCCTGGCCAACGGCCGCTATGCCTCCAGCTTCGGCTTCACCGATCCGCTGGCGCCCTGCCCGGAGGCGGCGCAGGACGACGTGATGACCGCGCAGCTGGCGCGGGATTGCCAGGCCCGCGGCCGCGACGCCACCTATTGCGCCTGCGAGAGCAAGGCGCTGGCGGCGAAGATCGGCGGCAGCGGCGTGGCCCTGCTGCAGGCGCTGAATGCCGAGCTGCACAAGGAACAAAAGGTGCCGCTGCTGGCAGCGGCCATCGCCAAGCTGCTGAGCGACAACGGCGTGAACCTGGCCTCGCTGCCCTCCCTCAAGGACTCGGTCGGCGAGGTGCGCGCCGCGGTGGTGGAGGCCTGCGGTTCATGACCCGCTTCGCCCCTTGGCTCGGTCTCCTGCTGCTGGCCAGCCTGAACCAGGCGCCGCCGGTCCTTGCGGCCGACCCCGAGATGGCCTGCGGCGCCGAGGGCGTGCGGCAGCAGCTGCAGGCCCTGGCGCCGGAACGCCTCTGCCTGGACGACAACCTGAAGCTGGTCGACGCGGTCTGGAGCCTGGCGATCGAGAGCGGCAGCCTGAGCCTGGCTGACCTCATCACCACCAAGATCACCGAGGTGCCGCTGGCGCGCAGCTGCGAGGCGCAGCTGTCTTTCGAGCTCACCCTGGCGGCCGAGGCTCTGGGCCCGAGTCCGGGTATCGCGCTGCGCTTCGCCGCCAGCGGCAAGCCGCGCACCGTCACCTACACCGTCGGGCGTTTCGACGACGGCCGGCTCTACGTGCGGCCGGATCCTGGCTGCTGGCAGATCAACCGGCTGCAGCCGCTGAACTAGCTTGCCGCGCCGCTCAGGCCGGTTTCGGGACTGCCTGCGCCACGCGCCACAGCAGCTCCAGCGCCATCAGGCCGCAAACGATCAGCACCGTGGCGTGCAGCACGACGCGACGGCGGCCGGGATAGACCTTCACCATGTAGTCGCGGTCGCGCCGCGTCTTGTTGAGGAACCAGTGGATGTAGGCTGCCAGGGCGCCGGCCGCCCAGGGCATCAGCGCGCTACCCAGCACGCCGCCGAAGAAGGCACCGCCCTCCAGTTCGCTGTCGGCCTTCACACCGCCGGCGATCAGCCACATGCGGGCGAGGCCCAGGCCGATGGCCAGCAGCAGCAGCAGCGGTGTCCAGACGGAGCGGTCGAGGCGCAGGCGCAAGGCGTGCTCAGTGCCCGGTGCCGCCGCCGCCCAGCCCAAAGATGGCCAGCAGCACCAGCACCACGACGATCAGCCCGGTGACCCAGACGCCGGTCTTCACGCCGGCGCCGACATCCTTGTTCAGCTCGGCATCGCTCAACCCCGGCGGTGGGGCCGCGTGGCCATGGTCGTCGTGCCCGTGGTCGCCATCGGCGTCCTCGTCGTGCCCGTGGTCGTGATCCTCGGCGTCGGCTGGCGCGCCGACCCGGGCGGCGAAGTTGGAAAAGAACTCGTCGGCCAGCTTCTTCGCCGTGCCGTCGATCAGCCGGGCGCCGATCTGTGCCAGCTTGCCGCCGACCTGCGCCTTCACCTCATACTTGAGCTGGGTCAGCTCGGGCCCCAGCTCCTCCAGCGCCACCTTGGCGCCACCCTTGGCAAAGCCGGCGACGCCGCCCTTGCCCTCGCCCTGGATGGTGTAGCTGATCGGCGGATTGAGGTCCTGCAGGCTGACCGCGCCGGTGAAGGTGGCGGAGACCGGCCCGACCTTGGCCTTCACCTTGGCCTCGAAGGAGGTGTCCGAGGTCTTGGTCAGCGTCTCGCAGCCCGGTATGCAGGCCTTCAGCGTTTCGGCATCGTTCAGCGCTTCCCAGACCTTCTGGCGCGGCGCCGCGATAGGGTATTCGCCAGTCATTTCCATGGATGTGGACTCCTGGAGCGGATTTGCCCGGAGCCTAGCGACTTCGCCCGCGAAGGCAAGGCGCCGGCGGTCGGGTCAGGGCACCGCGTCGCTAAGGCGCGCCGGCAGCCAATGCAGCGCCTCGACCGTGGGATCGGCGCGATGGACGGCGGCCAGCGCGGCTGTGTCGTCGCGTCCGAGCTCATACAACGGGCGGACCAGATTGCTGTCGGGGTGGGGCGCGAAGTCCGTGAAGGCGAAATCGCCGACATAGGTCACTGTGCCGGGCAGCACGGTGAATCGAATCGTCTGGTACTCGCCCACGGCGGCCTCTGCCACGGGGTGGTCGCCAGCCAGCGCATCCTTCTCGAAGGGCACGAACCAGGCCCGGTAGATGGTCCGCCACGCGCTGCGGAACTTCAGGTTCGACACCACGGCGATGTATTCGCCGGGCGGCAGGCTATAGACCGTGTGCAGCGGCGCGTGCAGGTCGCCCCCCTGGCCGAACTCGATCATCCCGTTCAGGCGGAACAGCGTGACCAGGTCGAGCTCCCGGTGCAGCCGCTGGGTGGCCTTGTCATAGGGCTGGAATAGCACGGCGATCGATTGCAGGCCTCGATTGTCCAGCGGACTGCCGGGCTTCACCTGCAGGCTCATCACCACCAGCGCCTCGCCTGGCTGCCGCCCGCTGCTGAACGTATTGGTGACCGGCATGCGGGCGCTGGTACAGCCGACGGTGGCCAACAGCATAAGCAGGGCACACAGGCGTCCGGTCGACATCGATGGCTTCCCCCCAGGTGGCCACGCGGTTTACCCGCTGGACTTGTGCCAAGGCATTACCCAAGATCGCGGCAGCCCGCCAGACGGGATTTCCCAATCGCAATCAATACGAAGAGTACAGGAGGCAATAACCATGGAACGTCGTGAGTTCCTGAAGGCCGGCGCCGCCGGCGCCGCGTTCGTCATCGCCGGCCCCGGCCTGATCGGCATAGCTCGGGCCGATACCTTCATAAACGTGCTGACCGGTGGCAGCTCGGGTGTCTATTACCCGCTTGGCGTGGCCATGGCCGCGCTGTTCAACGAGAAGATCCCCGGCGTCAACGCCTCGGCGCAGGCCACCAAGGCCTCGGTCGAGAACCTGAACCTGCTGCAGTCGGGTGGCGGCGAGCTGGCCTTCACCCTGGGCGACGCGGCCAGCCTGGCCTGGGCCGGCAACGAAGACGCCGGCTACAAGGGCAAGCTCGACAAGCTGCGCCATGTCGCGGCGATCTACTCCAACTACGTGCAGATCGTCGCTACGGCGGAGAGCGGCATCAAGACGTTGGCTGACCTGAAGGGCAAGCGCATCTCGGTCGGCGCCCCGAAGTCGGGCACCGAGCTCAATGCCCGCGCCATCCTGAAGGCCGCCGGCCTGACCTACGAGGACTTCTCCAAGGTCGAATACCTGGCCTTCGCCGAATCGGTCGACCTGATGAAGAACCGCCAGCTCGACGTGACCCTGCAGTCCGCTGGCCTGGGCGTCGCTTCGATCAAGGACCTGGCGACGGCGGTGCCGATCGTCATCGTCGAGATCCCGGCCGCTGTCGTGGCTGCTGTCGGCGACGCTGCTTACCAGACTGCGACCATCAAGGCCGGCACCTACCAGGGCCAGGACGCCGACGTGGCGACTGCGGCGATCCGCAACCTGCTGCTGACCCACAGCGGCGTGGCCGACGACATGGTCTATGCCATGGCCGACGCCATCTTCTCCAACCTCGATACGCTGGTGGCGGCGCACAAGGCGGCCGGCGGCATCAAGCTCGACAAGTCGGCGGCGGAAAGCCCGATCCCGCTGCATCCCGGCGCTGAGAAGTTCTACAAGGACAAGGGCATCATCTGATGAGCGAAGCGCCGTCGCCGGCGGAGGATTCCTCCGCCGCGGCGGCCTTCGACCGCGAGAACCCGGCGGCGACACATGGCGCCGCCGGGACCGCGGCCAAGGCGGCCTTCGCCATCGGTGTGGTCTTCTCGCTGTTCCAGGTCTGGACCGCGGCACTCAGCCCGCTGTCCAGCATCGTCGTGCGCTCGCTGCACGTCGGCTTCCTGCTGCTGATGATCTTCATCCTGTTCAGCGCGCGCCGCGGTCGGGGCACACGCAGCCGGGTGCCTTGGTACGACTGGGTCTTCGCCGTCACTGGCTTCGTGCTGGGCTTCTATCACATGGTCTTCGAGGCCGACCTGATCCAGCGCGCCGGCGACCCCTCGCTGGCCGACACCGTGGTCGGCTGCATCGAAATCCTGCTGGTGTTCGAGGCAGCGCGCCGCATCATGGGGCTGTCGCTGCCGATCATCTGCGGCCTGTTCATTCCCTATGCGCTGCTCGGGCCCTCGCTGCCCTTCGGGCTGGCGCACCGTGGCTTCGGCTTCGAGCAGGTAGTCGACCAGCTCTACCTCTCGACCGAGGGCATCTACGGCACGCCGACCTACGTCTCCTCGACCTTCATCTTCCTGTTCGTGCTGTTCGGCGCCTTCCTGGAGCGCGCCGGCATGATCCAGCTGTTCAACGACGTGGCCCTGGGGCTGGTCGGCCATGCCAAGGGCGGGCCGGCCAAGGTGGCGGTGATCTCCTCGGGCCTGATGGGCACCATCAACGGCTCCGGCGTCGCCAACGTGCTGACCACCGGGCAGTTCACCATCCCGCTGATGACCCGCTTCGGCTATCGCCCGGCCTTCGCCGGCGCGGTCGAGGCCACCGCCTCGATGGGCGGCCAGATCATGCCGCCGGTGATGGGCGCCGTGGCCTTCATCATGGCCGAGACGCTGGGCGTGCCCTACACCGAGATCGCCACCGCGGCGATCATCCCGGCAGTGCTCTATTTCCTCAGCGCCTTCTGGATGGTGCACCTGGAGGCCGGGCGGCGGAACCTGGTCGGCCTCAGCAAGACGGAGTGCCCCAGCGCCCTGGCCGCGCTGCAGAAGGGCTGGTACCTGCTGCTGCCGCTGGCGGCGCTGGTCTACCTGCTGTTCAGCGGCTACACGCCGCTGTTCGCTGGCGTCATCGGCCTGGCCGGCACCGCCGTCATCATCATGGGGCGGCCGCTGTCGCAGGTCTTCTCGCCCTTCCTGCTGCGGGTGCTGTTCTGGATCGTGCTGGGCGGGCTGCTCGGCCTGGCAGCGCAGCAGGGGTACCAGCCTGAGCGCATCTCCTCGGTCGCGGTGCTGGTCATCGGCCTGCTCTGCCTGCTGACGCGCGGCGGCCGCGCCACCCTGAAGATCGTCATCGAGGCGCTGGCCGACGGCGCGCGCAACGCGGTCGGCGTCGGTATTGCCTGCGCCCTGGTCGGCGTGCTGATCGGCGTCGCCAGCCTGACCGGCGCGGCCGGCAACCTGGCCGGCGCCATCGTCGCGCTGTCGGGTGGCAGCCTGCTGCTGGCGCTGTTGCTGACCATGGTGGCCTGCATCGTGTTGGGCACCGGGCTGCCGACTATTCCGAACTACATCATCACCGCGTCGATCGCCGCCCCGGCGCTGTTGAAGATGGGCGTGCCGCTGATCGCCAGCCACATGTTTGTCTTCTACTTCGGCATCATGGCCGACCTGACGCCGCCGGTGGCGCTGGCGGCCATGGCGGCGTCTTCCATTGCCAAGGCCGGGCACATGCAGATCGGCCTGATCGCCACGCGCATCGCGCTGGCCGGCTATGTGGTGCCCTTCATGGCGGTCTACGACACCGCGCTGCTGATGCAGGGCGGCGACCCCTGGGCCATCGCCTATGTCACGATCAAGGCGGTGCTGGCCATCCTGCTGTGGGGCGCCATCGCCATTGGGTGGTTCCACCGCCGCCTGGCGATCTGGGAGTATCCCTTGGCCGCCATCGGCGCCATCGGGCTGGTGCTCTCCACCGAGCTGTCGGACGAGGTCGGCTTCGCTGCAGCCGCGCTCTTCGCCGGCCTGCACTTTTGGCGCACCCGCGGCCTGCCCGCGGCGGCGGCCTGAGATGGCGGGTGGCCTGCTCTGCGTTGCCTTGCTGGCTGGCGGCCTGAGCTGGGAGCTGCCGCTGGAGGGCTTCGAGCTGGTCTGGACCCACTCGGTCGAGCATGTCGAGTGGCGCGAGGCCTACCGGGTCGAGCCCGATGCGCTGCGCCTGGTGGCCGTGCGGGTGAAGGGCTCCGGCGCCGGCATGGAGCCGCCCGACGACGCGGTGCTGGAGGACGGCTGGTGGGTCGGCCACCCGATGACGCCCTTCGCCTACCTGCGGC
The DNA here is from genome assembly GCA_038363005.1 of Rhodospirillales bacterium. GTDB lineage: Bacteria > Pseudomonadota > Alphaproteobacteria > Kiloniellales > JACOMY01 > JAKOWB01. The sequence continues at coordinate 162,168 of JBBQBI010000007.1, forward strand.
TGGCGCGCTCCGGCGCGGTGCCGGACTACCGGCTCTGCTACAAGGACGACTGCCGCACCCTGGCCGCCTGGCTGCCCGGCCTGCCGCCGACCGGCGCGATCAAGCTGAAGTCCTGCATCTAGTAGCTGCGGCCCTTGGCGAAGCCCGGCAGCTCCGTGGAGATGCTGGACCAGGCCACGCGCGACTGCGTCCAGGATTGGTGCGAAGGCCTGATCAGGCCGGGATCATCGAAAGAGCCGGCTTTGACATAGAAGGTCTCCGGGTGGCGCGGCGAGGAGCCAAAGATCGGCGAACCGCAGTCGGGACAAAAGTAGCGCGTCAGCTCGACGCCGGCGTCGCTCAGCTTGGCAAAGCCCCGGGGAGTGCCCTTGATGATGCGGAAGGCGGCGGCTTCGACCGGTACGCTGATGTTGAAGGCACTGCCGGTGATGCGGCGGCAGTCGCTGCAGTGGCAGTAAGCGGCCGGTCCCACCGTGCCGCTGTAGTCCCAGCGCAACGCGCCGCATAGGCATCCACCCGTGATCGTCGGCATGGCTTGCTACTCCTCCGGCCATTGCTCCAGCGGGGTGTCGTCCTGCCGGCAGGGCATCACGTCGTCGGTCTGGCGCGGCCACAGGCCGACCAGGATCGGCACATAGGGGAAGCGCTCGATCACCGGTGCCGGCGCCGTCGCCGGGCGCCAGCTTGCCAGGCTGGCCTGGGCCGCGGCGCGCTCCGCCGGCGACAGGTCCCGGGTGAAGAAGTGGAACAGCTCGCGCGCGATGGGCAGGTCCTGCGCCACGGCGGCGGAGGCCCACTGGTAGGCCGCCAGCTTGTCCGGTCGCAGGCCCTGGCCATTCGGCGGCAGATAGGCGAGTGCCAGCCAGAACTGCGCATTGGCGTCACCCTGCCGCGCCGCCGCGTAATACCAGGTCACGGCGCTGCAACGGTCGCGCGCCACGCCCCAGCCGTTCATATAGTACCAGCCCAGGCGATAGGCGGCGGCGGGTTGGCCTGCTTCAGCCAGGACGGCCAGTTGCTGGGCTGCGGCCAACAGGCGGGGATCCTCGTTGGGAAAGCCGGCGGCCGGGGCGACGGCGCGCTCCTCGGCGATGATGGCGCGCAGCGCGCGGGCGCGCGCTGGGCCGTCCAACTCCTTGGCCTCGGCCAGCGCGGTGGCGTCGAGCGGCAGCGGGTCCGGCCCGGCGTCGCGGTAGCCCAGGCCGACGTAGAGGGCCAGCGCGATCAGCAGGCCCAGGCCGGCGAGCCAGCGGCGCTGGCGGGGAGTCGGGCGGCGGGGCAGGGCGAGGCGCATGGCCGCGGCAGAGTGGGTCGCGACCCGGCGCCGCGCAAGGGGCTGCTAGCGCTTGGCCCGCCAGGGGGCTTCCGCCATACTCCCGCGCCATTGTGCCGGAGGGGGAGAACAGCGAATGCGGTTTGGGTGGCGTGCAGTGTCGAGCCGGGCGCTTTGCCTGCTGTTGGCCGTGGGCGGCTTCTGGCTGGCCGCCGTGACGCCGGGACTGGCGGAGGAAGCCGCCGGCGCGCCGCATCTCGACGGTGGCGACCTGGGGCTGCTGTGGGGCGTGCCCTTCGCCGGTATCTTGCTATGCATCGCGCTTTTGCCGCTCTTGGCGCCGCACTTCTGGCACCATCACTTCGGCAAGGTCTCGGCCTTCTGGGCGCTCTGTGTGCTGCTGCCCTTCCTGATCACCTACGGCTTCTCGCTGACGCTCTACGAGCTGCTGCACCTGCTGCTGCTGGAATACCTGCCCTTCATCATCCTGCTGTTCGCGCTCTTCACCGTGGCTGGCGGCGTGCGCATCACCGGCGCGCTGCGCGGCACGCCGGTGGTCAACACCGGCATGCTGGTGCTCGGCACCCTGCTGGCCAGCGTGATGGGCACCACCGGTGCCGCGATGCTGCTGATCCGCCCGATGATCCGCGCCAACGCCTGGCGCCAGCGCAAGACCCACGTCTTCGTGTTCTTCATCTTCCTGGTGGCCAACGTCGGCGGCTCGCTGACGCCGCTGGGCGACCCGCCGCTGTTCCTTGGCTTCCTCAAGGGCGTCGATTTCTTCTGGCCGACCGAGCACCTGATGTTTCCGATGTTGTTGGTGGCCTCTGTGCTGCTGGTGATCTTCTACCTGCTCGACAGCTTCCTGATGCGCTCCGAGCCGGCGCAGGAAGCCCCGGAGCAGATTGCCACCGACGAGTCCCGCTTCGGCATCGAAGGGCGCATCAACCTGCTGCTGCTGATCGCCATCGTCGGCGCGGTGCTGCTGTCGGGCGTGTGGAAGAGCGAGGTCGAGGTGGTGCTCTTTCACGTCGACCTGGGCCTGCAGGACATCGTGCGCGACGTGCTGCTGATCGGCATCGCCCTGCTGTCGGTCCGCTTAACGGCGAATGAGAGCCGCAAGGCCAATGGCTTCTCCTGGTTCCCGATCCTGGAGGTCGCCAAGCTCTTCGCCGGCATCTTCATCACCATTTTCCCGGTCATCGCCATGCTGAAGGCGGGCGAGGCCGGGGCGCTGGGCGGCGTGGTGAACCTGGTGACCAACGACGCCGGGCTGCCGAACAATGCCATGTACTTCTGGATCACCGGTGCGCTGTCCAGCTTCCTCGACAACGCGCCGACCTACCTGGTGTTTTTCAACACCGCCGGCGGCGACGCGCAGCTGCTGATGGGGCCGGAGGTAAAGACCTTGATTGCCATCTCGGCCGGCGCGGTTTTCATGGGCGCCAACACTTACATCGGCAACGCGCCCAACTTCATGGTGCGCTCGATCGTCGAGGAGCAGGGCATCAAGATGCCCAGCTTCTTCCACTACATGGGATGGTCGGCGCTGTTTCTGCTGCCGCTCTTCGCCGTGGTGACCTTGGTGTTCTTCTGAAGCCTAGTGGCTCAGCAGCAGCGGCACCTTGGCGTGGCGGAACAGCGCGCGGGTGACGCCGCCGACCAGCACTTCGCGCAGGCGGGCGTGGCCATAGGCGCCGCTGACCACCAGGTCGCAGCCGTGCGCCTCGGCGACGTGTAGCAGCGTGGCGCCCACGCCGCCGCTGCCTTCCTGGACATCCAGCGTCTCGACCGTCACCCCGTGGCGCGCGAGATACTGCTGCACCGCCAGGGTCGCCACCGCGTCCTCCGTGGTCGGCCGCACCGTGGCGATGAACACCGCCTCGGCCGCCACCAGCAGCGGCAAGGCGTCGCGTATCGCCCGCACCGCTTCGCGCGTCGGCTTCCAGCAGACCAGGATGCGGCGCCCGGGATCGGCCGAGGGGAAGTCCGGTGGCAGCACCAGGATCGGCAGGCCGGTGACCATTACCAGTTCCTCCGGCAGCAGCAGCCGGAAGCGATCCTCGAAATGCTTGTCGGCGTCGCGCGATACCACCACCAGGTCGGCGGCTTGCGCGTGGCGCGCCAGCGAATCGAGATGCTCGGAGTCCTCCACCAGCCAGTCGTAAGTCAGCCCCTCGCGATCGCAGGCGGCTACGAATTCGGCCTTCACCTTGCGCGCCATCTCTTCCGTCCGCGTCTTGCTGTCGCGCAGATAGGTCAGCGAGGCGCCGCGCCCGGCCACCTCGTGCGGCAGGCCATAGGGCTGGGTGACATAGAGCGCGACCAGGTGGGCGCCGTGGCGCTTGGCCAGGCGCATGGCGGTGGCCAGACGGGCGACATGGTCGGGATCGTCCGCCAGGTGCACCAGGATGGTCTTTAGCGCCATGAGTGGTTTCCTCCCCCGCTACGGCCGGCCGAACGCTAGCCGCCGCAGGGCGCCATCGCAACCTTCCAGCAGCCTTGCCGCTTGATCGCCCGGCACCGCTGCCCAATCTTCATGCCGGCATGACCCCGCTCTTCCTCGGCAACGACATCTATCGCCGGTCCAGCTATGGCGGCCTGCATCCGCTGGCGATCCCGCGGGTCTCCACCGCCATCGACCTGGCACGCGCGCTGGGCTGGCTGGGCGAAGGTCGCTATCGCGAGGTGGCGCCGGCTTCGCCGGCGGCGCTGGCGCGCTTCCATGATCCTGACTACCTGGCGGCGCTGCAGCAGGCCGAGCGCGACCAGGCGCTGCCCGCCGCGCAGCAGGAGCGCTACCGCATCGGCCGCGACAGCAACCCGATCTTTCCGGAGGTCTTCACCCGGCCGGCCACCGCCTGCGGCGCCAGCCTGACCGCCGCCGCGCTGGTGACCGCAGGCGGCCAGATCTTCAGCCCGGCCGGCGGCACGCACCATGGCCGGCCCGACCGCGCCAGCGGCTTCTGCTACCTGAACGACCCGGTGTTGGCGATCCTGGCGCTGCTCGATAGCGGCATCGCCCCGGTGTTCTACCTCGACATCGATGCGCATCACGGCGACGGGGTGCAGGATGCCTTCGCCGACGAGCCCCGGGTGTGGACCCTGTCGCTGCACGAGTCCGGGCGCTGGCCGCACAAGCCACCGGCGCCGGCCGGCGGCCTGGCCGACCGGGGCGGCGGCCAGGCGCGCAACCTGCCGCTGCCGGCCGGCTTCCATGACGACGAGATGGCCTTCCTGCTGGAGACGGCGATCCTGCCGCTGATCGAGCAGGTGAGCCCGGCCGCCTTGGTGTTGCAGGCCGGTGCCGACTGCCTGGCCGATGACCCCATGAGCAACCTGGCGCTGTCCAACGGCGGCTATTGGCAGGTGCTGCGCCAGGTCAAGGACCTGGCGCCGCGGCTGATCGTGCTGGGCGGCGGCGGCTACAACCCCTGGAGCGTGGCGCGCGCCTGGGTCGGCTGCTGGGGCATCCTGACCGGTCGCGCGCCGCCGGAGGAATTGCCGCCGGAGGCCGAGGCGCTGCTGCGCGCCATCCGTTGGCGCAACAGCCGGGCCAAGACGCCACCGGAGCGCTGGTTCACCAGCTTGACCGATCCGCCGTCGCGTGGTCCCGTCCGGCCGGAGATTCGTGCCCTGCCCCAGGAGGTCTTGCGCCCGTGATCGCTCTCCATCGCCGCCGGTTCCTTGGCCTGGCCCTGGCCGTGGCGACGCTGCTGGCGCCGGTCGCCAGCAGGGCGCTGGACTTCGAGTCGAGCCAGCTCACCATCAAGACCGCCGACGGTACGCGCCACCACATCCGCATCGAGCTGGCGACCACGACCGAGCAGCGCGCCCAGGGCCTGATGTTCCGCGAGACCCTGGATGACGATGCCGGCATGCTGTTCATCTATGACCGCGAGCAGCCGGTCACCATGTGGATGAAGAACACGCTGGTCGCGCTCGACATGCTGTTCATCGCCCGCGATGGGACCGTGGTGGCGACGGCGCGGAATGCCGTGCCCTTGAGCGAGACGGTGATCCCCTCCGGTGAGCCGGTGAAGGCGGTGCTGGAGCTGAAGGCCGGCACCGTGGCGCGCCTGGGCCTGGCGCCCGGCGACCAGGTGCTGCACCCGTTGCTGCTGCCCTAGTCGCGTGGCACTGGCGCGCCGAACCAATAGACGTCGTCGGGCAGTTCAAGGCGGCGCGACCAGAGGGCGACGAGGCTGTCGTCGTTGAGCTGCGTCAGGGCCAGCACCGCGTCGCTGGCAGTATCCTGGTCCAGATCCTTATCCAGCTCGAGGAACAGGAAGGGCGCGCCGTCCAGCGCCGCCTCCGGCTGCTCCGGCCCTTGCCATTGGTAGGCGCCGTCGACCAGCAGGGCGAGATTCTGGCTCAAGGCCAGCTCCGCGGCGGTGCGGGCCGGGGTTGCTGAATCGAATTCGCCGGCGAAACTTTCATAGGGCGGTTCGAAGTCGACGTCCGGCGCCACGGCCTCGTCCCAGGGCAGCAGCTCCTCGACCGAGACCAGCAGATCCAGGCAACCGCGGCCCAGGCAGTCGGCGACGTCCGCATCGGCCTCCGGGATCTCGCTGCGGCGCGCCGCGGCCAGCAGCGCCGCTGCGTTGCCCATCACCGGCATGAAGACGTAGCGCCAGGCGACGTGCGGTCCGATGCCAAAGTCCTCTGGCGGGGCGGTGTTCTCGGCACCGTAGTCGGCCATCACCGCGGCGCGGATGGCCGGACCGAGGTTGTAGCGCGCGACCTCGATGAAGACGACGGGCAGGGGGCTCTCGCTCTCGTCCAGGATGATCTGGCCATAGCGCAGCAGTGTGCGGCTGCGCGGCAGCGGCGGCTCGGCCAGGTCAAACAGCAGCAGTGCCTTCTCCAGGGGGCCAAGGGTGCTTGCGTCGGCCCCTGGTTCCAGGCTCGCCTGCAGGGTGTCTTCCTGCGGCTGCACCTCCGCCGCCGTCCAGTCGGCGCCGGTGGCGTAGGCGGCGATGGCCGCATCGAGCTGGTCGGCCTGCGCCGGCGCAGCGAGCAGACAGGTGGCCAGCAAGGCAAACGTCAGGCATGCGCGCATGGCGGGTCCTGAATCGAGGCGCCGTGACCGCTGGGATCAGCGCTTGCGGGCCAGGGTCAGGCCGTCGCCCACCGGCAGCATCGAGACATCGATGCGTTCGTCCTGCTGCAGCTTGGCGTTCAGCCTGCGGATCGCCAGGGTCTGCTTGTCGTTGTCCTTGGGATCGGCCACCGCGCCGCTCCACAGCACGTTGTCGACCAGCAGCAGGCCACCGGGCCGCAGCAGTGTCAGGCAGCGCTCGTAGTAGCCGTCGTAGTTCTTCTTGTCGGCATCGACGAAGGCCAGGTCGTACTGCCCGGCGCCACCCTGCTTGATCAGCGCGTCCAGAGTGTCCAGCGCCGGGGCCAGGCGCAGGTCCATCTTGTGCGCGACGCCGGCCTTGGCCCAGTAGCGGCGGGCGATGGCGGTGAAGTCTTCGTTCAGGTCGCAGCAGACCACCGTGCCGTCCTCCGGCAGCGCCAGGGCGACCGACAGCGAGGAGTAGCCGGTGAAGGTGCCGACCTCGACGCAGCGCTTGGCGCCGGTCAGGCGCACCAGCAGCCGCATGAACTGGCCCTGTTCGGGGCTGATCTGCATCATGCCGTCGGGCAGCGCCGCGGTCTCGGCGCGCAGCTCGGCCAGCACGGCGGGTTCGCGCAGCGAATTGGCCAGCAGGTAGTCGTAGAGGCGGTCGTCGATGGTGATGCTGCGGACGGACATGGTCACTCCAGTCTAGAATGGGGCGCCAGTCTGTTGCGGCCGGCCCGCTGGCGCAAGGCATGGCAGGACAGCGTCGGCGGTGCGGCGCCAGAGGGGTTTCCCAGACCCCGGGTTTTCCTGTATCAGAAGCCCGCGTCGGGGCGTGGCTCAGCCTGGTAGAGCGCCTGCTTTGGGAGCAGGATGTCGGAGGTTCAAATCCTCTCGCCCCGACCATTTTCCCAACCATGGCAGGCGGCGGCGCGCGGATGCTGGGCATCGGCCTGATTGGCTACGGACACTGGGGGCCGAACCTGGGACGCAACCTGGCCGCCGCCGGCGCCGATATCGTCGCCGTCAGCGACTTGCGGGACGAACGCCTGGCCCTGGCGGCCGACCGGCATCCCGGGATCGCGACCCACCACGGCTGGCAGGCGCTGCTGCGCGACCCGCAAGTCGAGGCCGTGGCCATCGCCACCCCGGCGCTGACGCACTTCGAAATCGCCCTGGCTTGCCTTGCTGCCGGGCGCCACGTGCTGGTGGAAAAGCCCATGACCACCGCTGCCGAACAGGCACGCCGGCTGATCGCTGCGTCGGCGGCTGGCGGCCTGACACTGATGGTGGATCACACCTACCTTTACGACAGCGATATCCGCTCGCTCCGCGCACTGCTGCTGGCGGGCGAACTCGGCGAAGTCAGAACCTACGAAAGCCTGCGCAGCGGGGCGCGGCCGGCCGCCACAGACGTCGACGTGATCTGGGACCTGGCGGCGCACGACGTCGCCATCCTGGATCACCTGCTGGGGCTGCGGCCCCTGGCGGTGGCGGCGCGGGCCTCTTCGCATCCCTCGGGCATGCCAGCCGACGAGGCCTGCCTGACCTTGACCTTCGAGGGCGGCCTGGTCGCCCAGCTGCGGGTCGACTGGCGTTCGCCGGTGAAGGTGCGGTGGACCGCCATCGCCGGCAGCCGGCGGGTGGTCAGGTACGACGCCCTGGCGCCACAGGGCGGACGTCTGCTTTCCGCCGTCGGGGAAAGCGATGATCCGGCAGTGCACGGCTGGTCGGCGCCGGCCGGCAGCGGTGGCGAGACCCTGGCGGCGGTGGCGCAGGAGTTTCTTGACTGCATAGCCTCTGGCCGGCGGCCGGTCTCCGACGGCGCGGCTGGCCTGCGCGTCGTCGAGGTGCTGGAAATGGCGGCGGCGTCGTTGGCGCAGGGTGGGGGTACACTGCGATTCCCGCAGCCGGCGCTGGCTTGAAGCCGGCGGGGCCGTGCCGGATAACGGGTAGCAAGGCGACGGGGAGGGGATAGGCCGGTGGCAAGCCTGGTCGGCAAGCGGATCCTGGTCACCGGCGGCGCCGGCTTCGTCGGCTCGCACCTGGTCGAGCTGCTGGCGGGCGAGGGCTGCCGCGGCATCGTCGTGGTCGACAACCTGGTGCGCGGCAGCCGCGCCAACCTCGGCCAGGCACTGCGCGACCCCACGGTGACGCTGCTGGAGGGTGACATCCGCGACAGCAGCCTGATGGCACCGCTGGTCGCCGCGGCGGACATCGTGTTTCACCTGGCGGCGCTGCGCATTACGCAATGCGCCGCCGAGCCGCAGGCGGCCTTTGACACCATGGTCGCGGCGACCTTCAACCTGGCGCAGCGCTGTGCCGCCGCCGGCGTGGAGAAGGTGATCTATGCCTCCTCGGCCTCGATCTACGGCATGGCCGAGCAGCTCCCGACGCCCGAGCGGCATCACAGCCAGGCCGACGACACGCTCTACGGCACTGCCAAGCTGTTCGGCGAGGGCCTGCTGCGGGCGCTGGCGGTGCCGCATGTCGCGCTGCGCTTTTTCAACGTCTATGGCCCGCGCATGGACATCCACGGCCGCTATACCGAGGTGCTGGTGCGCTGGATGGAGCGGCTGGAGGCCGGCCAGCCGCCGCTGATCTTCGGCGACGGCGCCCAGACCATGGACTTCGTCGAGGTCCGCGACGTCGCCCGCGCCACGCTGCTGGCGGCCAAGGGCGCGGCGCTGGGCCAGGCCTTCAACATCGGCAGCGGGGTGGAGACCAGCCTGCTGCAGCTCGCCGGGGCCCTGGCAGTGGCCATGGAGCTGCCGGAGCTGACGCCGGTCTTTCAACCGGCGCGAAGCGTCAACCCAGTGGCGCGGCGCTTGGCTGACGTGGCGAAGGCGCGCGATGGCCTGGGCTTCGTTGCCGAGATCCCGCTGGCCCAGGGGCTGCGCGACCTGGTGCGCTGGTGGCGTGGGCAGCGCGCGGCGGCGCCGCAGTTCGTCCCGTGATCCCCATCACCCGCCCGCTGCTGGACGAGGCCGAGGCCGACGCGGCGCGCGCCGTGGTGCTGTCCGGCTGGCTGGCGCAGGGCGCCGAAGTCGCCGCCTTCGAGGCAGGCTGCGCCGCCGCGTTGGGCGCCGCCCACGCCTGCGCCGTGTCGAGCTGCAGCGCCGCGCTGGAACTGGCCTTGCGCGCGGTGGGCATTGGCCCGGGCGACGAGGTGGTGACCGTCAGCCACTCCTTCATCGCCACCGCCAATGCCGTGCTGGCGCGCGGCGCCCGGCCGGTCTTCGTCGATATCGAGGCTGGTGGCTTCAATCTGGACCCGGCGCTGCTGGCCGCGGCCATCACGCCGGCCACGCGGGCGATCCTCTGCGTCCACCAGATGGGCATGCCCTGCGACTTGGCGGCGATCCTGCCCATCGCGCGGGCGCATGGCCTGCCGGTGATCGAGGATGCCGCCTGCGCCTTTGGTTCCGAGTTGCTGGTCGGCAAGCAATGGCAGGCGATCGGCCGGCCGCACGGCGACATCGCCTGCTTCTCCTTCCATCCACGCAAGCTGCTGACCACTGGTGAGGGCGGGCTGCTGACCACGGCCGATGCGTCCTGGGATCGGCAGTTCCGCCTGTGGCGCGACCAGGGCATGGACCGCCCGGCCAGCCAGCGCCACAGCAGTGCGACCGTGGTCTTCGAGACTTATCCGTTGCAGGGCGGCAACTGGCGGATGACCGATATCCAGGCGGCCATCGGCCGGCAGCAGCTGCGCCGCCTGCCAGCGATCGTGACAAGGCGCCGTGCCCTGGCCGCGCGCTACCGCGAACTTTTCGGCCCGGTGTCAGTGGTGGACTTGCCGACGGAACCGGCCTGGGCCCGCGGCAACTGGCAGAGCTTCTGCGTGCGCCTGCCCGATGGCGTGGCGCAGCGGGGCTTCATGCAGCGGCTGCTGGATCGCGGCATCGCCACGCGGCGCGGCATCATGTGCGCCCATCGCGAAGCACCCTATGCGGCGATCCCGCACCCGCCGCTGCCGCGCTCCGAGGCGGCGCAGGACCGCTGCGTGCTGCTGCCACTGTTCCCGCAGCTGACCGATGCCGAGCAGGAGCAGGTCGTCGCCGCAGTACGCGAGGCCTGCGCGGCATGAGCCGGATCGAGGTGATGGTCACCTGTTACAACTACGCCGACTACCTGCGGCAGTGTGTCGAGAGCGTGCTGCAGCAGTCGCATCGCGACCTGCGCGTGCTGATCGTCGACGATGCCTCGACCGACGACACGCCGGCGGTCTCGGCCGCCCTGGCGGCGGCCGATCCGCGCGTCGCCCTGCTGCGCCATCCGGTCAACCGCGGACATATCGCCACCTACAACGAATGCATCGACCTGGCCGCCGCCGACTACCTGCTCATCCTGTCGGCCGACGACTTCCTGCTGCCGGGGTCGCTGGCGCGCGCCATCGCCGTGCTCGACGCCAACCCGGCGGTCGGCCTGGTGCACGGCGACTGGATCTTCTTCCATGATAGCGATGCCCTACCGGCGCCCGACAGCGGGCGCGGGCCGGCGAGGTTTCCCAACACTGGGCGCTTCATCAAGCGGCTGGCCCTGGACAACCCGGTGGTCACGCCGACTGCGGTGGTGCGCACCGCCCTGCAGCAGCGGGTCGGCCACTACGATCCGGCGTTGCCGCATGCCGGCGACGTGGAGATGTGGCTGCGCCTGGCATTACATGGCGCGGTCGCCTACATCCCCGACCTGCAGGCCGCCTATCGCCGCCACGCGCGCAACATGTCGCTGGATTATGACCGGGTGGCCGACCTGGCGCAGTGCTACGGCGCCTTCCGCCCGCACTGGGACGCGGTGCGCCGCCTGCCGCGCGGTCGCTTGATCGCGGCGCAGGCCCGCCGGCACCTGGCGATCCGGCAGCGCGGCGTCGCCAATGCGCTGCTGCGGCAGGGCGCGCTGCTGCCGTCCCTGCGCAATCATCTGCAGTCGCTCGGCCGCATCCTGGCCGCCCGGCTGCTAGAGCTGCGGGCGCGCCTGGCGCCCGGGCCTTAGTCACCGAGGGGGAGCAAGCGCATGCCGATCGACGCGACGACGACACTGGGCGAGGGCGTGACGATCCATCACCCCGACTTGGTCAACCTCTATGGCTGCAGGGTCGGCGCGGGTAGCCGCATCGGCGCTTTCGTCGAGATCCAGAAGGGCGCGGTGATCGGTGCGCGCTGCAAGATCTCCTCGCACAGCTTCCTGTGCGAAGGCGTGACCCTGGAGGACGCGGTCTTCATCGGCCACGGCGTGATGTTCACCAACGACCGCTACCCGCGGGCGACCAACGCCGACGGCAGCCCGCAGGGCGCGGCCGACTGGCAGGTGGAGCCGACCCGGGTCTGCCAGGGCGCCTCGATCGGCTCCAACGCCACGTTGCTGTCCGGCATCACGGTGGGCGCCGGGGCCCTGGTGGCGGCCGGCGCCGTGGTCACCGCCGACGTCCCGGCCGGTGCCATCGTGGCCGGCGTGCCGGCGCGGGTGATCGGCAAGGTCGCCGAGGCGACGCCAGGCTGACGGCTCAGTCGGCCGCCGGGCGGGCCGGAATGCCCCAGACGCGGGCGCCAGGCGCCACGTCGTCGCGCACCAGCGCAAAGGCGCCGACCACCGCGCCGTCGCCGATGCTGACCCCCATCTCGATCACCGCCTGCGGCCCGATATAGACGCGCGAGCCGATGCGCGTCGGCGCCTGCTCCAGCGGCGCCACACCGCCGGAGGTCGCGCGCCGCACGCTGCTGTGGCTGTAGAGCTGCGCGCCGGCGCTGATGTCGACATGGTCGCCGATGCTGAGCCCGCCGGAGCCGTCGAGCACCACGTTGGGGCCGATCCAGCAGTGCCGCCCGACCGTGACATCGCCCAGGATCAGCACGTTGTCGTAGCAGCTGGTGCCCTCGCCGAAGCCATAGGCGCGCGCGGTCTCCCAGCGGTCGCTCAGCAGGTCGCCGACGCCGACGTGGCGCTGGTGCTGGTCGCGCTGCTGGCGCCGCAGCTCGGCCAGCAGGGCGCGCAGTCTGGCGAGCAGCTCCATCGCGCCTAGCCGGCTTCGGCCAGCGTGGCCAGCGGCACGAAGCGGTGGCCGGCAGCGCAGATGGCCGCCAGTGCCTCGACCAGGAAGCTGCCGGCGCCGGCGCCGGGGTGGCGCCATTCCACCGCCTGGCGCGCGGTCAGGCTCTGCACCGACGGCTTGTGCCGGGCATAGCTGGCCGCGTCCGGAATGTTCAGCGCGACGAAGAAGGGATGGAAATTCAAGATCTTGAGTCCCGGACTGAAGAAGGCGGTGGCCTGCGTGGTGAAGCTCCACGCGTGACCCTGGGTCCAGTGTACATCGTCCTCGAAGAACACCGGAAAGCGGCGCAGGCCGCTGGGCAGGACCTGGGGTCGCAGGCCGCCGGCCAGATGCCGGCATTCGTTGCTGTCCAGGGTGATGCCGCGCGCCAGCAGCGCCGCCTGGATCGCCGGGCTGTCGAGGTAGTGGTGGCTGCGGCTGAAGCGGGCGCTGGGGACGAGGCGCAGCGTGTGGTCCAGCACGGCCTCGATGTCGGCGCCGTGGCTGGAGCCCGGGCGGAAGTTCGGATGGATGGCCAGCGCGGCGCGGCCCGCGGCGGCGGCGGCCTGCGCCACCGGGCTGGCGTGGGTGACGAAGAGCGTCGGCCGGGCCTGAAAGCGGTCGGTCAGCGCCAGGAATCCCTCGAGGCAGCTTTCCGATGCCCAGTCCAGATCCGCCGTAACGACGAAATCCATGCTCAGCCCCCCGCCGGGTCGCCTCTCTTGGCGCAGTCTGGCCGTGCTTGTCCATTGGAAAGTCGACGGTGGGGGCAGCGCGGCCACGTCGCCCTTGGCCGGGACGGCGGAAAGCAATAGAAAGGCCCGGCGGAACAGCTAGCGCGGAGCAGGCCATCATGACGGTGCGGATCCATCAGCCGGCGAAGAACGCCATGCAGTCCGGCCGCGCGACAACCAAGCGCTGGCTGCTGGAGTTCGAGCAAGACTCCGCCCGCTCGGTCGAGCCGCTGATGGGCTGGACCTCCTCGGCCGACACGCGCCAGCAGCTCCGCCTCTGGTTCCCGACCAAGGAAGAAGCCATCGCCTATTGCGAGCGCGAGGGCCTGATGTACCAGGTCGAGGAGGCGCGCGAGCGCCAGGTGCGCCCCAAGGCCTATGCCGACAACTTCGCCGCCGGCAGACCCTTCCCCTGGACACATTGAGCGGCCGCAGGGTCGTCGCTTGCCGCTATACTGCCCCTGGTCATAATGCCCTTGGGCGCCCGTAGCTCAGCTGGACTAGAGCACGAGCCTTCTAAGCTTGGGGTCGCTGGTTCGAATCCAGCCGGGCGCGCCATTCCCTCGATCCCATCGCCGCGATTGTGGCGGGCTTGCCATGCGTCCCGACAAAGCCCGCCCGCCGGATTGAGTAGTCGGGCAATAACCGTTCGGATAGTGTGATTTTTCCAACTGTGTGGCGTGGGGCCTGGCAAGCCCTCCGCCGGCTCAGGCCCGAGCCTCAAGACGTCCACGGCGGAGCCCCCATGACCAAGCGGACCCTGTTGGCAGCCCTGTTGCTGGGCTGCGCGCTGCCCCTGTCGGCCCAGGCGGCCGATCCCGCGGCTATCGAGAAGCTGCGGACCACCAATGAATGCCTGGACTGCGACCTCTCGGGTGCGGACCTCGCCGGCTGGAACCTGACGGGTGCCATCCTGTCCGGCGCCAACCTTTCGGGGGCCAACCTGCGGGGGACCATCCTGACCGATGCCAACCTGGCGGGTGGCGAGACCGATCCGGGCGCCAACCTGTCGGGCGCCGACCTGACCCAGGCCAAGCTGGTCAACGCCCGCCCTAACCATGGCGACCTGACCAACGCCAACCTGACGGTGGCGGACCTGACCGGCGCGCATCTCGAGGACATGCAGGCGAGTGGGGCGGCCTTCCTCGGGGCCAACCTGACTGGCGCCAGCTTCTATGACACGAAGCTCGATGGCGCGGACTTCACCGGCGCCAATCTGACCAACGTCAGCTTCTATTACGCCAGCCTGAAGGATACCAACCTGACCGGTGCCGACATCACGGGTGCCAAGCTGGGCAACGCCCACCTGTGCCACACCATCATGCCGGACGGGCAGCTGAGCAAGGGCGGCTGCTGACCCGGCGGTTGGACTCGCTGGGGCGGGGGCAGGGCCCCCGCCTTCCGATGCCGACGCCAGTCGGGCGGACGGCCACCCGCACGCTGTTCTGTGGCACCACCCTGCCAGACGGATCGATCGACAACGGCGACTGCTGAGGGCGAGCCGCCGGCCTGCGCTTACGCGCTGTGCTGGAGCAGGTTGACCAGCTTGCCGAAGGGGTCCCGCAGGAAAAGGCGCCGCACGCCCCAGGGCTCCAGCACCGGGCCGTACTCGATCGGCCAGCCAGCGGCGCGCACGCGGGCCAGTAGGGCGTCCAGGTCATCGACCTCGATCGACAGGTCGGGCACCGGCGTGCCGGAACCGCCCTCGGAGGCGACGCTGACCTGCACCGTCATGGTCTCGCCCGAGCCGTAGGTGGCAATCCAGCCCTGGTCCATCAGCAGCTCCAGGCCCAGCAGCTCGCCATAGAAGGCGCGCGCCGCCGTCGGCTGCGCCGTGGCAAAATTAGCGACGATGCGCTTGATTTTCATGCGATTTTCCTTGCGGCGGAACAGGGGAGCTTGGGGCGGGCTCGGCCCATGATGCTCCCCTGGCAAGGCGCTGGCCGCAATCCCGGGCGCACAAAAGCGTAGCGGCCGATCGGGGCGGATCGGCCGCTACTCTCAACCAAGGGAAATCGGAGTAATCCGCTTTCCCTTCGTCAGGGGTGAGGGGGTACCTCGTAGATATGAAGGGAGTCGGCGCCGTCTTGGTTCCCCCCGGCCAAAATTATTTTTGTCGGGGGGCCGCTACGTTTTCCCATCAACGAAGTTCCTCAATCGACGGGCGCATAATCGTTCGACCGTTTCGCGTCGAAAATGAGCGAAACGGCGAGATTCTGGGACCGTCGGGGGCAAGGATCGGACCGGGTCAGCTATCGGCCTCCTGCTACGTAAGACATTGGGCCGCTGTTCAGTAGGGGTGGCGGTGCTGGAAATTTGGCGACGGATGAACAGGAAGTCCTGCAGGCGGGCACGACTTTCGTGCTGGTGATGCTGGCCGGACTGGTGCTCTGGGCAGACGTCGCGCGCGTCTACCTTTCCCTGTTCCAGCGTCTGGCTTTCCCTGTTCCAGCGTCTGGCGGTCGCCACGGTTCTGTTGGCCACGGCGCTGGCCAACACCCTGGCTGGTTGTTAGCGCGGCCATGTGCCGGAGCCAGCTTTGCCACCACGCTCTCTGCCGTCGCCGCCACCGGGGCTAGGTACTCCAGTCCCGGCTGCAGCCACACCAATCAAGTGCGGGCATTCAATTCGAGAATGACTTCCGAATTGGAAACACCACAAGCGTGAATACGGTGTTATTCTGAATACGATTCCATTGCAGTCGCCAGTGAATGGAATATTCCTGGAAAAATCATTCGCGCTCAGTGAAGAATGACTGGTCGATTCTCCGAAACATCCCGTCAGGCAGATGCCCCCTATTGCGCGATGGCAGACGGCGGAGCCCTTCGCTGACAGCCTAGCACCGCCGGTCCCGGCCGGTGCCAGCCAGCAACGCGCCGCGCGCCCCGCTGGCAGCGGTCGGCCCGGACCCGTTGCGGCGTTGGGGCAGGCGCCCTGTATCGCCTTCCTGACCTTGAGCGGTGGCTCCTACGAAGGCGGCCCGATCCGCGACCTGCGCCTGGCGGCGGAGTTGCAGCGCCGTGGCTTCCGGGTGCTGGTCTATTGGGTGATGGAGCGCAATCCCGCCCTGCTGCCCGCCGGCATCCGCGACCGGCTGCTGTGTCGCGGCGTGCGCTTTCTGCGCCGGCGCCCCTTGCGTGTCGGCGATTTTCTGGCGCGCCATCTCGATCGTCTGTCGGCGGAACAGCACCATGCGATGGGCCAGGCAAGGCCTGTCGCCTTGCGCCGCGTGCTGGCCAATTTCTGCGATGTGCTGAGCCAGCCGGGGACCGGCGACCCCGCCCTGGTGCGGCGGCTGGAGCGCCTGATGATCCGCGACGGTGTCACCACGCTGGTGGCCGGCAGTGCCATCGTGGCGCCCTTGGCCGAAGCGGTCGCCGCCCGCGGTCGCCACGCCTTCGACTGGGTCACCAGTTTCCAGGGCGAGGATCTCTTCACCCAGTACGCCCGCGACGCGGCGGCGCGCAGCGCCTTCCACGCCCGCATCCGCGACCTGGTGGCCGCCGCGCCGCACCCGGCCCTGGTGGTCAGCCGGGCCTTTGGGCAGCATCTGCAGGCCGAGATGGGCCTTGCCGAGGATCGCCTGGCCACGCTGCACCCGAGCATCGACCTGGCGGCACCGCTGGACCGTGGCGCGGCGCGCGCCAGCCTGCGCCACCTGCTGCCGGCGCTCGACGACAGCCGACCGCTGGTCGCCTTCGTCGGCCGGCAGGACAGTGAAAAGGGCGTCGACCTGCTGCTCTATGCCATGGCGCTGTTGCGCCAGCGCGGTCTCGACCCGCAGCTCCTGGTCTGTGGCCCGACGCTGCACGGCCGTGGCTACGGCGACGCCCTGCGCGCCATCGCCGGCCACCTGCGCCTGGAGGTTCTGTGGCTCGAAGGGCAGCCGCGCAACGTCTGCGACCAGATCTTCGCCGCCAGCCGCTGCGTGGTCTATCCGTCGGTGCATCTGGAGGCCTTCGGCATGGTTGCCGCCGAGGCCATGGCGCAGGGCACGCCGGTGGTTGTGCCGGATCGCGGCGGGCTGGTCGAGGCCACCGGCGACGGCCTGCGCCGCGGCGGCCTGCTGTTCAAGCCGTGGGACAGTGCCCACCTGGCGCAGCAGATCGAGCGCCTGCTGCGTGACGACGTCTTGCACGGCAAGCTGGCCGCGGCGGCACGTCCCCTGGCGGAGCGCTTCGACGGTCGGCGCATCACCGACCGCTTTCTCCAGCTGCTGGGACTACCCGCGACGCCGGGCGGCCACTAGTCGGCCGCGCGGCAACGCCTAGATACGGCCGAAGTCGTCCGGCTGGCCAATTGGCTTGCCGATGCCGCGCGGTTCTGGATCGCCGCGGCCGGGCCGGCCGGGTTCATGGTGCAGTGGATGGCCCTCGTCGCTGGGCTGCGGCGGTTGCTTGCGCTTCGGTGCCTCTGCGGGCTTTGGCTTATCGGTCATGATGTTCCTCCATCGGGACGGCGCGGGTAGCGCATGTCCTTGCTGGACCTAACGTGACCGACTCTGGTGGCGTTCCCCGACCGACGGCGCCAAGGGCGTTGCTGCTACGGCGCCGCGGCCTCGGGCCGGCGCGAGACGCCCTGGCGTTCCACCGCGACGGTGCGCACCAGGGCGAACACCGGCTTGCCGACGGCGAGCGACAGCTGGTCGGCGGCGCGCGCGGTGACGCGGGACCAGAGGCGCTGGCCGGCGGCTGGGCTGCCGATGGCGATGGCCAGGTCGACGTAGTGACCGTCGCGGCTCATCTCCGCCACCTGGCCGGCCAGCTGGTTCTGGATCGAGACGCCGGCGACCGGTGCTAGGGCGATGGCGACGTCGCGGGCGCGGATGCGCAGGCGCAGGCGGCTGTCGGGCAGGGCGTCGATGTGGCCGATCCACAGCGTCTCGCCGGCCAGGTCCAGGCGGGTCAGGCCGAAAGCGGCATCCTGGCCGACCACGCTGGCGGTCACCACGGCGCCGGCTTCGTAGCGGCCGGTCAGGGGCTGCAGGTCGATGCGGCCGAGGATCTCCTCGATCGGTCCGGCGGCGGCGACCCGGCCGCGGTCGAGCAGCACCAGCGCGTCGGCCAGGCGCAGCACCTCGGGCATGGCGTGGCTGACATAGACCATCGGCAGGGCGAACTCGTCGCGCAGCCGCTCCAGGAAGGGCAGCACCTCGTCCTTGCGCGCCTGGTCGAGGGAGGCCAGCGGCTCGTCGAGCAGTAGCAGGCGGGGTTGCGCCAGCAGGGCGCGGCCCAGGGCGACGCGCTGCCGCTCGCCACCCGATAGCTTGGCCGGCCGCCGCGCCAGCAGCGGCGCCAGCTCCAGCAGCTCCAGCACCTGGTCGAAGCTGGCGACGGCGTCGCCCGGCCCGGCGCGCCGCTGGCCATAGCGCAGGTTGGCCTCGACCGAGAGATGCGGGAACAGCCGCGCGTCCTGGAAGACGTAGCCTAGGCGGCGGCGCTCTGGCGGCAGGTCGATGCCACGCGCGCTGTCGAACAGTGTGGTGCCGGCGATCACGATGCGACCGCTGTCAGGGCGCGACAGGCCAGCCAGGCAATCGACCAGTGTGGTCTTGCCGGCGCCGGAGCGGCCGAACAGCGCGGTGACGCCGGCGGCCGGCACTGCCACCTCGGCATCGAGCGTGAAGTCGCCCTGGCGGCGTTGGATGGCGATTTCCAGCATCGCGGTCAGCCCAGGAAGCGGCGCTTCCAGCGCCGTGCGAGAAGTTCGGAGGCCGCCAGCGCCACCAGCGCCAGGCCGACGGACAGCAGGACCAGCCGGGCCGCCGCGGCCTCGCCGCCGGGCGACTGCACGGCGCGGAAGATCGCCAGCGGCAGCGTCTGCGTCTCACCCGGGATCGAGGCGACGAAGGTGATGGTGGCGCCGAACTCGCCGACCGCCCCGGCGAAGCAGAGCAGAGCGCCCGCCAGGATACCGGGCAGAATCAGCGGCAGGGTCACCGAGACCAGCACATCAAGGCGGCCGGCGCCCAAGGTGCGCGCGGCGGCCTCGATGCCGGGGTCGAGTGCTTCGAGCGACAGGCGGATGGCGCGTACCTGGAAGGGGAAGCCCATGATCGCGGCGGCCAGCACCGCGCCACGCCAGGAGAAGGCGAAGGTGAGGCCAAGCCAGTCGCTAAAGAACTGGCCCAGCGGCCCCTGTCGGCCGAACAGCACCAGCAGCAGGTAGCCGACCACCACGGGCGGCAGCACCAGCGGCAGGTGGACCAGGGCGTCGAACAGCAGCTTGCCGGGAAAGCGCCAGCGCGCCAGGGCATAGGCGCAGAAGATCGCCGGCGGCAGGCCCACCAGCACGGCGATGCTCGCCACCCGCAGCGACAGCAGGAAGGCCTCGAGTTCGTCCGGGCTCAGCAGCATGCGGCGGATGCCAGTTCAGGAGCTGCGCGCCGGCACCACGAAGCCGTAATGCTGCAGGATGCGGGCGCCCTCGCCGCTGAGCAGGAAGTCGAGGAAGGCGCGTACCGCCGGCCGGTCGTGCTCGGCCACCACGGCGATGGGATAGACGATGGGCTCGTGGCTCGCGGTGGGGAAGCTGCCGACCACCGCGACCCTGGCGCTGATCGCTGCGTCTGTGGCGTAGACGATGCCGGCCACCGCCTCGTCGGTCTCGACGAAAGTCAGGGCGGCGCGCACGTCGCCGGCGAAGACCGCGTGGCTTTCCACGAGTTGCCAGACGCCGAGGAAGTCGAGCGCCGCCTTGGCGTAGCGGCCGGCCGGGACATGCGCCGGATCGCCGATCGCCAGCTTGCCGTCGGCGCCCAGCAGCGCTGCCCAGTCGAGCGTCGCCGGATCGGCGGCGGCCGCCTGCGCGCTGCCCAGCGGCGCGATCAGCACCAGGGCATTGCCGGCCAGGTTGCTGCGCGTTTCCGCGACGATCAGCTGCCGTTCCGCCAGGTAGTCCATCCACTTGAGGTCGGCGGAAATGTAGAGGTCGGCTGGCGCCCCGTTCTCGATCTGCTTGGCGAGGGTGGAGGAGGAGGCGAAGGCCAGCTTCACCGACGGGTGTCCGGCGGCGCTGTAGGCGGCCGCCAGATCGGTCATGGCATCGGTCATGGACGCGGCGGCGAAGAGGGTGATTTCGTCCTCGGCGCGGGCCGGCGCGCTGGTAAGCAACGCCGCCGTGACCAGCGCGAGCAGGGTCTGCGGCAGACAGGAAACGAGGCGCATCGTGGCTCTCCGAAGTCCAGCGTTATATCTCACGATATATAACGATGTGCTCGGCAAGGCAATCCGCCACGGCGGTTGCTGCCTATTTCAAAAGCTTGCCGAAAAATGCCAGCTCGTCTGCCAGCAGCGCGGTCGCCCGCGCTTCCATGGCGCGGTAGCGCTCGGTCGCTTCGCGCCCCAGTGCCGTCACCTGCGCGCCGCCGCCGCGCTCGCCGCCGCGCGCGGTTTCCACCAGTGGCTGGCGGAAATCGCGGTTCATCGCGTCGACCAGCAGCCAGGCGCGGCGATAGGACATGCCAAGCGCCTTGGCCGCCCGGGTGATCGAGCCGGTCTCGCCGATCAACTCAAGCAGCCGAGCCTTGCCGGGGCCCAGCGCCGTGGCCTCGCCCAGCAGGACGCGCAGGGTTGGGCCCTGGGACGTCCCGCGGGCCATCAGGCGGCAGCGGCGAGACGGTCGAAGCCCGCCGCCAGATCGGCGATCAGGTCGGCAGGATCCTCCAGGCCGATGT
Source organism: Rhodospirillales bacterium (assembly GCA_038363005.1). GTDB lineage: Bacteria > Pseudomonadota > Alphaproteobacteria > Kiloniellales > JACOMY01 > JAKOWB01. The sequence goes on from JBBQBI010000007.1 coordinate 182,949, forward strand.
TGTAGCGCAGGGTCGGGCCGGGTGCGGTCCAGGGCACCGCGCTGCGCAGGCGTTCGGGGAAGGTCGGGATCACCAGGCTTTCGAAGCCGCCCCACGAGGCGCCGATGCCGAAGTAGTCATAGTCGTTCAGCATCGCGCCAATCGCCGCCGTGCCATGGGGCTTGGCCAGCACCACGCCGAACAGGCCGCAGGCACCGGTGAAGTCGCGCTGCCACAGCGCGTGACCGGGATCCTGTGGTAGCGGCGGATAGAGCACGCGCGCCACCTCCGGCCGGCCAATCAGCCAGCGCGTCACCTCCATCGCCGCCGCGGTGGCCTGCTTGAGACGCAGTTCCATGGTGCGCAGGCCACGCAGGCCGAGGAAGACTTCCTCGGTACCGGCGTTGTGACCCAGCGCCAGCACGCCGGCGCGGATCGCCTTTTCGGTGCGTTCGTTGCTGCAGACCAGGCCCAGCATGGCATCGCTGTGGCCCACCACGTGCTTGGTGCCGGCATGAATCGAGACGTCGACGCCGAACTTCAGCGGCTGCAGTCCTAGCGGCGAGGCCCAGGTATTGTCGATGAAAGTATAGATGTCGCGGGCCTGGGCGACCGTGACGATGGCCGGCAGGTCCTGCACCTCGAAGGTCAGCGAGCCCGGACTCTCCATGAAGATGCCGCGCGTGTTGGGCCGACAGAGCGCGGCGATGCCGGCGCCGATCAACGGATCGTAGAACTCCGCCTCGATGCCCAGGCGCTTGGCATGGACGGTGCAGAAGTTGCGGGTCGGCTCGTAGACTGTGTCGGCCACCAGCAGGTGGTCGCCGCTGCCCAGCAGCGCCAGGATCGGTGCCACCACCGCGGCGGCGCCGGATTCCACAGAAATGCAGTCGGCGGCGCCTTCCAACTCGGCCATCAGGCCTTCCAACGCGACCGACCCCGGTAGTCCGGATCGGCCGTACATGTACTCGCCCTTGCGGCGGTCGCGGGTCTTGCGGTTGACGAAGGCATCGTAGCTGTCGAACAGGATCGTGGAGGCGCGCACCACTGGCGGGTTTACCGCGCCGAACTGCGCGGTCTTGCTGCGTCCGCCATGCGCCAGGCGAGTACCGATACCGGCTGACTTCGTCTTGTTGCTCATGGTGCGACTGTGCCTCCCGCTTTCACAGACGACTTGAGCCATTTCATGCCGCGACTGTCCAGTCTCTCCATGATTTCGCAATCGGGGTTGCCTTCGCGGAGGTTCTGTTACACTCTCCCGCCATGCTCGCGAGACAAGGCCGCCATGCGCGGCCTTTAGACCTTGCGGGCAGGGACCACGGCAGATTCGCCAACAAAGGCGGACAGGGCCGTGGATGGGCTTTAAGCTTCAACTTCGAAGAAGCAGGGAAGGACTCAACATATGACTCTTAGGCAGGTAATGCTGACTGCCGCGGCGGTGACGGTTCTTGGTGTCTCGGCGGCTTCCGCCGGTACGCTCGAGGACGTCAAGGCCCGCGGGACCTTGAATTGCATCGTGAACACGGGTCTCGCCGGCTTCGGCGGTCCGAACGACAAGGGCGAGTGGGCTGGCCTTGACGTCGACATGTGCCGGGCGGTTGCCGCCGCGGTGCTGGGCGACGCCACCAAGGTGAACTTCATTCCCTCGACCGCCAAGGAACGCTTCACCAAGCTGCAGGCCGGCGAAGGCGACATGCTGGCGCGCAACTCGACCTGGACGCTGTCGCGCGATAGCGAGCTGGCGCTCGATTTCGTCGCGGTCAACTACTACGACGGCCAGGGCTTCATGGTCCGCAAGGACTCCGGTGTCACCAGCGCCAAGCAGCTGAGCGGCGCCACCATCTGCGTGCAGACCGGCACCACGACCGAGCTCAACCTCGCCGACTACTTCCGCTCCAACGGTATGGAGCTGAAGACGGTGGTGTTCGAGAAGTCGGACGAGGGCCGTGGCATGTACGACCAGGGTCAGTGCGATGCCTACACCACCGACGCTTCCGGCCTCGCGGCCGAGCGTACGGCGATGGGCGACCCGGCCGCGCATATCATCCTGCCGGAGATCATCTCCAAGGAGCCCCTGGGGCCCGCCGTCCGCCATGGCGACAGCGCCTGGGGTGACGTCGTGCGCTGGTCCTTCAACGCCATGCTGGTGGCCGAAGAGCTCGGTATCACCCAGGCGAACGCGAAGGACATGATGGCCAAGTCCGAGAACCCCGAGATCCGCCGTCTGCTCGGCGCCGAGGGCGACATGGGCAAGAAGCTCGGCCTGAGCAACGAGTGGGCTGTCAACATCATCACGCAGGTTGGCAACTACTCGGAGTCCTTCGAGCGTAACGTCGGCGTCAACACGCCGCTGGGCCTGGAGCGTGGCTTGAACGCGCTCTGGACCAACGGTGGCCTGATGTACTCGCCGCCGGTCCGCTGAGCGGAACGCCTAACGTGTGAAGAAAACCGCCGGGCTCGTCCGTCTTACGGGCCCGGCGGTTGCGTTTCCGGCCAGCGGCGCCGCCTGTTGCCAGGCTAGGTGATCCGCGGGGCCGCCCGTCCAGGGGTGGGGGGACATGGCTACAGTTGAAGCGACCGAAGGCAGCCGCGCATCGTCTTGGTTCCAGGATGAACGCTATCGCGCGATCTTCTATCAGATCCTCACAGTCGTCGGCGTTGTCGGCCTGGGCTGGTTCGTCATTCACAACACGCTCGCCAACATGGCGGCGAAGAACTTGGCCTTCGGCTTCGATTTCCTGAACAGCCAGGCCGGCTTCGATATCTCCTTCAAGTTGGCCGAATACAACGTCCACGCCTCGACCTACTGGGACACCTTCTGGATCGGCCTCTACAACACGCTGCTGGTCTCGGCGATGGGTATCGTCACCGCGACCATCCTGGGCTTCATCGTTGGCGTGCTGCGCCTGTCCAATAACTGGATCGTCAATCGCCTGGCCTATTGCTACATCGAGGCAGTGCGCAACGTGCCGTTGCTGCTGCAGATCTTGATCTGGGCCTCGGTGTTCCTCTACCTGCCGGGCATCAAGGACTCCTACTCGATCGGCGGCGCCTTCTTCCTCAACCAGCGTGGCATCGAGCTGCCGACGCCGGTGCCGGGGGGCAGCTTCTGGCTGACCTGGACGTCGCTACTGATCGGCATCGTTGTCTCGCTGGTGATCAAGTCCTGGTCGCGCAAGCGGCAGGAGAAGACCGGCCAGACCTTCCCCGTCGGCCTGACCGACCTGGGCCTCATCGTCGGGCTACCGGTCGTGGTCTTCCTGGTCACCGGGATGCCGCTCGACTTCGTCCTGCCGGAGATCTCCGGCTTCAACTTCCAGGGCGGCATCAACATCCCGCCCTCGCTGTTGGCGCTGTGGTTCGCGCTGACCATCTACACTGGTGCCTTCATTGCCGAGAACGTGCGCTCGGGCATCGAGGCGGTCAGCCATGGCCAGACCGAGGCGGCCTATTCGCTGGGCCTGCGCCCGGGCAAGACGCTGCGCCTGGTGGTCATCCCCCAGGCCATGCGGGTGATCATCCCGCCGCTGACCAGCCAGTACCTGAACCTGACCAAAAATTCGTCACTCGGCGTGGCCATCGCCTATCCCGAGCTGGTCAGCGTGTTCGCCGGAACGACGCTGAACCAGACCGGCCACGCGGTCGAGGTGCTGGGCATCACCATGCTGATCTATCTCTTCATCAGCCTGAGCATCTCCGCCTTCATGAACTGGTACAACAAGCGCATCGCGCTGGTGGAGCGGTAGACCATGACCGCCGAACACACCGACGAAATGGATGCCCGCTCCTATCCGCCGGGCGAGCATCCCAGCCTGCCGGCACCGCCGGGCACCACCGGCACCATCGGCTGGATCCGCACCAATCTGGTCTCCACGCCGCTCAACGCGGTGCTGAGCCTGGGCGCTCTGTATCTCGCCTATTTGCTGATCTCCTGGGCGGTCAACTGGATGGTGCTCGACTCCGTGGTGACGGGCGACGACCAGACCATCTGCCGTCTGGCCGGATCGCTGACCGAGTTCGACAGCAACGCCCAACGCGCCGACTGGGATGCGCTGAAGGCCTCCGGTCCGGCGGCGGGCGCGAGCGAGGCCGAGGTGGCCGAGTTCACCAGGACGCGCGATCAGAGCGCGCTGTACATGGGCCGCGCCGAGTCTTCCCTCGGCACCTTCAACGGCCGCCTGAAGGCGGCCGGCGACCTTACCCCGGCGGAGCTGAGCGCCATTGCCACCAAGCTGGACAGCAACGGCCTGCATGCCAGCCTGAAGGGCGCCATCGAGGCCGGCGACTGGCCAACCGCCGAGACGTTGGTCAGCGAGACACAGCCACTGGTCGAATGGGGCGACAGCCACGGCGGCGCCTGCTGGACGGTGGTCAAGGCGCGCATCAACTTCTTCCTCTTCGCCTTCTATCCGGACGACCAGCAGTGGCGGCCAATTCTGGCCGGCGCCCTGCTGCTGCTAGCCCTGGCGCCGATGCTCTACAAAGTGCGCGGGCGGCGCTATTGGCTCTGGTTCACCTACCTCTACCCGATCATCGCCTTCTTCCTGCTGACCGGCTTCGACCCGCTGCTGGATATCGTGCCGACCGGTCTCTGGGGCGGTCTGATGGTGACCATCGTCACCGGTGTCACCGGCATCGTCGTCTCCTTGCCCATCGGCATCCTGCTGGCACTGGGGCGACGATCGCGCATGCCGATCCTGCGGGTGCTCTGCGTCATCTTCATCGAGTGCATCCGCGGCGTCCCGCTGATCACGCTGCTGTTCATGGCGTCGAACATGCTGCAGCTGTTCCTGCCCAAGGGCATGAACTTCGATAACCTGTTGCGGGCGCTGATCGTGGTCTGCCTCTTCGCCTCGGCCTATATGGCCGAAGTGATCCGCGGCGGTCTGCAGGCGATTCCCAAGGGGCAGTACGAGGCCGCCAAGGCACTGGGCCTCAGCTACTGGAAGATGATGCGGCTGATCGTGCTGCCGCAGGCCTTGAAGATCACCTTGCCAAGCATCGTGAACACCTTCATCGGCCTGTTCAAGGACACCACGCTGCTGCTCACCATCGGCATCTTCGACTTCCTGGGCGCCGCCCAGGCCTCGGTCACCGATGCCAAGTGGAAGGGCCTGGCGCACGAGGTCTACGTGTTCTGCGCCCTGATCTACTTCATCTGCTGCTTCTCCATGGCGCGTTACTCGATCTACCTGGAGAAGAAGCTGCACACCGGTCACAAGCGACGCTAGGGAGCCCGAACATGGCCGCCGTCGAAAATTCCGCTCCGAAGCTGCAGATCAGCGACGAGATCGCCATCCAGATCAGCCACATGCACAAGTGGTATGGCGAGTTCCACGTCCTGAAGGACATCAACCTCACGGTCTATCGTGGCGAGCGCATTGTCGTCTGCGGGCCCTCGGGTTCCGGCAAGTCGACCATGATCCGCTGCATCAACCGGCTGGAGGAGCATCAACGCGGCTCGATCCAGGTGGAGGGCATCGAGCTCTCCAACGACCTGAAGAAGATCGACGAGATCCGCCGCGAAGTCGGCATGGTGTTCCAGCACTTCAACCTTTTCCCGCATCTGACGGTGCTGCAGAACTGCACGCTGGCGCCGATCTGGGTGCGCAAGATGCCGAAGGACGAGGCCGAGGCCGCGGCCATGGAGTACCTGGAGAAGGTGAAGATCCCGGAGCAGGCACTGAAGTTCCCGGGCCAGCTCTCCGGCGGCCAGCAGCAGCGCGTCGCCATCGCCCGCTCGCTCTGCATGAACCCCAAGATCATGCTGTTCGACGAGCCGACCTCGGCGCTCGACCCGGAGATGATCTCCGAAGTGCTCGACGTCATGGTCAGCCTGGCCGAGAGCGGCATGACGATGATCTGTGTGACCCACGAGATGGGCTTTGCCCGCAAGGTGGCTAACCGCGTCATCTTCATGGACAAGGGCGAGATCATCGAAGAGAACGAGCCGGAAGAGTTCTTCAACAACCCGCAGTCCGACCGCACCAAGCTCTTCCTGAGCCAGATCCTGCACAACTAGCCAGCGGCCGCCCACGACCGGTCGGCGCACTGACCTGTCCGCATCACTCTCGAGCCTGCCCACTGGCATGAGGTTGGGGAGAGGGCGAGCGTCGCTAGCTATTCTTCTCACTGTCACCCCGGCCGAAGAGCCGGGGCCCATTCGGCGGCCTTCACCGTCGGCGGTACTTCCAGCGTCCGCCCGGTCGAGACCATGGATCCCGGCTCGCGCTTTGCTTGGCCGGGATAACAATCAGCGACTACCCGGTCACCCTCGGGACAAGCCCGAGAGTGACGCGGTGAAAGTCGGACAGGGAGTCTGGTAGCCAGCGCTCTATGGCATTGTTGCGATAGCGTTTGGCCAGATGCCGTCTGCTAGTGCCCCGACGAACCGCCCTTGCGGCTGGTTTCGAACAGGAACCAGGTGCGGCGCTCGGTCTCGTCGATCCAGACTTCGATCAGGCTGGCGGTGGCGATGTCGTGGTGTTCGTCGCACACCTCGTGCGCCTGGCGCAGGCGGGCGGCGAACTGCTGGTTGTCGCCGGCCAACTCCGCCAGCATGTCCAGCGGTTCGACATAGTCGGCGTCGTTGTCCAGCACGCGCTGCAGCCGGGCGATGTGGCCGATCGAGCGCAAGGTGGTGGCGCCAATCTTGCGGATGCGCTCAGCGATCGGGTCGGTCATGGCGTAGATCTGGTCGGCCTGCTCGTCCAGCATCAGGTGATAGTCGCGGAAATGCGGCCCGCTGACGTGCCAGTGGAAATTCTTGGTCTTCATGTAGAGCGCAAAGGTGTCGGCGAGGATCGCGTTCATCGCGCCGCCGATATCCTTGGTCGCCGCCGCCTTCAGATCGGTCGGGGTGGCCAGCGGCGCCTTGCGCCGGCTCTTGGCATCCTTGGCTTTCGCCATAGCAATTCTCCCTCTCAGGTGATGGCTGACTGTAGGCCGGGCTCGGCCGCTGCACCAGATGGCGGAGACAGCCTGTCGCACCTGGCCGGGCCGGCCGGCGGGGAGAAATCCGGCAGGTTCAGCCGTCCATCACCCCGTTCAGCCGCGGATCGTCGATCACCTGGGTTTCCTGTCGATAGGGCACGAAGCCGAGCCGCTGGTAGAGCGGCAGGGCCTTGGGGTGGTCGAAGGTGCAGGTGTTGACCCAGACGCGGTCGGGGCCGTAGCTCCAGGCCTGCTCGATGGCCCAGGTCAGCAGGTAGGGGCCGAGCTTGCGGCCGATGAACTCTGGCAGCAAGCCGAAGTAGGCCAGCTCCACCTCGCCGTCGACACGGCGGTCGAGCTCGGCATAGCCGGCCGGCTGGCCCTCGCAGTAGAGCACGTAGACCTCAACCTTCGGGTCCTGCACGGCGCGCGCCAGCGCCTCGTCGCTCATCGCGCGCCGCGCCCACCACAGCCAGGGTTTGCCGACCGTGTGATAGAGGAAGCGATAGAAGGCGACGCTGGGAGTCTCCGCGCGCAGCAGCGCCAGCTTGACGCCGGCGGGCGGCGGCACCGGCCGCAACGCCGGGCGATCTTTCATCTCAAGATAAGTGATGACGCTGCGCAGCTTGCCTTCCAGCGGGTCGGGTGGCGTCGGCAGCGGCGTCAGCCAGCGGGCGAAAATGCGCCTGGGCGTCTCGTCGTAGCCCAGCGCGCGATAGAAGGCCGCCACCTTGGCGTTCGAGGGCCGCACCATGAGCTGCAGCTTCAGGATGCCGCGCGCGTGAGCGAAGGCCTCGGCCGCCGCCATCAGGCGCTGGCCCAACCCCTGGCGTTGCCGCTCCGGCGCCACCGCGAGGTAGTAGACCCAGGCGCGGTGCCCGTCGCAGCCCACCGCGATGCTGCCGGCCAGCGCACCATCGGCGGCCTGCAGCACCAGGATGTCGGAGGAGCCCGGCTGCTCGCGCCAGCGGGCGATGTCGGTCAGCGGGTCGTTGTACCAGACGGTCAGCTTGCAGGCCTGCCACAGCGCCACCAGCGCGGCGTCGTCGGCGGGTGTCGCCGGCCGCAGCGTGAGGTCCGTATCCGTCATGGCAGGCTCAGTTCGCCGGGCCGGTTTCCACCGGGCGCTCGCCGGGCAGGCCCCACTCGGCCCAGGAGCCGTCGTAGAGCGCCACGTCCTTGGCGCCGGCCAGCTCCAGCCCCAGCGACAGGATCGCCGCGGTGATGCCGGAGCCGCAGCTGGTCACCACCGGCTTCTTCAGGTCGATGCCGGCATCCAGGAACTTCTGCCGCAGCTGGTCGGGCGGCAGATAGGTACCGTCCTTGGCCATCAGCGTGCCGAAGGGCAGGCAGCGGCTGCCAGGGATGTGCCCGGCGCGGCGGCCCGGCCACATTTCCGGCTCGGAGCCTTCGAAGCGGCCCTTGGCGCGGGCATCCAACAGCTGCTCGCGCTTCGAGCGGATGTTGCTCTCGACCTGCCCGGCGTCGCGCACCAGGAAGGAATTGAAGCGCGCGGTGAAGTGGCGCTCGCCCTTGCTGACCGGGCCCTCCTCGGTCGGCCGGCCCTCGGCCAGCCATTTCGGCAGGCCGCCATCCAGCACTGCCACATCCTGGTGACCGAAGGCGCGGAAGGTCCACCAGACACGGGGCGCCGAGAAGTTGCCGCGCGCGTCGTAGACGACGATGCGGATGCCGTCGCCCAGCCCCAGCTTGCGCACCTTGCTGGAAAACTTCTCCGGTGCCGGCAGCATGTGCGGCAGGGCCGAGGCACTGTCGGCGATCTCGTCGATTGGAAAGAAGACCGCGCCGGGAATGTGCTTGGCCAGGTACTCGGCCTGGGCGTCGCGCTTCTCCATCGGCAGGAAATAGGTGGCGTCGACCACGCGCACGTCCGGCGCGTCCAGGTGGTCGGCCAGCCATTGCGTCGAGACCAGGGGGCCGATGTCGGTCATCTCAACTGTCCTCCAGCAGGCGGATGTTGATCCGCCGGTTCATCTTGCCCTTGTTTTCGATCTTGCCGACCTCGACGCGGCCGATCTCGGCGGTCTGGCGCACGTGGGTGCCACCGCAGGGCTGCAGGTCGACGTCGGCGATCTCCAGCAGGCGCACGCGGCCGGCGCCGCTCGGCGGCTTGACGCTCATGGTGCGCACCAGTCCGGGATTTGCCGTCAGCTCGGCGTCGTCGATCCAGCGGGCCTGCACGGCATGTTCCTCGGCGATCAGGCGGTTGAGCTCCGCCGTCAGCCAGTCCTTGTCCGGCGCGCCGTCGGGCAGGTTGAAGTCCAGCCGGCCCTTGCCGTCGCTGACCTGGCCGCCGGTCACGTCCCCCTTCACCAGGGCGCAGAGCAGGTGCAGGCAGGAATGCATGCGCATGAAGCGATGGCGCCGCGCCCAGTCGATGCTCGCGGTCACCTGGCTGCCGACGGCGGGCAGGGCGCTGTCCGGCGCCGGAACGTGACGCACGCTGCCCGGCGTCTCGCCCTTGCGGGTGTCGACGATGACCAGGCTGCTGCCGTCGGCCAGCGTCAGCTGGCCGCTGTCCCCCGGCTGACCGCCGCTCTCGTAATAGAACACCGTGCGGTCGAGCTCGATGCCTCCGGGCGTCGCCGCCAGCACCGTGGCATCGCAGCTTGTCAGGTAGGCGTCATCGCGGAACAGCAGTGCGGTGGTCATGTGGGCATCGCCTTGTCCAGCCAGTCGGGCACCGGAAGGTTCTTGTCGCGCAGGAAGACCGGATTGAACAGCTTCGATTGATAGCGCGTGCCGTAGTCGCAGAGGATCGTCGCGATGGTATGCCCGGGCCCCAGTTCCCTGGCCAGGCGGATGGCGCCGGCAACGTTGACGCCGGAGGAGGGGCCGACGCAGAGCCCTTCCTCGGTGAAGAGCTGGAAGCACAGCGGGATCGACTCGCTGTCGGGGATCTGGAAGGCCAGGTCGACCGGCGCCCCCTCCAGGTTCTTGGTGATGCGGCCCTGGCCGATGCCCTCGGTGATCGAGCTGCCTTCGGACTTGAGCTCCCCGGTGGTGTAGTAGCTGTAGAGCGCGGCGCCCGGCGGGTCGGCCAGGGCGATCTTGACCTGCTGGCTGCGCTCCTTCAGCGCCATGCCGACGCCGGCCAGCGTGCCGCCGGAGCCAACCGCGGCGACGAAGCCGTCCAGGGTGCCGTCGGTCTGGGTCCAGAGCTCTGGCCCGGTGGTCTCGTAGTGGCCCTGGCGGTTGGCCTGGTTGTCGAACTGGTTGGCCCAGATGGCGCCGTTGGGCTCCGTACCGGCCAGCTCCTCGGCCAGGCGACGTGAGACGTGCACATAGTTCATCTGGTCGCGATAGGGCGCCGCCTTCACCTCCACCAGCTCGGCACCGCAAAGCCGCAGCATCTCTTTCTTCTCGCGGCTCTGCGTCTCGGGAATCACGATGACGGTGCGGTAGCCACGCGCGCGGCCGACCAGCGCCAGGCCGATGCCGGTGTTGCCGGCGGTGCCCTCGACCACGGTGCCGCCGGGCCGCAGCTGCCCGCGCCGCTCGGCGTCGGTGATGATGGCCAGCGCCGCGCGGTCCTTGACCGAGCCGCCGGGGTTGAGGAACTCGGCCTTGCCCAGGATGGTGCAGCCGGTCTCCTCCGAGGCGCGGCGCAGGCGGATGAGCGGCGTGTTGCCGATGCTGCCGATGAAGCCGTCGCGGATGTCCATGCGCCTTGCCTTTGCGGTCGGGGGCGGCACGCTAGCGGGGCAGGGCCAGGCCCTGCAAGCCGCCGGCCTGCCGAAGGGCGGCATGATGCAGTTGCAGCCATTGCAGCGCCAGCAGGGCGGTGGCGTTTTCGATCCTGCCCTCGGCCACCCAGCGGAAAGCCTCCTGTGCCGAGATGGCAAGGGCACGGATCTCCTCGTGCTCCTCGGCCAGGCCGTGATAGCCGCCGACGTCGCCGGCATCGACCAGGGCGAGCCAGATCTCGATCGTCTCGCTGCTGCAGCCGGGGGAGGGTAGGTGGCGGAACAGGCGCACCAGCTCCCGCGCCTGCAGCCCGGACTCTTCCTGCAGTTCACGCCGGGCGACATCCACCGGCTGCTCACCCGCCTCGATGATGCCGGCGACGACCTCCAACTGGCGCGGCGGCAACCCGGCGAGCACAACGGGCGGGCGCAGCTGCTCGATCAGCACCACGCGGTCGGCCGCCAAGTCGTAGGGCAGCACGGCCACGGCGTGACCGCGCTCGAAGACCTCGCGGACATAGGGCTCGGTCCAGCTGCCGTCCTGGCGCCGGTGGCGCACGGTCAGGCGCTCGACACGGAAGTAGCCGCGATAGACGGTCTCCTGCCGCAGCACCTCGAAATCGTCGGCCTCAGCCATGCCTTCTCCTCGCCACATGGGGCTGGCAGGCTTGGCATGTGTCGCGGGCCGCCGGCAAGCCTCGACCGCTACCGCCTCGCGGGTCGTTGATCAGTGAGGGTCGCATCTTGTCTATACAACTTGCCGCGCGGCCCTTTAGACTTACTATCAATGAGAGGCGATCAGACGGCGGGCAACAGACCTGCCACGGTCGCCGGGGAAGCTTGACGGGGCCGGGTCCGCAACGCTTGGCGGGCAGGCGGTGCTTTTTGGGAGACTACGATGGCCCAAAGGACCAACCGTGACGCCGACCGTTCGATGCGCGCCAGCCGTGGCGCCCGGCGCGTCCAGGTCTGGTGGCAACGCAACCACAGCGATACTGATGCAACAGTGGTGAAAGGACGGATGGAAACACATGGCGTGGCGGTGCGCGCTGGCTTAGCGGCCGTCGCACAGACACCAGTGTCGGTCGGAACAGCACAAATGGCGTTTCCGGCTGTGTTTAATGTCTGTTAAGTTTCCGGTGTATCCGCGAGGCGGCGATAACAGGACGTCACAAGTCCTGGCGCTGGCTTTCTGCGCAGGGGGAGGTCGGATGAAGGGCACAGGTTGCGCCCATCCACTATCTCACGACGGCAAGCGGTCGCCGACGGTGGCCGCGCGCGCCGGGAACCAACTCATAGAATCTGCTGCGGCGGGTCTTCCGTCGCATGACGATACGGTCGGGCGATGGCGCGCCGGCTGTACATCGGCCCCAACAGGCCGCTTCTAGGGAGACGAAGGGAATGGCTAAAAAGATTATCAAGGATGCGGCCGGCAAGCGGGTGCATCCCTATGTGCCGGAGCTGGTGGAGCAGCTCCGCAGCGGCAAGATCGACCGTCGCGAGTTCCTGCGCACTACGACGCTGCTCGGCGTCTCGGCGGCAGCGGCCTATGCTGCGGCTGGCAAGATCACCGGCGAGGGCTTCATCGCCAGCCCGGCGAAGGCGGCCACCCCGAAGATGGGCGGCACGCTGAAGGCCTCGCAGCGCGTGCAGCGCATGGACGACCCGGCGACCTATGACTGGGTGCAGATGTCCAACCAGACCCGGCACATGCTCGAGTACCTGGTCGAGACGGGAAATGACAACGTGACCCGCCCGTTCCTGGCCGAGAGCTGGGAGGCGTCTGACGACCTCAAGACCTGGACCTTCAACCTGAAGCAGGGCATCAAGTGGTCGAACGGTGATTCCTTCGGCGCCGACGACGTGGTGCACAACTTCACCCGCTGGCTGGATCCCGCCATCGGTTCGTCGAACCTGGGTCTCTTCTCGGCGATGACCGAGGAATACGACACCGGCACCAAGAAGGACGACGGCACGCCCAAGATGGGCAAGAAGATGGCGCCGGGCGCGGTGGAGAAGGTCGACGACCACACCGTGCGTCTGCACCTCAGCCGCGCCGTGCTGTCGATCCCGGAGAACCTGTTCAACTACCCGACCGCGATCGTCAACAAGCGCTTCGACGACGAGGGCCGCGACCTCGCCAAGAAGCCGGTCGGCACCGGCCCCTACATGATGGAAGAGTTCGTCATTGGCGAGAAGTTCACCGCCAAGCGCCGGGCCGAACCCTACTGGGGCGGCGATGTCTACCTGGACGGCATCGAGTACATCGATCACGGCGACGATCCGTCGGCGGCGATCAACGCGCTCGAGTCCGGGCAGGTCGATCAGGTCTTTGAGGTGCCGATCGCGCTGGTCGATCGGGTGAAGGGCATGAAGGGCGTCAACGTCTACACCGCTGACACGGCGCAGACCGCGGTTGCCCGCTTCCACGTCTCCGACGCACCCTTCAACAATAAGTCGCTGCGCAAGGCCGTGCAGGCCTGTATCGACCACCAGAAGATCCTCGAGATCGCCTACCAGGGCGTCGGCAAGCCGGGTGAAGACCACCACGTCGCGCCGATCCATCCCGAGTACTTCGCCCTGCCGCCGCTGAAGCAGAACTACGACTTGGCGAAGAAGCTGCTGGCCGAAGCCGGTCATCCGAACGGCATCGAGCTCTCGCTGGACTGCAACAACAGCTCGGCGTGGGAAGTGGGCGCTTGCGAGGCGATCAAGGAACAGCTGGCCCCGGCCGGCATCAACCTGACGCTGAACGTGATGCCCGGCGCGCAGTACTGGGATCTCTGGACCAAGACCCCGTTCGGCATGACCACCTGGACGCACCGTCCGCTTGGCGTGATGGTGCTGAACCTGGCCTACCGTTCGGGCGTTCCCTGGAACGAGTCCGGCTACGCGAACCCCGAGTTCGACAAGCTGCTCGACCAGGCTTCCGCCATCCTCGACGTCAACGAGCGTCGCAAGGTGATGGAGAAGGTCGAGTCCTTCCTGCAGGACGAGGCCGTGTTCGTCCAGCCGCTGTGGCGCGCGGTTTCCACCGCGGCCACCAGCCGTGTCATGGACTTCGGTGCGCATCCGACCGCGTACCATCTGTGGAACAAGGTCTGGCTGAACGGCTGATCTAGGCTACCGCAAGGCCGCGACGGATTTCGTCACCCGTCGCGGCCATTGCGCCTTTACTGACCGGCGCCAGCTGCGCCGGCAGGGGACCGGACGAAGGGGGACAGGGACACATGCTTCTATTCATCGTGCGGCGCATCGGCTCGATGCTGCTGGTCATGGTGACCGTGTCGCTGCTGGTCTTCGTCGCCTTGGAAGCGACGCCGGGCCAAGTCGCGACCAAGGTGCTGGGTCCCTATAGCTCGCAAGAGCAGCGCGACATCTGGATGGAGAAGAACGGCTACAACGCCCCGCTCCACGAACGCTATGTCGGTTGGCTCGGCAACTTCTTCACCGGGGATTTTGGCGAGTCCATCAGGTTCAAGACCCCGGTTTCCAAAGTGCTCTGGCCGCGGCTGGCGAACACCGGGATCCTGGCGGCCTTCACCATGATTCTGGTGGTGCCCATATCGCTTGGTTTCGGCGTATTGGCCGGCATGCGAGAAGGCTCGCGGCTCGACCGAAGTATATCCTTGCTGTCGATCGGCACGACATCGGTGCCGGAGATGGCGAGCGCACCGATTATCGCTGCCATCTTCGTCTCCTGGCTCGGGCTGCTGCCCGGCACCAGCGGATTCAATGGCGGCTTCAGTATCGCCGAGTTGGTGATGCCGGTCATGGTGCTGGTGCTCTATGACTTCGGCTACGTCACCCGCATGACCCGCGCCTCGATGGCCGAGGTGATGCAGACACACTACATCCGCACCGCCGTACTCAAGGGGTTGCCATACAAGCGGGTCATCCTGAAACACGCGCTGCGCAACGCCTTGATCGCACCCTTCACCGTCATCATGCTGCAGGTGAACTGGCTGCTGTCCGGCGTCATCGTGACCGAGTTCTTCTTCGCCTATAAGGGCTTCGGCGCTCTGCTGCTGGAAGCGGCATTGAACGGGGATATCTTCGTCATCGAAGCCTGCGCGATGATCGCTGTCTTCGTGTCGGTGATGACGCAGACGCTGTCCGACATCGGCTACACCTACCTCAACCCGCGCATCCGCTTCAGCTAGGGGCCACACGCACATGGCAAGCACGACCATCGCCGCCAAGCCGCGACGCCCGTCCTCGCTGAAGCGCTTCTTCCGCTCCTTCCTGCTGTTGCGGGAATCGAAGGTGGGGATGATTGGCGCCGGCCTGGTGCTCTTCTGGGTGCTGATTGCCCTGCTGGCGCCGATCCTGGCGCCCTATTCGCCGACGGCGAACTTCATCCGGGAGAAGGCGCCCTTCAGCACCTTTTACGTCACCCCCGACACGCTGGTGGACGGCAAGGCGGCGGCCGACGTCTGCACGCCAGTCACCGAGGGCGAGCAGGCGGGGAACTTCGACTGCGGCACCTTCTGGCTCGGCACCGACCTGCGCGGTCGCGACACGCTCTCGCGCATCATGTATGGCGCGCAGCAGGTGCTGCTCTTCGCGCCGATCGCCACGCTGTGCGCCTATCTGGTCGGCATCCCGATGGGCTTGCTGGCCGGCTATCGGCGCGGGCGCATCGACGATTTCCTGTCCTTCGTGTCCAACGTGATCCTCTCGTTCCCGGTGCTGGTGCTCTACATCCTTATCATCACCACCTTCGGTGCGAGCGGCATCAACATCATCTTCGCCGTCGTCTTCGCCTCCTCTCCAGGTGTCTTTCGAATAGTGCGCGGCCTGGCGCTGGACCTGCGAACGCGTGAGTACGTTTACGCGGCCGAGACACGCGGCGAGAGCCTCTGGTACATCCTGATCGTCGAGATCCTGCCCAACGCGCGCGGGCCACTGATCGTCGATGCCATGCTGCGCCTGGGCTATGTATCCATCACGATCGGCACACTGGGCTTCCTGGGCCTGGGCCTGCCGCCACCGACGCCGGACTGGGGGCAAATGATCGCGCAGGGCCGCGAGGTCATCCAGACCGCTCCCTACATCGCGCTCTTCCCGTGTCTGGCGATCTCCTCGCTGGTGCTGGGATTCAACCTGCTGGCCGATGGCCTGCGCGAGGTCAGCCTGCGCGACTAGGCGGATTGCAGAACAGCTGACGGCGTGACGCTACAAGATCGAGAAGGGGTGCGTTCGATGGCACGTTTCCAGGAGGGATGGACCGGACCGGTACTGGAGTGCCGGAACCTCTGCATCTCCTATGTCACGCGTGCCGCCGACATCCCGGCGGTGGTCGACTTCAACCTGACACTGAACAAGGGTGAGACCGTCGGACTGGTTGGTGAGTCGGGCTGTGGCAAGTCGACCGTCGCCATGGCGATCATGCAGTACATGGGGCACAACGGCCGCATTTCCGGCGGCCAGGTGCTCTACAAGGGCGTCGACTTGGCCACCCTGACGCCCGAGCAGTTGCGTTCGCTGCGCGGCAACGAGATCGCCATGGTCTACCAGGAGCCCATGGCCTCGTTGAACCCGGCGATGCGCTGCGGCGAGCAGCTCATCGAGGTGCCGATGTTCCACGAGGGCGTCGGCGCCGCAGAAGCCCGCGAACGCGCGGTGCAGATGCTGGCCGACGTCAAGCTGCCGGACCCCGAGCGGGTGATGAACTCCTACCCGCACCAGATCTCCGGCGGCCAGCAGCAGCGCGTGGTCATCGCCATGGCGCTGCTGTCGAAGCCCTCGCTACTGCTGCTGGACGAGCCGACCACGGCCCTGGACGTGACGGTCGAGGCCGGCATCGTCGAGCTGATCGCCGAGCTGGCGGGCCGCTTCGATACCTCGATGATCTACATCTCGCACAACCTCGGCCTGATCCTGGATACCTGCGATCGCATCTGCGTCATGTATTCCGGCAGTGTGGTGGAGGAGGGCACGGTCGCAGAGGTGTTCGACCACATGCGCCATCCCTATACCCAGGGCCTGTTCGGCTGCATCCCCTTGCCGACGGCGGACAAGGACGCGCGTCCCCTGGTGGCAATCCGCGGCCAGCTGCCGCTGCCGCACGAGCGCCCGCCGGGCTGCTCCTATGGGCCGCGCTGCGACCACTTCCAGCAGGGGCGCTGCGACGTGCCGCCGCTGCCGATGCTGCCGGTCACCGGCGAGACAGGGCACGAGGTGCGCTGCGTGCGCTGGGACGAGATCGCCGCGCCAGACTACAGCGGCAAGGGCACTTCCGAGGAGCGCACCTTCGGCCCGCCGGTGCTCTCGATCGACCGGATGAAGAAGTATTACGAGCTCAAGGACAGCTCGCTGAAGGCGATGATCAAGGGCAAGACGGTGCGCCACGTGAAGGCGAACGAAAGCATCACCTTCGAGGCGCGGGTTGCCGAGACAGTCGCCATCGTCGGTGAGTCTGGCTGCGGCAAGTCGACCTTCGCCAAGGTGCTGATGGGCCTGGAGACCGCCACCGAAGGCAAGGTCGAGTTCCGTGGCAAGGACATCGGCGGCCTGCCGGTGCAGAAGCGCAAGAACGAAGACGTCCGCGCCATGCAGATGATCTTCCAGAACCCCTTCGACACCCTGAACCCCAGCCACACCGTCGGCGGCCAGCTGGGCCGCGTGATCCGCAAGTTTGGCGGCATCGCCGGCGGCGAGAACGTGCGCAAGCGGGTGCTGGACCTGCTGGACATCGTCAAGCTGCCGGCCGACTTCTACTACCGCCGGCCGCGCCAGCTGTCGGGCGGCCAGAAGCAGCGCGTCGGCATCGCCCGCGCCTTCGCCGGCAATCCCTCGCTGGTGGTGGCGGACGAGCCGGTGTCGGCGCTCGACGTCTCGGTGGCGGCGGCGGTGACCGGCCTGCTGATGGAGATCCAGCGGGAGTATCGCACCACACTGCTGTTCATCAGCCACGATCTCTCGCTGGTGCGCTACCTGGCCGACCGCGTGGTGGTGATGTACCTCGGCCATATCGTTGAGCAGGGCACCACCGACGAGGTCTTCTCGCCGCCCTATCATCCCTATACCGAGGCGCTGCTCTCGGCCGTACCGATCGCCGATACCTCGATCGAGAAGAAGCGCATCATCCTGGAGGGCAACCTGCCCTCGGTGATCAACCCGCCGATCGGCTGCCCCTTCCACACCCGCTGCCACCGCAAGATCGGCAAGATCTGCGAAGATGTCCGGCCACCGCAGATCGAGGCCGGCGACGGCCACATCATAGCCTGCCATATCTCCCTGGCCGACCTGCAGGCGGTGGAGCCGGTGATCGTGCAGAAGCCGCGGGTTGACGCGGCGGAGTGACGCCCTGCGCCAGCGGCCGCCATGCTATGCTGTCCGGGTCGTCGCAACCCGGACAGCCCCATGACCAACCAGCCGCTTCGCATCTTCATTGGTTTCGACGAACGCCAGCCGGTGTCCTTCACCGTGCTGCAGAATTCCATCATCCGGCGCAGCAGCCGGCCGGTGGCGATCACGCCGCTGGTGCTGGGCACCCTGCCGATCACCCGGCGCGGCCTTACGCCCTTCACCTTCAGTCGCTTCCTGGTGCCCTGGCTGTGCGACTGGCAGGGGTGGGCGCTGTTCCTCGACCTCGACATGCTGGTGCTGGGCGACATCGCCGAGCTCTTCGGCTTCGCCGATGACAGCAAGGCCGTGGTGGTCTGCCAGGAGCAGCAGCGCTTCGAATGGGCCAGCGCCATGCTGTTCAACTGCGCACACCCGGCCAATCGCGTGCTGACAGCTGACTATGTCGAGGACGCCAAGCGCTGCGTGCGGCCACATTCCATCGATTGGATCGCGGACGAGAGCCTGGTCGGCAGCTTCCCGGCGGTCTGGAACCACTGTGTCGGCTACAACCGGCCGCGGCCCGACGCCAAGCTGGCGCACTACACCATGGGCATCCCGGCCTTTCCCGAGATTCGCGGCTGCGAGTACAGCGACGAATGGCTGGAGGAGTTCCGCAACGCCACCACGACCCAGCCCTGGCTGACGCTGATGGGCAATTCGGTCCATGTGGTGAAGACTGCGGACGGCCGCGTGCTACCCAAGCTGCATCCCGAGGCGCGCGAGATCCTGGCGCGCCAAGCGAGCCGCTGAGGTCGCCGCGCCAAGCGGCGCCTACTGCGCCTTGTAGGTCGCGTCGAAATAGCCGTGCGCGCCGCAGAGGTCCTGGCACGCGGTCGAGCTGACGGCCACGCCGCCGTCGACGCGGGCGAAGGTGACGCGGCATTGGCCGGCATCCGGGTCTTGCCAGAGCAGCAGGTCAGGACCTTCCTCCAAGTCGGTGCCGGCGATGTCGCAGATATGCGCGCTGGGCCCGCTGACCGTCAGGATCTGGAAGGCGAAGCCAGTCGGCATGCGCAGCACTGTCAGCCCACCTGACGAGAAGCCGTCGTCGTAGCTGTAGCTGCTGCTCCAGCCCTCGCCAGGGTTGCTACCGTCCAGCACCAGTTCCAGCTGCTGAGCCAGCACCAGCAGGCGGCCCTCGTAGGCCGTGTAGAGGCAGGCGGCGCGGGCCCCTTCGGCATCGGTCTCTGCCGTCGCCTTTGCCGTCTCGCAGGCGTTGCGCTCTTGCTTGAGCCAGGCACGCTGCTCGGCCTTCAGGGTTTCCTGTCCCTTGCTGTCGAGCTCGGCGCGCAGGCCCTTGTAGAGCTCGGCCAGGGAGCGATCGTAGCTCGACAGCATCCAGTCGTCGCAGATCTGTCGCTCCACCTTGCTCGCCGCTTTGGCGCAGTCGAAGCTGGGCCCGCTTTCGGCCGCTGCCGGCGCGGCGGCCAGCAACAGTCCAGCCAGCAGAGCGGCGAGGGGCGGGGCGGTGGCGATCCTGGGCATCGGCTGGCTCCGGTGGATTCTGGACCTCCACACTATAGCGAGCGATCCCGCGGCAAGGCCATGACACAAAAGGCAAAAAGCAAAGGGCCGCGCCGGGTTTTGCCGGCGCGGCCCTCGCTTGAATTGGCTCCGCGGGTTGGACTCGAACCAACGACCGGGCGATTAACAGTCGCCTGCTCTACCAACTGAGCTACCGCGGATCAGGCCTCGTCGCACGGATGCGCCAAGGCGGCAGGCTTATAGCAAAGGGGTTCCCCGCCTGCAAAAGGAAATCCCGACGGCCTTCTTCCAAGGGCGCGGAAATGGAGGCCCGGGCCGGAATCGAACCGACGTACGAGGATTTGCAGTCCTCTGCATGGCCACTCTGCCACCGGGCCCGACCGGACCCCCGCACCGGGAAGCTCCCAGCCGCGGGCCCAGATGATCGGCCTGCGTGTCTAGCCGGGCATCGCCTGGCTTGCAAGCTTGTTACACGACATGGCGACGCCTGCGGGGCCGCGCCGCAGGGGGCCGATAGCCATGACAACTGGTAGTATCCGGCTAATCCAAAGAGTCTGCCAATACCATGCGCAGGAGGCTTCCGATGTCATTTGATCGACGCCGTTTCATGCTCGCCACAGCCGCCGCCTTGCCGTTGCTTCGCAGTGCGATCAACCCGGCGCGCGCCGCCGGCGTCGAGAAGCTGACCCTGATCGAGCCGCTGGGCCAACCCTCGGTGGTCTGGAATCTCTTCACCCTGCTGCGGCCGGCCCTGGGCGAAGCGCTGGGCTGCACGGTGGAGCAGCAGACCGTGACCGGCGACGACGGGGTGGCGGCGCTGCGCGCCCTGGCCGGCGGTAGCGATACTGCCCCGCGTCTGTGGGGCGGCCCCGTCATGGCGACGCAGTATCTGGAGTCACTGCGGCCGGACGCGGTGAAGATCAGTGGCCTGGCGCCGATCGCCAAGTTGACCAACGGCTTCTCCGTCGCGCTCTTCACGCGCGCAGAGAACAGCACGCTCGACTGGGCGGCGCTGATGAAGCTGTCGGCGCAGGGCCCCCAGACGGTCAGTTGCCTGCAGCAGGCCACCGCCGCCTACGTCGCCAAGCTGATGCTTGAAAAGAAGGCCGACCTGCAGACCGCGACGACCCTGCGCGACACCCTGCCCGAGGTTGTCGCCGACGTGGTGGATGGCCGCACGCTGCTCGGCATCCTGCCGACGGTGCTGATTGCCAAGCACCTCGACCGCCTGCGAGGTGTGGTGAGCTTCGGTGCGGCACGCAACACCAACCTGACGGACACCCCGACCTTTGCCGAGCTCCTGGACAACCGCAAGCTGGCCTTCACCGAAAGCATCGGCGTGTTCGGCCCGCCCGACCTTTCGACCGCGCTGCGGGACACGCTGACCGCTGGCTTCCTGAATGGCGGCCACAGCGAGGCAGTGGCCGCCGCCTCGGAGCAGGCCGATTTCCCGGTTGCGGTCAGCGACGCCGCGGTCCTGACGACGACGATGGAACGAAATCAGCGCGTGCTGCGGCGCATACTGGAGTAGTTGTTGAGGCAGCGGGTGATTGGAAAATTTTCGCTCAACTAGCATATAGCGATATGTCATGATGAAAATAGTAAATCAATCCGGTGCTTTAATGACACAAGCAATACTAGTGTATTCAGGCCGTTTCTACTGTCCGAAAGGAACATAAGATATTATTCTTCTCCTTGGTCATGCGCTGAAGTCAGTGCATTGGGGACCAGTTATCCAACCGAGGAGGGAGCGTCATGAAGATGATTTCTGCGGGCATGCTGTCGCTATCCCTGTCTTTGGCGGCGGCTACGTTGGGTTCTGCTCAAGGAGCGCCGTTGGGACTGACATCGCTGAAGGCGATCGGTCCCAATGCGGTACAGCCGGTGGCCTGTAGCGCCGAGGCGACGCCAGGTCAGTTGCTGTGGCTGGCGGCCGGCTGTGGCGGTGCTGGCGGCGGCGGCGGCGGTGGCACCGGTGGCGGTACGGGCACTGGTGGTGGCGGCAGCGGCGGCACGGGCGGCACCGGTGGGACCGGTGGCGGTGGTGGCGGCGCTGGCGGTGGTGGAGCTGGCGGCGGACCCCGGTCGCGCTAACACCCTGGCAGGCTGACGGTGCGCCCAGGCAGATGCCCGGGTGCCCGCCAGACGCCAAACTCACAGACAATATCTCTCTCTAGCAACGGGTCGGCCAAGCGCCGGCCCGTTTGTCTGTGGTGCCGGCAAGGTCTCGGCACCGGCGAATCCCCGCGTGAAGAATGCACCAATCGTCCGCATCCAGTCGGCCCGGCAGGCCGTAATTGTGGCGGTCTCGCTGCGCGGCGCACGGCGACGGCCCCGCCGTGGGTGGTCCGCGCCGGGGCGCCCAGGTGGCGTTTTTCGACCGCAGCGCAGGCTGCTGGTTCGGCGGCGCTGGGTTCGGTTCCTTAGGGGGCACGGCCTGGCGTTGAGGGGCCCCGGATGGACCGCCACCGTCCGGGGCCCCCGTTTCTCCGCGTTACGCCAGCGGCCAGTCCAGGCGCCGCCATGCCCTGGCGCTGGCGGCCCGCCTTGAGACGCGCCGGCTTTGCTTCTATAAGCTCGGCAGCAGCCGCCAGATCGGGAGAAGCCGCGTCGTGAATCACACGCTCGCCCGCCGCAAGATGGTCGAAAACCAATTGCGCGCCAATCGCGTGACCGAGGATAACCTGGTGCAGGCCATGGGCGAGCTGCCGCGCGAGCGCTTCGTGCCGGCGCCGCAGGCCGGCATCGCCTACGTCGACGAGGATCTGGCGATTGCACCGGGGCGCTACCTGCTGGACCCCATGGTGCTTGGGCGCCTGGTGCAGGCGCTGGAGGTGCGGCCAGCCGACATGGTGCTGGATCTGGCCTGCGCGACCGGATACTCGACGGCAGTGCTGGCGCGCCTTGGCGGCACGGTCGTGGCGGTAGAACCGGACAAGGCCCTGGCCGCCCTGGCCAACGAAACGCTGAACGCGCTGTCCGTCGACAATGCCGTGGTGGTCGAAGGTGAAGTGGCGCAAGGCTATCCTAAGCAGGCGCCCTATGACGCCATCCTGATCAATGGCGCCGTGGCAGCGGTGCCGCCGGCGCTGCTCGAGCAGCTGGCCGAGGGTGGTCGGCTGGTCACGGTGGTGAAGGACGGCCCGGGACTGGGCCGCGCTACGCTCTATCGCAAGCTGGGTGGCCTGGCCGGCCACCGCGTGCTGTTCGACGCCGGTACGCCGCTGCTGCCAGGCTTCGCCCGCCAGCCCGGCTTCGTGTTCTAGGCCGCGCCGGTGGCGCCGCTGGAAATCACGCCGCAGACCTTGGCTGATTGGCAGGCCGCCGGGCAGCCGCTGGTCCTGCTGGATGTCCGCGAGGACTGGGAGCGACAGCTGGTCGCGCTGCCGCAGAGCCTGGGCATCCCGATGCAGCAGGTCCCCGCGCGCCTGGCCGAGCTGACCCAGGGCAGTCCCCTGGTGGTGCTTTGCCATCACGGCGGGCGCAGCTTGCGGGTGGTGCAGTACCTGCGCGCCCAGGGCTACGACCAGGCGATCAATCTGGCCGGCGGCATAGACGCCTATGCCCGCGAGGTCGATCCCAGCCTGGCGACTTATTAGCCGCCGGCACACCGGGATATCTGAACTACGGGACTTGTCGGACGAAACCCGATGCTTATCTTAGCGGAATCCGCTAAGGTGTTCTGGAATCGGCGGATTTACTGGACAGAGTTGCGGGGAAGGATAGCGATCGTGGTGGCGATTAGACGCGCAGGCAGGGGCGCGACGTTGGCGCTGGGTCTGCTGCTGGTCGCTCTGGCGTGGGGCGCCGGGCCGGCACGGGCGCAGACCCTGGCCGAAGCCCTGGCCAGCGCCTACGAAACCAACCCGACCCTGCTGGCCGCCCGGGCCGAGTTGCGTGCGGTCAACGAAGGTGTGCCACAGGCCCTGGCGGGTTGGCGTCCCACTGTGGTGCTGGAGGGCTCGATCGGCGGCGCCGAACGGCGGTCGGAGAACGGCGGCGTCGGCTCCGACGGTGGCGATCCCAGTTGGCAGGGCACGGTCCCCAAGGAAGCGCAGCTCAGCCTGTCGCAGCCGATCTACCGCGGCGGCCGGACCAAGGCGCAGGTGGAAAGCGCGGTGGCGCTGGTCGATGCCCAGCGCGCCTTGCTGCAGGATACCGAACAGCGCGTGCTGCTGGCGGTGGTACAGGCCTATATCGACGTCTGGCGTGACCAGGCCGTGCTGGAGCTGCGTCGCGCCAACGAGGAGCGGCTGCGCCGCCAGCGCTCGGCCGCGCTCGATCGCTTCAACGTCGGCGAAATCACCCGCACCGACGTGGCGCAGGCGGAAAGCCGCCTGGCCGGCGCCACGGCCGACCGCGTCGCCGCCGAGGGCCAGCTGGAAATCTCCAAGGCCATCTTCCGCCAGGTCAGCGGCCTGGAGCCAAAGTCCATCACCCAGGCGCCGCCGATCATCGGCTTGCCGCCGACCCTGGCGCAGGCGATCGAGCTGGCGCTGGCGAACGACCCGACCGTCGTCGCCTCGCGCTACCTGGAGAACTCCGCCCTGGCCGACGTGCGCGAACGCTTGGGCCGCCTGCTGCCCGAGGTCTCCATCATCGGCATCCTGTCCTATACCGAGGACCAGACCTTCCGCGACAGCTCGACCGCGGCGGCGCAGATCCTGGCCCAGGTGTCGGTGCCGATCTATCAGGCCGGCACCCCCAACAGCCAGGTGCGCCAAGCCAAGCAGGTCGCCAGCCAGCGCCGCCTGGAAACCAGCGAGGCCATGCGGTCGGCCGAGGAAGACGTGGTCGAATCCTGGCAGACGCTGGTCACCACGCGGGCGCAGATCGTGTCCTTCCAGGCCCAGGTGAAAGCGGCGCAGGTCGCCCTCGACGGCGTGATCCAGGAAAACACCGTTGGCGCCCGTACCGTGCTCGACATCCTGGATGCCGAGCAGGAGGTGCTGAACGCGCAGGTCAGCCTGGTGCGCTCGCAGCGTGACGAGGTGGTGGCCTCCTACCGGGTGGCCAACGCCATCGGCCGCCTGACCGCGGCGACCTTGAACCTGCCGGTGACGATCTATGATCCGAAGGTCGACTACGACGCCGTGGCCGACGCCTGGTTCACGCTCGACGCGCCGGGCGACTGACGCCGGCGACCGACTTTCGGGCCGCTGGGTCGTCAATCGGCTAGGCCGGACGCGAGAAACGGCATGACAAGGCGCGCAGCCGTGGCATACCTTCGATTCTGTCCACAGATTCAAAGGCAAGGCAAAGACCATGCCAGCACCGCAACCGCCGCGCGAGCCATCGATGGAGGAGATCCTCGCCTCCATCCGCCGCATCATTGCCGAGGACGGCCCCAATCCTGAGGTCGGCCGCCCCGGTGGCGCGTCTGTATCGGCCAACGGGCCGGCCGCGGCGCCAGTTGCCGGCAACGGCCCCGCCGCGTCGGCCGGCCGCGATGACGCCGACGGCACGGAGGCGGGCGAGGTGCTGGACCTCACGGAGATGGTTGAGGACTCCGACGCGGCGCCGGTCGAGCCGCTGGAGCTGACCGAACTGGAGGAGGTTCCGGCGCCGATCGCCAGCCAGGCGTCACCCACCAGCCCCGTGACGCCGACGCCCTTCACCGCCAGTCCCGTCGTGGCACCGGCACCCGAGCCGCCGGTCGCAGTGCCGGAGGTGGTGCGCCGCGCCGCGCCCGCCGCGCCACCCGCGCCGCCGCCGGCACCGATCGCCAAGGCGCCGGTACCGGCCCCGGCGGCCGGCCCGGCGTCGCCGCCGGTTGCCGCGCCGCCGCCGGCCGCGGCGGCGCCGGTCCCGCCGCCGCGACCGCCCGCCGAGCTGGTGACGCCGCGCACCCAGGATCAGGCCGCCGCGACCCTGGGCGACCTGGTTAAGAGCGTGCGGCAGGAGAAGCAGCGCAGCCAGCCGCCGCAGCGCAGCCCGCTCGAAGGCCTGGTGCTGGAAGCCCTGCGGCCCTCGCTGAAGGCGTGGCTGGAGCAGAACCTGGCGCCGCTGGTCGAACGCGTGGTGCGCGAAGAGGTGCGTCGCCTGACACGGCGCGTCGAAGACCAGTAGGGCCGGGCAGCGGGGGCGGGACCTCCGCCGCCGCCTGCGGCCGTCGGTCTTGACCGCGGGCGCCTCCGTCCGCCATCTAGGGGCGGCATCCCGACAGCACACCCTTGCGAAGGATTGAAGCCAGCTATGCTGGACAAGAGCTATCAGCCGTCCGCGGTGGAAGAGCGCATCTACCGAACCTGGGAGGCCAGTGGCGCCTTCGCCGCGCAGCCCGACAGCAATGCGCCCGGTGGTCGCTTCGCGGTGATGATCCCGCCGCCCAACGTCACCGGCAGCCTGCACATCGGCCACGCGCTGAACAACACCATGCAGGACACCCTGGCGCGCTTCAATCGCATGCAGGGCAGGGACGTGCTGTGGCAGCCCGGCATGGACCACGCCGGCATCGCCACCCAGATGGTGGTGGAGCGCCAGCTTGAAACCGCCGGCCAGAAGCGCCGCGACATGGGACGTGAGGCTTTCGTCGCCAAAGTCTGGGAATGGAAGGCGGAGAGCGGCGGCACCATCCTGCAGCAGCTGCGTCGCCTCGGTGCCTCGGCCGACTGGGCGCGTGAGCGCTTCACCATGGACGAGGGGCTGTCGCTGGCGGTGCGCACCGTCTTCGTGCGGCTGCACAAGGAAGGCCTGATCTACAAGGACCAGCGGCTGGTCAACTGGGACCCCAAGCTGCAGACCGCGATCTCCGACCTCGAGGTGCAGCAGAAGGAGCTGCGCGGCAACCTCTGGCACTTCCGCTATCCCATCGAGGGGCAGGAGGGCCGCTTCATCGTGGTCGCCACGACGCGGCCGGAAACCATGCTGGGCGATACCGCCGTGGCGGTGCACCCCGACGACGAACGCTACCGCGACCTGGTGGGCAAGTGCGCCATCCTGCCGCTGGTCGGTCGGCGGATCCCTATCGTGGCCGACGACTACGCCGATCCCAAGACCGGCTCCGGCGCGGTGAAGATCACTCCGGCGCACGACTTCAACGACTTCGAGGTCGGCCGTCGCCATAACCTGGAGATGATCAACATCCTCGACGCCACGGCGCACCTGACCGACGCCGTGCCGGCGCCCTATCGCGGGCTCGACCGCTTCGAGGCGCGCAAGCGCGTGGTGGCCGCCATCGAGGCACTGGGCCTGTTGGAGAAGATCGAGCCGCACACCCACAAGGTGCCGCACGGCGATCGCGGCGGCGTGCCGGTGGAGCCCTGGCTGACCGAGCAGTGGTACGCCGACGCCAAGACCTTGGCCGAGCCCTGCATCAAGGCGGTCGAGGACGGCCGCATGGTGTTCCACCCCAAGCAGTGGGAAAACACCTACTTCGAGTGGATGCGCAACATCCAGCCGTGGTGTATCTCGCGCCAGCTCTGGTGGGGCCATCAGATCCCGGCCTGGTACGGGCCCGACCGCGCCGTCTTCGTCGAGATGACCGAGGCAGCCGCGCAGGCGGCGGCGCACAAGCACTACGGCCATGACGTCGCGCTGGAGCGCGACCCCGACGTGCTCGACACCTGGTTCTCCTCGGCGCTCTGGCCCTTCTCGACCCTGGGCTGGCCGTCAGACGACGCCAAGGTGAAGCGCGACCTGGAGCTCTACTATCCCGGCAGCGTGCTGATCACCGGCTTCGACATTATCTTCTTCTGGGTCGCCCGGATGATGATGATGGGGCAGCACTTCATGGGCGAGGTGCCCTTCAAGGACATCGTCATCCACGGCCTGGTGCGCGACGCCAGCGGCCAGAAGATGTCGAAGTCCAAGGGCAACACGCTGGACCCGCTGGAGCTGATGAACGAGTACGGCACCGACGCCGTGCGCTTCGGCCTGCTGGCGATGGCCGCGCCGGGCCGCGACATCAAGCTGTCGCCGCAGCGCCTGGAGGGCTTCCGCAACTTCGTCACCAAGATCTGGAATGCCGCGCGCTTCGCGGAAATGAACGAGGCGGCGCCGGTCGCCGGCTTCGATCCGGCCAAGGTGCAGGGCACGGTGAACCGCTGGATCGTCGGTAAGACGGTGGCGGCCGAGGCGGCACTGCTGCGGGCCTTGGGCGCCTATCGCTTCGACGAGGCGGCCAACGGCCTCTATCACTTCGTCTGGGATCAGTTTTGCGACTGGTACATCGAGCTGGCCAAGCCGCTGCTGCTCGATCCGGCGCAGCAGGCCGAGACCCGCGCCACCCTGGCCTGGGCCATCGAGCAGCTGTTGCGGCTACTGCATCCGCTGATGCCCTTCCTGACCGAGGAGCTGTGGGACAAGCTGGGCTATGCGACGCACGGCCTGCTGATCAAGGAGCGCCTGCCGGAGTTGCCGGCGGCGCTGCGCGATCCGGCCGCCGATGCCGAGATCGACTGGCTGATCCGCCTGATCGGCGAGGTGCGTGCGCTGCGCGCCGAGATGAACCTGCCGGCCGGCGGCAAGCTGACCCTGCTGCTGAGTGGCGCGAACGCCACGACGCAGGCGCGCGTCGCCACGCATGGCGAGGTGATCAAGCGCCTGGCGCGGCTGGAGCGCTTCGAGGCCATCGCCGGCGAGCCGCCGAAGGGCTCTGCCCAGTTCGTGCTGGACGAGGCCACGGCGGCGCTGCCGCTGGACGGCGTGATCGACCTGGACGCCGAGCGCGCCCGCCTGCGCAAGGAGGTCGCCCGCCTGGGCGACGAGATTACCAAGGTGGAGCGCAAGCTGGGCAATGCCGACTTCGTCGCCAAGGCACCGGCCGAGGTGGTCGAGGAGAACCAGGAGCGCCTGGCCAGCTTCGTCGAACTGAAGGCGAAAACGGATGGCGCGTTGCTGAGGTTGGGCAGCTAGCGCGAGTCTAAAGCAGCGCTTCGGTCGCCGCCGCCAGGCGCTGCGCCAGCTCCGGCGACAGTCGTTGGGCGAGCTGCGCGTGGGCCGTGCGCCAGACGGGAATCGCGGCCTCGAGACGGCGGGCGCCGGTCTCAGTCAGCCAGACCGCGCGGCGCCGCAGGTCGCTTTCCACCACGGCGATCTCGATCAGTCCGGCGGCTTCCAGCGTGCGCAGGTTGCGCGACAGCGTCGACTGCTCCAGGCCGCTGCGCAGCGCCAGGGCACCCAGCGTGTCGTCCTCGATCACCGCGATCTGCGCCATCAGTCCTAGCTGCGCGCCCGACAGCCCAAGCCCCGCCAGCGAATGGTCGAGGAACTGGGTGATGCGCCGTGCCGCCAGCCGGCTGTTCCAGCCGGCGCAGCTTTCCACCAGGGCGCGGGCGTCGGTGCGCAAGGTCTTTCGCGGTTGCTTCGGGCTTTTCATAGTTATATGCGTATACATTAAATGTAACTACATGGAAAGCCCGCCATGCCCGCGATTCCGAGCCTCGATCGCCAGGCCAGCATCCTGCAGTGCATCGGCAACACCACGCTGCTGCCGCTGCGCAGGCTGGTCCCCAGCACCTCCGCCCGCATCCTGCTGAAGCTGGAGAGCGAGAACCCCACCGGCAGCATGAAGGACCGCATGGCCTTGGCGATGGTCGAGGCGGCGGAGGCCGATGGGCGCCTGCAACCGGGCGGCACGGTGGTGGAATACACCGGCGGCAGCACCGGCGTGTCGCTGGCCCTGGTCTGCGCGGTCAAGGGCTATCGGCTACAGATCGTGACGTCGGATGCCTTCGCGCGCGAGAAGCTCGACCACATGCGGCTGCTTGGCGCCGAACTCGAGGTGCTGCTGAGCGAGGGCGGCGGCATGACCGGCAAGTTGACCCGCGACATGGTGGAGGCGGCGCGACGCATCACACAACGCACCGGTGGCTTCTGGACCGACCAGCTCAACAACCGGGACCAGCTCGTCGCCTATCACCGGCTGGCGGCGGAGATCTGGTCGCAGACCGATGGCCAGGTCGACGGCTTCGTGCAGAGCGTCGGCACGGCGGCCTCGCTGCGTGGCACTGGCGAGGCACTGCGGCGCTACAAGGCCGAGATCCAGGTGGTCGCCGTCGAGCCCGCCGAATCGGCGGTGCTGTCAGGCGAGGCGAGCGGCGCGCACAGGATCGACGGCATCGGTGCCGGCTTCGTCGTGCCGCTCTGGCAGCCTTCGGTCGCCGACCGTATCGAACCGGTCTCGACCGCGGAGGCGCAGGCCATGGCGCAGCGCCTGGCGCGGGAGGAGGGGCTTTTCGCCGGCACCTCGACCGGCGCCAACGTGGTCGCTGCCCTGCGCCTGGCCGCGCGGATGGGGCCGGAAGCCACGCTGGTGACGGTGATGTGCGACACCGGGATGAAGTATCTCAGCAAGCACTAGGTGCCGATGCGGTCCGGCAGCGGATCGGCCAGCAGCCGCAGCGCCGCGGCCTTGGCTGCCTCCAGATAGCCGCGCTCACCCTGCACCAAGAGCAGCAGCATGCAGCCCTCCAGCAGCAGCTGCAGCTGGCGCGCTTTCACCGCCACGTCGTGCAGGCCGCGCGCGGCCAGGGCCTCGGCCAGCCAGGCCTCCACCGCCGCCTTGTGGCGACGCGCCAGCAGGCGGGCTGGATGGCCGGGCAGGTCGGCCAGCTCCATCGCCAGGCGGGTGAAGCCCGGGCCCTCCCAACCTGGCTGGCTGGACCAGCGCGCCAGGCCATCGAACAGCTGCTGGACCAGGCCGGCAGCGTCGCTGCCGGGCGCCGCCCCCCAGACCCGGAGGCGGGCCATCGCCAGGTCGCCCTGGCGCTGCATCACCGCCGCCAGCAGGTCGTCCTTGCTGCGCAGGTGGTCGTAGAGCGTGCGTTTGCTCAGGCCGGCGGCGGTGGCGATCTCGTCGACTCCGACGCGATGGAAGCCCTTGCGGTAGAACAGGCCATAGGCCGCCGTCAGGATCTTCTCGCGGGTCGCCGCGCGGCTGCCGCGCATGGGCCGTCTCCTGCCCTTGGGGCACAGGACTTTCGCTTCACCGACCAGTGAGTGTAACGCCGCGGCGGTCGCGTGGAGAATGCGCTCCGTCCAGGAGGATCGCCATGACCGCCATGCTGACGCTGAAATCCATCGAAGCCCGTCCCGTCATCGCGCCGCTATCGCGGCCGCTGCGCACCGCCGTAGGGACGATCCCGGCCGCGCCGCTGGTGCTGGTCGACCTGCGGACCAACGAGGGCGTGGTCGGCCGTGCCTACCTCTTTGCCTACACGCCGCCGGTGGCGGGACCCCTGGCGCAGCTCCTGCGCTCCATCGGCGAAGAGCTGGCCGGCCGTCCCCTGGTGCCGCTGGAACTCTACCGTCATCTCGATAAGCGCTTCCGCCTGCTCGGCACCCAGGGCCTGGTCGGCATGGCGATCGGCGGCTTCGACATGGCGGTGTGGGACGCGCTGGCGCGGGCCGCCGAGCTGCCGCTGGCGACGCTGCTGGGCGGCGCGCCAAGGGCCCTGCCGGCCTATGACAGCTATGGCATGGTCGATCCCGTGGCCGACGCCGCGGCGCTGCGCGGCAGCGTCGAGAGCGGCTTCCAGGCGATCAAGATCAAGCTGGGCGGCGCGCCGCTGGCGCGCGACGTGGAGATCGTCTCCGGCGTGCGCCAGGTGATCGGGCCGGCGACCACGCTGATGGTCGACTACAACCAGTCACTTGGCCCGGCCGAGGCGCGGCGGCGCATCGCCGCTATCGCGCCCCACGACATCGCCTGGGTCGAAGAGCCGGTGGCCAACGAGGACCTGCAGGGCCATGCCCGGGTGCGCGCCGGCTCGCCCATTCCGATCCAGACCGGCGAGAACTGGTGGTTCCCGCGCGGCATGGCGGAGTCCGTCGCAGCCGGTGCCAGCGATTTGGCGATGCTGGACGTGATGAAGATCGGCGGCGTCACCGGCTGGCTGGCCGCCGCGGCGCAGGCCGAGGCTGCCGGCCTGCCGGTCTCCAGTCACCTCTTCGTCGAGACCAGCGCCCACCTGCTACCGGTCACGCCGACGGCGCAGTGGCTGGAGTGGCTGGACTGCGCCTCGGCCGTGCTGCGCAATCCGCTGCGGCCGGAGCGCGGCATGGTCACGGCGCGCGGCCCCGGCCTGGGCCTGGAATGGGACGAGGTGGCGGTGAAGCGGCTGGCCGCCTAGGTTGCCTGGCTGACCGGCGCGAAGCGCTGCGCGCGCTTCTTCTTCTGCGCCCGGACGCGCGGCACGGCGATCATGGTCACCGCCAGCCCGGCGATCAGCACCCAGTAGGCCGGCCTGAGGCCATGCGCGAACTTCAGGTTGGCGGCTAGCACACGGGTCGGGTCGATGCCGTTCGACCACCAGACCACGCCGGCTTCCAGCCCGGCGGTGAGCAGGCCGGCGAG
This sequence comes from Rhodospirillales bacterium, assembly GCA_038363005.1. Lineage (GTDB taxonomy): Bacteria > Pseudomonadota > Alphaproteobacteria > Kiloniellales > JACOMY01 > JAKOWB01. The sequence goes on from JBBQBI010000007.1 coordinate 214,704, forward strand.
GAGGGCGAGGCCCAGCAGCACCGGCCAGGACTTGGCGCGATCGGCGCCGGCGGTCCAATTCACCACGCGCCAGGCCATAAGCCAGAGCAGCAGGCCGCCCATGATCGTGGGCTCGCGGATATCGAGCTTGGACTGCAGGAAGAAGTGGATGGCTGCCAGCAGGGCCGCCAGGTAGGCCAGGCGGTGCAGCAGTGCCCAGCGCTTGCCGCCCAGCCGCTTGACCATGCCATCGGTCGAGGTCGAGGCCAGGGTCAGCAGGATCAGCAGCGCGACGAATCCGATGGTCAGGTAGATACGCAGCCAGATCTCGCTCACCACCTTGCCCAGGTCGAAGGCCATGTCGGCGGTGTAGCCCAACAGATGCAGGCCGGCGTAACAGGCTGCGGCGACGCCGATCATGCGGCGTACCAGGACCAGCTTCGGCCAGGCCAGGGTGGAGCGCAGCGGCGTCAGCGCCAGCGAGACGAACAGCAGCCGGATGGTCCAGAGGCCGCTCTCCAGCACCATGGCGTGCAGCCAGCGCGGATCCTGCAGCCCGACCTGGGCGATGAAGCCCAGCGGGACGAACAGCAGGACGAAGATCGTCAGCTTGAAGGGCGCCAGGCGCCCAGCGCGGTCATGCCATGGCCAGTTCATGCGTGGGGATATAGAGGCTCCCCCCGACGCTGCCTAGCGTCTCTCGCGGCCTCGTGAGCAAGCGTGCGGGCATGGAATCGATGACACAGACGTGGCTGTGCCGGGAGCTGGCGCCAGCCTAGCCTGCCCGGATGCGCCGCCTGCTGCCCCTCCTGCTGCTGCTGTCCCTGGCACCGCCGGCCGCGGCGCGCGACCTGGCGGCGGCCTTCGACCATGTGGTCTTCGGGCCCGGCCCCCTGCGTGAAAGCCTGATCCGGGTGGAGGCGCCGGCGATCCGCTATGTCGTCTATGGCGACCTGGATGACGGGCGCCTGGCGATCCTACAGCGCCATGCCGGCGACCTGGCGGCGATCACTGGGAAAGCGGTGAGCGTGGAGCGCGGCGCGGACCCGGCGCCGCCCGTCACGATCGGTGACGAGCGCGTAACCGTCCTGCAGCTCCATATAGTGCCGCGCGCTGGCTTCGCCGCGTTGCTGGCCCAGCACTGGATTCCGGCGGCGACGCAACGCAGCCACAGCCAGGCGCTCTGCAGCTTCGTCACCATGGGGCGGGCGACGGTGCGCGCCGGACTGATCCTGATCGACGCCGCCGACGACGAGGCGACGGTGCGCCACTGCCTGATCGAGGAGACGACGCAGGCGCTGGGGCCCTTCGACGACACCGCCGAGCTCGATCCCTCGGCCTACAACGACTTTGGCGAATTGATCGACCGCCTGCAGCTCGACGACGTGGCGATCCTCAAGGCGCTCTACGACCCGCGCCTCGCGGCCGGCATGGACCGCGCGGCGGTGCTGGCGCTGCTGCCGGCGATCCTGAGCGGTCCCTAGCGGATCAGGCTCCAGGTCAGCTCGTGCTTGTTGTTGTAGAGGTGCCGCAGCCGGGCGCCGGGTACCTGCAGCAGCGGCCGCAGCGCCGCCATGTCGGTGGCGCCCTGGAACTTCACGGTGACGACGAAGCTGGCCTGCGGCTGGGCCGCTAGCCAGGACTGCACAAGGCGCACCAGGCGCTCCGGGTAGCAGACGATGTCGCTGACGACCCAGTCGTAGGGTGGCTCCTTGGCTGGGTCGAGGCCGAAGGCGCTTTCCTGCCGGTGGTGCACGTTGGGCAGCGCGGCGACACGCGGATCGAGCGGCGCCTTGTCGATGCTCGATACCTGGGCGCCGAGCTGCGCCAGGGCCCAGGTCCAGCCGCCTGGCGCGGCGCCGAGGTCAAGGCAGCGCTGCCCGGGTTCCGGCCACCGGCCGGCCAGCGCCAGCGCCTCCCAGAGCTTCAGGTAGGCGCGGCTGGGCGGGCCGGCCTTGTCCTCGACGAAGTGCGCCTCGCCGTTGGGAAAGGGGCTGCTGGCATGCGGGCTGGCGATCAGGCGTTCCTGCTCCAGCAGCGTCCAGGCGCCCAGCTGCGCGGTGGGTGCCGCGGCGGGAAACACCAGCGGCTTGCCGGACACGTGCGGCAGCTTGGACTCGATCAGCGCGGCGCGGCGATATAGCCCGGTGGGATAGAGCGCCCAGTTGCGCACCAGCGCCCGCATGGCCTTGGCGGCGGCGGCGATGGAAACGAAGCGGATCTCCACCAGGTCGGGCCAGACGTTCTGCGCCCAGTGCGCGGCGTGGGCCTCGCCCGGCACGACGAAGAGCCGCGGCCCGTGCGCCGGCTCCTCGCCCAGTTCCGCCGCCAGCTCGTGCGCGAAACCCTCGGCCGCGAGATAGGCCGTGGCGCCGAGCGGACGAATGTCGAAGTCGGGCAAGGCTAGCGCCCTCCTGCCTCACGCGCCTGGGTGAACCAGTGTGCCAGGATCGCCGCGGTGGCGGCGACGTTCAGCGACTGCACGGCGCCGCTGCCGGGCAAGGTCAGGGTGCCGGCGCAAGCCGCCAGGGTCTCGGGCGGCAGGCCCTGTTCCTCGTTGCCCAACACGATGGCGACGGGATCGCGCTGGCTGATCGCAGCCAGCGCCTTGCCCTTGCCCAGGGCAGCGCCCAGCACCAGCCATTCCGGCGCCAGCTTGGGCAGCACGCGCGGCAGGCTGTGGGCGCGATAGAGCTGCAGGTGGGCCAGACCGCCCTCGGCGACGCGCCAGGCGGCTTCCGAGGGGCCGGCTTGCTCCGGGTGGTCGCTGATCACCAGGCGGGTCAGGCCGAAGAACACGGCGCTGCGCACGATGGCGCCCAGGTTGTGCGGGTTGCCGACACCGTCGAGGATCAGCAGCGGTTGCCCCTCGCGCGCCCAGCGCTTGGCTTCGCCGACGTCGAATTCGGCGACGCGCGGCGGGTGGATCAACGCCACCACGCCGCCGTTCAAGGCGGTGCCGGCGACCTTGGCCAGCTCCTCGCGGCCGACCAGACGGTAGGGTTTGCGCCGCTCACCCAGGGTGGCGCAGAGCGCCGCCAGGCGCTTCTGGTGCTCAGCCTCGAAGAACAGCCGCTCGATCGCCTCCGGCCGCATGGCGGCGAGCGCCTCGACAGCGGCCAGGCCGGCGACGCGGAACAGCTTGCTCTCCTCGAAGCGCGGCTTGCCGTCGCGCGGCGGCGGCTTGCGGGCCTGGGCGCGGCGGTCGGCCGGGTGCGGGCGGGGGCCGCGGCTCAAGAAGCGCGCTCGAGCGGCCGGGTCAGGCAGGTCGGCCCGCCTTCGCCCAGGCGCGAGATCTGCTGCCCGGGGTAGGTGGCGACTTGGCAGCCCGCGGCCTCCAGCCGGCGCCGCGTCTCGGGATTGCCGTCGACCATCAGCAGGTCGCGCGGGCCGAGCGCCAGGACGTTGCAGCCCATGGACTCGAATTCCGCGTCCGGCACCTCGACGAACTTGAGGCCGCGCGACAGCAGGAACTTGCGGAAGGGCACCGGCATCAGTGGCGAATAGACCAGCGCCAGGTCGCGGTCGAGCGGCGACAGGAAGGACATCAGGTGGAAGACGTCGCTGGGCCCCTTGTAGTGCGGCAGGCCGGTGACCTCGACATGCACGGCGGAGCCAAGCAGCGCCTTGAGCTGGCTGATCCCCTCGGCATTGGTGCGATAGCCCTCGCCAACGCAGAGCGTGTGCTCGTCCAGCCAGACCACGTCGCCGCCCTCCAGCGTGCCTTCGCCGGTGATGGCGCCGGCGACCGCCAGGCCGCCGTCGGCCAGGGCGCTGCCGTTGACCTGGTTCTCCGCCGTGCGGGCCGGCTTGCCGAAGCCGCCGTGGATCAGGCCCCGCGGCGAGACCAGCGTGGCATCGCGCACGTAGATGGCGTCGGGGGTGAGGCTGGGGGCGGCCGGCAGCAGCTCGACCTTGCAGCCGCGCGCCTGGAACAGCGCCAGGAAGGCGTCATAGTCCGCCACGGCGGCGGCGAAATCCGGCTCGGCATGATAATTCAGCGCCTGCCAGCTGGCGCTCAGCGTCGCCTGGTCGCGGAAGGCGGTCCGGGCGTGGCGCAGCGCCACGCGGGTCAGACGGCCGTATTCGTTCAATGCCATGGTGGTCCCCCTTCGGCCCGCTAATAAGCCCCGGCCATGCCCCGGCCGCAAGGCCACTTGCGCGGGCGCCGGGTCGGGATGGCTTTTGGCGGCGCTCCGGCTTGGTTATGCTCGCGGACCAAGACAAACACCAAGAACGCCCTCGCGTCAGGGAAGGAGAGCCTCATGCCGCTCGACAGCAGCAAGCCCAAGGTCGACAAGTCGAAGCTGCCCAGCCGCCACGTGTCCGTCGGTCCGGACCGGGCGCCGCACCGCGCCTTCTACTACGCCATGGGCATGACCGAGGAGGAGATCGCCCAGCCCTTCGTCGGTGTCGCCACCTGCTGGAACGAGGCCGCGCCCTGCAACATCACGCTGTCGCGCCAGGCGCAGGCGGTGAAGAAGGGCGTCAAGGCCGGCGCCGGCACGCCGCGCGAATTCACCACCATCACCGTCACCGACGGCATCGCCATGGGCCACCAGGGCATGAAGTCCTCGCTGGTCAGCCGCGATGCCATCGCCGACACGGTGGAGCTGACCATGCGCGGCCACTGCTACGACGCCATGGTCGGGTTGGCAGGGTGCGACAAGTCGCTGCCCGGCATGATGATGGCCATGGTGCGGCTCAACGTGCCTTCGGTCTTTCTCTACGGCGGCTCGATCCTGCCCGGCCGCTTCAAGGGCAAGGACGTGACGGTACAGGACGTCTTCGAGGCGGTGGGCGCCTACGGCGCCGGCAAGATGAACGCCAAGGACCTGCACGAGCTGGAATGCGCCGCCTGTCCTTCCGGCGGCTCCTGCGGCGGGCAATTCACCGCCAACACCATGGCCTGCGTCAGCGAGGCCATTGGCTTGGCGTTGCCCAACTCGGCCGGCGCGCCGGCACCCTATGAAAGCCGCGACGCCTATGCCGAGGCCTCGGGCCAGGCGGTGATGAAGCTGCTGGCGCTGAACCTGCGCCCGCGCGACATCGTCACCCGCAAGGCGCTGGAGAACGCCGCCATGGTGGTCGCCGCTACCGGCGGCTCGACCAACGCCGGCCTGCACCTGCCGGCCATCGCGCACGAGTGCGGCATCGAATTCGACCTGCACGATGTCTGCGAGATCTTCCGCAAGACGCCCTATATCGCCGACCTGAAGCCGGGCGGCCGCTATGTCGCCAAGGACCTCTACGACGTCGGCGGCGTGCAGATCGTGTTGAAGGCGCTGCTCGACGGTGGCTTCCTGCATGGCGACTGCATGACGGTGACCGGCAAGACCATCGCCGAGAACCTGGCCGAGATGACCTTCCCGACCGAGCAGGACGTGGTGCGCCCGACCAGCAACCCGCTGTCCACCACCGGCGGCGTGGTGGGCCTGCGCGGCAACCTCGCCACCGAGGGTGCCATCGTGAAGATCGCTGGCATGAAGATCCTGAAGTTCTCTGGCCCGGCGCGCTGCTTCGACTGCGAGGAAGATGCCTTCGAAGCAGTGCAGAAGCGCACCTACAAGCCGGGCGAGGTGATCGTCATCCGCTACGAGGGACCGAAGGGCGGCCCCGGCATGCGCGAGATGCTGTCCACCACCGCGGCGCTCTATGGCCAGGGCGTGGGCGACCAGATGGCGCTGATCACCGACGGTCGCTTCTCCGGCGCCACGCGCGGCTTCTGCATCGGCCACGTCGGGCCGGAAGCGGCGGTCGGCGGCGCCATCGGCCTGCTCAAGGACGGCGACATGATCGACATCGATGCCGAGGCCGGCACGCTGTCGGTGCGCCTGTCCGACACCGACCTGGCGGAGCGCCGCAAGGCCTGGAAACCGCGCGGCCACGACTACAACAGCGGCGCCATCTGGAAGTACGCCCAGCTCGTCGGCTCGGCCGAGAAGGGCGCCGTGACCAACCCCGGCGGCGCCGCCGAGACGCACTGCTACGCGGATATCTGACGGTCTCTGCCCCTTCCTCCCTCTCCCGCGCTAGCGGGGGAGGGTCGGGGAGGGGGGCG
>JBBQBI010000008.1:0-178182 GCA_038363005.1 Rhodospirillales bacterium
GACGAGGCCGCGCTCTCCGCCGGCGTGCTCGATGCCTACAACAAGAAGAACCTGCGCTACAGCCAGCTGGCGCCGCTCTCCATGTTCGAGGAGAAGAACACGCGCAACAACCTGCCGGCGCAGATCGACCTCTATGCCGAGGGCGAGGAGGCCTACAAGTTCCTCTTCGTCGCCAAGGGCGGCGGTTCGGCCAACAAGACCTTCCTGTTCCAGGCCACGCCCTCGGTGCTGGCACCTGACCGCCTGCTGCCCTACATCGAGGAGCGGCTGCGCCACCTCGGCACCTCCGCCTGCCCGCCCTATCACCTGGCGGTGGTGATCGGCGGCACCTCGGCCGAACTCAACCTCAAGACCGTGAAGCTGGCCTCCTGCCGCTATCTCGACGCCCTGCCAACGCAGGGGTCGGAGGCGGGCAACGCCTACCGCGACCTGGAAATGGAAGCGGCGCTGCACCAGGCGGCGCAGGGCCTCGGCATCGGCGCGCAGTTCGGCGGCAAGTACTTCTGCCACGACGTGCGGGTCATCCGCCTGCCGCGCCACGGCGCCAGCCTGCCGATCGGCATCGGCGTCTCCTGCTCGGCCGACCGCCAGGCGCTGGGCAAGATCACCAAGGAGGGCGTCTTCCTCGAGCAGCTCGAGGAGCACCCGGCGCAGTACCTGCCGGAGATCGACGAGGCCAAGCTGGCCGGCGACGTGGTGAAGATCGACCTGAACCGGCCGATGCCGGAGATCCTGGCCGAGCTGTCGAAGCACCCGATCAAGACCCGCGTCTCCTTGACCGGTTCGCTGATCGTCGCCCGCGACCTGGCGCACGCGCGGCTGCGCCAGGAGCTGGAGGCCGGCCAGCCGCTGCCCGACTTCTTCAAGAACCACCCGATCTACTACGCCGGCCCGGCCAAGACACCGCCAGGCCATGCCTCGGGCTCCTTCGGGCCGACCACGGCCGGGCGCATGGACAGCTTCGTCGAGCAGTTCCAGGCGGTCGGCGGCTCCATGGTCATGCTGGCCAAGGGCAACCGCAGCAAGGCGGTGCGCGACGCCTGCCAGAAGCACGGCGGCTTCTACCTCGGCTCCATCGGCGGCGCCGCGGCGCGCCTGGCGCAGGACTGCATCAAGAAGGTCGAGTGCATCGCCTTCCCCGAGTTCGGCATGGAGGCGATCTGGCGCATCGAGGTGGTCGACTTCCCCGCCTTCATCGTCATCGACGACAAGGGCAACGACTTCTTCCAGGAGCTGAAGCTGGACTAGGAGGCAATCCAGCAAAACCCTGTCATCCCGGACAAGGCGGCGCAGCCGCCGCCGATCCGGGACCCAGGGGGCCGGGAACAGCCTTCGTCAACGCGGGTCGTTGCTGTTCACCTCGTCCCAGAGATCCCGCCATTGTGGATTCTGCGTCTCGATCAGAGCCAGCTTCCAAGCCCGTCGCCACCGCTTGATCGCCTTCTCGCGCAGGATCGCGGCTTCGATCGCGCCGAAGGCCTCAAACCAGACCAGCAACTTCACGGCGTAGTCTTTGGTGAAGCCTTCGACCAGCCCCTCGCGATGCTCATGGACGCGGCGGCGCAGATCGTTCGTGACACCCGTGCAGAGAGTCCCGTTTCGTCGGCTCGCCAGAACATAGACGTAGTAGCCGTCGTTCAGCGCCACTGGCCCCTGGGTCCCGGATAGCCGCTGCGCGGCTTCCGGGATGACATCTTAAAGTGGCACGGTCACGTGGGGAACCCCTCAGTCCAGGTCCTCGGCCAGCGCGGCGCGCGTCGCCTCGGGCAGCACCGCCATGTGGCTGTAGCCGGGGTGCTCGATGCCCAGCAGGACGCGCGCGCCGGGGGTCTTGAACACCTTGGCCTGTGCGGCGTCGAGCGGGAAGTGGATGAAGTGCACGGAACTGGCCTTGCCGGCGGCGTTGGTGCGGTCGACGTCGTCCTCCGCCGTCCCCATCGCGCGGCGGCCGTCGAGTTCCAGGAACATGGCGTGCTCGACCCCGCCGAGGCGCGAAAGGAAGGTCTTGCGCCGCTCCGGGTCGTCGATCTCGAACATCACCGTCGCCACCAGCTCCTGGCCCTGCGGGATCAGCGTGTTGTAGGCGCCGAGCTCGTCAGCCACCTGTGCCTCGCCGCCCTTCTCGATGAAGAGCATCTCGTGCACCTGGTGCCACATGGTCTCGTAGCTCTCGAAGTAGAACATGGCGACCGGGCCGACCTCGACCCGACGGTGCTTCTTCTTCGCCACCAGGGCGCTGCGCAGCGCCTTGCGCTCGCGGCCATAGAGGTCGAGCGCCAGGATGTCGGCGTGCTCGATGCGGCGCTTGGTCGTCATGGCGGGACTCCCTAGTAGCTGAGGCCGTAGGCGCGGGCGAAGAGCTCGATGGGGTGGGGCGACTCGACGAAGGTTGGCTTGTCCTCCATCTCCAAACGCTCCAACCCCTGGCGCAGGTGCGTGCCGGCCAGCGGGCATTCCGAGGAAAGATAGGTCTTGGCCGGTCGATTGCCACCGGCAGCGGCCTGCTTGGCCGCCTCCTTGCCGATCTGCCCGGCCTGGCGATAGGCCGGCTTGCCGATCTTCAGCGCGACCTCGAAGTTGCCCTTGAAGATGCCCCAGGACCCGCCGTGGCCCGAGCAGCGCAGGATCTGCGTCACCTTGGTGTCGGGCACCAGCTTCATCATCTCGTTCGCCTTGTTACCCATGTTCTGCGCCCGCGCGTGGCAGGCGATGTGCAGCGCCACGTCGCCATCCAGCGGCTTGAGGCCCGGCGCCAGCCCCTCGTTCTGGGCGATGTCGACCACGTATTCGGTGATGTCGTAGGTGGCATTGGCCAGGCGCTTGACCAGCGGGTCATCCGGCAGCAGCAAGGGCCATTCGAACTTCAGCATCAGCGCGCAGGACGGCGTCAGCGCCACCACGGCATGGCCCTTGTCGAGCCAGGGCTCGAAGGCCTTCGATACGCTGCGGGCGCGATCGGCCACGCGGGTCAGGTCGCCCTGCTCGAACTGCGGCATACCGCAGCAGGCGGGGTAGACCACCTCGCTCGTCACGCCGTTCTTCGCCAGCACGGCCAGCGCCGCCAGGCCGGTCTTGGGGTTGTTGAAGTTGACGAAGCAGGTGGCATAGAGCGCCACCTTGCGGCCGAAGCCCGGGGCCTCGCGGTTGACCGCCGGCGGCGCCTGGCGCGCCTGGCGGGCGAAGGTTTTCCCGTGGAACGTCGGCAGCTCGGCCTGGCGGTCGACCTTGGCGACCTTCTCCAGCGCGGCGCGCGTGGTCTGGTTGCCGGTGTCGGCGGCCCAGTTGGCGATCCCGGCGACGGCGGCGCCCAAGCGGCCGTTGCGGTCGGTCTCGGTCAGCTGCTTGGTCCAGAAGTCGCGCTTGCCGGCCTTCAGCTCGGCGGCGCGGTGGCGCAGCATCAGGTGCGGGAAGTCGATGTTCCATTCGTGCGGCGGCACGTAGGGACAGGAGACCATGAAGCAGAGGTCGCAGAGCGTGCAGGCCTCGACCACTTTGCCGTAGTCGGCCTTGGGCACGGCGTCGAGCTCGCCAGTCGAGCTCTCGTCGATCAGGTCGAAGAGCCGCGGGAAGGAATCGCACAGATTGAAGCAGCGGCGGCAGGTGTGGCAGAGGTCGAAGACACGCTCCAGCTCGGCCTCGATCTTCGTCATGTCGAAGAATTCGGGGTTGGTCCAGTCCAGCGGATGACGGACCGGCGATTCGAGGCTGCCTTCGCGCATGGCGGAACTCCGTTGGACCACGGGCGGGACCACGGCTGGCAGGGGCCGCCGGCGGTCGGCACAGGGCTGGCGTGGTGGAAGAGGCGGCGCCGGGGCGGCCGCTGGCCACCCCGGCATCCGCGCAGACGAGCTGAATTACTGGTTCAGCGTGTCCAGCGCCTTGGCGAAGCGGCCGGCGTGGCTCTTCTCGGCCTTGGCCAGGGTCTCGAACCAATCGGCGATCTCGTCGAAGCCCTCGTCGCGGGCGGTGCGCGCCATGCCCGGGTACATGTCGGTGTACTCGTGGGTCTCGCCGGCGATGGCCGCCTTGAGATTCAGCGAGGTGGAGCCGATCGGCTCGCCCGTCGCCGGGTCGCCGGTCTCCTCCAGGAACTGCAGGTGGCCGTGCGCGTGGCCGGTCTCGCCTTCGGCAGTCGAGCGGAACACCGCGGCGACGTCGTTGTAGCCCTCGACGTCGGCCTTCTGCGCGAAGTAGAGGTAGCGCCGATTGGCCTGGCTCTCGCCGGCGAAGGCGGCCTTGAGGTTGCCTTCGGTCTTGGAATTCTTCAGCGACATCGGGAAATCCTCTCCTCTGATCGGTGTGGGCGGCAGGTCATGGCCCACAAGGAGCGCTGCCCGCCGGCATTCTTGGTTGCTGCTGCGTCGCCAGCCTTCAAACCAGGCCGTACGAACACGCAAAAAATATAGGCGCCTTTGGCGCCTAGGTCAACAGATTAGAATGGTTTGAAAATAGCCCCGGCAGGCCCGGGGAGAGCCTACTCGTCAGCCAGACGGATCACCACATCGACCCGGGTGACGCGGCGGCCCAGCGGCACGCTGGGCAGCCGGGACAGCGCCACATCGGCACCGGGGATGTCGGTCAATTCGCCCGAGGTCTCGTTGTAGAAGTGGTGATGGTCGTGGCGGTTGGTGTCGAAGTAGGAGCGACCGGGCTCCACCACCACCTCGCGCAGCAGCCCAGCGGTGGTGAACTGGTGCAGCGTGTTGTAGACCGTGGCCAGCGACACGCGGATGCGGTGCGCCTCGGCCTCGGCATGCAGCAGCTCGGCCGTCACATGGCGGTCGCCGCCTTCGAACAGCAGCTTGGCCAGCGCCAGGCGCTGCCGCGTCGGCCGCAGGCCGGCGGCCTTCAGCTGATCCAGGACATTGGTAAAGGCGCGGACGTTCGACATTCTCTCAATATAGCGATCCTTGGGCGAAAATAAAGAGGCGAATTATTGCCTTAGGTGATTTCTTGGAATTCCTTGAAGCCATCGCCCCGCCCGCGCGCTCCCTTGCATTCCGGAGGAGTGTGCTTTAATCAGCCCCATCCGGCACGCGAACCGCGCCCCCGGCAAGTAATGGGCGCGTTTCGTGGCTGCCTGCGTTGCTCTCGGGAGGCATCGTGTTCCGTTGAAGCCAGAGACCGTTACCGCGCCCCTGACATCCACCGACCGGGCCGCGAGCTTCAGCTACGAAGACCTGATCCGCTGCGCCCGCGGCCAGCTCTTCGGTCCGGGCAATGCCCAGCTGCCCTTGCCGCCGATGCTGATGATCGACCGCATCACGCATATCAGCGACACTGGCGGCGCGCACGGCAACGGCGAGGTGGTGGCCGAGTACGACGTCAACCCCGAGCGCTGGTTCTTCAAGTGCCACTTCGAGGGCGATCCGGTGATGCCGGGCTGCCTGGGCCTCGACGCGCTGTGGCAACTGGTCGGCTTCTTCCTGGGCTGGCTTGGCGCCCCCGGTCGCGGCCGCGCCCTGGGGGTCGGCGAAGTAAAATTGATGGGGCAGGTGTTGCCGACGGCCAAGAAGATTATCTATCACTTGAACCTGCGGCGCGTCCGGCGCTCCAGGCTGGTCCTCGGCATCGCCGATGGCATCATGCAGGTGGACGGCAAGACGGTTTACGAAGCGAAGGACCTGAAGGTCGGTCTCTTCACCGCCGAACCGGCCTAGGCTTAGGGAGCGGGCGATGCGGCGTGTGGTAGTGACCGGCCTGGGTGTGGTCTCGTCGATCGGCAACAACAAGGCCGAGGTCGTCGAGTCGCTGCGCCAAGGCCGCTCCGGTATCGAGTTCATGCCCGAATACGCGGAAATCGGCTTCCGCAGCCATGTCGCCGGCACCATCAAGATGGACTGCGACGCGGTGCTGGACCGCCGCCTGCGCCGCTTCATGGGCGATGGCGCGGTGTACAACTACGTCGCCATGCAGGAAGCCATCGCCGACTCCGGCCTGGAGCCGGGCGAGGTCTCGAACGAGCGCAGCGGCCTGATCATGGGCTCCGGCGGCACCTCGACCAAGGACCTGACCGCGGCCTACCAGATCGCCAAGGACAAGGGTCCCAAGCGAGTCGGCCCCTTCATGGTGCCGCGCGTCATGTCGAACACCAATTCGGCGACCCTGGCCACACCCTTCAAGATCAAGGGCGTCAACTACACCATCACCTCGGCCTGCGCGACCTCGGCGCACTGCATTGGCAACGGCATGGAGCAGATCCTGCTGGGCAAGCAGGACGTGATGTTCTGCGGCGGCGGCGAGGAGCTGTCCTGGACCGCCTCGGTGCTGTTCGATTCCATGCCGGCGCTGTCGTCCGGCTTCAACGACCGCCCGACCCAGGCGAGCCGCGCCTTCGACACCAAGCGCGACGGCTTCGTCATCTCCGGCGGTGGCGGCGTGGTGGTGCTGGAGGCGCTGGAGCACGCCCAGGCGCGCGGCGCCAAGATCTATGCCGAGCTGCTTGGCTACGGTGCCACCTCGGACGGCCAGGATATGGTGCAGCCCTCGGGCGAGGGCGCGGTGCGCTGTATGCGCCAGGCGCTGGCGTCGCTCGGCAACACGCCGGTCGACTACATCAACACCCACGGCACCTCGACGCCGATTGGCGACGCGGTTGAGTTGCGCTCGCTAAAGGAAGTCTTCGGCGCCGATATGCCGCGGATCAATTCGACCAAGTCGTTGACCGGCCACGCGCTGGGCGCCGCCGGGGTGAACGAGGCGATCTATTCGCTGCTGATGATGGAGAACAATTTCGTCGCCGCCTCGGCCAACATCGACGAGGTCGATCCCGAGGGCGCGGACATGCCGATCGTCCGCACGCGCGAGGATAACGTCAGACTGAACTGTGTGATGTCGAACTCCTTCGGGTTCGGCGGTACCAACGCCTCGCTGGCCTTCAAGCGTTTTGAAGGCTAATGGCGCGGGCGGCCCAGCGGGCCGCTGGATGACGCGATGAGAAGGAGATGAGGGTGCAGGGTCTGGACGGTCTGATGGCAGGCAAACGCGGCCTGGTAATGGGTGTGGCGAACGACCACTCCATCGCCTGGGGCATTGCCAAGGCACTGAAGGCCGCCGGCGCCGAGATGGCCTTCACCTTTCAGGGCGAGGCCTTCGAGAAGCGCGTGCGCCCGCTGGCGCAGCAGATCGGCATCAACCACCTGCTGCCCTGCGACGTCATGGATGAGGCCTCGCTGGACAGCGTCTTCGCCACACTGCAGGCGGACTGGGGCAGCCTGGACTTCGTGGTCCACGCGGTAGCCTATGCCGACAAGGACCAGCTCAAGGGTCCCTACCTCGACACCACGCGCGACAACTTCCGCGAATCGCTGCTGATCTCCTGCTACTCGCTGACCGCGGTGGCACAGCGTGCCGTGCCGATGATGAAGAACGGCGGCAGCTTCATCACGCTGTCCTACCTGGGCGCCGAGCGAGTCACGCCGAACTACAACGTCATGGGCGTGGCCAAGGCGGCGCTGGAGTGCTCGGTGCGCTACCTGGCCGCCGACCTGGGCGAGCTCGACATCCGGGTCAACTGCATCTCGGCCGGGCCGGTACGCACCCTGGCAGGCTCCGCCATCGCCGATGCCCGCTTCACCTATGGCTGGAGCCGCGACCAGGCGCCGCTGCGCCGTGCCGTGGCGCTGGACGAGGTGGGCCGCGCCGGCCTCTACCTGCTGTCCGATCTCTCCGCCGGCGTCACCGGCGAGGTGCACCACGTCGACTGCGGCTACAACATCATCGGCATCCCCTCGCCGCGCCGCCTGACCCAGGGCGAAGTCACCCGGGCGAAGGAAACCGTCACCCTCTAGGGTCAGCGGGACGATCGGTCACCGGGGCCAAGACCCCTAGACCGCCTCCACCGCCACGCTCTCCGCCGTGGCCCGCACCAAGTCCTCCTGCGCCGCCACCATCAGCAGTTCGCGGCTGTCCGCCGCGGCGCTGCGGGCGATCACCGCCAGCAGCCGGGCGACGGCCAGGCGCGCCGCTGCCAGCAGGTCGCCTTGGCGCAGGCTTTCCAGCAGCCAGAGCCCGGCCAGCAGGTCGCCAGAGCCGTTCGGCGTGACCGAGAAGCGATAGCGCGGGGTCCACAGGCGCCAGGAGCGCTCCGCCGTCACCAACAGCAGGCCGACGCGCTCGCTCTCCTCGTGCGCCGAGGTCACCAGCACCGCCCGGGTGACGCCGCGTACCAGGCCGCGCGCCGCCGCCAGGGTGGCGGCCTCGTCGCCGGTGGCGCGGCCGGTCAGGGTCTCCAGTTCGAAGGGATTGGGCGTCATCAGGCTGGCCAGCGGCACCAAGTGGCGGCTGACCGCCGTGGCCAGGCTGGCCGGCACATAGAGCCGCCCGTCGTCGCCCAGCACCGGGTCCAGCAGATAGGGGTAGTCGGGCCGCGCCTGCCGCAGCCGGGTCACCGCCGCCGCCACCGCCTCGGCCGTCGGCGCCTCGCCCAGGAAGCCGGAGAGCAGGCCATCGGCCTGGCCCAGCACGCCCAGCCGCTCAAGCTGGCCAAGGATCGCCGTGACCTCGCTGCCCGGCACCACCGGGCCGGCGTAGCTGCCGTAGCCCAGGTGGTTGGAGAACAGCACGGTGTCGACGGCCACCACCTCGCAGCCCAGGCGCTGCAGCGGAAAACCGAGCGAGGAGTTGCCGACATGGCCCCAGGCCACCCGGCTGGAAATCGATACGAGACGCATGGCGGTGGGTCGCTTGCCTGGACGGGACGAGGCTCTATAGTCGCCGGCCAAGGTGAAGGCAATCACGCGAAAGAACCAGGACAATGAGTCAGACTGCGCGGCCTCGCCGCTCCGTGCTCTACACGCCCGGCTCCAACCAGCGCGCGCTGGACAAGGGGCGTGAGATCGGCGCCGACGCCTTGATCCTGGACCTCGAGGACGCCGTCGCGCCGGACGCCAAGGAAGCGGCGCGCCGGCAGGTGGTCGAGACGGTGAAGACCGGTGGCTATGGCCATCGCGAGCTGGTCATCCGGGTCAACGGCCTGGACAGCCCCTGGGGCGCCGACGACCTGACCGCCGTCGCCACCGCCGGGGCCGACGCCGTGCTGCTGCCCAAGGTGGAAAGCGCCGCCATGGTGGAGGAGGCCGAGCGCCGCCTGCGCCAGGCCGGCGCGCCGCAGTCGCTGGCACTCTGGTGCATGATGGAAACCCCGCTCGGCATCCTCAACGCGCAGCAGATCGCCGGCGCCAGCCCGCGCCTGGCCTGCCTGGTGATGGGTACATCGGACCTGGTGAAGGACCTGCAGGCGGCGCACACCGCTTTGCGCCTGCCGGTGCTGACCAGCCTCTCGCTGTGCCTGTTGGCGGCCCGCGCCTATGGGCTGGCGGCGCTGGACGGCGTGCACCTGGACTTGGCCGACGACGAGGGCTTTCGCCAGGTCTGCCAGCAGGGCAAAGAGCTGGGCTTCGACGGCAAGACACTGATCCATCCGAAGACCGTGCCGGTGGCGAACGAGATCTTCGCCCCCTCGGCCGCCGAGGTGGCGCAGGCGCAGAAGATCATCGCCGCGCACGCCGCCGCCCTGGCCGAAGGCAAGGGCGTGGTACTGTTGGACGGCAAGCTGATCGAGAACCTGCACGTGGAGAGCGCGCGCCGCCTGGTGGCCCAGGCCGACGCCATCGCTGCCCGGCAGTGATCTAAGCAGGGAGGTGCTGCGATGCCTTCGTTCGACGTGGTGTCCAAGGTCAACATGCCCGAGGTCGAGAACGCCCTGGCCAGCATGAAGCGCGAGATCGGCCAGCGGTTCGACTTCAAGGGCTCGAGCTGCTCGATCGAGCTGAAGGATGGCGTGATGACCATCCTGGCCGACGACAATCTGAAGCTGAAGCAGATGCACGAGCTGCTGCAGCAGCACCTGGCCCGCCGCAAGGTCGAGGTCTCAGCGCTGGACTACGCCGATCCGCAGAAGGCCAGCGGCAGCGCCGTGCGCCAGCTGGTGACCATCAAGCAGGGCATCACCCAGGAGCTGGCGAAGACGCTGGTCAAGGCGATCAAGGATTCCAAGCTGAAGGTGCAGGCGCAGATCCAGGGCGACGAGCTGCGCATCACCGGCAAGAACCGTGACGACCTGCAGACCGCCATCGCCCTGCTGCGCAAGACCGAGGTCGAGCAGCCGCTGCAGTATGTGAACTTCCGGGAGTAGGCAGCGGCCGCTCGCCGGGGCCCGGATTGCCCGTCCAACGCAATCGATAGCGGTCGTCATCCCAGCCAAGGAGCGCAGCGACGCTGAGCCGGGACCCAGGGGACTGGGCTCGATATAGCGTGCCTGGTCCCCTGGGTCCCGGCTCTCCGCTGCGCTGCGGCCGGGATGACAGGTTGGCAAGGCTTTCGCGCAAATCTCCCTCAAGTGCGCGGAGTGCCGCGCTGCGCGTGGGCAGAACGAAGGCTTGTTACCCCAGCACCCGGTTGGCGCCGCTGAGTACGGCGCGCAGCGAGGCCATGACGATGGACTTGTGCTGGCCGACGCCGAACAGGTTGCCCTTTGGCGACTTCAGCTCGACATAGGCCACGGCCGCGGCGTCGGCGCCGGTGCCCAGCGCATGCTCCGAGTAGTCAGCGACCTCGATGTCGAGGCCGAAGGCGAGGTTCAGCGCCTCGACGAAGGCGTCGATCGGGCCGTTGCCGCTGCCCTCGATCACCGTCTCGACACCGTCGCGCAGCAGCGTCGCGGTCAGCACCCGCTCGCCCGGCCGCGTGACGTCGGGGATGGTGCGGTAGTCGACCAGCGCCAAGCTCGCCGCCGGCCGTTCCAGGTACTCGTCGTTGAAGGCCTGCCAGAGCTGCTGCGACGACAGCTCGCGCCCGCCGCTGTCGGCCAGCGCCTGCACCGTCTTGCTGAACTCCACCTGCAGCTTGCGCGGCAGCTGCACGCCATAATCCTTCTGCAGGATATAGGCCACGCCGCCCTTGCCCGACTGGCTGTTGATGCGGATCACCGCGTCGTAGCTGCGGCCCACGTCGCCCGGGTCGATCGGCAGGTAGGGCACCTCCCACTCGCCGCTGTTGCTCTGCGCCATGGCCTTCAGGCCCTTGTTGATGGCGTCCTGATGGGAGCCGGAGAAGGCGGTATAGACCAGCTCGCCGGCGTAGGGATGGCGCGGGTGCACCGGCAGCTGGTTGCAGTGCTCCACCACCTTCACCAGGGCGTCGATGTCGTCGATCCGCAGCCCCGGGTCGATGCCCTGGGTGAACATGTTGAGCGCGATGTTGACGATGTCGACGTTGCCGGTGCGCTCGCCATTGCCGAACAGCGTGCCTTCGACCCGGTCGGCGCCGGCCATGATCGCCAGCTCGGCCGCCGCCACGCCGGTGCCGCGGTCGTTGTGCGGATGCACCGATAGCACCACCGCCTCGCGGTCGCGGATGTTGCGGCTGAACCACTCGATCTGGTCGGCGTAGATGTTGGGTGTCGCCATCTCCACCGTCGCCGGCAGGTTCAGGATCACCGGCTTCTCCGGCGTCGGCTGCCAGACCTCCATTACCGCCTCGCAGATCTCCTTGGCGAACTCCAGCTCGGTGCCGGTGAAGCTCTCCGGCGAGTACTGGAAGAGCACCTCGGTCTCGTCCCGCATCTCCTCGGCCAGCTGCTTGATCAGCTGGGCGCCCTTGACCGCGATCTCGACGATGCCGGCGCGGTCCAGGCCGAAGACCACGCGGCGCTGCAGCGTCGAGGTCGAGTTGTAGAGGTGCATGATGGCGCGCCGCGCGCCGCGTACAGATTCGAAGCTGCGGCGGATCAGCTCCTCGCGCGACTGCGTCAACACCTGGATGGTGACGTCGCCGGGAATGCGCTTGGCGTCCACCAGGTGGCGCACGAAGGCGAAGTCGGTTTCCGAGGCAGCCGGAAAGCCGACCTCGATCTCCTTGAAGCCCATCGCCAGCAGCGTGTCGAAGAACAGCGACTTGCGCTCGTGCCCCATGGGGTCGACCAGGGCCTGGTTGCCGTCGCGCAGGTCGACCGAGCACCAGACCGGTGGCTTGGTGATGACGGCGCCGGGCCAGCGGCGGTCGGGCAGCTTGATAGGCTGGAAGGGGCGGTACTTCTTCGAGGGATCGACGTTCATGGAGCTTCTCGCTGCGAGGGGCGGCCCCGGTTGGAAGCCTGGGGGCGGCCGTTGTCGGACAGGGTGGTCAAGCGACGGGAACCCGCGGCCACCGGCGGCCGCTTGGGTTCAGCGCCGACGGCCGTCGCTAAGTCGCGCGAGACGCAGGGCGCCGGAACGCGGCGCCCGCAAGGCCAGGTCGGACAGGGTCGGCCGCAGGATCATGGGGCGAGACTAGCGGCGGCCGGCGGAGGGGGCAATACAAAGGCCTGGCCTGCGCTGCCGTGCGCCGGGCGACCGCCCACCCCGCTTGACGACGGGCGAGCCGATCCTGGATCCTGGCGTACAGTGGTAGTCAACGGGAGAGGCCCATGATCCGGCTTGGCGTTGCCCTGGTGCTGCTGGCCGCGACAGCTGGCCTGGCCCACGCGGACGCGGCGGCCTTCCAGGCCCTTGGCGCCGACGCGCAGAAGATCGTCAACAAGGTCACTTCGGACAAGCCGGAGGACACGGCGGTCTGCGCCGGCGGCGGCGAGGAGCTGCGCAGCAAGGTGGTCAGCGCGACCAAGAGCCTCTACTTCGCCGGCAGCCTGGCGGGTGAACCCAGGCCGGCGGGCGAGGCAGCCGGGGAATACCTCAAGGCGCTCTGCAAGCTCTAAGGCCGCTTCGCTGTCGTCCCCGGTGCGTCATGCCCGGGCGTGACCCGGGCATCCAGATTTCCGCGCCGGATGGCGGACAGAAAATCTGGACCCTCGGGACAAGCCCGCTGGTGTCCGGTTCAGCCCTGATCGTCATCCCGGCCAAGCGAAGCGCGAGCCGGGATCCCTCCACGTGTTCGTGCAGACACTGGGAATCCCACCGCCGGCGAAGGGAGCTACATGGGCCCCGGCTCTTCGGCCGGGGTGACAGCGAGAGGAATTGCCAAGCAAGCGCCCGTTGGCGGCAAATCGAAGCAGACCCAGGCCAAGCTTGGTCGGCGTCGGCGCGCGCCTGCTGCTTAACCGGACACCAGTGGGTCAAGCCCGAGGGTGACGGCGATGCGGCGTGTGGCGGCGACCCTTCACTGCATCCGCATGGCGCCATCCAGCCGGATGGTCTCGGCGTTCAGCATGGCGTTGTCGCAGAGGTGCAGGACCAGGCGGGCGAACTCGTCGGGCGTGCCGAAGCGCTTGGGGAAGGGCACCTGTCCGGCCAGGTTGTCCTGGACCTCCTGCGGCATGTTCAGCAGCAGCGGCGTGCCGATCAGGCCGGGGGCGATGGTCAGCACGCGGATGCCGCTCTTCGCCAGCTCGCGGGCGATCGGCAGCATCATGCCGACGATGCCGGCCTTGGACGCGCTGTAGGCGGCCTGGCCGATCTGCCCCTCGAAGGCGGCGACCGAGGCGGTGGAGACGATGAGGCCGCGCTCGTTGTCGGCGTTCAGGGCCGGCGCCGCCGCCATCTGCGCCGCCGCCAGGCGCAGCAGGTTGAAGGAGCCGATCAGGTTGACCCGGATCACGCTCTCGAAGTCCTGCAGCGCCATGGCGCCGTCGCGGCCGACCACGCGCTTGGCCGGGGCGATACCGGCGCAGTTCACCAGCACGCGGCAGGGGCCATGCGCCGCCTGCGCCGCAGCCATCGCGGCCTCGGCTGCGGCGGCGTCGGCCACGTCGCAGGCCAAGCCCAGGCCGCCGAGCTCCCGGCCCATGGCCGTGGCGGCCTCGGCCTTCATGTCGAGCACCGTCACCTTGGCGCCGGCGCCGGCCAGGCGCTTGGCGGTCGCCGCCCCCAGACCCGATGCGCCGCCGGTAACCACCGCGGCCAGACCCTTCACGTCCATCAGTTCGTCCCCTTCTGCTCTCGTCGCTAGCTGCGCCAGGTCAGCGTCTTGGCACGCAGCGGGTTCTCGAAGGCACGGCCCTCCTCGGCGGCGCGCAGCCATTCGCGCTTCACCCGGAAGTACCACTTCGCCTGGGTGTCGGCATCGTCGACCAGCAGCAGCGCCGGATTGTGCTTCAGCCCCTCCTGCTGCAGCACCACCACCTCGCGGTCCTGGTCCAGGAAGACCCCGGCCAGATGCTTCAGGACCGGCTGGGCCAGGGTCATCCAGGGCGGGGTCCACCAGAAGACCTGGTGCACCTCGCTTTCCTGCGTCGTCAGCGGCGTGATGGCGGTCAGCCCGACCAGGCAGTGGCGCTCGCTCCGCACCTGCTCGATGCGCAGGCCGGGCAACTGGTAGCTGATCTCGGTCGTCACCACGCGGCCGAAGGGGCGATAGATGCGGTTCTCCGGCGGCAGGCGGTGGCGCTTCATGCGCCAGCCCAGCGGTGCCGGCTCGAACTCCTTGGTCTTCTGCCGCAGCTTGCTGGCGTTCTTCTTCCACCACCAGGAGGTATGCACGAAGGCGGCGTGGGTCGGGTCCATCAGACCATAGATGGCGTGGTCGGCGTTGCAGGGAAATGACCTCAGCAGGGTGAAGGCCGGCCGCGCCTCGGCCGGGAAGCCTGGCATCTGCGGCGGCGGCGGTGCCTCGACCGGCGTCTTGCCGGCGCGGTAGATCCACACCAGGCCCTGCGATTCGGCGACCTGATAGCTCTGCACCTTGATGCGGCCGCAGTCGAAGTCCTGGCCCGGTACCAGCGAGGGGATGGCGCTGCAACGTCCGTCCGGCCCGAAGCGCCAGCCGTGGTAGCGGCAGGTGACCTCGCGCCCATCGAAGCGGCCATGGTGCAGGGGAATGCCGCGGTGCGGGCAGATGTCGCGCAGCGCGAAGACCTTGCCTTCGCTGGTGCGGCCGAACAGCAGCGGTTCGCCGAACAGCGTCTTGGCCAGGGTATGGCCGGCCTTCAGCGCGCGGCCGGGAAAGGCCACGTACCAGAAATCGTCAAGCCAGGCGGCGCCGGTGTCGAGCATGTTTCTCCCCCTCCCCTAGCACAGAGGCGCCAGGGGCTGCGAGGCATTGCTAAGCATCCGTCGGCGGGGTGCCTTGATCCAGCGCAGGCGGGGTTGCCCGGGCCGCCGCCAGGGCCTGGCGCGCGATGCGCCCCTCGCGCCGGGCGATGTAGAGCGTGGAGGCGACGATCACCGTGGCGCCGGCCAGGGTCCAGCCGTCTGGCACCTCGGCGAACAGCAGGTAGCCGATGATCCCGGCGAAGATCAGCTTGCTGTAGTCGAAGGGCGCGATGAAGCTGGATTCCCCGGTGCGGTAGGCCTTGATGAAAAGCGCCTGGGCGGCCACGCCGACCAGCCCCACGGCGGCCAGCATGACCCATTCTAACGGGGTCGGCTGGCGCCACACTGCAATCGCTGGGACGATGGCGACCAGCAGCGAGGTGACGCAGAAATAGAACAGCATGACGGCCTGGCTTTCGCCCGGCGGGAAGCGCTTCACCAGGGTCACCGCCCAGGCCACCAGCAGCGCGGCGGCGAGCGAGGCCAGGGCGTTGGGATCGAAGGTCTCGGCCCCCGGGCGCACCATGACCAGCACGCCGCCGAAGCCGACCAGCGTGGCGCTCCAGCGTCGCCAGCGCACGCGCTCCTTCAGCACCAGGGCGGCCAGCACCACGGTGAAGAGCGGCGTGGTGAAGCCCAGCGCCGTCACCGTCGCCAACGGCAGGTGGGCGATGGCGTAGATCCCCAGGAACATCGCAGTGGAGCCCGCCAGGGCACGGCCGAAGTGCACCCAGGGGTGCTTGGTGTGGAAGCGCTTGATGCCACCGCGCAGCAGGAAGGGCAGCAGCGCGCCGAAGGCGAAGAAGGCCCGCGCCAGGGCGATCTGGAAGGGGTCCATGCCGCCGTTGGCCAGCAGCTTGGCCAGGGTCGAGTTGACGGTGAAGCCGAGCGCCGAGACGACGATCAGCAGCGCGCCCTGTTCGTTGGCGGCCAGCGCGGCGAAGCGGCGATTCACCTTGGCCGCCCCCTCACGGCGTATCCTCGGGCCGGATCACGCTGCGCGTCGCCTTGCGGTGGGCACGCGCCACCTGCGCCTCGCGCCGCGCGATGTAGAAGGTCGAGGCGGCGATGATCGCGGCGCCGAGCCAGAGCCAGTGGTCCGGCACCTCGCCGAACAGGAAGTAGCCGATGGCGGCGATGAAGGGCAGCCGCAGGTAGTCGAAGGGCTGGATCGCCGAGGCGTCGGCCCGCACATAGGCGCGTGTCAGCATGATGTGCGAGACGGCGGCGAAGAAGCCCAGCACCACGACGATGCCCCAGGTCCGCAGCTCCGGCCAGTGCCAGTAGAAGGCCGCCGGAATCAGCGACAGCGGCGTCATGATCAGGTTCATATAGAACACCATGGTGCCCGGTGCCTCGGTGCTCGACAGCGACTTCACCATGATCGAGGAGGTGGCCATGAAGGCGGCCGCCGCCACCGGGATCAGCGAGGCCCAGGCGATGCCCCCGTCCCAAGGCTGCAGCACCACCAGGACGCCAAGAAAGCCCACCAAGGTGGCGCTCCAGCGCCGCAGCCGCACGTCTTCCTTCAGCACCAGGGCGGCCAGGATGGTGCCGAACAGCGGGAAGGTGAAGTTGAGCGCCACCGCCTGCGCCAACGGCAGCACCGCGACCGCCAGGAACCAGAGGTTCATCGCGCCCAACCCGACCACGCCGCGCCAGAAATGCGCGCGGAAGCGCCGCGTGCGCACTGCGACCAGGCCGGTGCGCAGCACCCAAGGCAGCATGAACATCAGGGCGAAGAGATTACGGAAGAAGGCGATCTGCGTGGCGTGCAGCCCATCGGCGGCGGCATAGCGCACACAGGTGTTCATCAGCGCGAAGAACAGCGACGCCAAGGTCATGTAGAGCGCGCCCTGCACCACCGGCGACAAGCGCTCGAAACGGCCGGCGAGGCCGCGGCGGACAGAGGAGAACCATGCCATCAGGCGGACACTATGCAGGCTGTTGCGGACGGGCCAGCAGGCGGCCCCGCAAGGCTGCCATGCGACCGGCACTTTATCGCGCCCGGCGGCTTCGCCATACTCCGCCGCCACAGGATTTTCAGGAGATCCCTCGCCCATGACTGGCCCGCTCTGGCAGCCCTCCGCCGACCGCATCGACCAGGCGCGGCTGACCGCCTTCATGGCCGAGGCCAACCGGCGCCACGGTCTGGCGCTCGGCGACTACGACGCGGGCTTCGACTGGTCGATCAGCGATCTGCCGGCCTTCTGGGAGCTGGTGTGGGATTTCACCGGCGTGATCGGCGAGCGCCAGGGGCCGGCGCTGGTCGACGGCGACAAGATGCCCGGCGCCAGGTTCTTTCCCGAAGCCAAGGTGAACTTCGCCGAGAACCTGCTGCGGCCGCGGGGCGCCGGTGGCCAGCCGGACACCGCCGACGCCATGGTCTTCTGGGCCGAGGACAAGGTGAAGCGGCGCATGACCTGGGGCCAGCTGCGCGACCTGGTGTCGCGCCTGCAGCAGGCGCTGGCGGCCGAGGGCGTGGGCGAGGGCGACCGCGTCGCCGGCTTCATGCCCAACATGCCGGAGACCGTGGCCGCCATGCTGGCCACCGCCTCGCTGGGCGCCGTCTGGTCCTCCTGCTCTCCCGACTTCGGCGTCGCCGGTGTGCTCGACCGCTTCGGCCAGATCGACCCCAAGGTGCTGTTCTGCCCGGATGGCTACTTCTACGCCGGCAAGACGCTCGACGTGCGTCCGCGCGTGGCGGAGTTCATGGCCGGGCTGCCGACAGTGACCAAGGTCGTCACCGTGCCGCTGATCGGCGAGGGCGCGCCACCGGCCGGCCTGGCAACCGGCGTGACCCTGGCGGATTTCATCGGACCCTTTGCCGCCAAGGCGCCCAGCTTCCACCGTGTGCCCTTCAACAGCCCGCTCTACATCATGTTTTCCAGCGGCACGACGGGGAAGCCCAAGTGCATCGTGCACGGCACCGGCGGCGTGCTGCTGCTGCACCTGAAGGAGCATCAGCTGCAGTGCGACGTGAAGCCGGGCGACCGTATCTTCTACTTCACCACCTGCGGCTGGATGATGTGGAACTGGCTGGTCTCCGGCCTCGGCTCCGGCGCCACGCTGCTGCTCTATGACGGCTCGCCCTTCCATCCCGACGGCCGTATCCTGTGGGACTTCGCCGATGCCGAGGGCTGCACGCTGTTCGGCACCTCGGCCAAGTACATCGACGCGCTGGGCAAATCGGGGCTGGAGCCCAAGGCGACGCACAGCCTGAAGACCATCCGCACCATCGCCTCGACGGGCTCGCCGCTGGTGCCCGAGGGCTTCGACTACGTTTATCGCGGCATCAAGGACGACGTCTGCCTCTCCTCGATCTCCGGCGGCACCGACATCGTCGGCTGCTTCATGGGTGGCAACCCGATCGGCCCGGTGTGGCGCGGCGAGATCCAGAAGCGCCACCTCGGCATGGCGGTGGCGGTGCTGGACGACAGCGGCAAGCCGGTGGTCGGGCAGAAGGGCGAGCTAGCCTGTATGAAGCCCTTCCCCACCATGCCGCTCTACTTCTGGGCCGATCCGACCGGCGAGCGCTACTTCAATGCCTACTTCGCGCGCTATCCCAACATCTGGCATCACGGCGACTTCATCGAGCTGACCGAGCATGGCGGCATCGTGGTCTATGGCCGCTCCGACGCGGTGCTGAACCCCGGCGGCGTGCGCATCGGCACGGCGGAGATCTACCGCCAGGTCGAGCGCCTGCCGGAGATCGCCGAGGCCATCGTCATCGGCCAGGACTGGCAGGACGACGTGCGCGTCGTGCTCTTCGTGCGCCTCGCCGCCGGCGCCACGCTGGACGCCGCGTTGGAGAAGAAGATCCGCGACACCATCCGCCAGGGCTGCACGCCACGCCACGTGCCGGCGAAGATCCTCGCCGTCGCCGACATCCCGCGCACCAAGTCCGGCAAGATCGTCGAGCTGGCGGTGCGCGACGTGGTGCACGGCCGCCCGATCAAGAATCAGGAGGCCCTGGCCAACCCCGAGGCGCTGAAGCTCTACGAGATGCGGCCGGAATTGGCGAGCTAGCCCATCCCGGACTAGCATCGCTTGCGGCCGGCCACGTGAGACTTGAAAAGGGGGACGCTTCTGGATTCTCATTCATACGTAAGCGGACTAAACAACAGAATAAGAACCTTAGATAAAAGGATGGTAGGGGGCTCACATGAAGTTGCACTCTGAAACCGATACGGTAGTAAAGCGTATTCTGCCCTACCTTCGCCGTCGCGGGTATGACATTGATATTGATATAGATTTTGAGGCTGCGACCAAGCATCCAGACCGCTACACAAAAGGCTACATAGATCTTCTGGTAACTTGCGGAAAAGCGAAGCCTATATTTTTAATTGAGGCAAAACGTTCAACACGGACACTCAATGCCGCAGACATGAAGCAAGCAGTGAGCTACGGCAAAGCTCAAGGAGTACCCTTCGTTGTTGTTACAAATGGTCACGACATTCGCTGCTTCAATGTAGTTAATAGCAAGCCTATCAAATGGGACGGTAAGCTTGCCGGCAAGGTGCCGACAAAAGATCAGCTAAAACTGGTGATCAGGTCTCTAAAATCTTATCCTGAGGCGGTTAATGTACCACTAGGAGAAGATAGAAGCCTCCCTTTCAGGCCAGGTTTGCCGCTTAAGCAGATAAATGCTCTATTCTCACGTTGCCACAATGTAATCCGGAAAATTGAAAAAAGCGAAGAGCACGCATTTGGTGATTTTTCAAAGCTGCTGTTTCTCAAATTGCTCGAAGAGAAGGAAGATTCATCCGACTTCATGCTCCCATACTCTTATCGATTTCATGAATTGTCTGCGCGCCCTGAATCAGAGGCTGATCAGATACAAGATGCGATTAAAAGTATGATAAGTTTGATCAGAGAAAATACTCCATACGGGAAAGTTTTGGAAGTACCGATTCATTTAAAGAACCCACGCACTTTTCGCTATATCGTTCAGCAACTGTCTGGAGTATCTTTCTATGATAGCAGTCTAGATTCGAAAGGGGCAGCCTTCGAGTACTTCGTTCGAGCTACTTTGAAGGGGAAAAAACTTGGACAATACTTTACTCCACGCCCTGTCGTACGGCTTATGAGCGTCCTCATTGGCCGGCACAAAATCTACAACTCTGTACGAAGCGGTTCGCCTACGAAGGTACTGGATCCAGCGTGCGGTACGGGCGGGTTTCTTGTCTATCTAATGCAGGAAGGATTGAGGCAAGCGTCAAGAGATTTGTGGGGTAAGCAATTAACGAGGAAGGCGCACGACGAGATAGCTAGCCGACTGATGACACACACCTTCTTTGGCGCAGACGCGAATGAAGGCGTAGCATGTGCGGCTAAGATGAATATGATTATCGCAGGCGATGGTCAGACTAACATACAGGCTGAAAATAGCCTGTCTTCCAAGGCAGTCATTTGGCGCGCCGACAATCCTGACTGCGATATAATCATGACCAATCCGCCGTTCGGTGCCTCGGAGAGTGACGCTTTTATTTCGAGCGATTGGGGCCAATTTGATTTGCGAGCCACTACCACGCAGCCTTTATTTTTGCAGAAGATGATGGCGTGCACTGTACCGGGAGGCGATATCTGTACTGTAATTGATGATGGTCTGTTGAATACTGCATCTACACGGGATCTGCGCAAACTAATCTTCCAGAAGACAAAAATTCGCGCAGTTGTCAGATTGCCAGAGGAGACATTTAAACCGAACAAAATTAACGTTCGGTCGAGCATTCTACTCCTACAGCGGCGAGAACATGACGACTTGGATTTGGAAGACAGCTACCCTGTTACCTTCATAGATATTTTGTCTCTCGGCTATCATGGTTCTGGGGAGTCTGTGCGAGGGTTTAATTTTGACGCGATTCTCGCCACTATTGAAATAGATGCGATGAGTGTCGGAGCCGGATCGCCGCGGAATTCTACTGGGTGGCGGGCTTTCGATGTTAATTCTATCGCCTTCAAAGAAGGGGAAGCCTTCCGTTTAGATTTGAAATTTTGGGAACCTAGTACGATCGAGACGATCAATAATCTACAATCTTCGGGTGCAACGCCCGTCAAGATTCTCAACACGATCAAAACCCGCCGAGGAAAGAGCCCGCCTGCTGAGTCATATGTGGATGAAAAAGAAGGATATGCACTCGTTGTAAAGGCGGGCAGTAACATCACCAAATTTGGAGAACTTCTAGTTGACGGAGACTTTATCGAAAAGGCGGTATTTGAAGATATGGCGCCATACCATCTGCGCTTTGGAGACGTGTTGCTAGCCTCCACCGGAATTGGCACGTTAGGGAAAGCATGTGTCTATAACTCAGAAAGGCCCGCCATTGCCGATGGTCATGTGACAGTGATCCGGGTAGATCAAGCTAAAGTTGACCCTTACTATCTCGCTGACTACTTAAGAGCTGGGGCGGGTTCAATACAGATCGAGCGCCTTTACACAGGGGCAACAGGCTTAATTGAACTGCAGCCAGAGGAGGTGGGCCAGATTCTTGTTGATTTGCTAGTGAACCTCGACCAACAAAAAGGAGTATCCGCTAAGTTGCGTGAAGCGGAGCGGGAGTTTCAGAAGACGCAGCGGGCTGCTGAAACAAGATGGCAAGAGGCAAGAATGGAATTTTCTGCACAAGCCAGTGAAATGGTGAAAATGTACAAGAGCTCTGCCTAGTGATTCGAAGTATGTCCCAACGATAACTAAGGCATTGGCGATTCTGCGGGTGCGGGTAGAGTCCCTTGCCAGGCGCGGCGGGCTTGCCGCACCGTCCTCAGCCATGACCGCCGACGCCACCCCCGCCGCGAAGAAGCCCGGCTGGCTTGCCAGCCTGAAGATCTACCTGCGGCCCGAGACACGGCCGATGCTGTTCCTCGGCTTCGCCGCCGGGCTGCCCTTCCTGCTGATCGGCGGCACGCTGACCATCTGGCTGGCGGAGGGCGGGCTGGACGCCAAGACGCTGGGCTTCTTCGCCTGGGTCGGCTTCGCCTATTCCTTCAAGTTCGTCTGGGCGCCGGTGGTGGATCGCTTTCCCATCCCCGGCCTGACCCGCTGGCTGGGCCGGCGGCGCTCCTGGATGCTGCTGGCGCAGTGCGGCGTCGCCGCCGGGCTGGTCGCCATGGCCTACGGCGACCCGGCCAACAGCCTGGGCTGGATCGCCGGTGCCGCCGTGCTGGTGGCCTTCGCCTCGGCGACGCAGGACATCGCGCTCGACGCCTATCGCATCGAAAGCGCGCCGCAGGAGCTGCAGGGCGCGCTGGCCGGCGCCTATCAGCTGGGCTACCGCCTGGCCATCCTGGTGTCGGGCGCCGGTGCGCTCTACCTGGCGGAATACCTGTCGTGGCGCGAGGCCTACCTGCTGATGGCCGCCGCCATGGCGGTCGGGTTCATCACCGTGCTGGTGATCCGCGAGCCGGCGACGCATGTGCGCCCGAAGAGCCTGCTGAACGAGCCGGGACAAAGCCTGCTCGACGCCGTCATCGGGCCCTTCGTCGACTTCTTCAAGCGCCATGCCTGGATGGCGGCGCTGATCCTGGCGATCATCGCGCTGCACCGCCTGTCCGACTTCATCATCGGCCCCATGGCCGGCAAGCTCTACGTCGACCTGGGGTTCGAGAAGCCGCAGATCGCCAACGTCACCAAGGTCTATGGCCTGATCATGTCGCTGGTCGGTGTCGCCGTCGGCGGCGTGCTGGTGGCGCGCCTGGGCGTGCTGCGCGCCCTGTTGATCGGCGCCATCGTCGGCCCGGCCTCCAACCTGGGCTTCGCCTGGCTGGCGGCGCACGGCCAGCCCGACGTCTGGGTGCTGGCCATCACCATCTCGATCGACAACGCCGCCTCCGGCCTGGCCGGCACCGCGCTGATCGCTTACATGTCGAGCCTGACCTCGAGCCACTACACGGCGACGCAGTACGCCCTGTTCAGCTCCTTCTATGCCTTGCCAGGACGTTTCCTGGCCGGCTTTTCCGGCGTCGTGGTGGCCGACTACGGCTACGTGACCTTCTTCCTCTACACCGCCATCGCCGGCATCCCGGCGGTGCTGCTGATCCTGCTGCTGATGGCGATCCGGCGCAGGATGCCGGCGGAGGAGACGCCATGAGCAGCATCGAGCTGCATCCCGGCGACATCACCGCGCTGGCTGTCGACGCCATCGTCAACGCCGCCAACGAGCAGCTTTTGCCCGGCGGCGGGGTGTGCGGCGCGATCCACCGCAAGGCCGGGCCGGAACTGGCCAGCGCCTGCGCCGCGCTGGGCCCCTGCCCGACCGGCAGCGCCGTCATCACGCCGGGCTTCAAGCTGCCGGCGCGCTTCGTCATCCATGCCGTCGGTCCGGTCTGGCGCGGTGGCGCGGCGGCCGAGCCTGCCTTGCTGGCCGGGGCCTACCAGCGCTCGCTTGAACTGGCGGCGGAGAACGGCCTGGACTCCCTCGCCTTCCCGGCGATCTCCACCGGCATCTACGGCTATCCGCCCGAGGCGGCGGCCAAGGTCGCGGTCGACAGCGTGCGCGCCTGGCCCGGTAGCCGGCCGGCGCGGGTGATCTTCACGGTCTTCGGCGCCGCGGCCGAGGCCGCCTATCGCCAGGCACTGGCGGGGTAGCGGTGGCGCAGCCTCCGGCGCCTTACCCGGCGGACCTGGAGGAGCATGCGCTGCTGGCCGACGGCACGCCGGTCTTCATCCGCCCGATCCGCCCGGCCGACTGGCGCCTGCTGCAATGGGGCTTCCGGCGCCTGACCGACGAGGACGTGCACTTCCGCTTCCTCGGCGGTCTCGCCCGCCTGACCGATGAGGTGGCGCGGCGCCTGGCGACGGTCGACTACGACAGTGAAATCGCCTTCCTGGCGCTGAGTGACGACGGCAATCCGCGCCGCCGCGGCCTGGGCATCGCGCGCCTGAGCCGCAGCACGGCCAGCACGGCGGAGATCGCCCTGGTGCTGCTGCCGGGCTGGAAGCGCCGCGGCCTCGGCCGCCTGCTGGCGCTGAAGGCGCTGGCCTGGGCCCGCGCCCAGGGCATCGAGCGTGTCATGGCGCTGATGCTGCACGACAACCTGGGCATGCGCCGCCTGGCCAGCGATCTGGGCTTCACGCTGAGCCACATGCCGGAGGAGCCGGCGCTGCTGCGGGCCGATCTTCTCTTGAGTCCCCTCTCCCACGACGTGGGGGAGAGTTAGGGAGGGGGTGGTTGGTGCGGAGCGCGGGTCGTCCAGACCCCCTCCCCGACCCTCCCCCGCTATGCGGGAGAGGGAGTAGAGGAGAGGGTTGACTCGAACTAGCGGGTCGGGACCGGCGTGTCGCCGGCGTAGTCGTAGAAGCCGCGGCCGGACTTGCGGCCGATCCAGCCGGCTTCGACGTACTTCACCAGCAGCGGGCAGGGCCGGTACTTGCTGTCGGCCAGGCCGTCGTAGAGCACCTGCATGATGGCCAGGCAGGTATCCAGGCCGATGAAGTCGGCCAGCTCCAGCGGGCCCATCGGGTGGTTGGCGCCGAGCTTCATCGCGGTGTCGATGGATTCCACCGAGCCGACACCCTCGTAGAGCGTGTAGACCGCCTCGTTGATCATCGGCAGCAGGATGCGGTTGACGATGAAGGCCGGGAAGTCCTCGGCCGAAACCGGCTGCTTGCCCAGCGTCACCGTCAATTCGCGCACCGCCTGCACGGTGGTCTCGTCGGTGGCAATGCCGCGGATCAGCTCGACCAGCTGCATCACCGGCACCGGGTTCATGAAGTGCATGCCCATGAAGCGGCCCGGCCGGTCGGTGGTCGAGGCCAGCCGCGTGATGGAGATCGAGGAGGTGTTGGTGGCGATATAGGTCTCCGGCCCGAGCAGCGGGCAGAGTGCCTTGAAGATCTCGCGCTTGGTGCCCTCGTCCTCGGTCGCCGCTTCGATGACGATGTTGCTGTCGGTGAAGGACTTCAGGTCGCTGACGGTCTTGATGCGATCGAGCGCGGCGGCCTTGTCGGCCTCAGCGATCTTGCCGCGCGAAACCTGGCGATCCATGTTGCGGCCGATAGTCTTGAGCGCCGCCTTCAGCGCATCGGGGCTGAGGTCAGACAGCACCACGTCGAGCCCGGCCAGGGCGCAGACGTGGGCGATGCCGCCGCCCATCTGTCCGGCGCCGATGACGCCGACTTTGCGGATCTGCACGGCCGCGCCAGGCCCCGTCATCGAGGTCTTCTCCGCGCTCATGACCGAACCCGATTGCGGGCGGCCGGGATAGGCGTTGGCCATCAGCCGAGCGCCTTTTCGAGTTCCGGTATCGCCTGGAAAAGATCGGCCACCAGGCCGTAGTCGGCGACCTGGAAGATCGGCGCCTCCTCGTCCTTGTTGATGGCGACGATGACCTTGCTGTCCTTCATGCCGGCCAGGTGCTGGATGGCACCGGAGATGCCGACCGCGATGTAGAGGTCGGGGGCCACCACCTTGCCGGTCTGGCCGACCTGGTAGTCGTTCGGCGCGTAGCCGCTGTCGACCGCCGCGCGGCTGGCGCCGACGGCGGCGCCCAGCAGGTCGGCGACCCGTTCCAGCAGCTTGAAGTTGTCGGCGTTCTGCATGCCGCGGCCACCGGAGATGACGATGCGCGCGCTGGTCAGTTCCGGCCGCTCGGTCTTGGTCAGCTCCTGGCCGACGAAGCGCGACAGGCCGCTGTCGCCCTGGCCACCGATCTTCTCGATCGGCGCGTTGCCACCCTCGGCCGGGCCCGCCTCGAAGGCGGTGGTGCGCACGGTGATCAGCTTGATCGCGTCGGACGACTTCACCGTCGCCAGCGCGTTGCCGGCATAGATCGGGCGGACGAAGGTGTCCGGCCCCTCGATGGCGATGATGTCGCTGATCTGCTGCACGTCGAGCAGCGCCGCGGTGCGCGGCAGCAGGTTCTTGCCGTAGGTGGTGGCGGCGGCCAGCACGTGGCTGTGGCCCTTGGCCAGCCCGGCCAGCAGCGGCGCCACGTT
The DNA here is from genome assembly GCA_038363005.1 of Rhodospirillales bacterium. Lineage (GTDB taxonomy): Bacteria > Pseudomonadota > Alphaproteobacteria > Kiloniellales > JACOMY01 > JAKOWB01. The sequence goes on from JBBQBI010000008.1 coordinate 25,903, forward strand.
CTCCGCCAGCTCGTGGGCGAACTCCGGCGCGTCGGCCTGGATCACCTTGGCGACACCCGGCAGCTTGGCGGCGGCGGCGGCGGCGGCATCGGCGTTGTGCCCGACGACTAGCATCACCACCTCGCCACCCAGTTCGGTGGCGGCGGCGAGCGCGTGCAGCGTGGCGGACTTCAGGCCGGCATTGTCATGCTCGGCGACGACCAGGATGCTCATGCTCAGATCACCTTCGCTTCGTTCTTCAGCTTGTCCACCAGCTCGGCCACCGAGGCGACCTTGACACCGGCCTTGCGGGCCGGCGGCTCGCCGACCTTCACCACGGTGACACGCGGCGTCGGATCGACGCCCAGGTCGGCCGGCTTCACCACCTCCATCGGCTTCTTCTTCGCCTTCATGATGTTGGGCAGCGAGGCATAGCGCGGCGTGTTGAGGCGCAAGTCGACGGTCAGGATGGCGGGCAGCTTGAGCGCCACCGACTCCAGGCCGCCGTCGACTTCGCGGGTGACCTTCAGCCCCTCGCCCTCCTTGGCGATCTTCGAGACGAAGGTGCCCTGCGGCCAGCCCAGCAGGCCGGCCAGCATCTGGCCGGTCTGGTTGTTGTCGTTGTCCACCGCCTGCTTGCCCATCAGCACCAGGCCGGGGTTTTCCTTGTCCACCACGGCCTTCAGCAGCTTGGCGACGGCCAGCGGCTCCAGCGGCACGTCGGCTTCGATCAGGATGGCGCGGTCGGCGCCCATGGCCAGCGCGGTGCGCAGCGTCTCCTGCGACTGCGGCGTGCCGGCGGCGACGGCGATGATCTCGGTGACCGTGCCGGCTTCCTTCATGCGCACCGCCTCTTCCACGGCGATCTCGCAGAAGGGATTCATGGCCATCTTGACGTTCGCCGTTTCGACGCCGGAACCGTCCGCCTTGACGCGGACCTTCACGTTGGCGTCGATCACGCGCTTGATCGGAACGAGAACCTTCATGGCTTGGGCGATCCTCTTTAGGTCTTCTTGGGCGGGCCGGCGTGGGCGGGCCGGCACAGGGCCGGACGAGCCGGCAACAGGCCCGCGGCCAGCGTTTTTCGCGCCGCACAATAGAAGTCTGTCGGACGGACTGTCAACGCCGCGTCACAGGCCGGGCCAAGCCCTGCGGCATTCGGCGCAAAGCCAGCTAATCAGCGGTTCTGCCCGGGAACCCAGAGCACATCCAGCGCCCCCTTGTCGTTGGCATGGCGGGCCAGGACGAAGAGCAGATCGGACAGGCGGTTCAGGTACTTCACGCACTCCGGGTTGATCGTCTCACGGGCTGCCAGGGCGGTCGCCTCGCGCTCGGCCCGGCGCACCACGGTGCGGGCGAAGTGCAGGTAGGCGGCGGCCGGGCTGCCGCCCGACAGCACGAAGGAGTTGAGCGGCGCCAGGTCGGCGTTCAGCCGATCGATCTCCCGCTCCAGGCGTTCGACCTGGGTCGGCAGGATGCGCAGCGGCGGCCACTTGGGCTTCTCCTGCTCCGGCGTCGCCAGGTCGGCGCCCAGGTCGAAGAGGTCGTTCTGGATCAGCGACAGCAGAGCGTCATAGGGCGCGGCCTGCAGCCGGGCCAGGCCGATGGCGGCGCCGGCCTCGTCCGCGGTGCCGTAGGCGGCGACGCGCAGCGCGTGCTTCGGCACCCGCTTGCCGTTGCTGAGCGAGGTTTTGCCCTTGTCGCCGCCGCGGGTATAGATCCGGGTGAGCTTGACCACCGGCGTCAGCCGTTCCGCGTCAGCATGGCGATGGCGAAGAGCAGCAGGGCGATGGCCTGCGCGATGATGCGCCAGCGCATCAGCTTGCTGCTGTGCTTGCGGCTGAACTCCCCGCCCCGGGCCATGGTGAAGAGCCCGGCGAAGAGCACGGCGACGGTCATGCCCATGGCGATGACCATCAGGACGACTGCGAAACCACTCATGCGGGGAACATAGGGCAGCCGGGCGCGGGCTGGAAGGGGCCGGGGCGCCGGTCCGCTTTGCGTCATGCCAGGACTGGTTCCGAGCATCCATGGCAGGGCCGGCGACGACCCTGCCATGGACACTCGGGACTAGCCCGAGTGTGACGCTGTTCTAGGAGATACCTAGCCGCCCAGCGGCGGATAGTCGGTGTAGCCCTTGGCGTCGCCGCCGTAGAGCGTGGCGCGGTCGACCTCGGCCAGCGGGGCGCCGAGGCGCAGGCGCTCCACCAAGTCGGGGTTGGCGATGAAGGGCCGGCCGAAGGCCACCAGGTCGGTGCGCCCCTGGGCCAGATGCTCGACCGCCAGCTCGCGGGTGTAGCTGTTGTTCACCATCCAGGCGCCGGGAAAGCGGCGGCGCAGCGCGTCGAAATCGAAAGCGCTCGCGCGCGTGCCGCCAGTGGCGCCCTCGACCACGTGGACATAGGCCAGGCCGCGTTCCGCCAGCGCCTCGACCAGCGGGAAGAAGACCGCCGTGGGGTTGCTGTCGGCGATGTCGTTCGACGGCGTCACCGGCGACAGGCGGATGCCGACTCGCTCGGCGCCGACCGCGGCGACCACCGCGTCCACCACCTGCAGCGGGAAGCGCAGGCGATTTTCCACGCTGCCACCGTACTGGTCGGTGCGGTGGTTGGTGCCGTCGCGCAGGAACTGGTCCAGCAGGTAGCCGTTGGCGACGTGGATCTCCACGCCGTCGAAGCCGGCGGCGATGGCGTTGCGCGCCGCGCGGGCATAGTCGGCGACGATGCCCGGCAGCTCCTCAGCCGCCAGCGCGCGCGGCGTGACGAAATCCTGGAAGCCGGTCTCGGTAAAGGCTTGGCCCTTGGGCTTGATGGCCGAGGGTGCGACCGGTAGCGCGCCGCCGGGCTGCAGCGAGGGGTGCGAGATGCGACCGACGTGCCAGAGCTGCAGCACGATGCTGCCGCCCTCGGCATGCACGGCGTCGGTCACCAAGCGCCAGCCGGCGATCTGCTCGTCGGAATGGATGCCGGGGGTGAAGGCATAGCCCTTGCCCTGCGGCGTGATCTGCGTCGCCTCGGAAACGATAAGGCCGGCCGAGGCGCGCTGGCGGTAATAGAGCGCGTTCATCGGCCCCGGCACATCGCCCGGCTGCTGCGCGCGGCTGCGGGTCAAGGGCGCCATGACGATGCGGTTCCGTAAGGTCAGCGCGCCGGCCTGGAAGGGTTGGAACAGCAGCGAGGTCTGGTGGCTCATAGCGAGCGCCCCCTATTGGCGTGGGTGAATTGCACCCACATCTGGGGCCGCGTGGGTCCCGCCGCTAGGCCTGACCCGACCGCAGCGCTTGTGACCCGGCCGCACAAGCGGCGGTCAGAAGCGGTAGCGCATGCCGAAGCCGACCTCCAGGTCCTGCCGCGCGCCCAGGGTCAGCGCGGCGCCGACCGGCGGCGTGACCTCGATCTCGCCGGCCCGGCGATAGCGCAGGAAGAGGTCGGCGAAGAGGCCGCAGCCGCAGACGTCATAGCCGGCGCCGACCTCGGCCTGCCAGGTCAGCACCATGCCGCTGTCGTCGAAGACCTGCGCGCCGGCGGTTTGTAGTTGCAGGCGGCGGCGCTCCACGCCGACGCCACCACCGACCCAGATCTCCAGATCCGGCTGCGGACGGAAGCCCAGCTTCAGCGTGCCCATGGCAGAGAGCCCCACCTCGTCACCGGTCACATCCAGCGTACCGGACGATCCCTTGTTGCGGACATCGAGCAACCGCGAGGTGTGAATGCCCAGCGACACGCCAGGACTGGCAAAGAGGCGCCGCTCCATGAAGGAGATCGGCACCTCGCCGCCGATCTCGAAGAAGCTGCCGTTGCCCCGCTCGATCTCCTGCGACGGCCCCAGGTCAGGCGCATCCAGCGGCACCACGACGCCGCCGGAAATGCGTACGTCGACGTGCCGCTGCAGGTCCTCGAGGGCGCGCGGCTGGGCCTCCCAGTCGTCGAGGCGCGCCTGCTGGCCGACCAGGCGCTCCTCGGCCAGGCCGCTGCCATCGCGCAGCCAGGCGCTGAAGCGCTCCAGCGCCTCGATCAATTCCTCTTCGTCGGTCTTGCCGGGATTGGGCGGCAGTGGCGGCGCCGGCGGCCGCGGCTTTGCCAGGTTGCCCAGCGGCGGCGGCGCTGCGGGCTTCAGCTTCTCGCGCCGCGCGACCTCCGCCATGACCTGGTCCCAGCAGTCGAGCTCGCGCTGCAGCTGGTCCAGCTCGGCCTGCAGCGTGAAGAGCCCCTGGCGCAGGTCCTGGACGTAGGTCACCTCGCCGGGCTGCGGGCCCTGCCAAGTATCGGCCAGGTCGAGCTCGTCTTCCACCATGGCCAGCGAGGCCGCCATGAACTTGAAGCGATCGACCGTGGGCTGTGCCACCTGGCGCAGGAAGTCGGCGTTGGGCACCGCCTTCGCATCGGACTGCATCACCGCCCAGGCCTGGTAGCAGAGGAATTCGCCGGACGGCAGTTCGCCCATGGCCCGCGCCGGCGCTTGCGGCAACAGGATCAAGCTGGCGGCCAGCAGACTGGCCGCAATGGCAGTGCGTCTCATGCAGGTCGCCCCCGAGCATGTGATGCCGTGGCAACCAGCTTATCACAGCTGACGATTGCGGCGACCCGAAATGTCCAGCGGCCAGGGTTCGGCGGCGGCCGAAGCAGCAGCGGCGCCCACGTGGCTAGGGTCGGGCGCTGCACCCTGGAGGACCATGCCCATGACCGCTTCGCCGACCCTCAGGACCGAGCTGCCGCTGCTGGCGCTGTTGGCGCTGCTGTGGGGTTCGTCCTACCTCTTCATCAAGGTGGCGGTCGCCGAGATCCCGCCGCTCACCCTCATCGCCCTGCGGGTCTCCGGTGCGGCGCTGGTCCTGCTGCTGGTCATGCGGCTGCGCGGCGTCCGCCTGCCGCGCGATCGCGCCACCTGGGGCAAGCTGCTGCTGCAGGCCATCTTCAACTCCATCGGCGCCTGGACGCTGCTGGCCTGGGGCCAGCAGTTCGTCGATGCCGGCCTGGCCAGCGTGCTGAACTCGACCTCGCCGATCTTCGTGTTCCTGCTGACCGCGCTGGCGACGCGGCACGAGCGGCTCGGCGACCGCCGGCTGCTGGGTGCGCTGCTCGGGCTGCTCGGCGTCGTGCTGATCGTCGGGCTGCAGGCGCTGCAGGGCCTGGGCCAGCAGGTGGCCGGGCAGCTGGCCTGCCTGGGCGGCGCTTTGCTGTACGGCTGCGCCGCCATCTACGGCAAGCAGTTCGCCCAGCTGCCGGCGGTGGCAACGGCGACCGGCACGATGCTGTGGGCGACGCTGGTCCTGGTGCCGCTGGCCGGCGCGCTGGAGGCCCCCTGGCGGCTGCATCCCTCGCTCGACGCCCTCGGCGCGACGCTGGTGCTCGCGGTCTTCTGCACCGGCGCCGCGCTGCTCCTCTATTTCCGCCTGGTGAAGACCCTCGGCTCGCTTGGCGTGGCGAGCCAGAGCTACCTGCGGGCCGGCATCGGCGTGCTGCTGGGCATGGTCTTTCTCGGCGAGACCATCGCGCTGCCTGTCGCCCTGGGGTTGGCGGCGGCGGTCGCCGGCGTCGCCCTGATCAACTGGCCGCCGCGCCGGGCGCCTAGAGCCCCAACAGCAGCCGCTCGGGTTCCTCGATCGCTTCCTTGACCTTGACCAGGAAGGTCACGGCCTCGCGGCCGTCGACCAGGCGGTGGTCGTAGGAGACCGCGAGATACATCATCGGGCGGATCACCACCTGGCCCTTCAACGCGATGGGACGCTCCTCGATCTTGTGCAGGCCGAGGATGGCGGACTGCGGCGGGTTGAGGATGGGCGTGGAGAGCAGCGAGCCGAAGACGCCGCCGTTGGTGATGGTGAAGGTGCCGCCCTGCATCTCCGGCAGCGACAGCTTGCCGTCGCGCGCCTTGGCGGCCAGCGCGCCGAGCTCCTGCTCGATCTCCGCGAAGGACTTGGTATCGCAGTCGCGGATCACCGGCACCATCAGCCCGGCCGGGGTGGAGACCGCCATGCCGAGGTCGTAGTGATGCGCGTAGACGATCTCGTCGCCCTCGATGCGGCCGTTGACGCCGGGCACGTCCTTCAGCGCCGCGACGCAGGCCTTGGCAAAGAAGGAGGTGAAGCCGAGCTTGACGCCGTGCTTCTTCTCGAAGGCCTCCTTGTGGGCGCTGCGCAGCGCCATCACGGCCGACATGTCCACCTCGTTGAAGGTGGTCAGCATGGCGGCGGTGTTCTGCGCCTCCTTCAGGCGGCGCGCGATGGTCTGGCGCAGCTTGGTCATCTTCACCCGCTCTTCACGCGGATGCGCCTCGCCAGCCGGAGTCGGGCTGGGCGCCGGAGCGGGCGACGGCTTGGCACCGCCGGGCGCCGTCAGGCCGGGCTTCGCCAGGTTGGCCATGGGCGCCGGCTTCAGCAGGCCAGGATTCCGCAGCACCTGCTGCACGTCGTCCTTGGTCAGGCGGCCGTCCTTGCCCGAGGCCGGGATGCGGCCGGGATCGAGGTCGTTCTCGGCCACCAGCTTGGCCACCGCCGGCGACAGCGGCTGCCCGGTGATGAAGCTCAGCAGGTCGCTGGCGCCGATGCGGCCGCCCAGCGCGCTGCGGGCGACCTGGCGCGGATCCAGCGGCGCGGCGGGCTTGGCCGGCGCGGCGGCCGGGGGTGCGTCGGGCTGGGGCACGGCGGTATCGCCGTCCGGCATTTCCCTGTTCTCGGGGATGGTGGCGAGCGTCGGCGCGACGGTCTTGGCGCCGGGCTGCGCGCCGGGGGCGATGCTGGCCAGCAGGGTGCCGACCTCGACCGTGGCGCCGGCGGCGACCTTGAGCTCGCCCAGTATGCCGGCGACCGGGGCGTTGACCTCCAGCGTGACCTTGTCGGTCTCCAGCTCGACGATGGGTTCGTCGACGGCGACGGCGTCGCCGGCCTGGCGGATCCAGCGCGCGACGATGGCCTCGCTTACCGACTCGCCGAGTGTCGGGACCTTGATCTCGACCGGCTTGCTGTCGCTTGGCGCGCCGCCGGCCTTGCTGGGCGCGGGTGCCGGCGCCGGCGCCGCGGGTTCAGCCGCCTTGGCCTTGTCGCGCGCAACCACCGGCTCGGGACCGGTATCGATACCCTTGCCGGGCTTCGGCGGCGGCACCGCGGACTCGGCCGTCTTCGGCGGTGCCTTGGCCGGCGCTGGGGCGGGCGACGGCGCAGGAGCGGCCGTGGCGGCCGCGCCAACCTCGAGGCGGCCGAGCAGCGCACCGACCTCCACGGTCTCGCCCTGCGGCACGACGATTTCCGTCAGCACGCCGGCGCTGGCGGCGTTGACCTCGAGCGTGACCTTGTCGGTCTCCAGCTCGACCAGCGCCTCGTCCATCTTCACCGCCTCGCCGGGCTGCTTCAGCCAGCGGGCGACCGTGGCTTCGGTGACGGATTCGCCCAGCGTCGGGACGACGATGTCGGTTGCCATGCTGCTCTACCCGTTTCCTACTGCGCCGCCTGCTGGGTGCCGCCGCCGCTGCCCGGGCCGCGCCTGTCCTCGCGGGTCCGGCGGTCGGCGATGCGGCCCTGCGGCTTCAGCCCCAGGGTCAGCGCCTCTTCAAGCAGCGCCTGCTGCTCCTTGTTGTGCCGCTGGTAGCTGCCGGTGGCCGGCGAGGCGGCGGAGTGCCGCCCGGCATAGCGCGGCCGCGGATTGCGACAGCCGATGGCCTCGGCCACCTCTTCCAGGAAAACGTTGACGAAGGACCAGGCGCCCATGTTGCGCGGCTCTTCCTGGCACCACACCAGGTCGCAGTGCTTGTACTTCTCCAGCTCGGCCATCAGCGCGTCGGCCGGGAAGGGATAGAGCTGCTCCAGGCGCAGGAAGTGCACGTCCTTGATCTTGCGCTCTTCGCGCGCCTCCAGCAGGTCGTAGTAGACCTTGCCGCTGCACAGCACGACCTGCTTGGCCTCGGCCGGCGGCGAGGGCAGCTCGTCGCAGTAGAGGATACGGTGGAAAGAGTTCTGGCCGGAGAAAGTGGCCAGCGGCGAGACGCAGCGCTTATGGCGCAGCAGCGACTTCGGCGTCATCACCACCAGCGGCTTGCGGAAGTCGCGGTGCAGCTGGCGGCGCAGCGCGTGGTAGTAGTTCGCCGGCGTGGTGCAGTTCACCACCTGCAGATTGTCCTCGGCGCAGAGCTGCAGGAAGCGCTCCAGCCGGGCCGAGGAATGCTCCGGTCCCTGGCCCTCGTAGCCGTGCGGCAGCAGCAGCACCAGGCCGCACATGCGCAGCCACTTGCTTTCGCCGGACGCGATGAACTGGTCGATGATCACCTGGGCGCCGTTGGCGAAGTCGCCGAACTGCGCCTCCCAGCAGACCAGGGCATTGGGCTCGGCCAGCGAGTAGCCGTATTCGAAGCCCAGCACGGCGGCCTCCGACAGCGGGCTGTCGATGATTTCCGGCCGCGCCTGACCGTCGCGCAGATGGCGCAGCGGCTTGTAGCGCTCCTCGGTGGTCTGGTCGATGATGGCCGCGTGGCGCTGCGAGAAGGTGCCGCGGTTGCTATCCTGGCCGGACAGCCGCACCGGATGGCCCTCGACCAGCAGCGTGCCGAAGGCGAGCTGCTCGGCCATCGACCAGTCAACGCCCTCGCCGGTCTCGATCATCTTGCGGCGCTGATCCAGCACGCGCTTCAGCTTGGAATTGACGTCGAAGCCCTCAGGCGCGCGGCAGAGGCCTAGGCCGACCTCCTTCAGCGTCTCCATCTCGACCGCGGTTTGGCCGCGCCGGGCGTCGTGGCCCTTGACCGCCGAGAGGCCGGCCCAGCGGCCCTCCAGCCAGTCGGCCTTGTTCGCCTTGTAGGCCTTGGCCACCTCGAAATCGCGCTCCAGGCGTTCCCACATCTGGGTCACCTGCTCCTCCGCCTCGCCGGCGGAGACCACGCCCTGCTCGACCAGGCGGCTGGCATAGACCTGCCGCACGCTGGGGTGCTGGCGGATCTGCTTGTACATCAGCGGCTGGGTGAAGGCCGGCTCGTCGCCCTCGTTGTGGCCGAAGCGGCGGTAGCAAAACATGTCCACCACCACGTCCTTGTTGAACTGGTAGCGGAACTCGGTGGCGATGCGGGCGACGTGCACCACGGCCTCCGGGTCGTCGCCGTTCACGTGGAAGATCGGCGCCTGGATCATCTTCGCCACGTCCGAGCAGTAGGGGCCGGAGCGCGAGTAGACCGGGTTGGTGGTGAAGCCGATCTGGTTGTTGACGATGAAGTGCACCGTGCCGCCGATGCGGTAGCCCTTGAGCTCCGACAGGTCGAGCGTCTCGGGCACCAGGCCCTGGCCAGCGAAGGCGGCGTCGCCGTGCATCAGCAGCGCCATGACGCGGCGCCGCTCGTCGTCGCCCTTCTGCGCCTGCTTGGCGCGCACCTTGCCGACCACCACCGGGTTGACCGCTTCCAGGTGCGAGGGGTTGGCGGTCAGCGACAGATGCACCTTGTTGCCATCGAACTCGCGGTCGGTGGAGGTGCCGAGGTGGTACTTCACGTCGCCCGAGCCACCGACATCCTCGGGGTGCGCGGCGCCGCCCTGGAACTCGTTGAAGATTGCCTGGAAGGGCTTGCCCATGAAGTTGGCCAGCACGTTCAGCCGGCCGCGGTGCGGCATGCCGATGACGATTTCCTCGATGCCCAGCTGGCCGCCCTTCTTCACCAGCTGCTCCAGCGCCGGAATCAGGGATTCCGCGCCGTCCAGACCGAAGCGCTTGGTGCCGGTGTACTTCTTGTCGAGGAACTTCTCGAAGATCTCGGCGGCGGCCAGGCGCTCCAGGATGGCGCGCTTGCCGGGGATGGTGAACTCGGTGCGGTTCTCGACGTTCTCGATGCGCTCCTGGATCCAGGACTTCTGCGCCGGTTCCTGGATGTGCATGAACTCGACGCCGATCTTGCCGCAGTAGGTGTTGCGCAGCTGGCTGACGATCTCGCGCAGCGTCGCGGTCTCACGGCCCAGCACGAAATTGATGAAGATCGGCCGGTCGAGGTCGGCCTCGGTGAAGCCATAGGTGCGATAGTCCAGCTCGGAGTGCGCCTTGCGCTCGACCAGGCCCAGCGGGTCAAGGTCGGCTTCCAGATGGCCGCGCACGCGGTAGCTGCGGATCAGCATCAGGGCGCGGATGGAATCGCGCGCCGCGGCGTTGACCGCCGCGCTGCCGGCGGTGGCGCCGTTGGTCGCCGCTGCCGGCGCCGCGGTGGCGGCCGGCGCGGTCATGCCGTCGAGCAGGGCGCGCGCCTCGTCGTCGAGGTCGGCGAAGAATCCGCGCCACTCGGCCGGCACCTTGTCGGCGGACTGGCGGAAGGAACGGTAGAGATCTGCGATCAGCCCGGCATTCGGGCTGGAGAGCAGCAGGGACGGTACGGCGCTCGCCATCAGCTCAGCTCCAGCGGCCGGTGAAGGAAGCAGGCGGCCGCGCCCTGCGGAGGTCGGCGCGGCTGTCCTAGCCGCGCATCGCCTGCAACATGGTGACGCCCAGCGAGGCCGGCGAGTCCGCGACGTGGATGCCGGCGCTCTTCAGCGCCTCGATCTTGTAGTCGGCGGTATCCTTGCCGCCGGAAACCACGGCGCCGGCATGGCCCATGCGGCGGCCCGGCGGCGCGGTGCGGCCGGCGATGAAGCCGACCACCGGCTTCTTCACCTTGTTGGCCTTGAGGAACTCGGCGCCATCGACCTCGGCGGCGCCGCCGATCTCGCCGATCATGATGATGCCTTGCGTCTCCGGGTCGGCCAGGAAGAGCTCCAGGCACTCGACGAAGTTGGTGCCGTTGACCGGATCGCCACCAATGCCGATGCAGGTGGTCTGGCCCAGGCCGGTGGCGGTGGTCTGCGCCACCGCTTCATAGGTCAGCGTGCCGGAGCGCGAGACGATACCGATCTTGCCGCGGCGATGGATGTGGCCCGGCATGATGCCGATCTTGCATTCGTCCGGGGTGATGACACCGGGGCAGTTGGGCCCGATCAGGCGGGTGCCGGAGCCGGCCAGGGCGCGCTTCACCTTGACCATGTCGAGCACCGGGATGCCTTCGGTGATGCAGACCACCAGCTCGATGCCAGCGTCGATCGCCTCCAGGATGGCGTCGGCGGCGAAGGGCGGCGGCACGTAGATGACCGAGGCATTGGCCCCGGTCTTCTCGCGCGCCGCGCCCACGGTATCGAAGACCGGCAGGTCGAGGTGCTTGGTGCCACCTTTGCCGGGGGTCACGCCGCCGACCATGCGGGTGCCGTAGGCGATGGCCTGTTCGGTGTGGAAGGTGCCCTGGGCGCCGGTGATGCCCTGGCAGATGACCTTGGTGTGCTTGCCGACCAGGACGCTCATCGGGCGGCCTCCTTCACTGCCTTGACCACTTTCTCCGCCGCGTCGCCCAGGTTGTCGGCGGCGATGATCGGCAAGCCGGAGTCCGCCATGATCTTCTTGCCCAGCTCCACGTTGGTGCCCTCCAGCCGCACCACCAGGGGCACGTGCAGGCTGACCTCGCGCGCCGCTGTCACCACGCCCTCGGCGATGACGTCGCAGCGCATGATGCCGCCGAAGATGTTGACCAGGATGCCCTCGACGTTGGGATCCGACAGGATGATCTTGAAGGCGGCGGTGACGCGCTCCTTGGTGGCGCCGCCGCCGACGTCGAGGACGTTGGCCGGCGATCCGCCATAGAGCTTGATGATGTCCATCGTCGCCATCGCCAGGCCGGCGCCGTTCACCATGCAGCCGATCGAGCCGTCGAGCTTGATGTAGTTCAGCTCGTGGCGCGCGGCCTCGCGCTCCATCGGGTCCTCTTCGTCCTCGTCGCGCAGCTCCTGGATGTCCTTGTGGCGGAACAGCGCGTTGTCGTCGAAGTTCATCTTCGCATCCAGCGCGATGACCTCGCCGGCGCCGGTCACCACCAGCGGGTTGACCTCGAGCAGCGAGGCGTCGAGTTCGGTCACCGCGCGGTAGAGCTGCTGCAGCATCTTCACCGCGGCGCCGTTGGTCTTGCCCTCCAGCCCCAGGCCGAAGGCAATCTTGCGCGCGTAATAGGGCATCAGGCCCTGCGCCGGATCGACCGGCACGGTAATGATCTTCTCCGGGTGATTGTGCGCCACCTCCTCGATCTCCATGCCGCCCTCGGTCGAGGCGATCACGGTGACGCGCGAGGTGTCGCGATCGATCAGCAGCGAGAGGTAGAGCTCGCGGGCAATGTCGCAGCCCTCTTCGATGTAGAGCCGCTTGACCTGCTTGCCGGTCGCGCCGGTCTGCTTGGTGACCAGCACTTGGCCCAGCATGGCCTTGGCGTTGTCGCGCACGTCCTCGATCGACTTGACGACGCGCACGCCGCCCTTGCCGTTGGGGTCGTTCTTGAAGCGCCCGGCGCCGCGGCCGCCGGCGTGGATCTGGCTCTTCACCACCCAGACCGGACCGCCCAGACCCTTGGCGATGTCGACGGCTTCTTCGGCGGTGTAGGCCACGCCGCCCTTGGGCACGGTGACGCCGAATTTGGCCAAGAGGGCCTTGGCCTGATATTCGTGAATATTCATACTGGTCTGTCTACCCTTGCCAGTGGCCCGTTTGGCGCTTTGGAAGGAGCGCACCCCCCGTTCGAGGCGGCCCACTATAGTCCTGAAATGCTGCGGCGCAACCGCAAGCGGACCTGCGGTTCCCGCCGCCAGGACGATTTTGCCCCTGGGGGAAGCGCCCGTCAGCGCAAGAGAAAGCCCGCCGGTCCGAAGGGACGCGGCGGGCTGCCAAGACGGCAAAGTTTAGATCAGGAGAGATCCGATGCCGCCCGCCAGGCCGCGAGGCCCCTTGGGAATAGCATCGGGCGGAGCCTAGCTGGACTGAGATGCAATTGCAAGTCATTCGCAGATTGACTGAAGCCCCTCTCCCGCGCGCAGCGTGGGGGGAGAAGCGGCAGGCCGGCCGCGCCACAGGACGCGCAGCGGTTGACAAGGCCCGCCTGCTGCACTGCAGTTGCCGCCCGCCAGCAAAGGCCCCGCCCATGACCGTCACGCTCGCCCAAATCCATCGCTATCCCGTGAAGGGCCTCGCCGGCGAACGGCTGCCCGCGACCACCTTGAGCGCCGGCCAGGCGCTGCCCTTCGACCGGCGCTTTGCCCTGGCGATGGGCGGCGGCGGCGGCATCGACCTGACCGGCCAGCAGTGGATCAACTACAAGCAGCTCTACGCGCTCTCCAGCGAGGAGCGGCTGGCGCAGCTCGGCCTCAGCTTCGACGAGGCCAGCGAGACGGTGACCATCACCCGCGGCGGCAAGCAGGTGGCGCGCGGCAAGCCCGGCGAGTCACTGGGCCGCAACCTGCTGGACCAGTTCTTCGCCGCCTTCCTGTCCGGCAGCCCGCGCGGCGCGCCGAAGCTGGTGGCCGGGCAGCCGACCGACGGCGGCAGCATCGCCTTCACCGACAGCGAGGCGCCCAATCTCTCGCTCCTCAACCTGGCCAGCGTCGCCGACCTGGAGCGCGTGGCCCGCGCGCCGGTCGACCCGCGCCGCTTCCGCGCCAACCTCTGGCTGGAGGGCCTGCCGGCCTGGGCCGAGATGGACTGGGTGGGCAAGACGGTCACGATCGGCGGCGCCCGCCTGGCGGTGACCGAGCCGATCGAGCGCTGCAGCGCCACCGCGGTGAATCTGGAGACCGCGCAGCGCGACCTCAACATCCCGCGCATCCTGCAGTCCGGCTATGGACACCTCTGCCAGGGCGTCTATGCCACGGTGGTGGAAGGCGGTGCGGTCGCGGAGGGCGATGCAGTGGTTCTCCCCTAGGTCCTTCCCTTGTCATCCCGGACAAGGCGGCGCAGCCGCCGCAGATCCGGGACCCAGGGGACTGGACTCGATGGAGCGAGACCTGTGGCCCCTGGGTCCCGGCTCTCCGCTTCGCTGCGGCCGGGATGACAAGGGCTGAGATCGTCGCGTCTACCCCGCGGTGCGTCCTGAGCGCGTTGACCCCCACGGCGCTTGACCCTAGGGTCGCCGCCCTGTGCGACCCCCGAGGACGGAAGCGATGAGCAACCTGCGCGACCTGGCGATGGCGGCGAAGGCCTGGCCCTTCGAAGAGGCCCGCCGCGTGCTGAAGCGCTATGAAACCGCGCCGCCGGCCAAGGGCTATGCGCTGTTCGAGACCGGCTACGGCCCCTCGGGCCTGCCGCACATCGGCACCTTTGGCGAGGTGGTGCGCGCCACCATGGTGCGCCGCGCCTTCGAGGCGCTGTCCGACATTCCGACCCGGCTCTTCGCCTTCTCCGACGACATGGACGGGCTGCGCAAGGTGCCCGACAACGTGCCGAACAAGGCGCTGCTGCAGGCCAACCTGGGCAAGCCGCTGACGGTGGTACCCGACCCCTTCGGCACGCACGAGTCCTTCGGCCACCACAACAACGCCATGCTGCGCGGCTTCCTCGACGGCTTCGGCTTCGAGTACGAGTTCCAGTCCTCCACCGACTGGTACAGGTCCGGCCGCTTCGACGCCGCGCTGCTGAACGTGCTGGCGCACTACGACGCCATCATGGCGGTGATGCTGCCGACCCTGGGCGAGGAGCGGCAGCAGTCCTACAGCCCTTTCCTGCCGATCAGCCCGAAGAGCGGCCGCGTGCTGCAGGTGCCGATCCTGGAGGTGAAGCCGGCCAGCGGCGCCATCGTCTTCCAGGACGAGGACGGCACCCTGACCGAGCTGCCGGTGACTGGCGGGAACGTGAAGCTGCAGTGGAAGCCCGACTGGGGCATGCGCTGGGCGGCACTCGGCGTCGACTACGAGATGTCGGGCAAGGACCTGATTCCCTCGGTGCAGCTGGCCAGCAAGATCTGCCGCATCCTCGGCGCGCCGCCGCCGGAGACCTACATCTACGAGCTCTTCCTCGACGAGCAGGGCGAGAAGATCTCCAAGTCCAAGGGCAACGGCCTGTCGGTCGAGGAGTGGCTGGCCTATGCGCCGCCGGAGAGCCTTGCCTACTACATGTACCTGAAGCCGCGCACCGCCAAGCGGCTGTTCTTCGACATCATCCCGCGCACCGTGGACGAATACGTCAGCCACCTCGACGCCTTCTCCGGGCAGAGCCCGGCTGAGCGGCTGGAAAACCCGGCCTGGCACATCCACCACGGCAAGCCGCCACAGAGCAGCAGCCCGCTGCCCTTCAACCTGCTGCTGAACCTCGCGGTCGTCGCCAATGCCGAAGAACCGGCGCTGCTCTGGGCCTTCATCCGCCGCGCCTATCCCACGGTGCAGCCGGGCGACCACCCGCTGCTCGACGTGCTGGTCGAACGCGCGGTGCGCTATTACCAGGACATCGTGAAGCCGACCAAGCGCTACCGCGCGCCGACCGAGGGCGAGCGCGCCGCCTTCGCCGAACTGGCGGCCGAACTGGCGACTCTGGGCGACAGCAGCGACGCCAAGCTGATCCAGGACGCGGTCTACGAAGTCGGCAAGCGCCACCCCGCCCTGGGCGACCTGCGACAGTGGTTCAAGGCGCTTTACGAGACCCTGCTGGGCACCGAGACCGGGCCGCGCCTGGGCAGCTTCTTCGCGCTCTATGGCCTGGAGAACAGCCGCAAGCTGCTGGCCGCCGCGCTGGACGGGACCTTGGTGGCGGAGACGGCGGCGAAGGGGTGAGGCATCCGGCGTCTAGCCGGTCCACGCCAATAGTATTGGTGGAACCTCAAGGCCTTACTACGTCCGCCACGCGAAAATTGTGCCCGCCGCAGCGCTGACGCGCGGCCTATCAACTCCCTGACTCTAAAATAAGATTCTGGTCCGTTGGCAGCCAGTCGCAAAACTTGGCCCGAAAAATGAACCGGTTCATACTGCTTGTCTGTAAGAGTAGTTATTGTCGGAAATATATCTTGCGCGCAGGTCTGACGTACCTCGTCTTAGCTGCGGTTCTATAAATATTTCACTCAAAAGGGCCAAGGCGTCTTGTAAAAATGAACCAATTGGAGCAGAATATTGGTGCAACTTTGGTTCAAATCCTCCACCCGAGAGAGGACACCAAAGTCCGCACTGACCCCAGGGAGGATCACCATGACCATGCAAGAGACGCAGACCGCATCCGTTTCCCGCCGCAGCCTATTGCTCGGCGCCGCCGGCCTGGCGGTTGCCGCTTCCAGCCTCTCGCTACGCCCGCGCGCCGCCGCCGCCGACAGCGCAATCGAGGGGACCCAGTTGCAGACAGTTGCCGGCCTGGTGCCGGGCAGCGCCATCGAGAAGGCAGTATCGCACGAGCACCTCTACGTCGACTTCATGGGCCCGACCGATCCGGCCTACATGAACGTCAACTGGTCCGACGCCGCCGGCACCTCAATGAACCGCCTGCAGGAGCTGAAGGCGCAGGGCGTCAACCTGATGATCGAGTGGGGCTGCATGGGCGTCGGCCGCAATGTGCTGCTGCTGCGCGACGTCGGCGGCCGCAGCGGCGTCAACATCGTCTGCCCGACCGGCATCTACAAGTCGCTGCTCCCGCCGGCCTTCATCGGCATGCCGGTCGAGCGGATCGCCGAGCGCTTCGTGGAAGAGCTGACCCGCGGCTGCGACGGCACCATGATCCGCGCCGGCTTCATCAAGTGCGCGACGACCGAGACCGGGCCGACCGAGACCGACACGATGATCCACCGTGCCGCCGCCATCGCCGGCAAGGCGGCCGGCGCCACCATCGCGCTGCATAGCCCGCACTACGAGGCGACCAAGCAGGTGGTGGCCACCCTGAAGGCCGAAGGCTTCCCGATGACGCGCCTGGTCTGGGGCCACGCGCAGCCCTCGACCACGGAGCAGCACAAGATGCTGGCGGGCGAGGGCGCCACGGTGCAGTTCGACGCCATCTCGGCGCACAGCGACCCCTTCTTCAACGGGCCAATCGACGACGCCTCGATGCTCGACCGCATCGAGGCCATGGCCAAGGCGGGCTTCGACAAGCAGGTCATCGTCTCGGCCGATGCCTCGACCTTCGTCAATCCGCAGCAGTGGCAGTACGACCGCATCGCCACCTACGTGCACGCCTACTTCGCGCCGCTGCTGGAGGCCCGCCTGGGCGCCGACATGGCCCGGCAGGTCCTGCGCGACAACGTGATCCACGCCTTCCGCAAGCCCGACGCGGCCGCATAGCGACCGGCCCCGGCGCCGGAAGGCAAGCTGGCAATAGACGGCGGCGAAGGGGTGAGCGAAACCCTCTCCCCAGCGAGAGGGTACGAGCGCAGCGAGCGGGTGAGGGATTTTGGTAGGATTGGCCGGCGTCGGCACCGACCCATCAGCCCTTCCCCCGCCCCGCGCCCCTCCGTTAGGCTGCGCCACCAACGGGTGGGGTGGCCGTGCCGGGAGATTCACGTAACGCGAGCAGTGAGGACGTAGCGGCCTTCGCCGCGCGCTGGCGTGACGCGCGTGGCGAACTGGCCAATGCGCAGGGCTTCCTGGCCGACCTCTGCCGCCTGCTCGACCTGCCGGAACCGGAGCCGCGGCGCGACGATCCGGCGCTGGATGCCTATTGCTTCGAGCGCAGCGTGACCTTCCAGAACGGCGATGGCAGCACCGCTGGCGGCCGCATCGATCTCTACCGTCGCGGCCACTTCGTGCTGGAGGCCAAGCAGATCGCCCCGACGGCGCAGCAGACCGCGCTGCCCGGTCTCATCGCCCCATCCGCCAACGGCGGCAAAACCTGGGACGTGGCGCTGAAGAAGGCGCGCAACCAGGCCGAACGCTATGCCCGCGCGCTGCACGACGCGGGCGAGGCCTGGCCGCCGCTGCTGCTCGTCGTCGATGTCGGTCGGGTGATTGAGCTCTATCAGGATTTCTCCCAATCGGGCCGCACCTACCTGCCCTTCCCGGACCCCGCCTCCTATCGCATCGCCGTGGACGACCTGGCGAAGCCGGAGGCGCAGGAGCGCCTGCGCGCCGCCTGGCTCAACCCCCTGTCGCTCGATCCCTCGCGCAAGGCGGCGCGGGTGACGCGCGAGATCGCGGCGACGCTGGCGACCCTGGCCCGCTCGCTGGAGGAAAGCCGCCGCGCCGGCCGGCCTGACGCCCAGCGCCTGGCGGCGCAGGAGGTGGCGGAGTTCCTCATGCGCTGCCTCTTCACCATGTTCGCCGAGGACGTGGAGCTGCTTCCCAAGGCGGGCTTCACCCGCCTGCTCAAAGACAACCGCGACGAGCCGGATCATTTGCGTTTGGCCCTGGAATCGCTCTGGCGCGCGATGCGCACAGGCGTGGAGTACGACACCTTCTTGCGGTCCAGGGTTCTTCACTTCAACGGCGGGCTCTTCGAGAACGCCACGGCCCTGCCGCTGACCAAACAGCAGATCGACCTGCTGATCGACGCGGCGCAGCGCGACTGGCGCGAGGTCGAGCCCGCCATTTTCGGTACACTGCTGGAGCGCGCGCTGGACCCGCTGGAGCGCCACAAGCTGGGCGCCCACTACACCCCGCGCGCCTATGTCGAGCGCCTGGTGGTGCCGACCCTGGTCGAGCCGCTGCGCGAGGACTGGCAAGCGGTGGAAACGGCGGCTCAGGTCGAAATGGATGGTGGCCGCCCGCCGGAAGCGCGCAAGCTGGTGCGCGATTTCCTCGACCGCCTGCGCACCACCCGCGTGCTCGACCCGGCCTGCGGCAGCGGCAACTTCCTCTATATCGCGCTGGAGCACATGAAGCGCCTGGAAGGCGAGGTGCTGGAACGCCTTGAGGAGCTGGGCGAAACCCAGATCGAGGCCTTCGGCGTCGATCCCAAGCAGTTCCTCGGCATCGAGCTGAACCCGCGCGCTGCGAAAATCGCCGAGACCGTGCTGTGGATCGGCTATCTGCAATGGCACGTGAAGACCCGCGCCGGCCGCCCGCTGCCCAGCCCCGTGCTGAAGGCCTACGGCAACATCCGCGAGGGCGACGCCGTGCTGACCTATGACAAGCAGGAGCTGGACCTGGATGAGCATGGCCAGCCGCGCTCGCGCTGGGACGGCCGCACTACCAGGACTCATCCCGTCACCGGCAAAGAGGTGCCCGACGAGACCGCGCGGGTGGAGCTCTACCGCTACAGCAATCCGCGCCCGGCCGAGTGGCCGGAAGCCGAGTTCATAATCGGGAACCCGCCGTTCATCGGCGCTACCTGGATGCGCGAGGCGCTGGGCGACGGCTATACCGAGGCCTTGCGCAAGGCCTATCCGGATGTCGCCGAGTCGTCCGATTTCGTTCTCTACTGGTGGTACAAAGCGGCGGAGCTCACGCGCAAGGGAACGGCACGGCGCTTCGGGTTGATCACCACCAACTCCATCCGCCAGACCTTTGGCCGCCGCGTCATCCAACGCCAGCTTTCGGCCAAGCCGCCGCTGGTGCTGCTCTTCGCCATTCCGGATCACCCCTGGGTCGATACCGCCGACGGCGCCGACGTGCGCATTGCGATGACGGTTGGCGCATTGAGCGGCGATGGACGCTTGCAGGTCGTGATCTCAGAGAGCGAGGGCGATGACGGCGAACGAAACGTCGTTCTGTCCAAGCAAGCCGGCAAGATCAATGCCGATCTGACGATTGGCGCCGATGTGTCTACTGCCCGCGCGTTGAAAGCCAACGACGGCTTGGCATCGCCGGGCATGAAACTGCATGGCGCGGGATTCATCGTGACGCCCGCGCAGGCCGAGGCTCTCGGCCTTGGACGAATTGCGGGACTTGAGCGGCACATCCGCGATTATCGAAATGGGCGCGACCTGACGGGCAGACCTCGCGGGGTCTTGTTGATCGACCTTTGGGGTCTGCAACAGGCGGAGGTGGCGGCGCGCTTTCCTGAGATAAATCAATTTCTAATGACCGCAGTTAGGGGAGAGCGTGAAGCGAAAGCGACGGGTGGGCCGAAGGACGCGCAAGAATACGCACGCAAATGGTGGTTGTTTGGCAAACCTCGGCAGGAACTGCGGAAAGCCCTACTGGGTTTAGGTCGCTACATTGTCACTGTAGAGACCGCCAAGCATCGAACGTTCCAATTCTTGCAGCAAGAAATCATCCCAGACAACATGCTGATCTGCGTTGGAGATTCTGACGCCTTCGTACTCGGCGTATTGTCGTCCTGTTTCCACATCTCTTGGGCGCTCGCAACAGGTGGGCGTCTGGGTGTCGGCAACGACCCGCGCTACAACAAGTCCCGCTGCTTCGACACCTTCCCTTTCCCCGATCCACCCGAACCGCTCAAGGCCCGCATCCGCGACCTCGGCGAGCGGCTGGACGCGCATCGCAAGCGGCAACAGGCGCTGCATCCGGGGCTGACCCTGACGGAGATCTACAACGTGCTGGAGGCGCTGCGCGCCGGGCGGGCGCTGAGCGACAAGGAGCGCGTCATCCACGAGCAGGGCCTGGTCTCGGTGCTGAAGGAGATTCACGACCAGCTCGACGCCGCGGTGGCCGAGGCCTATGGCTGGCCGGCCGACCTGGCGGACGCGGCCATCCTGGAACGCCTGGTCGCGCTGAACCGCGAGCGCGCGGCGGAGGAGGCGGAGGGCAAGGTGCGCTGGCTGCGGCCGGAGTTCCAGAACCCCGCCGGCACGACGCAGCCGACGCAGACCGCGATCTCGCTGGTCCAGGCCATCGCCGAGGCTGGCGCCACCCGCCGCCCCTGGCCCACCGCCCTGCCCGAGCAGGTCAAAGCTGTGCAGCTCAGCCTACGCGAAGGCGCCGCCCCCGCCCGCCCCGACCAGGTCGCCCGCCGCTTCAAGCGCGCCCGCACCAGCGACGTGGAAGAGGTCCTGCAGGCGCTGGTCGCCCTGGGGCAAGCGCGGGTGCTGGGGGATGGACGGTTCGTGGGGTAGTCACGGCGTTCTGAACCGGCCCGGTTGAATTTTTTCGCCACAGGGGCCAGATTGGGTGGGTGGGCTGGTCACTGCGTAGCGGGGGCTGGCCCCTTTCTATTTCGGCAGCACCACGAGCCCAAAGCCGTCCACAGCACCTGTTCGGCTGCGCCGCTATCAATGGATTCCCGCCTCCCGTGACGCCCAGCGCGGCATGCCGGTTCAGTTGCGCATGGCTCCGGATCGCCCAGCCGCCCGCTGCCAGCAGGCAGTCGATCTCCCTGCGGGGCTTGGCTTCAGGCGTATTCAGGCGCTACAACCGATCATTGATCATGCTGTAGATCGGTCTGCGGGGCGGGGGAACAAGTCGGATGGGCGTGCCGAACTACCAGGCCTTCCTGCTGCCGATCCTCAAGGCCGCCGCCAAAGGCGAGATCGCCTTTCGGGAGATGGCCGAGCAGTCCTTCGATATGCTCCGCCTCAGCGATGAGGATCGCGCCGAGATGATCCCATCGGGGCAGATGAGCACCGCTTTCAATCGAGCAGGCTGGGCCCGCACCTATCTCTCCAAGGCCGGACTGCTCGAGCGGACACGCCGCAGTCACTACCAGGCGACGCCGGAAGGCATGAAGGTCCTGGCGGAGGGGCATGACACCCTCGACGTCACCTATCTTCGCCGCTTCCCCAGCTTCCAAGCCTTCAAGGAACGAGCGCAGGCGGACGACCCGCAGTCGCCCGTCGCCTCTGTCGAGCAAGGCCTGCGCCCCCTTGACTCCAGCGAGTCCGAAGGGTTCACGCCGGATGATCTCATCAGGCAAGCCTATGCTCGGCTGGAAGGCGTCCTGGCGGAAGACCTGTTGCAGCGCATTCTCGATGCGCCGCCGGCCTTCTTCGAGACGGTTGTCGTGAGACTGCTCCTCGCCATGGGATATGGCGGCACGCGCGCGGATGCCGGCCGTGCCCTTGGCCGCAGCGGCGATGGCGGCGTGGATGGTGTCATCGACGAAGACACGCTCGGTTTGGACAGAGTCTATGTGCAGGCCAAGCGCTACGCGGTCGATGCGTCGGTGGGCCCTGGCGCGGTTCAGGCGTTCTTTGGGGCCCTTGACAACTTCAAGGCCGCCAAGGGGCTCTTCGTCACGACGTCAAGCTTCACCAAGGGCGCGACGGAAACCGCCGAACGCTTCAGCAAGCGGGTCGTGCTGATCGACGGCCACAAACTGACAAGGCTCATGATTCGCTATGGCGTTGGGTGTCGTGTCGAAGAGACGCTCAAGATCATGAAGATCGACGAGGACTTCTTCGAGTAGCCGACCGACCGACCCACCAACACCCTCACCCCGACCCTCTCCCGCGACAGCGGGAGAGGGGGGACTGCGGGGGCGGTGCTGCGCTCACCCGTGCGCCCAGTCCCAGTACAGCTTCCGCGCCTTGGCCGATACCGGGCCCGGCTGCAGGTCGCGCGTGTCGATGCGGGTGATCGGCTGCACCTTGCCGAAGTTGCCGGTGGAGAAGAGCTCGTCGGCGGCCGATAGCTCGTCGTAGGTGACGCGGCGCTCTTCCACCTTCACGCCGGCGCCCTGCAGCAATCCCGCGACGCGCTGGCGGGTGATGCCGTTGAGGAAGCAGCCGTTGGCGGCGGGGGTGACGGCGACGCCGTCCTTCACCATCCAGAGGTTGGCGGTGGCCAGCTCGGCCACGTTGCCCAGCGCATCCAGCACCACGGCGTTGTCGAAGCCCTTGCGCTTGGCCTCCATGATGGCGCGGCCGGAGTTGGGATAGAGGCAGGCGGCCTTGGCCTCGGTCGGCGCGGTGTGCGGCAGCGGGCGGGCGAACTGCGAGCGGGTGACCGAGAAGCCCTTGGCCGAGGGCATGGGCTCCTCGTTCAGGGTCAGGCAGAAGCGCGTCGTGCTGGGGTCGGGCGCGACGAAGCCGCTTTCGGCCCAGAACATCGGGCGGATGTAGAGCGCCATGTCCTGGGGGAAACGGCGGCGACCGTCCTGCGCGATCTCCAGGATCTCGCCGGCGGTGAGCTGCGGCTCCAGCCCCATGAAGATGGCGGAACGCACCACGCGGGCGCAGTGCAGCGCCAGGTCCGGTGCCACGCCTTCGAAGGCGCGCGCGCCGTCGAACACGCAGGAGCCGAGCCAGAGCGCATGCGTCATGGGGCCGACGATGCCGGGGTTGCCCTCAAGCCACTTGCCCTCGACGTAGGTCCAGGCCTGCATGCGTATCCTCCTGACCGCCGCTTCGGCGCGGCTTGCCGGCCAGCCTAGACCGGCTCAGCCGCCGCACTCAACCGCCGCCCGCAAGCAACTGGCGGCAATGGGCCGCCCGCCGCTAGTGTGACGGCGCCATGCCGTCGCCCGATTCCAGCGCCCCCATCTTCCATGTCTGCCGCGCCGCCGAGTGGCAGGCGGCCGCGGCCACCGGCGCCTATGGCGGCTCCACGCAGGACCAGGCCGACGGCTTCATCCACTTCTCCGGCGCCGCCCAGGTGGTGGCCTCCGTCGCCAAGCACCGCGCCGGCCAGGACGGCCTGGTGATCCTCAAGGTCGATCCGGCAAAGCTGGGCGTGGCGCTGCGGTGGGAGGCGTCGCGCGGCGGGCAGCTTTTCC
This sequence comes from Rhodospirillales bacterium, assembly GCA_038363005.1. Taxonomy (GTDB): domain Bacteria; phylum Pseudomonadota; class Alphaproteobacteria; order Kiloniellales; family JACOMY01; genus JAKOWB01. The sequence goes on from JBBQBI010000008.1 coordinate 49,197, forward strand.
CGCATCTCTATGGGCCGCTGCCGCTGGCCGCCGTCATCTCCGCCCGGCCGCTGCCGCTGGGCGCCGATGGCCGCCACGTCTTTCCGGAGCCGCTGTGAGATGAGCCTCGTCCCCTGGCCGCTGGCGCGTGCCCTGCTGCATCGACTGGAGCCCGAGCGGGCGCACCGCCTGACGCTCTGGGGATTGCGCCACGGGCTGGCCGGCGGGCAGCCGGCGCCGGTCGATCCGCGCCTGGCGGTGACGCTCTGGGGCCGGCGCTTCGCCAACCCGCTGGGCATCGCCGCCGGCTTCGACAAGAACGCCGAGGCGCCGGCGGCGCTGGCCCGCCTGGGCTTCGGCTTCGTCGAGATCGGCTCGGTCACGCCGCGCCCGCAGGCCGGAAACCCGCGGCCGCGCCTGTTCCGCCTGGCCGCCGATCAGGCGGTGATCAACCGCATGGGCTTCAACAACGACGGCGCGGCGGCCGTGGCGGCGCGGTTGGAACGGCTGCGCGCGCGCGGGCTGGCGGTGCCGCTGGGCGTCAACCTGGGCAAGAACAAGGAAACCGCCGACGCCGCCGCCGACTACGCCCTGGGCATCGCGGCCTTGGGGCGCTTCGCCGACTACCTGGTGATCAACGTCTCCTCGCCCAACACGCCGGGGCTGCGCGCGTTGCAGGGCAAGGCGGAGCTCGAGGCCCTGGCGGCGCGGGTGCGCGACGCCATGGCCGCCGCCACGGTGACCGCGCCGCTGCTGCTGAAGGTCGCCCCCGATCTCGACGCCGCGGACCTGGCCGACATCGCCGCCGTGGCATTGGCGCGCTTCGACGGGCTGATCGTCAGCAACACCACGGTGACGCGGCCGGAAAGCCTGCGGAGCGCGCAGAAAAACCAGACCGGCGGGCTGTCGGGCCGGCCGCTGTTCGACCCGGCGACCGCGGTGTTGGCGCACCTCTTCCGCCTGACCCAGGGGCGCCTGCCGTTGGTCGGCGTCGGCGGCATCGAGGACGCCGCCACCGCCTATGCCAAGCTGCGCGCCGGCGCCAGCCTGCTGCAGCTCTACAGCGCCCTGGTCTACCAGGGGCCGGCGCTGGTCGGGCGGATCCTGGTGGGGCTGGCGGCGCGGCTGGCCACCGACGGCTATGCCAGCCTGGCCGACGTCGTCGGGCGCGACGCGGAAAAATACTAGCGTCCGGGCGCTGCGCGCTTCCTCTGCCGGCGCCAAGCCGCCATGTTGACGGGGCAGGGCGGAGACGGCATGGCGCAGCTCGACCTCATCAACGTGGTGATCCTGATCGGCGCGGGACTGATCGTCCTTTCGGCGCTGACCAGCCTGCTGTCGGCCCGCCTGGGGGTCCCGCTGCTGCTGATCTTCCTCTGCGTCGGCCTGCTGGCCGGCGAGGACGGACCGGGCGGCATCCGCTTCGACAACGCGCCGCTGGCCTTCTTCATCGGCTCGGCGGCGCTGGCGGTGATCCTGTTCGATGCCGGTTTCGAGACGCCCTGGCGCAGCTATCGCCTGGCGGCGGGGCCGGGGATCCTGCTGGCGACGGCGGGAGTGGTGGTTACCTCCTCGCTGGTCGCCGTGGTGGCGCACTGGGTGTTGCCGATCGACTGGACCACCAGCTTCATGCTGGGCGCCATCGTCGCCTCGACGGACTCGGCCGCGGTCTTCCTGCTGCTGCGACTGGGCGGCATCGGCATCCGCGACCGCGTGCGCTCGACCTTGGAGATCGAATCGGGTTCGAACGATCCCATCGCCGTGTTCCTGGTCCTCGGCCTGGCCGCGCTGGCGGTGAACCCGGATCTCAATTCCATCCTCTCGCTGGTGCCGACCTTCCTGCTGCAGCTGGGCTTTGGCGCGCTGGGCGGCGCGGCCGGCGGCTGGGGCATCGCCTGGCTGGTGAACCGCGTGAAGCTGGAAGAGGGGCTCTATCCCCTGGTGGTGATCGGCCTGGCGCTGGCGATCTTCGGCGCGCTGAACGCGCTCGGCGCCTCGGGCTTCCTCGGCGTCTACGTCGCCGGGCTGGTGGCGGGCAACAAGAAGCTCTATGGCGGGCCGGCGATCCGCCGCTTCCAGGTCGGGCTGACCTGGCTCTGCCAGATCGGCATGTTCCTCACCCTGGGGCTGCTGGCGACGCCCAGCCGCTTCCTCGAGGTGCTGTGGCAGGCCGGCGTGATCGCCTTCGTACTGATCCTGCTGGCCCGCCCGCTGGCCGCCTGGCTCTGCCTGCTGCCCTTCAACTTCGGCCGGCGCGAGACCGCCTTCATCGGCTGGGTGGGCCTGCGCGGCGCGGTCTCCATCCTGCTCGCCATCGTGCCGCTGATGAGCGGCCATCCCGACGGCGAAATCCTGTTCAACGTCGCCTTCATCGTGGTGATCCTGTCGCTCGTGGTGCAGGGCTGGTCGGTCAGGCCCATGGCCAAGCTGCTCGACCAGATCGTGCCGAAGCGGCAAGGCCCGGTGGACCGCGTCGAGCTGGCGCTGCCCGGCGAGCGCGCGGTCGAGATGGTGGTCTATACCGTGCATCCACAAAGCCCGGTGGCGCGCGGCCAGCACCTGCCGCGCTGGGCCCGCCCGGCGCTGGTGCTGCGCGACGGCGAGGAACTGCAGGCCGAAGCGGCGCAGGCGCTGAAGGCCGGCGACCACCTGTACCTCTTCGCCACGCCGGACAAGGTGCCGCTGCTCGACCGCCTGTTCGCCGGCCAGGTCGAGCTGCCGCCGGCCGACCGCGAGTTCTTCGGCGACTTCGCGTTGGCCGCCGATATGCCGCTGAGCCGCCTGGCCATCGAGTACGGCCTGCCGGTGCCGGCCGATTCCGCCGGGCTGGCGTTGTCGGCCTACTTCGAGGCCAACTTCGGCGAGGTCGAGGTCGGCGACCGCCTGCGCCTGGCCACGGTCGAGTTGGTGGTGACCGAGGTCGAGGGCACCGAGGCACGGCAGATCGGCCTGGTGCTGGACCCGCCACTGCCCAAGCGCCCGCTGCCCTTCCTGCCGACCGGCGCCGAGCTGAAGAGCGGTATCGCCCGGTTGCTGGCCGGCCTGGCCGCGCGCTGGGCCGCCCACCGCGCCCGCCGGCGGCCGACCCCGCCGATAGTCGAACCCAAGCTGCTGCCGCCACCCCGGGCGGCCGAACCGGAGGCGCCGTCACCTCTTGCCGCGGCGCCCGTGGCGGGCGAGAACAGCGGGCCGGACGGCAGCGACCCACCCGCCGGCTGAAGCCGGAGACGCGACCCATGGCTGCCTTGACCCTGCCGCGCCTGATCGGCCATCGCGGCGCCGCGCGCCACGCGCCGGAAAATACCCTGGCCGGCCTGGCGGCGGCGCGCCGCCTGGGCGTCGACTGGGTGGAATTCGACGTCATGCTGACGCAGGACGGCCACCCGGTGCTGCTGCACGACGATTCGCTGGCGCGCACCACCGGCCTGGCCCGGCTGCTGTGCGATACGCCGCTGACCGAGGTTCGCCGGCTCGACGCCGGCGCCTGGTTCGGCCCAGCCTTCGCCGGCCAGCCGGTGCCGACCTTGGAGCAGGCCTTCACCGAGCTGGCGCGCCTGGGCCTGGGCGCCAATATCGAGATCAAGCCGGCGCCGGGCTTCGTGCACGAGACCGCGCGGGTGACGGTGGAGACCACCAAGCGCGCCTGGCCCGCCGGCCTGCCGACGCCGCTGTTCTCCTCCTTCGAAATCGGTGCGCTGGAAGTGGCGCAGGAGCTGGCGCCGGCGCTACCGCGCGGCTACCTGGTCGAGGAGCTCCCGGCCGACTGGCAGGCCACGGCGGAGCGCCTGGGCTGCGCCTCGGTGCATCCCTGGACCAAGCCGCTGACCGAGGCGCAGCTGCGCCAGCTCAAGGCCGCCGGCTACGCCGTCGCGGTCTACACCGTGAACGAGGCGGCACGCGCCCGGGAGCTGCTGGCCTGGGGCGCCGATTCCATCATCACCGACGACCCACCGGCGCTGGCGCCCTGACGCCGCGATGATACGGCGCCTCGCCCTGCTGCTGGCCATCGCCGCGGTCTGGGCGACGACGCTGGCCGCCGGCTTCGTCTTCGACGACCTCGCCGACGTGGTGGACAATCCCGCGGCACGGGCCGCCAGCTTCTTCCAGGCCTTGTCGGGCACGCTGCGTCCGCTACTCAAGGCCAGCTACGCGCTGCAGGACTGGCTGCACGGTCCCTGGGCACCGGGCTTCCACGCTGGAAACGTCCTGCTGCACCTCGCCGCCTGCGCCGTGGCGTTGGCCTGGCTGACGCGCCTGGCCGGGGCGCGCGCGGCGCTGATCGCCGTCGCGCTCTGGGCGCTGCATCCGGTGCTGACCAGCAGCGTCACCCAGGTCGCCGGACGCTCGGCGGTGCTCTCCGGGTTATTGCTGCTGGGCAGCCTGGCGCTGGCCACCGGGCCGGCGACGCGCGCGCGCCTGGCCGGCGCCGGCCTGCTTGCCTTGCTGGCGCCCTTGGCGCGCGAGACCGCGCTGGTGCTGCCGCTGCTGCTGCTGTGGTGGCAGGCGACGCTGGGCGGCGAGCAGGGCTGGCGCCGCGCCCTGCCGGTGTGGGCCGGCACGCTGCTGGCGGCCGCCATCATCCTGCTACTGCCACGCCATCGCGAGCTGATCGACTATAGCCTGGCGGCGCGCGGACCGCTCGACGCGCTGCGCGGCAACTTGGTCGCCTTGCCGGCCATCCTGCGCTTGCTGCTGGAACCCTGGCAGGTCTCCATTGACCCGGCGCAGCCACGCCCCTGGGGCTGGACGGACGGACCGACGCTGCTGTCGCTGGCCGGACTGCTGGCCGTGGCCGGCACCGCCCTGTGGCTGCGCCGCCGCCAGCCGCTGCTCGCCTTCGCGCTGGGCTGGACGCTGCTCTGCCTGCTGCCCAGCAACTCGCTGCTCTGGCGCGAGGAGCCGGTCGGATTGCGGCCGCTCTACCTGGCGGGCCTGGGGCCGGCACTGCTGCTCGCCCTGCCGCTGGCGCGGCTTGGCGCCGGACGCTGGCTGGCCGCCGCGCTGGCCCTGGCGCTGGCGGTCCTGACCCTGCAGGCCAACATTCGTTACTACGATCCCGTCGCGCTGTGGCAGGACGCGGCGGACAAGGCGCCGGGCAAGGCGCGCCCCCATATCGCGCTGGGCCTGGCGCTGCTCGACCGCGGCTGCCTGGACGCGGCAGCCGGCGAGCTTGCCCTCGGCCTGCGCCTCGACCCTGCCAACCTGCCGGCGCGCCAGGGGCTGCAGCGGTTGGCGGCGCTGCGCGGCGCCACGCCGCCACCGCCTTGCGAGATGTCGTAATGCGTTCCCTATCCATGCCGCTAGGCGGCGCAGGACGCCGGTGCGATGCTCCAGGTATGCGATCAGGGCGCCGTCAAAGGGGTCTCGTGATGCGGGGGCTATGGGCCCTGCTGCTGTGCCTTTTCCTGGCACCGCTGGCGCAGGCCGACGCGCCCGACATCCTCAAGCCCTGCGACTGCCGCGACTGCCTGAAGCTGTGGAAGCTCAGCGCCGAGGCCGAAGGCAAGCTCTATGCCGATCGCCTGCCGAGCGCGCTCAAGTCGCTGCAGTCGACCATCGACCAGTACAACAGCGACAAGGAATTCCACGACACCTTCGACGGCAAGAAGAAGGTCTTCTTCTGCTATCTCTTGGGCACCCTCGAGGACGACCTCAGCGTGGTGCGCGACTACCAGATCCCGGACGCGGAGAAGAAGATCTTCGGCGACAAGAAGAACTGCCTGGTCGGCATCGGCGGCTCCACCGACCCGCTGAGCTGCAAGATCGACGACGAGATGATGCTGATCAACGAGGCGACCTCACCCTGCCAAGAGATCCATCTGGCGATCCTCGCGCACGAGCTGGTGCACGTGCAGGACTGCCGGTCGAACAAGCTGAAGCCGACCTGGCTGAAGCAGGAAGGTCAGTCTTGCAACGAGGCCTTCGCCGGCAAGGCCACGCCGAAGCCCGAACAGATCCTGGCCTTTGCCCAGCAGGTCTTCGACACCGAAGTCCATGCGCACCGCGTTGAAAGCCAGGTCGAGTCGCTGCTGATCAACGAGCTGAACCGGCAGTGCGCGCCCGATAACTACTCGACGCGCATGGCGAAGAACCCGGACTACAAGGAGGCCGCCGCCTTCCTGCAGCGGGCGCGCAATTACAAATACCCGGGCCTGAAAAGATGAGACGGCCCATCGCCGCCCTCGCGCTGCTGGCCTGCCTCGCGTCGGGGCCGGCCGGCCTGGCGGACGAGCAGGCCAGCCCGCTGCCGCTGGGCCAGGGCGACAGCCTGGTCGACTTCGCTTTCGCCGCCTGCAGCGAGGCGCCGGAGTCCGCGATCTGCCTGCAGGCCGACCGCCTGGTGCGTGAGCGCATGGTCGAGTCGCTGCTGGTGCTGGGCGGCCGTGGCCGTCGCGACGAGGACCGCGAACTGGTTGCTGCCTTCCTGGATCACCCCTTGGCCGAGATACGTGCCGCGGCGGTGGCGGCGCTGGGCAACCTGCATCCCGATGCCAGCGACACGCCAATACTGGCGCGCCTGTTGAACGATCCCGTGCCGGCGGTGCGCCAGGCTGCGCTGGCCGCCCTGCAGCGCAGCAGCGATGCGGCCACCATCCCGCTGGTCGAACGGGCGCGCAATGACCAGGGCATGAGCCTGGTCGAGGATCCGCCGCCGGATCCCGGCCTGCTCGCCATGACCCTGCCGCCGGATGCGCAGCCGGTGCGTTTCACCGACGACGCGACTGACGGCGTGCTGGCCTTCGTCACCGACCAGAGCCGCGCCCAGGTGGTCTATGAGGCCACGCAGCGCAGCGGCCAGCCGGCCCTCACGCTCGAGGCGCTGCGCGGCGCGCTGCTGCCGGACTGGGCGCGGGCCCCCGGCATGGCGTTCTACCAGGGCCTGAGCGAACGCATGGAGGGGCTGGCGACGCTGCCCGCCGACCAGCAGCTGCTGGCGCAGGTCCGCTTGGCGCAGATCATGGCGCTGGCGCAGCAGGGCAGCGAGCCGGCGGAGTTCGCGCGCTGGCACGATACCAGGGCCTGGGGTGAGGTCAGCGCCTTCGTGCTGGCGGTCGATCCGCTGTTCGCGATGCCGAGCCAGATCCTGCTGGTTTATCAGGACCGCCAGCTCGGTCGCACCGGCCTCGCCATCCAGTGGCTGCCGGCGCTGAGCTTCCCGCCGGCGCTGGCGCCCGTTGCCCGGCCGGCCGGCCAGCCGGCGACGGCCAACGACTTCAACCCGGTGGAGGTCGAGGCGACGATCTGGGAGGCCGTACAGCTTAGCGGTACGGCGCGGGACTACGAGGCCTATCTCGCCGCGCTGCCACGGGGCGCCCATGCCGAGGCGGCGCGCACTGCGCTCGACGCACTGAAGGCGGCGGCGGCCCCCACGCCTGTGCCCGCTCCCGCGCCGACGCCGGCGGTAGAGACACCGCCAGCCACCAAAACACCCGGCGTCGCGCCGCCGGTTGCAACCGCCGAGTCGCTGAGCGTGACCACCGACAGCGGCATCACCCTGGCCCTGGCCGGCCCGCCGCTGCCGCAGCAGCCGCTGGTCATCGCCTACAGCGGCCTGACCGCGAGCGGGCGTAGCCCCTGGCTGACCGTGGTGCCACAGGGCATGCCGGATAGCCAGTGGACCGACTGGTCCTACACCCAGGGCAGCGACGGCACGCTGACCTTGCGCGGCCAGCGCGCCGGTGCCTATGAGATCCGCGCGCTGCTGGAGAACCCGCGCGAGGTGGTGGCACGCCTGGCCTTCACCATCGCCTCGGCGGCAAGCGGCCCGCCGGCGCTGGCGCTGGTCGGCGAGGCCGTGCACGCCGGCCAGGCGATCACCCTGCGCTTCAGCAACCTGCCGGGCGACGGCGACGACTGGATCGCCGTGGTCGAAGCCGGCAAGCCCGATACGCAGTGGGGCGCCTGGAGCTACACTCACGGCAAGAGCGATGGCGAGCTGACCCTGCCGGGCCAGCCGGCCGGCAGCTACGAGCTGCGCGCCTATGTCGAGCGGCCGCGGCGCGAGGTCATGGCCCGCCTGCCGCTGATCGTGCTGCCGTGACCGCGCCGCGACCCTGAGCCCAGGCGGATCCGACCATGGCCAGCGTGACACGTCTGGGAAGGGTGCGGCCGCGCGGCCAGGTCGCCGTCATGGCCTGCCTGACTATTTTCTCGCTGACCCAGGGCCTCGGCTATCCGCTGCTCGCCCTGGCACTGCGGGCGCGCGGCCATGACGAGGCCGCCATCGGCTTCTCCGCCGCCATGACGGCGCTGGGCGTGCTGGTCACCGGGCTGCTGCTTGCGCCGCTGGTGCGCCGCGTCGGCACGCGGCCGACCGTGCTGGGCGCCGCCGCCTGCGCCACGCTGCTGTGGCTGGGCTTTCCGCTGGTCGACGACTACTGGGCCTGGGCGGCGATGCGGCTGGCCATCGGCGTCTGCGCCGGCGCCTCCTATGTCGTCGGCGAGCTGTGGCTGAACCAGGTGGTGCGGCCGGAGACGCGGGGCCGTGCCATCGGCCTTTACGGCGCGGTGCTCTCGGCTGGCTTCGCGTCGGGCCCCTTCATCCTTTCGGCCACCGGCATCGAGGGCTGGCCGCCCTATCTGGTTGGCGCCGGCGGCTGCGCCGTGACCTTCCTGCTGGTCTTCTGGCTGGCCCGCGAGATGCCGGCCAAGCCGCCGCCGGCGCCGGCCGGCAGCGCCGGCATCTGGCGCAGCATCGCGCTGCTGCTGGCCGTGGTTGGCGGCGTCGCCTTCTTCGACCAGGCGGTGTTGTCGCTGGTGCCGGTCTACGGCGCCGGCCGTGGCCTGGACGAAGGCGCCGCGGCACTGCTGGTCGGCGTCATGGTGCTGGGCAACATCACCCTGCAGCTGCCGCTGGGCCTGCTGGCCGACCGCGTCGGCCCGGTCGCCGTGATGGCCGGCAGCTGCCTGGTGGCCGCCGCCATCGCCCTGCTGCTGCCGTCGGTCATCGGCGTCTCCTGGAGCGCCTGGCCGCTGCTGTTCCTTTGGGGCGCGCTGGGCTTCGGCGTCTACATGCTGTCGCTGGTCGAACTCGGCCGCCGCTTCAGCGACGAGCGCCTGCTGGCCGGCAGCGCCGCCTATGCCGTGGTCTGGGGCCTGGGCGGCATGGCCGGCCCAGCCAGCGCCGGCGCGATGATGGAATGGAGCGGCCCGGACGGCCTCTTCTGGCTCTCCGCCGGACTGCTCGCGGGCCTCGGCCTGCTGCTGTTGGCGGAGCGGCGGGGCTAGGCCGGCCAGCGGCCTTCGCGCTTGGCCTCTACCGCCTGCTTCAGCTCCTCGGTCACTCGCTCGAACACACTGTCCCAATCGGACGGCTTCGGCTGGCGGAACAGCCGCATCGAGGGGTACCAGGGCGTGGTCTCGCTGTCCCAGCCGTAAAGCCAGTAGGGCACGTAGTTCAGCAGGTTCCAGATCCGCTTGCCCAAGGTACCGCAGAGATGCGCCACCGAGCTGTCGGTCATGATCACCAGATCGAGCTGCTCGATCACCGCCGCGGTCTCGGCGAAGTCCTGCACCTTGCGGCCGACGTCGAGCATCACGCCGCTGGCGCCGCTGGAGTCCAGGTCGCCCTCGCGCGGGCCCTTCTGCAGGCTGACCAGCTGCACGCCGGGCAGTTCCGCCAGCGGCAGGAAGCGCTCGACGCCAACAGCGCGCTTGCGGTTGTTCTTGAAGGTGACGCTGCCCGACCAGACGACGCCGACGGTGAAGCGGTTGCCGGCCGGCTTCAGCCACTCGCGCGCCTTGGCCCGCGCTGCCTCGGGGATGGTCAGCTTGGCTGGCGGCGGCGCGGTGTCCGGTGTCGGCATGAAGACCCGCGGCAGGTCCATCAGCGAGCAGAAGGTGTGCACGCCGGCCAGCTTGGCGTCCTCGGTGGAGACCACTTCGTCGACCCCGGGCAGGCCCTGCAGCAGGCGCAGCAGCGGCGGCTTGGAGATCAGCACCACGCGGCCGCCGCGCGCCTTCACCGCCGGCAGCCAGCGCGTCGCCAGCAGCGTGTCGCCGAAGCCCTGCTCGGGGTGCAGCACCAGGGTGCGGTCGGTGAAGTCCTCGCCCAGCCAGCGCGGATAGTCGCGCCGCCGCTCCGGCATCTCCTTCAGGCGATAGCGCCATTCATAGGCGATCCAGCCCTCTTCCCAGCGGCCGAGATGCAGCAGGATGATGGAGCGGTCCCAGCGGTAGTTGTCGTTCTCCGGCGCCAGGCGGATGGCGGCGTCGAACTCGTCGAGCGCTTCCTGGAAGCGGCCGGCCTCGCGCAGGGTGACACCGTAGTTGTGCCGCCAGCTGGGCTCGCGCGGGCGCAGCTGGCAGGCGCGGCGGTGCGCCTCGATGGCCTCGTCGACGCGGTCCAGGTCCTTCAGCGCGTTGCCCAGGTTGGACCAGTAGCTGCCCTCCTCGGGTTTCAGCTGCACGGCGCGCTGCTGCGCCGCCGCCGCCGCCTCGAAGTTCTCGCGCTTGCGCAGCGCCACGCCGAGGTTGCTCCAGGACTGCGGATCCTCCGGCGCCAGGTCGAGCAACTGGCGATAGAGCGTGATCGCCGCAGCCAAGTCGTTCTGCTCGTGCGCCTTGGTCGCCGCCTGGCGCAGCGCCTTGGCGTCGCTGGCAGCGGGTGCGGCCGGGACCCGCGGGGCGGCCGCCGGCGCCGTCGCGCCGGGCGCCAGGATCATCGGCTCGTTGGCCAGCACCAGCAGGCCGCCATCGCTCATCGGCAGGGTGGCGGCCGGCGAACGGGTCGGGCCAGCGGGATTGGGCGCGGACGGGGACGGGGACGGCGCGCCGAGCCGCCGCGCCTTGAGCGGCGGTTGGCGCGGCGTGCCGGGTGGCGGCGGCAGCCAGGCCGGATTGGGGGGCAAGTCGGCCATCGGCCTCAGCCCGCCAGCACCTGGTCCAGCGCCTCGCCGACCAGGGCGAAGAGCGGGGTCCAGTCGCCGGGCTTGTTCTGACGGAAGAGATGCATGCGGCCGTACCAGGGCGTGTGATCCGCCACTCTGCCCCAGCGCCAGTCGCAGGCATAGGGCAGCAGCGTCCAGCAGGGCTTCCCCAGGGCGCCGGCCAGGTGCGCCACCGCGGTATCCACGGTGATCACCAGGTCCAGCTGCTGCATCCAGTGCGCCAGGTCGGCAAAGTCCTCGATCTGGCCGGACAGGTCGCGCAGCAGTCCCTCGACACCCTGCTGCGCCACCTCGGCCGCCGCCGTGCCCTTTTGCAGGCTGACGAAGTGCACCGCGGCGCGGCCCAGCAGCGGCAGGAAGGGCTTCAGGCCGGTCGAGCGGTTGCGGTCGTTCTGGTGCGTCGACCGGCCGGCCCAGCAGAGCCCCACCGCCAGGCGCGTGCCGGGTGGGCGCGCCAGCGCTGGACGGCCGACGGCGACGCTCTTCAGATAGGGCGGCGTCGCCAAGTCGTCGCTGCCGAGTCCGAGCAGCCCGGGCAACGACAGCAGCGACACGGCATAGTCGGCCGCCGGCAGCGGGTCGCCGCGCACCACCACCTGGTCGACACCCTCCAGCGCAGCGCAGAGGCGGGCCAGCGGCCGATGCACCTCGAGCAGAACCTGGGCGGCGCCCAGGCCCTTCAGGCGCGACAGGAAGCGGGCGAACATGATGCCGTCGCCGAAGGCCTGCTCGTTGAAGGCCAGCACGCGCTTGCCGGCCAGCGGCTCGCCCATCCAGGGCGGGATGCCCTGGTGCGGCCGATGCTGCTGGCGCAGGCGCCAGCGCTCCTCCAGCCCGGGGAAGCCCTTGTCATAGTCGCCCATGGTCAGCTGCGTCACCGTTAGCTCCCAGGTCGCCAGCGGGTTGCCCGGCCGCAGGCGCAGCGACTGCTCGAAGCAGAGCCCCGCCTCGGCCAGGTGGCCCAGGTCGCGCAGGGTCAGGCCCAGGTTCAGGTGCGCCTCGGGCGACTGCGGCGACAGCGCGCTGGCGCGGTACTGCACCGCCACCGCGGCCTCCAGCTCGCCCAGCTCGCGCAGCGTGTTGCCCAGGTTGCCAAGCAGCGCGGTGTCGTCGGGATCGATCGCCAGGCCGCGGCGGAAGCAGGCAGCGGCGGCGACCCTGAGGCCGCGCGTGCGCAGGCTCAGCGCCAAGTTGTTCAGCGCGCGCAGGTGGGTCGGCTGGTGCTGCAGGGCCTCGGCATAGGACCGCGCCGCGGCCTCCAGCTCGCCGCGGCGCTGCAGTTCGATGCCGCGGGCGAAGGCGCGCTCGGCCTCGATGTTGGTCTCGGCAGTGGCCGGCCCGGGGTTCGAAACGACAGGCGGCGGCGCGGCGTCCGCCCCCGTCGCCTCGCCGTTTCGGCCCTCCGCCGTCATCGGCGGCTCAATTCAGGTAGTCGTTGACCAGGCACTCGGCGATCTGCACGGCGTTCAAGGCCGCGCCCTTGCGCAGGTTGTCGGACACGATCCACAGGTTGAGGCCGTTCTCCACCGTCGGGTCCTCGCGCAGCCGGCTGACATAGACCGCGTCCTCGCCGACGCATTCCGCCGGGGTGACATAGCCGCCATCGACCTGGTGGTCGAGCACCACGACACCGGGCGCACCCTGCAGCGCGCGCCGCGCTTCCTCCACCGAGATAGGACCCTCGAACTCGACGTTGACCGCCTCGGCATGGCCGATGAAGACCGGCACGCGCACGCAGGTCGCGGTGACCCTGATCTTGGGATCCAGGATCTTCCGCGTCTCCACATTCATCTTCCACTCTTCCTTGGTCGAGCCGTCGTCCAGGAAGACGTCGATGTGCGGGATCACGTTGAAGGCGATCTGCTTGGTGAAGATCTCGCTCTTGATCGGATCGTTGACGTAGATCGAGCGGGTCTGGTTGAACAGCTCGTCCATCGCTTCCTTGCCGCCGCCGGAGACCGACTGATAGGTCGCCACGACGATGCGCTTGATGCGCATCAGGTCGTGCAGCGGCTTCAGCGCCGTCACCATCTGAATGGTCGAGCAGTTGGGGTTGGCGATGATGCGCCGCTTGGTGTAGCCGGCGATGGCCTCGGCATTGACCTCGGGCACCACCAGCGGCACGTCGGGGTCCATGCGGAATTGCGAGGTGTTGTCGATCACGATGGCACCCGCCTGGGCCGCGCGCGGGGCAAACTGGGCCGAGATCTTGGCGCCCGGCGACGACAGCACCAGGTCGGTGCCCTTGAAGTCGAAGGTGGCCAGATCGCGGACCTTCAGCGTGGTGTCCTCGCCAAAGGACACCTCGATGCCGGCGCTCCGCTCGGAGGCGAGGGCGACCACGTCGTCGACCGGGAAGGCGCGCTCCGACAGCGTCTGCAGCATTTCCTTGCCGACGTTGCCGGTGGCACCTACGACAGCGACGCGATAACCCATCTCTTCGACTCTTCTTTTGCCTGCTGCGGCGGGGGACTATCCCCGGCCTGACGCGGTCTGAGGTACGCTGGCCCCCGCAGCATTGCAAGGGACAAGCCCATGCCGCGTGCGATCCAGACCTATGCCGAGTTCTGGCCCTTCTATCTGGGCGAGCACAGCAAGCCGCTGACCCGGGCGATCCACCTGGCCGGCACCGGTCTTGGCCTGGCGTTGCTGCTGGCCGCCGCCCTGCTCGGCAACTGGTGGCTGCTGCTGGCCGCCGTGGTGACCGGCTACGCCTTCGCCTGGCTGGCGCATTTCCTGGTCGAGCACAACCGCCCGGCCACCTTCGCCTACCCGCTGTGGTCCTTCGCCAGCGACTGGAAGATGTTCGGCCTCTTTGCCGTCGGCAAGCTGGAGGCCGAGGTCAGGCGCTACCAGGGGGCGGGGGGCTAGCGGAAGCATGGAAAATGGATTTTACAACTGCTCTGTCAATCGGCGACTAAGTCCGCAAATACCCTTGATCATAGATCTTGCTTTCTAGTTGATTGCCGAACAATCTCATCAAACCAATTGATTTAGTAACTATTAGTTCAATTTCTTCTTCTCCAATCGTTTCATGATTTCCATGCGCTATAGAGTTTCTTCTCTTTAATATTATAGTATCAATAAAAGTCGAATCCGGCTCAAATTTGCGAAAATCGACACCGCATATTATACATATCTCGTTAAGAACCTCCGTATTCAGATTTGATCTCGTATCAATTAAAGATTCGTCTATTTTCGAGAATCTATTTTCTAATTGACTTAATATATCCTCAACGATCTGGCATTTGGCGGAAAGACTCTGCTTCGATTTAGAAAAAGAATCCAGCCGCCTTAGAAAGTAATTCGTGTAGAATTGCTTATCCAATTCTAAGTACTTTTTCCTTCGCAAAGTTAAAAACTTAAAAAAGCTCCGCGCGGCTCCCCTAACATAACCCTCCCAATGTGCATAAGCGATGGCGACAAGGGATTTTAGCAAAACCGCCCGGCCACCCTGAGGGGCATTTCTGATTGCTGACTTAAGATCAGAAAGCTCTCTAATTCGCCATGTCAGATCAGAGTCCAAGCTTTCGGAGAAATCAGACTCTGTAAAAGATTTAGTCATGACTAAACCATTCTTCACCGAATGGAAGTGTTCTCTGAATTCTCGTGGTGCCACGCACTCCCGGGCCAGACAAACCCTTGCTAGCCGGGCTTTTCCAAAAATCGATTACTCTTTGCCGCACGAAATCCACCGGACTATCTCTCGCCAGAATGGTTTGGAGGTTTTTACTTATACCGATGGCTATGGTTTCGAATGCCACTAGCCCTACGCGCCCTCCCGCCGTGCCCACTTCGAACCTCTTAAGTGCATCATTTCCATGAGCTTCATTGAGAAGCCTGAAGGTCTGCTGAAAATACATTCCTGCAATCTCCGTTTCAGCAACTGTAGCCAATGAAATCATGCCAGTGTTCACATATTCTTCAACATCCAAAGTTCCGTCATATGGGACAAAAGTATACACCAGAAATCTGGAGACATATTCCATATGCCTTTGGCGCTCGATCTGGTCTTCTGTAGCATTTAGGACGGTACGAAAATTTTCTAAGTCCGCAAGGTGTTTCATAAAATTAAAGTAATTTTTATTTGACATAATTACGATGCAGTTTCGCAGTTCCTGAGAGTTTGCTGGAGTTCCGCCTGCGTTCAATCTTTGAAAAAGGTCATACTTGGTGTTGTTGTCGCTTGGCTTTTTCAATATCTCCACACCAATACGACTGCGGCGGATTGCCAGCTGAAAGCTCTTATCTAGCTCGACTTGAGAGTCTTGAGGTAGATCTAAAATGCGATCAGATTTTTCCCAAACTACATTGTGAAGGGATTTCAGATACTTGGTGGCTTCAAGGGCCGAAGGTGGCAGTAGATCATTACTGTCTGGATCTTTTAGAAGCCCCATGAACTCCAGTATGGTCGAGACGCGCTGTAGTCCGTCAATCAATTCCCATTTTGAATCTAGATTTTCAAAAACAAATATCGACGGTAAGGGGATTCCAAGCAGAATAGATTCGACTAGCCTAGATTTTTGGCTGAGCTCCCATCTGAAAAGGCGTTGAAAATCAGGATTTATAACTAACTCTCCTTCTTTATACATACTAACTATTTCACTAACCGCCATTTGATACGCATCTGTTTTAACTAATCTTTGGGCCTGCTCTATCTCTTCATTTAGCATATTGCTCTCCCTAGCTCACCGAAGGAGCCCAGAATCCCTAATGCACTGGGCGAACCCAGTAGAGGTAGCCCCAATTGTCACTCGCAAAGCTTGTGTGTGCAATAGAGGCGAGAGATACCCAACAAAGCAGCCGATCAACCGGCCAGCGCGGTGAGCTGCCCCAGCACGGCCGCGCCCATGCCCTTGGTGCCGACCTTCTCGACCGTGCCGGGGCCGGCGATGTCGCCGGTGCGGATGCCCTTGTCGAGGGTGGCGCGCACCGCCGCCTCGACCAGGTCAGCGTCCTCGGCCAAGTCGAAGGAGTAGCGCAGCGCCATGGCGAAGGACATCAGCGCGGCCACCGGATTGGCCAGGCCCTTGCCGGCGATGTCGGGGGCCGAGCCGTGTACCGGCTCGTAGAGCGCCTTGCGCCGGCCCGAGGAATCGGGCGCGCCCAGCGAGGCCGAGGGCAGCATGCCGAGCGAGCCGGTCAGCATCGCCGCCTCGTCCGACAGGATGTCGCCGAACAGGTTGTCGGTGACGATGACGTCGAACTGCCGCGGATTGCGCAAGAGCTGCATGGCGCAGTTGTCGGCGTACATGTGGCTGAGCTCGACGTCCTGGTAGGACTCCTGGTGCAGCTTCGTCACCTCCTCGCGCCACAGCACGCCGGACTCCATGACGTTGGCTTTTTCAGCCGAGCAAACCCGACCCTGGCGCTTGCGCGCCAGCTCGAAGCCGACGGCGGCGACGCGGCGGATCTCGTTGGTGGTGTAGACCTGCGTGTTGATGCCGCGGCGCTGGCCGTCGGGCAGCGTCTCGATGCCGCGCGGCGTGCCG
This sequence comes from Rhodospirillales bacterium, assembly GCA_038363005.1. Lineage (GTDB taxonomy): Bacteria > Pseudomonadota > Alphaproteobacteria > Kiloniellales > JACOMY01 > JAKOWB01. The sequence goes on from JBBQBI010000008.1 coordinate 65,557, forward strand.
AAATAGACGCCGCCGGTCAGCTCGCGCAGGATCATGATGTCGAGGCCCTTCACCACCTCGGGCTTCAGGGTCGAGGCATCGACCAGCGCGTCGAACACGATGGCGGGGCGCAGGTTGGCGAAGAGCTCCATCTCCTTGCGCAGGCGCAGCAGGCCGCGCTCGGGCTTCTGCGCGAAGGGCAGGCTGTCCCACTTCGGACCGCCGACGGCGCCGAACAGCACAGCGTCGACGCCCTGCGCCTTGGCCATGGCCTCGTCGGTCAAGGGCGTGCCGTGCGCGTCGATGGCGGCGCCGCCGACCTTGTCCTCGGCGACATCGAAAGTGACGCGGCGCTTCTTGCCCATCCAGTCGATGACGCGGCGCACCTCGTCCATCACCTCGACGCCGATGCCGTCGCCCGGCAGGATCAGCAGCTTCTTGTTCGCGGCCATGGGGCCCTCCCTCGCGCTAGTTTCGGCAGTCGATAGCGGCTGCCGGGGCCGGACGCAAGCCGCGCCCGGCTCAGGGCGCCATGCCTGATTCTCGCGCCGGCGCCACGGGGCGGCAGGGGCGGCGCTGGAACTGCGCACCCGCCGAGGCGTTCCCCCAGCACACCCTTCGCGGGCGCTGTTCGGCATTGCGCTTGGGCGCGATCAGCCGCCGCGCCGCCTGGCTAGCGGGAGACTGCCCCCATGTCCTATCGCCGTTTCGGCGCGATGATCGCCACCTCGACCCTGGTCATGTTCGGCCTGATGTATCTCAACAGCTTTGCGCTGGACCACCTGCTGTTCAGCCAGACGCGGGCCTGGATGGCGCTGCTGATGGGCGCCGCGATGGCGGCGATCATGCTGCTCTTCATGCTGGGCATGTACCGCAGCCGCGCCGTCGACCTGGGTATCCTGCTGGGCAGCGCGCTGGTCTTCGCCCTGTCGCTCTGGCTGGTGCGCAGCCAGGAGACGGTGAGCGACCTCGACTACATGCGGGCGATGATCCCGCACCATTCGATCGCCATCCTGACCAGCGAGCGGGCGCACATCCGCGATCCGCGCGTGCGCAAGCTGGCCGACGGCATCATCGCCGCCCAGGTGCGCGAGATTGCCGAGATGCAGCAGCTGATCGCCGACCTGGAGCGCCAGCCGGTGCCGGACGACGCGCCCGACCTGCTGCCGGCGCAGTGATGGTCCGTCAGGCGTCTGGCCAGAAGTAGTCCGCCGGCGGCGCCATCAGGCTGTCGCCGCCCGCCTGTAGCGCCAGCCAGTGGCCCTCCGCCAGCGGCAGCATGCGCTGGTAGAAGAAGCGCGCGGTCATCAGCTTGCCAGCCAGGAAGCCGTCGTCGTCGCCGCGCGCAATCCCCGCCTGGGCGACGCGGGCAATCTTCAGCCACTGCCAGGCAAAGAGCGTCAGCCCCATGATGCGCTGGAAGTCGGTGCCGGCGGCGCCGGCCTCGGCCGGGTCCTGCGCCAGGCGCTCCTGGATCCACAGGCTGGCCTGCTCCAGCCGCTGGCGCGCCGCGCCCAGCCCACTGGCCAGGTCGGCCAGCGCGGCGGGCGCCGCGGCCTCCTCTGCCCGCAGCGTTGCCAGGAAGCGGCGCCAGACAGCGCCGTCCTCGCGCGGGATCTGCCGGCGGATCAGGTCCAGCGCCAGCATGCCGTTGGCGCCCTCCTGGATCGGATTCAGGCGCACCTCGCGCAGGATCTGCTCGATGCCGTTCTCGCGGATGTAGCCGTGGCCACCCATGACCTGCAGCGAGTCGTTGGCCGACCAGACGCCGTAGTCGGCCAGGGTCGCCTTGACGCTGGAGGTCAGGAAGCCAAGCCAGTCGGCCGCCTGCTGGCGGCGCGCCGGGTCGGGGTGGTGCTCGGCCAGGTCGACCTCGATCCCGAGGCCGAGGTAGAGGGCGCGCGCCGCCTCGATGTAGGCGCGGCTGGACAGCAGCAACCGCCGCACATCGGGGTGATGGATGATGGGATCGGCGGGTAGGTCAGGATAGGCCGGCTTGCCCGGCGCGCGACCCTGCAGCCGCTCGCGGCTATAGGCGGCGGCGATCTGGTAGGCCGCCTCGGCCCCCGCCATGCCCTGCGAACCGACCATGAGGCGCGCCGCGTTCACCATGTCGAACAGCGCCATCAGGCCGCGGCTGCGCTCGCCGATCAGCCAGCCAGTGGCGCCCTCGAAGGCCATCTGGCAGGTGGCCGAGGCGGCATAGGCCAGCTTGTGTTCCAGCCGCACCGCCTGCAGGGCATTGCGCTTCCCGTCGGGCAGGATTTTCGGCGTGAGGAAGAGGCTGAGGCCGCGCGAGCCCGGCGCGTCACCCACCGCGCGTGCCAGCACCAGGTGCACGATGTTGTCGGTCAGGTCGTGATCGCCGGCGGAGATGAAGATCTTGGTGCCGGTGACTCGCCACGTGCCGTCGTCGGCCGGCTCCGCTTTCGTCTTCGCTAGACCGACGTCGGTGCCGCAGTGCGGCTCGGTCATGCACATGGTGCCGCCGATGCGCCCGCTGGCCAGCCCTTCGGAGTAGCGCTCGCGCAGCTCGGGCGCGGCATGGCGCTGTAGCATGCGATAGACCATGGCGAAGAGGCCGAAGTAGTCGCTGAGCGCGATCGAGGCGCCGCTGGTCAGCTCGTTCAGCACGAAGGCCAGGGTCTGCGGCAGGCCCTGGCCGCCGTGCTCAGGCTTCGCGGTCAGGCCGCTCCAGCCGCCGGTGACATAGGCCTGGTAGGCGCGCTTCATGCCGGGCGGCGTCACCACGCCCTCGGGCGTCAGGCGACAACCCTCCAGCTCGCTCTGCTGGTTCTGCGGCTGGATCTGCGCCGCCGCCAGCACCCCCGCCTGCTCCAGCACCTGGTCGACCAGCGCGCGGTCGAGGCCAGGAAAGGCGCCGGTCGCCGCCAGGGTGCCGGTCATGTCCAACAGGTCATGCAGCACGAAGCGGATGTCGCGCAGCGGTGGGGTGTAGGTCGGCATGGCGTTGGCCCTCGCGGCGATCTATGTTTCGAACATGCGTTCGAAAGCTAGCAAGGCGGCGACAGCGCAGCAAGCACGGCGCCCGCGCATGGCCAAGGGCAACGCGGCAGCACGCGCGCAGCTGCTGTCGGAGGCGGCGGATTTCCTGCGCCGCCAGGGCGCCGAGGGCACCACCATGCGGGCCCTGGCGCGGCACCTGGGGATCGGCGCGGCCTCGCTATATTATCACTTCCCCGACCGCGACACGCTGCTAGCCGAGTGCCTGGAAGGCGAGCTGGCGGGACTGGAAGCCGCCGTCACGCTGGCCGCCCAGGCGGTGGGACCGGCGGCGACGCGCGTCGCGGCGATCCTGGGCGAACACATCGCCTTCCAGCTGCGCTGGGCCGGCATGGCCGGGCGGCGCCACGGCCGCGCCGGGCTGGCGCCCTTGATCGAAGGCCTGCCGCCGGCCCGGCGCCGCCGGCTCGACCGGCGTCAGCGCGCCATCGTCATGGCGCTGCGTGGCGTGCTGGTGGCCGGGGCGGCGGACGGCAGCCTCAGCGTGCCAGACCCGACGCCGACGACCTTCGCCCTGCTGTCGCTCGGCGAGCACGCCATCGCCTGGGTGCGGCCGAAGGGGCGCCTGGGATTGGACGCCATGACGGCGCTGCTGGTGGCGCTGGGACTCAGGATGGTTTCCCCTTCTCCCCCTGCGGGAGAAGGTGGCCGCGCAGCGGCCGGATGAGGGGGGTCGGTCGGTGCGATCGTTTGCCAGCCGCACCGATCCCCCTCACCCGGTCCGCATCGCTTCGCTCGCGGCCCACCCACTCCCGCGAGGGGAGAGGGGGAGGGGAGAGGGGAGACGGAACGACCTCAGTCCAGCGCCGCGAGCGCTTCTTCCGCCGCGCGCAGGCCGCTGGCGTAGGCACCGTGGCAGGTGGCGGGATCGGTGTCCGAGGTGGCTTCGCCGGCGAAGAACAGGCGGTCCTCGACCGGCGCGGCCAGCACCGCGCGCGCGCCGGACGCGCCGGGCCTGGCACAGGAATAGCCGCCGTCGGTCCAGGGGTCCTGGCTCCAGCTGGTGGCCACCAGCGGCGTCAGGTGCTTGCGCAGGCCGCTGCCGAACTCGCTGACGAGCTCCGCCAGCGCATTCTCCGCCATGGCCGCCGGGCCGGCCGCGGCGAGCTCCGCCGCCAGCGGGCCGCCGTAGTAGGCCTCCAGGGTCGGGCGCTCGAACTCGTGCATGTGGAAGTGCGCGCAGTCGACGCGGTCATAGGTCAGGTTGGCCTGGAACTCCTGGGCCGAACCGAAGGGCAGGCCCTCGACACGGAAGAAGATCTTCTCGTTCACGCCGAGCGGCAGGTCCGCCAGGGCCTGGCGCTTCTCCGCCGGCAGGCCGGGGTGGAAGGCGATGCGGCCCTTGGCCAGCAGCGCGGTCGGCAGCGTGACTACGGCGGCGCGCGCCTCGATCCGGCAGGCGGCGCTTTCCACGGCGACGCCCCTGGGGGTGAAGGCGATGGCGCTGACCGGCGCCTGCAGTGTCACCGGCAGGCCGGCGCCAAAAGCCGCCACCATGGCGCCGAGGCCGCGCGGGTCGTGCCAATTGACGTCGGTCGAGCCTGAACGCGCGTAGTCGATGGCAGAGATCTTCTCGGGCAGCGCGCCGGAGGACCAGGAGAGCGCGGCGGCGATCGCCGGGCGCCACGGACCCGTAACCTCCAGCAGGTCGCCGATCGCGCAGTCTTCACCGCTCTCCAGCCGCGCCTCCATGGCCTCATAGAGCCGCGCCCAGGCGGCGCGGTGGTCGGCCGCGCGCGCGCCGAGTTTTTTCTCGACGTAGGGCTGACCCCAGAAGACCGCGTTCTCCACCACGGTGAAGCCCAGGCGACGGGCGATGGCGACCAGCGGATTGATGTCGGCGGAGTGCCACCAGTGGCAGCCGAGGTCGATGCCCATCCCTTCCGGCGTCACCGTGTGAGCCCGGCCCCCGATGCGGTCACGCGCCTCGAGCAGGACGACTTCGCGGCCAGCCTCGACCAGGCGCCGTGTGGCGGCGAGACCGGCCATGCCGGCGCCAATGACGATCACGTCGAGCGTCACGCTTGAATCCCTTTCAGTCTGGACCGCAGGGCAGTCGCGCCGTCAGCCGCCGCGGGGTCCGGTCTTCTCAACCGAGACTCGCAGTTGTCGCAGCTCAGCGACGAGCTCGCTCTGGAGCTGCAGCAGCCCGGTATAGAAGGCCTGGCGTTCCTCGGCGCGCTGTCGATTGCGCTCCATTTCCTCTTGCTGCATGCCGGTGTTCTGCAACAACACGGCGCGATAGGCGCGATAGCGCCGGGTCATCACAAACATGTAGACGACCATGGCGCCGACCAGAACAAGGGCGGCGTAACTGACCAGCTCCTTCGGCATCGTTCGGCTCCCCCAAGCCTCGGCACCGGGCTCGGATCGAGCGGTACCTGAGCTTGCAGCCTAGCAAAGCCGGACAGCCACTACATCCAGGGTTGGGTCTGCTGCCGCTTGGCCTCGAAGCCGTCGATGGCAGGGCCCTTCTGCATGGTCTGGCCGATGTCGTCGAGGCCGTTCAGCAGGCAGTGCTTGCGGAAGGCATCGACCTGGAACTTGTAGACGCCGCCGTCGGGGCCGCGAATCTCCTGGCTTTCCAGGTCGATGGTGATGCGCGCGTTGGCGCCGCGGCCGGCATCGTCCAGCAGCTTGGCCAGGATGTCGGGCGGCACGACGATCGGCAGGATGCCGTTCTTGAAGCAGTTGTTGTGGAAGATGTCGGCGAAGGAGGTCGCGATCACGCAGCGGATGCCGAAGTCGAGCAGCGCCCAGGGCGCATGCTCGCGCGAGGAGCCGCAGCCGAAGTTGTCGCCGGCCACCAGGATCTCGGCCTTGTCGTAGGGCGCCCGGTTCAGCACGAAGTCGGTCTTCTCGCCCTTGGCGTCATAGCGCATGGCAGCGAAGAGGCCCTTGGCCAGGCCGGTGCGCTTGATGGTCTTCAGGAAGCGCGCCGGGATGATCATGTCGGTGTCGACGTTGCTCATCGGCAGCGGCGCGGCGACGGCGGTCAGGGTCTTGAACTTCAGCATCGAAGGCTCTCCTTGGCTCTGCGCCAGAGCTAACGGTTTGGCAGCCCCGCCGTCAACCGCCGCTCATCGACGGTCAACGCCGCGCGCCGCGCCAGGCCCCAGCCGGCGTTCCGGCAGGCCGATGACGCCGGCGGCGGCAAGCAGCAGCAGCAGGCCGAGCAGCAGCGTGGCATAGGCGCCATAGGCCACCACCATGGCGCCGCTGGTCGGATCGGCATCGCGGCGCGCCAGCCAGAGCAGGCCGGCGCCGAGCATGGCGAAGAGGCCGCAGAGCCCGCCGAACAGGCGCTGTCCGTGCCCCAGCAGGGCGGCGCCCAGGGTCAGCAGGGCCAGCACGGGTATGGCGGCAAAGGCGACCAGCAGGATGGCCTCCGCCTGCTCGGCCTGGCGGCCGCGCGCCAGCGACACCAGCTCCAGCCCGGACAGGCTGGCCGTGGCGCTGGCCACCCAGGGCAGGAAGAAGGCCACCAGCATGGCGACCGCCAGCAGGGTCTCCAGCCGGTTGACCAGGCGCGACTTGGCGGCCGGCATCGCGCGGTCCTAGCGACGCCGGCGCCGGGTCACCGGCGCTTCGGCACGAAGGCCAGCAGCACCAGCAGGACGCTGAGCGCCAGCGAGGCCCAGCCACCGATCTCCAGGTTGTCCAGCGTGGAGGAGCCTTCGTCGATGAAGCCCTTGACCACCAGCACCACCACCGGCAGGCCGGCCAGGAAGCCGCAGAGCGAAGCGACGCCGGCACCGGCGAGGCCGAGCAGCAGGGTCAGCAGGCCGAAGACCGGGATCAGGAGCATCAGCCAGACTGGCCAGAGGCTGGGCGCCAGATCGCCGGCCGAAGCGCCGGTCGACAGCGCGTCCTTGGTGGCCAGCACCACCGCGTAGACCATGTTGAAGCCCGACATGGTGCGGCCGTTGCCGACGCCGGCGTCGGGCAGCCATGGCAGGAAGAACGCCACCAGCAGCAACAGGGCAAGGAAAGCGAGAACCCGCGACATGCCAACCCCTCCGTCAAGTTTGCGACCGGCGCGACCGCTGCGCATCGGCCATTTCAGACTACCGCAACTCGCCACCAGCGGCGACAAGCCCCGCGCCGACCCGAGGTGACCTGCGTCACCCGGCCTGGAGTCCTGGCGCCCGACGTCCTAACGCCGCGCCGGCAAGCGCAGCAGCCCGATGCCGGCGAGCAGCAGCAACAGCGCCAGCACCAGCGTTGCCCAGGCGCCGACCTGGAAGAAGCGGAAGATCTCGTTGAAGTTCTCGCCCAGGTCCAGCGCCGTCAGGCCCAGCAGCAGGAAGGGCACCAGGCCGGTCAGCAGGGCGAAGATCCGCGACCCGGCACCGATCAGGCCGGTCACCAGGGTCAGCACGCAGCCGATCGGCAGCGCCCAGAAGAGATAGACCACCCAGCCGCCTTCGAAATCGTCAAAGGAGGCGACGCCGCCCATCTGCTGCTTGGCGTCCAGCGTCGCGCGCAGCACGTCGAGGCCGGAGATCGGCGCGCCGAAGCCGATGCTCAGCCAGGGCAGCACGAAGGCGATGCCCAGCAGCACCGCGAGCAGCGATTCGATTCGCATGGCGTCGCCGTTCCCTGCCGTCCGCCTACTGCAGCTCGCGCACGTCGGCGATGTGGCCGGCGATGGCCGCCGCCGCCGCCATGGCCGGGCTCATCAGGTGGGTGCGTCCACCGGGGCCCTGGCGGCCCTCGAAGTTGCGGTTGGAGGTCGAGGCGCAGCGCTCGCCCGGCTTCAGCTTGTCGGCGTTCATCGCCAGGCACATGGAGCAGCCCGGCTCGCGCCAGTCGAAGCCGGCCTCGCGCAGCACGCGGTCCAGGCCCTCGCTCTCCGCCTGTTCCTTCACCAGGCCGCTGCCGGGGACGACCATGGCATGCACGCCGGCCGCTACCTTGCGGCCCTTGGCCAGCGCCTTTTGGGCGATCACCGCGACGGCCCGCAGGTCCTCGATGCGGCCGTTGGTGCAGGAGCCGATGAAGACCTTGTCGACCTTGATGTCGGTCAGCTTCTGCCCAGCGGTCAGGCCCATGTACTTCAGCGAGCGCTCGATGCCGGCGCGCTTGCCCTCGTCGGTCACGCTCTCCGGTCCCGGCACCACGGCGGTGATCGGCAGCACGTCCTCCGGGCTGGTGCCCCAGGTAACCTGCGGCACGATCTCGGCGGCGTTCAGCACCACCTCGCGGTCATAGTGCGCGCCGGGGTCGGACGGCAGGGTCTTCCACCAGGCCAGCGCCTGTTCCCACTGCCCGGCCTTGGGCGCCATGGCGCGGCCCTTGACGTAGGCGAAGGTGGTTTCGTCCGGCGCGATCAACCCGGCGCGGGCACCGGCCTCGATCGACATGTTGCAGACCGTCATGCGGCCTTCCATCGACAGGTCGCGGATCGCCTTGCCGGCGTATTCGATAACATGGCCGGTGCCGCCGGCGGTGCCGATCTTGCCGATGATAGCCAGCACCAGGTCCTTGGCGGTGATGCCCACCGGCAGGTCGCCCTCGACCAGGACGCGCATGTTCTTGGCCGGGCGCTGCAGCAGCGTCTGGGTGGCCAGCACATGCTCGACCTCGGAGGTGCCGATGCCGAAGGCCAACGAGCCGAAGGCGCCGTGCGTCGAGGTATGGCTGTCGCCGCAGACGATGGTCTGTCCCGGCAGGGTGAAGCCCTGCTCCGGCCCGATGATGTGCACGATGCCCTGGCGCACGTCGTCCATGTCGAAGATCGGCACGCCGAAGTCCTTGGCGTTCTGCCGCAGCGTCTCGACCTGGATGCGGCTTTCCTCGTCGGCGATGCCCTGGGCACGGCCCTCGGTCGGCACGTTGTGGTCCGGCACCGCCAGCGTCGCCTGCGGCCGGCGCACCTTGCGGCCGGCTAGGCGCAGGCCTTCGAAGGCCTGCGGGCTGGTCACCTCGTGCACCAGATGGCGGTCGATGTAGATCAGGCAGGTACCGTCGTCCTGGCGTTCCACCAGGTGGCTATCCCAGATCTTGTCGAACAGGGTACGCGGCTGGCTCATGGTTCGGCTCTCTCGACTGTCGTGCTTGTGTCACAGCGGCTGTGTGCTTCGCCCTAGGCTTAGGCGCCCGGGCGCTGTCTCGACAAGGGCCTATATGGCATGGCGCCGCCCGGCAGGCGAATGGCGGCGCCCGGCGGCGGCGGGGCGGGGTCGCCTTGCGGAACGAATAACCCTGTGTGACGCTATTGCGGTCATGGTGAGCGCAAAGGGTACCGGACAGGCCACGACGCGGCAGGACGCGGCGGGGCGAACTAGAAATACCGCCGCCGCGCGGCGACACACCTGCTTCATCTTCATCGATGCCGCCTACCGCATCGACGAGGTAATCGGCGAGTCGTCCTGGCTCTATCCAGAGCTGCCGCCGGTCCAGGCGGGCGATGATCTGCGCGATTTCATCGTTGCCCGGGTCAATGCCGGCTATGTCGGGGTCAACGAGAACCTCAACATCAAGTCCTGCACACCGTTGCAGACCAGGCTGCTCGAGCTCTCCTCCTACCCGCTGTTCAAGACCTACCAATTCGCCCCCGGCGGGCAGGTGCTGGTGCTGAGCCATTCCCGGGTCGACGAGGACCGCACCATCATCACCGTCAGCGCCAGCCGCATGCACATCGACATCGGCGCGACCGACCGCTTCCAGCGCGCCGCCAGCATCCTGGAGTTCGATTTCAAGGTCAGCGACATGACCGGCTTCGGCCTGATCGAGCACATCGCCTACTCGATCATCAACTCCATGGCGGTGCCATTGGTGGTGCTGAACGGCGACGCCATCGTGCTGGCCGCCAACGAGGCGGCGCAGCGCGTCTTCAAACATGGCCAGCTGCGCGTCAACGAGCGCGACCAGCTGGAAGCAGCCGACCACAGCATCGAGCCGGTGCTGGCCTACCTGCGCACCCTGGATTTCGGCAGCATCGTGCCGCTGCCCGACTTCGTGCCGCTCGGCTTCCACTACGCCCGGGTGATCAACACGCCGCCGCTGGGCAAGATCTTCGTCGTCGCGCTGGAAGAACAGGGCGGCCCGCCGGACCAGATCGAACTGCTGCGCAAGCGCCACCCGGCCCTGTCGGTCAGCGAAGCCGAAATCGCCCTGCTGTTGCTGTCCGGGGCGCCACCGAAGAAGATCGCGACCGAGCGCGCGGCATCGATCCACACGGTGCGCACGCAGATCGCCAGTATCCTGAAGAAGACCAACTGCCACAGCGTGTCAGCCTTCATCGCCATATCGCGCGTCTTCGTCCTCTAGTGGACGCCAGTTGACGGTCCGGCCAAGCATGTCGCCGACGGCGCAATACCGAACCTTTGCGATTGCCTGCCCAATCATCAGCCCTCATGTTCAGGAGGATCGGCTGTGGCCGGTCTGTCGCCGACGGCGTGCGGCGCAGAATTACTTGGGAGTGCGGCGGCATGACCTTTCTGTCCGGCTTGGATATTGCGCTGGTCCTGGGATTGACCGCCGGCTGGTTCGACTGGCCCGAGGCGCCGGCGCGCCGGGCCCGGCCGGTTCCCTTGGCACAGCGCGAGATCTGGCCGGCGGTCCGGCTGGATGACGACGGCGCCGCCGCGGACCATCGGCAGCGTGGCGTCCTGACGTTGATCGCCGGCGCCTGGCTGGTCGCCACGGCGCTTTGCCTGTTCTCGCTCTGCTAGTCTTCGCCGCTCGGCACAGCCGCAAAAGCACTTGAAGCCGGCCGGGCGCGCAACGACAGTCTTCGCCATGTCCAAGCCATGTCTTCCGGCCGCAGACCGCCGCCGCCAGCGATGCTAGGCGGGCCACCGCGCCGGATCGCGCTGCTGCTGGCCGTCGACTGCGAGCCGGACGAGCGCAAGCCCAGGCCGGGCGGCAACGCGCCCTGGCTCGGCGTGCCGCCGACCTTTTCGATGCTGGAGGAATGGCGCCAGGCGATGCTGTCACGCTGGCGCCGGCCGGTCGTCATCAACTGGTTCTGGCGCCTCGATCCGCAGGTCGCGCTGCTGCATGGCCGCGACGACTGGGCCTTCAGCTACTACGCACAGGATATCGACCGCACGCTACGGCAGGGCGACCGCCACGGCCTGCATCCCCATGCCTGGCGCTGGGACGAGGCGCGCCGCGACTGGTGTGTCGAGCACGGCGACGCGGCCTGGATCGAAGCCATCGTGCGGCGCGCGGTCGCTGGCTATCGGGCGCACTTTGGCGGCGCGCCGGAGGCCTTTCGCTTCGGCGACGAATGGCTGTCGGAAGAGCTGCTGCGGCTGGAGACCACGCTCGGCGTCAAATACGACCTCGGCCTCACGGTCGACCAGCCGGCCACACCGGGGCTGGACCTCAGCGAATGGACCACCGGCCAGATTCCCGATCGCCGCGCCGTGCCCTATCTACCGTTCCGCTGGCAGCCTGGGCGCTTTCTCCACCCGGCGCCCAGCGCGGACGCTGGCCAGCCTGGCGGCCTGTGGATCTTTCCCGGCGCCAGCGGCGGCGCCGTGCTGCCGCCGGGCGGCTATGGCCGGCGCGCCCGCCTGCGGCGCAAGCTGCACGGGCAGCCACCGCCGCGCCCGCCGAAGCAGGGGCAGCAGTGGGTGGCCAACCTGGGTTTTCCGCCGGATCGCTTCAAGGCCGCCTTCGAGAACGGCCTGGCCAAGTCCGGCTTCCGCTACGCACTACTGGCGGTGCGCAGCGACGTGGCCGGGCAGCGCCCCCTGGGGCCGCGCTACCTGCGGCAGAACCTGTCGCTGCTCTTGAACCACCAGTGGTCGGCGCGCTTCCGCCTGGTCGCGCCGGCGGGCGCGCTCGCGCTCCTAGGCCTGGACTAGGGTCGTCCTCAGGCCTTGGGTCGTCTTCAGGCCTTGGCGGTCGTCGCCTTGGGGTTCTTGTGCACGATCTTCTCGGCGATGCGGGCCGACTTGCCGGTGCGGCCGCGCAGGTAATAGAGCTTGGCGCGGCGCACATCGCCGCGGCGCACCAGCTCGATCGAGGCGACGCGCGGCGAGTACAGCGGGAAGACGCGCTCGACGCCCTCGCCATAGCTGATCTTGCGCACGGTGAAGGAGGAGTTGAGGCCACGCGCCTTGCGGGCGATGCAGACGCCCTCGAAGGCCTGCAGGCGCTCACGCTCGCCTTCGACCACCTTGACGGTGACCTTCAGGGTGTCGCCCGGGCCGAACTCGGGCACGGCGCGCTCGGCGGTGAGCTTGGCGACCTGCTCCTGCTCGATCTGCTGGATGATGTTCATGACTCTCGGTCCTTCAGTCCTGGCCCCGGGGGCTTCCCGGGCGCCGATCTAGTCTTTTCCTGGTAGCGAGTCCAGAGGTCCGGACGCCGCTCCCGTGTGATTCGCTCCGCCGCCGCCTGGCGCCAGCGGCGGATTTCCGCGTGGTTGCCCTGCAGCAGCAGCTCCGGCACCTGGCGCCCGTCCCACTCGGCCGGCCGCGTAAAGTGCGGATGCTCGAGAAGCAGGCCGTCGAAGCCGGGGCCGAAGGATTCCTCCTCCGAAGAGGCCTGGTTGCCCATCACCCCGGGCAGCAGCCTCACCACCGCGTCGATCAGGACCAGGGCCGCCAGCTCACCGCCGGACAGCACGTAGTCGCCGATCGAGACCTCGACCAGCCGATGCTTCTCCAGCACCCGCTCGTCCACCCCCTCGTAGCGGCCGCAGAGCAGCAGCACGCCGCTCCCCGTCGCCACCTCGCGCACCAGCCCCTGGGTCAGGGGTTGCCCGCGCGGTGTCAGGTAGAGGGCGGGTTCGCCCTCGACCCTGGCCGCATCCAGCGCCCGGTCCACAACGTCCGGCCGCATCACCATGCCGGCGCCACCCCCGAAGGGCGTGTCGTCGACCTGCCGATGCCGGCCGAGCCCGAAGTCCCGGATATCCCGGACCGCGAGGTGCCACAGCCCCTGCTCGAGCGCCCGCCCTGCAAGGCTGGCCCCGAGCGGCCCTGGAAACATTCCCGGAAACAGCGTGAGAACCCGGGCCGTCCAGGTCATGGGCCTACCACCTGGCTCGCGAAGGCCGGGTTTATGAAGCTTTGGCGGCGATTTGTCCAGTCCGCGCATAGCCCCTCTCCCATGAAATGGGGGAGGGGTTGGGGAGGGGGTGTCGACTTTGGAGCGTGATCGGAACCACCCCCTCCCCAGCCCTCCCCCAGCTGCGCTGGGAGAGGGGGCTGACCACACCTCACATCCGCCCAGCCTTCTTCAGCATCTCCAGCACCGGGGCCGTCGGCAGCCCGGGGACCCGATGCCCGTCGCGCCCGACCATGGTGCGGTTGGCCACCAGAGCGTTCAGGATGGCCTCGTCGATGGCCTGGATGGCGCCCTCGAACAGCGCGTTCATCTCGCCCTCAGGCAGCGTGCTGACGGCGATGGGGGCCGCCGCCTCTTCCCGCAGCGCCGCTTCGTTGGCGGTAGTGAAGGCCAGGAAGATGTCGCCCGAGGAATGCCGCCCAATGGTGCCGCTGCGTCCGATGCCCAGCGTGGCGCGCCGCGCCAGGCGCTTGCACTGGTGCGGCAGCAGCGGCGCGTCGGTGGCGATGACCACGATGATCGAGCCGCCGCCGCCGGTCTCGAAGTACTTTTCCGGGTGGGCGGCGAGCTCCTCGCCGACCGGGACGCCGGCGACCGTCAGCTCCTGGATCCGGCCGAAGTTGGCCTGCACGAAGGCGCCGACGGTCCAGGTGCCACCAGCGGCCTCGACCAGCCGTGACGCGGTGCCCGAGCCGCCCTTGAAGCCGTAGCAGATCATCCCGGTGCCACCGCCGACCGAGCCCTCCTCGATAGGGCCGCCGTGCGCGTCGTCCAGCGCCGCCCAGACGTGCTCGGCCTTCACGTGGAAGCCGTTGATGTCGTTGAGGTGGCCGTCGAAAGTTTCGGCCGCCACCGGCAGGCCCCAGTCCTGGCCGATCTCGTTCAGGCGGTTGCGCACCGCCCACTGCAGCGAGGCATCGCGTGCGAGGCCGCAGGAATGCGTGTTGGTGATGGTGATGGCCAGTTCGCAGCGGCCGCTCTCCTCCAGCCACCAGGCGCCGGTCATCTCGCCATTGCCGTTCAGGCTGTGGGCGCCGGCCCAGACCGGGCGGTTGCCCCGCGCCTTGCCGCGCGGGAAAATCGCGGTGACGCCGGTGCGGATGGGGCCCTCGCCGATCGTCATCGCGCCCTCGCCGGCGATCAGCGTGCAGTAGCCGACCTCGACCCCGGCGACATCGGTGATGGCGTTGGCCGCGCCGGGCGTGCCGGCGAAGGGCAGGCCGATACCGCGGGCACGCGGCAGGCCGGCGGGGGTGGCTTTCCAGGCGGCGGGCAGGGTCATGGCGTGGCTCCCAAACCTATGTGTCATCCCGGCCGGAGCGGAGCGAAGAGCCGGGATGACAGCTGCAGCTTAGCTGTCCTCTTCGGCGCCATCCCGCGCCTCAGCCGGCACCTCGATCTCCGCCGGCTCCGCCACCGTAAGCGTACCGGCGGCCAGGTCGATGCCGGGCACGCAGGCGTCGGTGAAGGGCAGCAGCAGCTCGCCGCCGCCGGCGCGGGCGATCTCCAGCACCGGGCCGGCGCCGTAGTCCAGCATGCGCTCGACCCGGCCGAGCGGCCGGCCGGCGGCATCCACCGCGGCCAGGCCCTCCAGGTCGTACCAGTAGTAGCTGCCCGGATCCGGCGGCGGCAGGGCGCTGCGCGGCACGTAGAGCCGGGTGCCCTTCAGGCGCTCGGCCGCGTCGCGCGTGGTGACGCCTTCGACCGCCGCCATCAGCAAGTCGCCGCTGCGGCCCTTCAGGGTCACCAGCAGGCGCCGCTGGCCGCTTTCGTCGGTCAGCGGGCCATAGGCGGTCACGTCCTCCGGCCGTTCGGTGAAGGGCTTGATCTTGATCAGGCCCTTCACCCCATGCGGCGCGGCGACGGCGCCCAGGCAGACCAGACGGTCAGCCACCTAAGCTCAAGCCTCGGCCGAAGCCTCGGTCGCCGCCTCGGCGGCCTTGGCAGCGCGGTCAGCCTTTTCCTTGGCGCGCTCGACCGCCTTGGTCTTCGGCTGGATCGAGGTGGTCTGCTCGCGGCGCGGCGGCAGGGTATAGGCGCCAGCGGCGGCCAGCAGGCGGGCGATGCGGTCGGACGGCGTGGCGCCCTTGCCGAGCCACTCCTTGGCCTTCTCCAGGTCGATCTTCACGCGGTCGGCGTGGCCCTGCGGCAGCATCGGGTTGTAGCTGCCGATGCGCTCCAGGAAGCGGCCGTCGCGCGGGCTGCGGCTGTCGGCCACGACGATGCGGTAGTAGGGGCGCTTCTTGGCGCCACCGCGCGCCATGCGGATACGGAGAGCCATCTTACCTAAACTCCTTCAGTCGGTTCGTGCGTCAAAGGTCAAACGGGATCGTGGCAGACCGCCTGCAGCTTGTTGCCGTCGGGGTCGCGCACGTAGGCGGCGTAGTAGTGGGCGTGATAGTCGGGACGCAGGCCGGGCTGGCCCTCGTCCTTGCCGCCCAGCGACAGGGCGGCGGCGTGGAAGGCCTCGACCGCCGGGCGGTCGGGCGCCAGGAAGGCGACGTGCCAGCCGTTGCCGCTGGTGGCACGGCCGCGGTCATAGGGCTTCAGCACCCAGAAGGGGAAGCGGTCCTCGTCGCGGCCCTTCAGGCCGTAGCCGATGGCCTCGTCGCCATAGTCGGCCAGGCGGCTGAAGCCCAGCGCGCCCAGCACGGCGTCGTAGAAGCTGCGCGAACGCGGCATGTCGTTGCTGCCGACGGTGACGTGGGAGAACATCGAGCCCTCGATCATGGCTTGAAGCCGCCGCCGCCGCCGAAGCCGGGCGGCAGGCCACCGCCGCCACCCATGCCGCCGGGACCACCCTGGCCGCCACCGCCACCGGGCAGCAGGCCGCCCAGGCCCTGGCGCAGCAGGCCCTTGGTGCCGAGCTTCTTGAGCTGCTTGATCATGCGCTCGGCCTCCTGGTGCTGCTTCAGGATCTTGTTCACCTCGGGCACCTCGACGCCGGAGCCCTTGGCGATGCGCACCTTGCGGCTGGCCTTGATCACGTCGGGGTTGGCGCGCTCGCGCGCCGTCATCGACTGGATGATGGCGATCTGCCGCTTCACCACCTTGTCGTCGATCTTGGCGTCCTTCATCTGCGCCTTCAGCTTCCCGATGCCGGGCAGCATGCCCATCATCGAGGAGAGGCCGCCCATCTTCTGCAGCTGCTTCAGCTGGCTCATCAGGTCGTTCAGGTCGAATTTGCCCTTGGCCAGCTTCCTGGCCATCTTCTCGGCGTCAGCCTGCTCGATGGTCTCGGCCGCCTTCTCGACCAGCGACACCACGTCGCCCATGCCGAGGATGCGGCCGGCCAGGCGGTCGGGGTGGAAGGCTTCCAGCTGGTCCAGCTTTTCGCCGACACCCAGCAGCTTGATCGGGCAGCCGGTGACGGCGCGCATCGACAGCGCGGCACCGCCGCGCGCATCGCCGTCGGCGCGGGTCAGGATGACGCCGGTCAGCCCGACCTTGTCCTTGAAGGCGGTGGCGGTGGCGACCGCGTCCTGGCCGGTCATGGCGTCGGCCACCAGCAGCGTCTCGTGCGGCCGCGTGGCGTCGCGCACCGCCGCCACCTCGGCCATCAGCGCCTCGTCGATGGCCAGGCGGCCGGCGGTGTCCAGCAGGACGACGTCGTAGCCTTCCTTGCGCCCGGTGTCCTGGGCGCGCCGCGCGATCTCCACCGGGTTCTGCCCGAAGACGATGGGCAGCGTCGCGACATTGGCCTGGGTGCCCAGCACGGCGAGCTGCTGCTGCGCTGCCGGGCGGCGCACGTCGAGCGAGGCCATCAGGACCTTCTTGCGCTCGCGCTCAGTCAGCATCTTGGCCAGCTTGGCGGTCGTGGTGGTCTTGCCGGAGCCCTGCAGGCCGACCAGCATGATCACCACCGGCGCGGCGGCCTCCAGGTCGATGCCCTCGGACTTGGCGCCCAGCATCTCGACCAGGTGGTCGTGGACGATCTTGATGACCTGCTGGCCCGGGGTGACCGAGCGCAGCACCTCGGCGCCGATCGCCTTCAGGCGCACGCCCTCGATGAAGTCCTTGACCACCGGCAGGGCGACGTCGGCCTCCAGCAGCGCGATGCGCACCTCGCGCAGCGCCGCCGTCACGTCGGCCTCGCTGAGCGCGCCACGGCGCGTCAGCTTGTCGAAGATCCCGCCGAGGCGTTCCTGCAGTCCCTGGAACATTGCGTGCCTTGTCCTTTTCGTCCGCGCCAGACCCTGTCTAGATGGCCCCTGGACCCCTGCCCCGCCATGCGGCAAAGCAAAAACGCGCCCCGGGGCGCACCTGCGCTGCGGGACGTGGATCCTCGGACCCCTGGGCAATAAGCCTGGGCGGAAGCGGGCGGTTTCTACGCTGGGACGGCGCCGGGGTCAAGCCGGGCGGCCGGTTCTACCCTGTCATTGCCGGGCTTGACCCGGCAATCCAGTCAAACAGAAAACCTGGATGCCCGGGTCAAGCCCGGGCATGACGAAGTGAAGGGGAAGACCTCAGCCCGTCAGCCGCCCCGCCAGATACGCATGAAAATCCGTCAGCTCGCGCTCCAGCCAGGAAAGCGGGCCGGGCGCGGCGTAGGGCGCCTGCAGCGCCTGGTAGATGCCCTGGACGATGCCCTTGTCCTCGGCGTTCACGCGGTCGAAGAAATCCAGCGTCTCGGCGACGAAGCCCGCGCGGTCTTCCAGCGCGTCCTCCACCTCCGGCGCCAGGGCGAAGCCAAAGCGCACCGCCACCTCGCCAACGCTGGTGGGACGCAGCGAGAGGTACCAGAGGTGATCCGGTGCCAGCACGTACATGTGGCCAGGGAAGACCGTCGGCATGATCGAGGTGTGGCGCCAGTTGCCGGTCAGCCGCGTGTTGTCCTTGTGCGCCAGGCCATAGCGCGCGGTCTGGTCCTTGATGAAGGACTGCCAGGTGAAGGCGGCGTGGCGCTGGTCCGGGAAGCCGGTCTCCTCGGCCGGGAACCAGGCGCCGACCGTCTTCCGATGGGCGACCGGCAGGTGATAGCCCTCCATGAAGTTCTCGGTCAGCAGCTTCCAGTTGGTGCCCCAGGTGAAGTCCTGCGTGGTGACGGTGCGATAGCCCGCCTGGGCATAGGGCTCGGTCACCGGCGCCAGCGCCGCCAGGAGGTCGGCGACGGGCGGCGCTTTGGGGTCCAGCGTGACGTAGATCCAGCCCTGCCAGAGTTCGGTGCGCAGCTCCGGCAGGCAGATATTCTTGGCCTCGAAGCCGGCCGTGCGCTCCATATGCGGCGCCTTGATCAACTGGCCATCCAGGCCGTAGCTCCAGGCGTGATAGGGACAGGTCAGGGTCGGCGCGCGGCCGCGCCCCTGCACGATCTGCATCATGCGGTGGCGACAGACGTTGGAGAAGCTGCGGATCACCCCGTCGCGGCCCATCAGGGTCACGATGGGCTGGCCCGCCGCGTCATAGGTCAGGTAGTGGCCGGGCGCCGGCAACTCGTCGGCGCGGCCGACGCAGAGCCAGTCGCGGGCGAAGAGGTTTTTCTGCTCCAGCGCCAGGATGGCGGGATCGAGATAGAGGCCTGGCGGCAGGGCGCGGGCCTCGCCCGCCGCGCGTGCCTGGAGTTCGACCAGCAAGTCCTGCGTCTGCATGGCAGCACGCTAGGCGGCGGGGGGCCAATCGGGCAAGCGGCGGCTTGACGCGACACCGGGGCGCGCGGCTTGCTCAGGGCCATGCAGCTCGAAACCGACCGCCTGACCCTGCATCCGCTGGTGCCCGGCGATGCGCGCTACCTCTGGCCCTTCTTGTCGGACGCCAGGACCATGCACCACTGGCCGCAGCCCTACAGCTACGCCGATTGCGAGCGCTGGGTGAACCGCGCCATCGCGGTGCGCCAGCAGATCGGCATTTCCCGCTGCCTGCTGCGGCAGAAGAGCGATGGCCGCGTGGTCGGCGACGCCGGCATCTTCATCCTGCCGGTGGACGACCTGCCGGAGGTCTACGACCTCGGCTGGATGGTGCACTGGCCGTTCCAGGGCAAGGGCTATGCGACAGAGGCGGCCAAGGCGATTCGCGACCAGGCACTGGGGCCGCTTGGCCTGAAGCGCCTGAACGTCAACCTGAACTGGAAGAACCATCCGTCGCGCCAGGTGGCGCAGAAGCTCGGCGCCCGCTTCCTCCGCCGCTTCTACAACCACCGCTACCGCTGGACCCCGACGGAGCTCTACGAGATCACGGGGTGACCTGCCGCCTCCGTCACCCTCGGGCTTGTCCCGAGGGTCCATTCGCGCCACCGGGCGAACGCAGGCATGGATTCTCGGGACAAGCCCGAGCATGACGCGGTAAGGATGCCTGATGCTTGAGACTGACCGCCTGCTGCTGACACCGCTGCGTCCCGGCGACGAGCGCTGGCTGTGGCCCTTCATGTCGGACCCGCTGACGCTCTACGCCTGGGACGAACCTCTTGGCTACAAGACGCTGTCCGACTGGATCGGCTGGAGCCAGGCGGCGGAGCAGCAGTGGGGCCTTGGCCGTCACCTGCTGCGGCTGAAATCCACCGGCCAGGTGATCGGTGACTGCGGCTTCTTCTGGTGGGAGTGGCAGGGCCGCGACCTGATCGACGCCGGCTGGATCGTCGACCGCCGCCACTGGCGTCAGGGCTACGCCACCGAAGCCCTGCGCGCGCTGCTGCCGGCACTCTTCGCCCGCGGCCATGCCGAGGCCTGGGTCAAGGTGCCCTGGACCAACCTGGCGTCCTGGCGCACCGCGCTGGCCCTGGGCTTCGAACCGCGCGGCACGTTTCGCTACGAAGGGCTGCGCTGGGACCGCATGCTGCTGGGGCGGCTGGGGGCGCCGGCCTGACCTACCCCAGCCGCGCTGCGTGC
This sequence comes from Rhodospirillales bacterium, assembly GCA_038363005.1. Lineage (GTDB taxonomy): Bacteria > Pseudomonadota > Alphaproteobacteria > Kiloniellales > JACOMY01 > JAKOWB01. Next base: position 85,413 of record JBBQBI010000008.1, read on the forward strand.
CAGGCCAGGTGATCGGGCATGAAGCTGGCGATGAACCAGTAGCTGTGGTCGTAGCCTTCGTGCAGGCGGAGCGTCAGCGGTACGCCTTTGGCCTCGCAGACCAGGCGCAGACGCTCGGGCTGCAGCTCGCGCTCGAGGAACTGGTCGGCCAGGCCCTGGTCGACCAGGATGTCGCCCGGCCAGCCGTGGCTCGACAGCAGCGCGGTGGCGTCGTGCTCCAGCCAGGACTCGCGGTCGCCGCCCAGGTAGTTGGCGAAGGCCTTCTCGCCCCAGGGCACCGCGGCCGGGGCGACGATGGGCGCGAAGGCGGAGAGCGAGCGCCACTGGCCGGGATGGCGCATCGCCAGGGTCAGCGCGCCGTGCCCGCCCATCGAGTGGCCGGTGATCCCCTGGCGCGCCGGATCGGCCGGGAAGTTGGCGGCGATCAGCACCGGCAGCTCGGTGGCGATGTAGCTTTCCATCTGGAAATGCGGCGCCCAGGGCGCCTGGGTGGCGTCGAGGTAGAAGCCGGCGCCCTGCCCCAGGTCATAGCCGCTGTCGTTGGCCACGTCTGGCCCGCGCGGCGAGGTATCGGGGAAGACCAGGATCAGTCCCAGCTCGGCCGCGACGCGCTGCGCGCCGGCCTTGGTCGCCGCGTTCTCCCAGTTGCAGGTCAGGCCTGAGAGGTAGGTGACGACCGGGCAGGGGCCGTGCTTGGCCTGCGGTGGCTGGTAGACGCAGAACTCCATCGCCGTGCCGGTGGCCTGGCTGGCGTGGCGATAGACGCCGTGGGTGCCGCCGAAGCAGGCGGTGGTGGTGAGGGTTTCGAGGGTCATGTTGCGGCCTTCAAACAATGAAACGCCCTCACCCTGTCCCTCTCCCGCCAAAAGCGGGAGAGGGGACGCCCCGGCTGGCATCTGCCGTTTGCCTCCCTCTCCCGCTTTTGGCGGGAGAGGGTAGGGGTGAGGGCCCTCGGTTACAGCCTCAGAAGACGACGACGCTCCGGATCGACTCGCCCTTGTGCATCAGGTCGAAGGCGTCGTTGATCTTGGCCAGCGGCAGCGTGTGGGTGATCATCGGGTCGATCTCGATCTTGCCGTCCATGTACCAGTCGACGATCTTCGGCACGTCGCGGCGGCCGCGCGCGCCACCGAAGGCGGTGCCGCGCCAGGAGCGGCCGGTGACCAGCTGGAAGGGACGCGTCGAGATCTCCTGCCCGGCGCCGGCGACGCCGATGATGATGCTCTCGCCCCAGCCCTTGTGGGCGCACTCCAGGGCCTGCCGCATGACCTTGGTGTTGCCGATGCATTCGAAGGTGTAGTCGGCGCCGCCCTTGGTCAGGTTGACGAGGTAGGGCACCAGGTCGCCCTCGACCTCCTTCGGGTTGACGAAGTGGGTCATGCCGAAGCGCTCGCCCCAGGCCTTCTTGTCGTTGTTCATGTCGACGCCGACGATCATGTTGGCGCCGGCTAGGCGCAGCCCCTGGATGACGTTGAGGCCGATGCCGCCGAGGCCGAAGACGACGCAGTTGGCGCCGACCTCCACCTTGGCCGTGTTGATCACCGCGCCGATGCCGGTGGTGACGCCGCAGCCGATGTAGCAGACCTTGTCGAAGGGCGCGTCCTCGCGGATCTTCGCCAGCGCGATCTCCGGCAGCACCGTGAAGTTGGAGAAGGTCGAGGTGCCCATGTAGTGGTGCACCTTCTTACCGCCCATGGAGAAGCGCGAGGTGCCGTCCGGCATCAGCCCCTGGCCCTGGGTGGTGCGGATCGCCTGGCAAAGGTTGGTCTTGGGGTTCAGGCAGTACTCGCACTCGCGGCACTCGGGCGTGTAGAGCGGGATGACGTGGTCGCCCTTCTTCAGGCCCTTCACGCCCGGTCCTACCTCGACCACCACGCCGGCGCCCTCGTGCCCCAGGATGGCGGGAAACAGCCCCTCGGGATCGGCGCCCGACAGCGTGAACTCGTCGGTGTGGCAGACGCCGGTGGCCTTGATCTCGACCATCACCTCGCCCGCCTTCGGACCCTCCAGCTCGACCTCGGTGATCTCCAGCGGCTTGCCGGCCTGGACGGCGACGGCGGCGCGCGTCTTCATGGGGCGTCTCCCGTTTCTTGATGGTTGAACGGCGGCAGAGTAGGCAGGCGGGCTGGCCCTGCCTAGCCCCTCAACGACATTGCCCCGCCCCCCGGCGGCGCCCTAGGCTTGGCATACGGCGGAAGGGTGGACGGCATGGATTTCGGCGGCAAGCGGGCGCTGGTCACCGGCGGCGCCTCGGGCATCGGCCTGGCAACGGTGGAGCGCTTGGCGGCGGCCGGCGCGACAGTGGCATTGAACGACCTGGTCGGCAGCCCGCGCGCCGCCGAGCAGGTCGCGCGCCTCACGGCCGCCGGTCTCAAAGTCATCGCCGCGCCCGGCAACGTGGCGGAACCGGGCGGCGCCGAGCGCATGGTGGCCGACGCCATCCAGGCCCTCGGCGGCCTCGACCTGCTGGTGAACAACGCCGGCACCTCCGTCAGCCGAGCGCCGATCGACTTCGCCGACCTCGACGCCATGAGCGAGGACTTCTGGCAGGCTATGCTGGCGACCAACCTGCTGGGGCCCTTCCGCTGCACCCATGCCGCCGCGCCGGCGCTCAAGGTGGCTGGCGGTGCCGTGGTCTCCACCGCCTCGGTCGCCGGGCTGGGGGAGCGCGGCTCCTCACTGGCCTACTCCGCCAGCAAGGCGGCGCTGATCAACATGACGCGCAGCTTGGCGCGCGCCCTGGCGCCCAAGGTGCGAGTCAACGCTGTGGCGCCGGGCCTGGTCGACAGCCCCTGGATCAAGGACTGGCCCGATGCGCGCAAGCAGGCGACGCGCGACAAGACGCTGCTGGGCAAGCTGGCGACGCCGGACGACATCGCGCAGGGCATCGTCTTCCTGCTGGGCCACGGCCACATCACCGGCCAGACGCTGGTGATCGACGGCGGCCAGACCTGAGGGGCCGGGCCGATGCGCGTGCTGACCGCCGAGTTCACCCACGAGACCAATCGTTTCTCAGTCCGCAAGACCGGCCTCAAGGTCTTCGAGTCCCGCGCCCTGCTGCATGGCGCCAAGGCTATCGCCGCGCGCGGCCAGGCCAACACCGAGCTGGCCGGCTTCCTCGACGTGCTGACCGCGGCGCATGTTGAGGTGGTGCACGCCATCACCGCCGATGCCGAGCCCGCCGGGCTGGTGACCGACCAGGCCTTCGACTTCATCTGTGCCTGCATCCTGGAGAGCGCGCGCCATGGCCCCTATGACGGCGTGGCGCTGGGGCTGCACGGCGCCGCGGTGACCGAGAGTCACGAGGACGCCGAGGGCGAGTTGCTGCAGCGCCTGCGCGGCGTGCTGGGCCCCGACATTCCCATCGCCATCACGCTCGACCTGCACGCCAACGTGACCGAGCGCATGTGCGACCTGGCGCAGATCATCGTCTCCTTCAAGACCTATCCGCACGTCGACATGCGCGAGGCCGGGCGCCACGCGGCGACGCTCTTGCTGCGCACCATGCGGGGCGAGATCCATCCGGTGACGCAGCGCCTGGCCGTGCCGCTGCTGGAGGAGCCCACCGGCCTGCGCACCGACGCCGGCCCGATGATCGCCTGGGCGCAGCAGGCGCGCGACTATGAGACGACGGACGGCGTCTACGCCGTCTCGATCAACGGCGGTTTCGCCGCCGCCGACATCCACGAGATGGGGCCGACGGTGCTGGTGACCGCCGCGGCCAACAGCGACCACCGCCGCTTCGCCCGCCGCATCGCCGCCGAGATCTGGGCCGGCCGCGACGCCGGCTTCGACCCCGACATGCTGACGCCGACGCAGGCCGCCACCCTGGCGCGCGACTGGCAGGGCGCGAAGCCGCTGGTGATCGGCGACTACGGCGACAACCCCGGCGCCGGCGCCTATGGCGACGCGCCCTCGCTGCTCAAGGCGCTGCTGGAGCTAGGTGTGGACAACGCCTGCTTCGGCCCCATGGTGGACGCCGAGACGGCGGCGGCGCTGCAGGGCCAGGCGGCCGGTTCCACCGTGCGGGTGAGTCTCGGCGGCAAGACCGATCCGCGCTTCGGCGGCCCGCCACTGGAGCTGACCGCGACGCTGCTCGGCACCTACGACGGCTGGTTCACCGGCGACGGCCCCATGGCCGGCGGCCAGCGCCTCTGCTACGGCCCGACCGCGACGCTGAAGGTCGACGGCATCGAGATCCTGGTGGTGACCAACCCCGGCCAGCTGCTCGACCTGCAGCAGTTCAAGGCCTTCGGCATCCTGCCGGAGACCAAGCGCGCCATCGCCCTGAAGAGCCAGCAGCACTTCCGCGCCGCCTTCACGCCGATCGCCGGCAAGATCGTGCTTTGCGACGGCGGCGGGCTCAGCACCGGGGACCTGACGAAGTTCCCCTTCAGCCGGGTCAGGCGGCCGATCTATCCGCTGGACAAGGGGATGAGCTGGGCGCCCTAGCCTCTCCCGCTCTTCCTAACCCTCTCCCCTGGAGGGAGAGGGTGGGCGCGCAGCGCCCGGGTGAGGGGGGTCGGTGCGACTGGCCGGCGGCGGCACCGACCGACCCCCCTCACCCCGACCCTCTCCCTCAAGGGGAGAGGGGGAAGGGATGGGAGAGGGCGCCGCAACGGCGCTCAGCGGCACCACCCGCCCCTGCTTGAAGGTCGCCAGATGGTCGCCGCCATCCAGCGCCAACAGCTGCCCGGTCACCGACTTCGCCGCGATCAGAAAACGCAGCGCCGCCGTGATCTCCGCCAGGGCGGCGGCGCGGCCGAGCGGCAGGCGGGTGGCGCGCTGGGCGAAGTCGGCCTCGCTCTGCCCGCGCGGCGGCAGCACCGGGCCGGGACCGATGGCATTCACCCGGATGCGCGGCGCCAGGGCCTGCGCCAGGCTCTGGGTCAGCGACCAGAGCGCAATCTTGGTCACGGTGTAGGAGAGGTAGCGCGGGCTGGGGTGCAGCACGCGGGCATCCAGCATGTTGACCACCAGGCCACCGGCACCTTCGGGCAGCAGCTCGGCGAAGTGCTGGGTCAGCACCAGCGGCGCGCGCAGGTTGGGCTCGATGTGATGGTCCCAGGACTCGCGGGTCGCGCTCTCCACGTCGTCGAAGTCGAAGACCGAGGCGTTGTTGACCAGCAGCCCCAGCGGCCCCACCAGGCGCGTGGCGCGCTCGACCAGCGTCTGGGTCTCCGCCTCCTGCCCCAGGTCGGCCTTGAGCGCCGCCGCCTTGCCGCCGCCGGCGCGGATCTCCTCCACCACTGCCAGCGCCGCCGCCTCGCTCTCGTTGTAGTGCACCGCCACGGCGAAGCCCTGCGCCGCCAGGTCGAGCGCCAGCGCGCGGCCAACGCGCCGCGCGGCGCCGGTGACCAGCGCGGCCTGGGGGTAGTGGTCGGGGTGCGGGCTCGCCATCGGGCGGGGAGACTGCCCTAACGGCCGAGCAGACGGAAGAACTCGCTGCGCCGGGCGGGGTCGTCGCGGAAGCAGCCGGTCAGGCGGGTGGTGACCATCGCCACCCCCGGCTTGCGCACGCCGCGCGTCGTCATGCACTGGTGCTGCGCCTCGATCATCACGGCGACGCCCAGGGGTTCCAGCGCCTGCTGGATGCAGTCGGCGACCTGGGCCGTCAGCTTCTCCTGGATCTGCAGGCGGCGGGCGAATGCGTCCAGCACGCGCGCCAGCTTGGAGATGCCGACCACGCGCTTGTGCGGCCAATAGGCGATGTGCGCCTTGCCCAGGATCGGCACCAGGTGGTGCTCGCAGTGGCTCTCCAGCGCGATGTCGCGCAGCAGCACCATTTCGTCGTAGCCCTCGGTCTCCGCGAAGGTACGCTCCAGCAGGGCGCGCGGGTCCTCCTCGTAGCCGGCGAAGAACTCGCGATAGGACCGCACCACGCGATCCGGGGTGCCCAGCAACCCCTCGCGGTCGGGGTTGTCGCCGGCCCAGCGCAGCAGCGTGCGCACAGCGGCTTCGGCCTCCGCCTGGGTCGGGCGGCTATCGCTCAAGGGCTGGTCCGGCGCGCGGGCGAAGCCGGCGGCGGCAAGCGGCTGGTTCATGGCTGGGGGTCCCTCTCGTGCTGACCCTAGCTGGTACGTGTGTGCCGCCGCAGCGGATCAGGCGCCCCATTGGTGGACAGATTCGGGACCCCCACCTATAACGGCGCCATGCAGGATACCGAGGGCCGCCCGTTCCTGAAGATGCACGGCCTGGGCAACGACTTCGTCATCGTCGATGCCCGGGAGCGGCCCTTCGTGCCCTCGCCGTTGGCGGCGCGGCGCATCGCCGACCGCCATCGTGGCGTCGGCTTCGACCAGCTCATTGTCATCGAGCCCCCGCGCAATGGCGCCGCCGCGCGGCTGCGCTTCTGGAACGCCGACGGCAGCGAGGCCGGCGCCTGCGGCAACGGCTCGCGCTGCGCCGCCTGGCTGCTGGGGCTGGAGCTGGGGCGCGACGACATACGGCTGGAGACGCTGGGCGGGCCGCTGGAGTGCACGCTGCTGGGCGGCCACCGCGTCGCCGTGGACTTCGGACCGGCACGCACCGACTGGCAGCAGGTGCCGCTGGCCCGCGCGGTCGACACACTGCACGTGCCGCTGGCCGCCGGCCACTTAAGCGACGCCGCCTGCCTGTCAGTCGGCAATCCGCACGCCACCTTCTTCGTGCCCGATGCCGAGGCGGTGGACCTCGCCACTCTTGGCCCCCTGCTGGAACACGATGCCTGGTTTCCGGAGCGCGCCAACATCGGCGTCGCCAGCCTGCGCCCCGATGGCGCCCTGCGCGTACGGGTGTGGGAGCGCGGCGTCGGCATCACCCAGGCCTGCGGCACCGGCGCCACCGCCGCCGCCGCCAACGCCATGCGGCGTGGCCTGGTCGGCGAGCGCGTCATCACCCACCTGGACGGCGGCGCGCTGCAGATCGAGCGCCAGGGCAGCGGTCACCTGGTCATGTCCGGCGAGGTCACGCTGGCCTTCGCCGGCAGCCTGGCGCCCGAGATGATCGCCCCCGAGCTGCTGGGCGGGCGCGAAGCCGCGACGGAACCCGCGGCATGAGCAGCGCCACGGTGCTGTCCTTCGGCTGCCGCCTCAACGCCGCCGAGGCCGAGACGATTCGCGCCCACCTGGCCGCCGCCGGGCGGCGCGACACCGTGGTGCTGAACGCCTGCGCCGTCACCGCCGAGGCCGAGGCGCAGCTGCGCCAGGCCATCCGCAAGGCACGGCGCGAGCGGCCGGACGCCGAGATCGTCGTCACCGGCTGCGCCGCGCAGATCGCGCCCGATCGCTATGCCGCCCTGCCGGAGGTCGACCGTGTGGTCGGCAATGCCGAGAAGCTGCGGCCGGAGACCTGGCGCCGCGGCGCCAACGCGGCCCTGCAGGTCAGCGACATCTTCGCCGCGCCGCCGCCGGCCGTGCCGGTGACCCTGGCCAGCCGCAGCCGCGCCTTCCTGCAGATCCAGCAGGGCTGCGACCACCGCTGCAGCTTCTGCATCATTCCCTTCGGCCGCGGCGACAACCGCTCGGTCCCGGCCGCGCGCCTGCTGGCGGAAGCCCGCGCCCTGGTCGCGGGCGGCGCGCAGGAGATCGTGCTGACCGGCGTCGACATCGGCGGCTGGGGCGGTGACCTGGCCGGGCATCCCGTCCTGGGCGACCTGGTGGCAGCGCTGCTAGCCGCGCTGCCGGAGCTGCCACGCCTGCGCCTCTCCTCGCTCGATCCGGTGGAGATCGACGAGCGGCTCTACAACCTCTTCGGCGCCGAACCGCGCCTCATGCCGCACCTGCATCTCTCGGTGCAGGCCGGCGACGACATCATCCTGAAGCGCATGAAGCGGCGCCACCTGCGGGCCGACGTGCTGGCCGCCGTGGCGCGGCTGCGCGCGCTGCGCCCCGGCATGGCCTTCGGCGCCGACCTGATCGCCGGCTTCCCGACCGAGACCGACGAGCAGTTCCAGCGCACGCTTGATCTGGTGGCCGAGGCCGGCCTGACCTGGCTGCACGTCTTCCCCTACTCCGCCCGCCCCGGCACGCCGGCGGCGCGCATGCCGCAGGTGCCGGTGCCGGTCCGCAAGGAGCGTGCCGCGCGGCTGCGCGCGCTGGGCGAGCGGCAGGCGGCGGCCTTTTTGCGGGCCGAAGTCGGGCGCCGGCGGCAGGTCCTGGTCGAGCGCGGCGGCCGCGGCTACACCGAGCACTTCGCGCCGGTCGCCGTCAGCGGCCAGCCCGGCACGCTGGTCGCGGCGCGCCTGACCCACGTCACCGAGGGCCGCCTGGCGGCCGCAGCGCCGGAGCAGGCCGCGTGAGCTGGTTCAAGAAACTCAAGACCGGGCTGGCCAAGTCGACCGGCAAGCTGACCGGCGGCATCGGCGCCATCTTCACCAAGCGCAAGCTGGACCAGGCGGCACTGGACGAGCTGGAGGAGCTGCTGATCGGCGCCGACCTGGGCGTGGCGACGGCGGCCAAGCTGGTGGCGCGCCTGAAGCGCGAACGCTTCGGCCGTGACGTCACCGACCAGGAGGTGCGCGAGGCGCTGGCCGCGCACATCGCCGAGATCCTCACCCCCGTCGCCCGGCCGCTGGCGATCGAGGCCGGCCGCAAGCCACATGTCGTGCTGGTGGTCGGCGTCAACGGCAGCGGCAAGACCACCACCATCGGTAAGCTGGCGCGGCAGTACCAGGGCGAGGGGCTGAAACTGCGCCTTGCCGCCGGCGACACCTTCCGCGCCGCCGCCATCGAGCAGCTCAGAATCTGGGGCGAGCGCGCCCGCGTGCCGGTAGTGGCCGGCGAACAGGGCGCCGATGCCGCCGGCCTGGCCTTTCGCGCGCTGGAGGAATCCAAGGCCGCCGGCGACGACCTGCTGCTGATCGACACCGCCGGCCGGCTGCACAACAAGACCCTGCTGATGGACGAGCTCGCCAAGGTGGTGCGCGTTCTGAAGAAGCAGGACCCCAGCGCGCCGCACGACACGCTGCTGGTGCTGGACGCCACCACCGGGCAGAACGCCGTCAGCCAGGTCGCCACCTTCAAGGAGCTGGTGAAGATCACCGGCCTGGTGCTGACCAAGCTCGACGGTTCCGCCAAGGGCGGCATCCTGGTCGCCCTGGCCGAGCAGTTCGCCCTGCCGGTGCACATGATCGGCGTCGGCGAGGGCGCCGAGGACCTGCGGGACTTCGACGCGAAGGAATTCGCGCGCGGGCTGATGGGGCTGGAGTAGGGCAGCCCCTTCCCCCACAGAGGGTTCCCCTCTCCCCCTTGCGGGAGAGGGTGGCACGCGAGCGGAGCGAAGCGTGTCGGGTGAGGGGGGTCTATGCGATTCCCGCCGCCTGCATAGACCCCCCTCATCCGGCGGCTGCGCCGCCACCTTCTCCCGCTGGGGGAGAAGGGGAAACCCTGAAGGGAGCCGGCGCGCCACCCCCAACCCTTGCCCCCAGGCCCTCCCGAGCGTATCTAGCCGCCCATGTCCGCCTCCGCCCCCGTCGCCACCACCCACGCCCAGGCCTTCGCGCCGCCGCACGAGAGCGGCCTGCAGAACCTCGTCGGCCTGACCCGCGAGGAGCTGACCGCCGCCGTCGTCGCGCTGGGCGAGCCGGCCTTCCGCGCCAAGCAGCTCTGGACCTGGATCTACGACAAGGGCGAGCGCGATTTCGCGCAGATGTCGAGCCTGTCCAAGGGCTTCCGCGCCAAGCTGGCGGAGGCCTGCCAGATCGGCCGCCCGACGGTGAACACGGCGCAGGAATCCTTCGACGGCACGCGCAAGTGGCTCCTCCAGTTCGACGACCGCCAGCAGGTCGAGGCGGTGCACATTCCCGATGACGAGCGCGGCACGCTCTGTGTCTCATCCCAGGTCGGCTGCACCTTGACCTGCCGCTTCTGCCACACCGGCACGCAGCGCCTGGTGCGCAACCTCGGCCCCGCCGAGATCGTCGGCCAAGTGCTGCTGGCCAAGGACCACTTCCAGGAGTGGCCGGCCAGCCGCCCGGAGCGCCAGATCACCAACCTGGTCTTCATGGGCATGGGCGAACCGCTCTATAACTACGAGAACGTCGCCAAGGCGATCCGCATCATCAAGGACGGCGAGGGGCTGGGCATCTCCAAGCGCAAGATCACACTGTCGACCGCCGGCGTGGTGCCGATGATGCAGCGCTGCGGCGAGGAGCTGGGGGTCAACCTCGCGGTCTCGCTGCACGCCGTGGTCGACGAGATCCGCGACGTCATCGTGCCGCTGAACAAGAAGTACCCCATCGCCGAGCTGATGCAGGCCTGCCGCACCTATCCCGGCGTCCACAACGCGCGGCGCATCACCTTCGAGTACGTCATGCTGCGTGACGTGAACGACAGCGACGCCGACGCCAAGGGGCTGGTCCACCTGCTGAAGGACATCCCGGCCAAGACCAACCTGATCCCCTTCAACCCCTGGCCCGGCGCGCCCTACGAGTGTTCCCTGCCGGAGCGCATCGAGCGCTTCGCGCAGATCCTCAACGACGCCGGCCTGGCCGCCCCGGTGCGCATCCCGCGCGGCCAGGACATCTACGCCGCCTGCGGCCAGCTGAAGAGCGCCAGCCAGCGGGTGAAGAAGAGCGAGCGGGAGGTCATCGGTTCATAATTTCGCGGAAAATCGACATGAGTTGACAAGCTGTCGATTCGATCGACATATTCCCGACAATGTGTTGATTTTTGTCAGAAGATTCGACAGATGCACCTTTTCGACCCTCTCCGCCCCTTCAACGACCTGCCGCCGCTGCCGCCAGCGGTGGAGATCGAAACCCGCCGCGTCCTGAAGAAGTGCATCGAGGCGCGTGCGGCGGTGGCAGAACTGCGGCAGGCCGCGGGCGCGCTCCCCAATCCTTCGATCCTGCTTGAGATGATCCCGCTCCTGGAAGCACAGGCCAGTTCGGCGATCGAGAACATCGTCACCACAACAGACCGCCTGTTCCAGTACGCACAAGACGAAGCGGCGGCGGACCCGGCCACGCAGGAGGCGCTCCGCTACCGCCGTGCGCTCTATGCCGGCTATCTGTCGCTCGCAGATCGCCCGCTGTCGACTCGTACGGCGCTGGAAATCTGCGGGCTGATCAAGAACCGTGACATGGCGGTGCGCCGCCTGCCCGGGACGGCGTTGCGGAACGATGCCACGCAGACCACCGTCTACACGCCGCCGGACGGCGAAGCCCGCTTGCTCGAACTGCTGAGCAACTGGGAGGGCTTCCTCCACGACGATGCCGGCGACCTGGACCCGCTGATCCGACTGGCAATTATGCACTACCAGTTCGAGGCCATTCACCCCTTTACCGATGGCAACGGACGGACGGGTCGAATTCTCAACATCCTCTTCCTGGTCGAGCAGCGGCTTCTGGATCTGCCGATCCTGTTTCTCAGCCGTCACATCATCCGGCGAAAGGAGGAGTACTACGAGCGACTGCAGGCCGTGACCGTCGCCGCGGCTTGGGAGGACTGGATTCTCTACATGCTCGACGCGATCCACCAGACCGCGGCCTGGACGACAGGCAAGATCGCTGCGATCCGCGCGCAGCTAAGGCAGGCGACGGAGCACGTCGAAACGCATGCACCCGCCCTGGCAATCCACAGCCTGATCGACCTGATCTTTCGGCGGCCCTACTGCCGCATCTCCGATGTCGTCGACACCGGCCTCGCCAAGCGGCAAACAGCGTCGACCTATCTGCACGGCCTGCAAAAAATAGGGGTGCTGGAGTCTTTCAAGGTCGGCCGCGATCTCATCTTCCTGCACCCCGCCCTGCTGACTCTCCTGCGGGCCGATGACAACGCAGTGCTGCCCTATGCCCTACTCGTCAGGGACTGAAGACAAGATCCCGCCCTGTGCGCCCTACTCCGCCCGCACCGTGAAAGTCTTGCTGCCGGCGATGGCGACGTAGCGATCGTCGAGCAGCAGGCGCAGTTCGTACTCGCCGGGCTCCAGCGGGCCGCCGAGCGCTTCCTGGTCCAGCACCACCGCGCCGCTGATCGCGCCATTGGTGTAGGCCGAGCCGACGTAGTTCCACTCATCCGTCTCGCCGGCCGGGAAGAGCGCGACCCAGTCGAAGCGGTTGCCGGGCGCGTTGGCGACCTGGGCCACAATGGGCTCGCCCGACTTGTAGCTCGCCTTGTCGCTGCTCACCGCCGGCCGCGCGCCGGGCAAGAGGACCTGGAAGGTAGCCCGCGCCAGCTCGGTGCCGTCCTTGTCCAGCAGCGCGGCGTCGTAGCTGCCGGGCTCCAGGTTGTAGGTGGCGACGTCGAGCAGGGCGCGGCGGTCGGTGGTGTCGTTGCTGTAGATGGTCTGCAGCGCCGCGCCGGTGACGCCGCCGTGCGGCAGGATCTCCAGCCAGCCGTCCTCCAGCCGCCCGTCGCTCGTGCCGGCGGCATTGAGGCGCAGGTTGATGACCTCGCCCTGGGTCACGCCGCGCGGCACGGCGACCAGCAGGTTCGGCGCCGCTGCGCCCTCCAGGGTCAGCGTCGAGACCACCGCCTGGTGGTCCGAGGGCCAGGGCGTCACCACGATGCCGACGTCGGCCTGGGCGCCGCCGACGATCTGGCTGTTATCCACCGTGGCGTTGCGGGCGAACAGCAGATCGATGCGATCCAGCGCCTCGTCGGCCCAGAGCGTCGGCTGCGGATAGCCCCAGGACCAGGTGATGCCGGGGTTGGCCACCGGGTCGGGATGGATCGTGCGCCAGGTGTCCTGATAGCCGGCGGCGGTCACCGCGTGGGCCGCCGGCCAGGCCAGCGGGAACTTGAGCTGGTGGCGCTGACCGACCGTGGCCGCGGTCCAGTCGAGGTCGCTGGCCGAATTGAAGTCGCCGCCCAGGATCACTGGCATGCCGGCCGCGGCAATGGGCTCCAGCAGCTCAAGGTAAGGCTGGATGCCGCTCAGCCGCAGATCGCTCTCGGTCCGCAGAATCTCCTCGGCGGACTTGCCGTCGCGCGCCGCGTAGGGGCCGTACTCGGTCCAGTCGAGGTGGATGTTGGCCAGCGCGGCGAAGTGGCCTGGTGTCAGCTCGACATAGGCGAAGTCGCCGCCGCTGTCGGTCATGTCGAAGATCGGGAAGCGCGAGAGCATGTTCTGCCGTGGCTCGGCATAGGCATAGCCAAGCTGCTCGGCGAAATAGCGCACGTTGCCCTCGGGCTCCTGCAGCAGGACGATGTCGGCGTCGGCGGCGCGGATCGCCTCCAGCGTCTTGCTCATCGAGACCTGATCGCCGCCCAGCCAGACGTTGAAGATCATCACCTTGACCTGCTGCGGCTCGGCCGCGGCGGGATTGGCCAGGATCGCCGCGCCCAGCAGCGTCGCACCCAGCAGCGTCGCACTCAACCGGCGCGCCTTGATCCGCATCGTCATTTCATTGCCCTCCCGTTCAATCTCTGAACGATCATTCAATTTTCCGGAGGTCGAGCGCAAGCGAATCCTTTGTGACGAGATGCCCACCCTTGCGGCGCGGCAGCGTGCCGCCCTTGCCCCATCCGGCGCCTTCGCCTATCACCACGCCGCGTGGTCCAGAGGGGATAGCTGATGGGCAAGTCGGGTGCGGTGAAGAAGGTGGTGCTGGCCTATTCCGGTGGGCTCGACACCTCGGTGATCCTGAAGTGGCTGCAGACCACCTATCAGTGCGAGGTGGTGACCTTCACCGCCGACCTGGGCCAGGGCGAGGAGCTGGCGCCGGCGCGCGACAAGGCGCTGCTGCTCGGCATCAAGCCGGAGAACATCTTCATCGAGGACCTGCGCGAAACCTTCGTGCGCGACTTCGTCATGCCGATGTTCCGCGCCAATGCGCTCTACGAGGGGGTCTACCTGCTCGGCACCTCGATCGCCCGGCCGCTGATCTCGCAGCGCCAGATCGAGATCGCGCGGCGGGTCGGCGCCGATGCCGTGGCGCACGGCGCCACCGGCAAGGGCAACGACCAGGTGCGCTTCGAGTTGAGCTACTACGCGCTCAACCCCGACATCCGGATCATCGCCCCCTGGCGCGAGTGGGACCTGACCAGCCGCACCAAGCTGATCGAGTTCGCCGAGCGGAACCAGATTCCCATCGCCAAGGACAAGCGTGGCGAGGCGCCTTTCTCCACCGACGCCAACCTGCTGCACATCTCGGCCGAGGGGAAGGTGCTGGAGGACCCCTGGGAGACGCCGCCGGACTACGTCTATTCGCGCACCGTCGATCCGGAGAAGGCACCCGACACGCCGACCGTCGTCGAGATCGACTTCGAGCAGGGCGACCCCGTCGCGGTCGATGGCGAGCGGCTGTCGCCGGCCGCGCTGCTGACCCGGCTGAACCAGCTCGGCGGCGACAACGGCATCGGCCGCCTCGACCTGCTGGAGAACCGCTTCGTCGGCATGAAGAGCCGCGGCGTCTACGAGACGCCGGGCGGCACCATCTGGCATGTGGCGCACCGCGCGATGGAATCCATCACGCTGGACCGCGGCGCGGCGCACCAGAAGGACGAGCTGATGCCGCGCTATGCCGAGCTGATCTACAACGGCTTCTGGTTCAGCCCGGAGCGCGAGATGCTGCAGGCGCTGATCGACAAGAGCCAGGAGCGGGTGACCGGCACGGTCCGCCTCAAGCTCTACAAGGGCAACGTCATCGTGCAGGGCCGCAAGAGCCCCTATTCGCTCTATTCCCTGGCGCACGTCACCTTCGAGGAGGACGCGGTCTACGACCAGCACGACGCCCAGGGCTTCATCAAGCTGAACGCGCTGCGCCTGCGGCTGCTGAACAAGCAGAAGCAGCAGTAGGCCGCTATCCCCTCTCCCGCGCTCGCGGGGGAGGGGCTTTCAGAGAGGCAGCACCGCGACCCCGATGACGTGGGGGTGCGCGCCGATCAGCATTGCGTAGAGCGCCACCCCGGCGAGCGGCCGCCACCAGCCGATGCCCTGCCAGTCCAGGCGGCAACGGCCCTGCTGCACGGCATAGAACGGCAGGCAGCTGGTGGTGAGCTGGATCGGCCCCCAGGCGGCGCCCAGGCTGCGGGCACGGCGGGCGTCGATGTGGTGCATGCCGGCGATCGACAGCAGCAGCACGCCGCCCATCATGATGATGCCGGCGCCGTCGCCATTGGCCGCCAGGTGGCCGAGGGCCCAGAGCGCGGTGGCGTTGAGGAAGCAGTGGCGGCTGATCGACTGGAAGCCCTGGGCCGGCTTGGTCACGCCCTCGGCCACCGGCTTGTCGCCGCCGACCAGCGTGGGCGAGCGCTGGGTCAGCCCGCCGACCGCCAGGATGCAGGCCGGCAGCAGCAGCACGATGGTGACCCAGCGCGCCCAGTCCGGCGGCAGCCAGACCTCGACATAGGCGGCGCGGCGGAAGGCCATGACCATCCAGGCGAAGGCAGCCAGCGCGAAGAGCGCGTAGAGGCCGCGAAACCGCGCTTCGCCCAGCTGCTCGACCAGCCGCCCGCGGATCGACTGGGCGGAGAGAATCAGGTGGCCGAAGACGAAGGCCGCGGTGGCGGCCATGAGGTCGGTGAGCTCTGTCCACATGGGTGGCGATTCTCCACAGCGGGGCGGGGTCGCGTCCACCTCGAAATCTCGGCCCGGCCGTGCTAGCACCCTGGCCATGATCGACCAAGCCCCCAGCGACCCGACCCCCGAAGCCGCGCCCGGCGCGAAAGCGCCCGCCAAGCGCGACCCCGTCGCCGCCAAGATCCTCGACCTGGTGACCGCCGCCGGCATGGCGGACAGCATCCGCCCGGTCGACGTGGCGCACGCCATCGCCGCCGATCGCCGCAAGCCAACCGACCGGCCGGACGCCTGGCGCCGCTACCTGCAGGCGGTGAACGAGCAGGCGCGCGCCCTGGCGCGCAAGGGCGAGATACTGATCCTGCGCAAGGGCCGCATCGCCGACCCGGCCAAGCCGATCAAGGGCGTCATCAAGCTGGCGCTACCCGGCGGCACCTGGAAGGAGCCGAAGCCGGGCGACGAGGACGAGGACGGCGGCGGAGAAGACTAGCGCTGCCTAGGCCTACAGCTTCGGTGCGTCCAGCCCCTTGGCGCGGCAGGCGGCGATCAGCGTGTTGGCCAGCAGGCAGGCGATGGTCATGGGGCCGACGCCGCCGGGCACCGGGGTGATGGCACCGGCGACCGCGGCCGCGCTGGCATAGTCCACGTCGCCGACCAGGCGGCCCTTGCCGTCGGGCCCGGTGATGCGGTTGATGCCGACGTCGATCACCGTGGCGCCGGGCTTGATCCAGTCGCCCTTCACCATCTCGGCGCGGCCCACCGCCGCCACCACGATGTCGGCCTGGCGCACCACGGCGGGCAGGTCCTTCGTCTTGGAGTGCGCGACGGTGACCGTGCAGCTTTCCTTGATCAGCAGCTGCGCCATGGGCTTGCCGACGATGTTGGAGCGTCCGACGACCACGGCGGTCTTGCCGGTGAGGTCGCCCAGCGTGTCCTTCAGCAGCATGAGCGAGCCCAGCGGCGTGCAGGGCACGATGGCGTCCGCCGCGCCGGTCGCCAGCTTGCCGGCGTTGACCACGTGGAAGCCGTCGACGTCCTTTTCCGGCACGATGGTGGCCAGCACCTTGGCCTCGTCGATCTGCTTGGGCAGCGGCAGCTGCACCAGGATGCCGTGCACAGCGGGGTCTTGGTTGAGCTTTTCGACCAGGGCCAGCACCGTGGCCTCCGGCGTCGCGGCGTCCAGCTTGTGCTCGAAGGAGGCCATGCCGACCTCGACCGTCGCCTTGCCCTTGGAGCGCACATAGACCTGGCTGGCCGGGTCCTCGCCCACCAGCACCACGGCCAGGCCGGGGGTCAGGCCGGTGGCCTGCTTCAGCCGCGTGACCTCGCCGGCGATGCGGCCGCGCAGGCCGGCCGCGAAGGCCTTGCCGTCGATGATCCTGGCACTCATGGACTAGGGTCCCTTCTACTCGACTGTCGTGTCCCGTGGACTGCCCGGCATGATGCCCGGCCGTCCCGGTGGTGATGCGCCGCAAGCGGCCAGAAAAACCCTCAGCACGACGCCAGCAGGGCCTGCAGCCGCGCCGTCAGCGTATCGGCGTCGCCGGCCAGGTGGACCCGCTTGCGCCGGTCGCGCGCGCCGTCCCGCAGCGTCACGCCACCGCGCGGCAGCGCCAGGGCCTGGGCCAGCCAGGCCAGCACCGCGGCGTTGGCCCGCCCATCCTCGGGCGGCGCGCCGACCTTCAGCTTCAGCGCCACGCCGCCGTCCACCGTCGGCTCCAGCCCGGCCAGGCCGGGGCGCCGGGCGCCGGGGATCACCTTCACCGCCAGCTCCAGTCCGCCAGCGACGACGCGCCAGGGGACGGCGGCGGCGGCGGCGCTCACGTCGCCGTGCGGATCAGCAGCTCGATGATCATCTGCTGCAGGAAATAGAGGATCAGGATCAGGATCACCGGCGAGATGTCGATGCCGCCCAGGTTGGGCAGGATGCGGCGGATTGGCTTCAGCGCCGGCTCGGTGATGCGCCAGAGGAACTGGCCGATGGTGCGCACGAACTGGCTATGGCGGTTCAGCACGTCGAAGGCGACCAGCCAGGACAGGATGGCCATGGCGATCAGCAGCCAGATGTAGATGTCGATGGCGTAGTAGAGCACCTTCAACAGCGGATGCAGCACGACGTTGAGACTATCCATGAGCGGTCCGGGCTTTCCCTCAGCTTTGCCGGAACGTAGTGACCGGCAGGACGCCCCGCAAGGCTGCGGCAAAGCGTGCCCTGGCGCCGCTTGACAGGGTCGGGCCCCCTGGACATAGTCCCGGCCCTGCGGCGACTGGGGCTGTAGCTCAGTTGGGAGAGCGCCTCGTTCGCAATGAGGAGGTCGTCGGTTCGATTCCGTCCAGCTCCACCAGCGCCGCCTTGCCGATCCACCCGCGACACTTCGCTGCCTGACCGCCCGCCGGAACCGCCGGCCGGAACCGCCCGCCCGGGCGGGCCGTTTCCTCCGCGCGTTATGGAGGACGGGCCATAGCCGATCACGATCGTTTCATCAAATTCTCGCACGCGGTGGCGCGCCAGGCCGGCCGGCCGGCCACCTTCATCATCGCCTGCCTGGCGATTATCGGCTGGGGGACCTCCGGGCCGGTCTTTCACTTCTCCGAGACCTGGCAGCTGGTGATCAACACCTCGACCACCATCATCACCTTTCTGATGGTCTTCATCCTGCAGAACACGCAGAACCGCGATGGCCTGGCGATCCAGGCCAAGCTGGACGAGCTGATCCGCGCCAGCAGCGGCGAGAACCTCTTCATCCGACTGGAAGAAATGACCGAGGCCGAGATCCTGGCGCTGCGCAGCCGTTGTGCCGAGCGGGCCGGCAGACCCGCCGACACGGCCACCAAGACCGCGCCAACCGCCACCGCGCCACAGTATTCCTGACCGCTGGTTCTCTGTCCGCCCGTCGCCGGGCGATAATCGCGCCCGCATACAAAATTGCGGAATGCCTTGATCGCCGCGCAGTCTTCTGTCGAACATAGGGCAGCGCCACGGCGACGACGGCCTCGGGGGGCCTGAATGACCGGCAAAAGCGGCGCCCGGACGTGCCCTGTTCGCACGCACGGCAAGAACAATCACCGCAACGGGAGGAACTCCATGACCAAGCAGAGGAAGCACGCCGCCAGTCCGGCGAAGCCGGCGCGGCGCCGGTTCATCAAGTTGGCCGGTCTGGCCACCGCCGGCGCAGCCGCCGGCACAATCGCGATGCCCAGCGTCTCGCGCGCCGAAACCGTGGTCCTGAAGATGCAGGGCTCCTGGGGCGCCCAGGACGTGTTCAACGAGATGGCGATGGACTACGTCGATCGCGTCAATGCCATGGCCGGCGGTCGCCTGAAGATCGAGTACCTGGTCGGCGGCGCGGTGGTGAAGCCCTTCTCGGTGCAGGACGCGGTCAACGACGGCGTGCTCGATGCCGCGCACACCGTGCCGGTTTACTGGTACGGCAAGAACAAGGCGGCTTCGCTATTCGGTTCCGGACCGGTCTGGGGCTATACCGCCAACCAGGCGCTGGGCTGGATTCATCGCGGCGGCGGCTATGAACTCTATCTCGAGCTGGTGCAGAAGATCCTCGGCCTCAACATCGTTGGTTTCTTCGCCATGCCGATGCCGACCCAGCCGCTGGGCTGGTTCAAGAAGGAAATCACCAGCGCGGCCGACCTGAAGGGCCTGAAGTACCGAACCGTGGGCCTGGCGGCCGACCTGATGCAGGAACTTGGTTGCTCGGTAGCGCAGCTGCCTGGCGGTGAGATCGTGCCGGCCATGGAGCGTGGCGTCATCGACGCCTTCGAGTTCAACAACCCGACCTCGGACCGCCGCTTCGGCGCGCAGGACGTCGCCAAGATCTACATGATGGGCTCCTACCATCAGGCGATGGAATTCTTCGAGATCATGTTCAACAAGACCAAGTTCGACGCGCTGCCGGCGGAACACCAGGCGATCCTGAAGCACGCGGCCGAGGCGGTATCCTCGGCGAACGAGTGGAAGGGCCAGGACTACTATTCGACCGATCTGCAGGGTCTGATCAATGAAGACGGCGTCAAGGTCGTGCGCACGCCGCAGGACGTGTTCGACGCCCAGGTCAGGGCCTGGGATGTGCTGGTCGCCCGCATGGAGGAGGATCCCTTCATGAAGCGGGTGATGGCGTCGCAGAAGGAATGGGCCAAGCGCGTTGTCTACTACGACATCAACAACGCAGCCGACTTCAAGGCGGCCTATCACCACTACTTCGGTTGAGGTCCGTCGCGTGAGCATCCGGGACGCCGGGTGGGCCAAGTCCCACCGGCGTCCCGGTTCTTTCCGGTCGCGCGTCGCGGCGGTACCTCGCGGGGGCAGGCGTTCATGGAAAAATTCCTGATTCAGATCGACCGGCTGTCGGCCGGCGTCGGCAAGGCCTTCGGCTGGTGCATCGTCGTGCTGACCTTCGCCACCAGCTACGAGGTCTTTGTGCGCTACGTGCTGCGGGCGCCGACCTCCTGGGCCTATGACATCAGCTACATCATGTATGGCGCGCTGTTCATGATGGCCGGCGCCTACACCCTGTCGCGCAACGGCCACGTGCGCGGCGACGTGCTCTACCGCCTGATGCCGCCGCGCGTGCAGGCAACGATCGACCTGGTGCTCTATCTCGCCTTCTTCGTGCCCGGCATTGTCGCGCTGGTCTGGTACGGCATCCCCTATGCGCTGCAGTCCTGGGGCTACCGGGAGGTCAGCGTCTACTCGCCGGCCAACATCCCGATCTATCCCTCCAAGACACTGATCCCGCTGGCCGGCCTGTTCCTGATCATCCAGGGCATCGCCGAAATCCTGCGCTGCCTGATCTGCCTGAAGACCGGTAGCTGGCCGCAGCGCCTGCAGGACGTCGAGGAGATGGAATCCGCCATCCTGCACGAGCAGGAGGATCTGGCACGCCGCGTGAAAGAGGCCGGCATGACGACGACGCAACCTGGCAAGGAGGGCTGAGACATGACCGATCCAGAAGTCGGCATCATGATGCTCGGCCTGTTCATCTTCATCATCCTGCTGGGCTTTCCCATCGCCTTCACCCTGATGGCGATGGGCGTCTTCTTCGGCTACTACGCGATGGACCAGCGTGTCTTCAACCTGCTGGTCACCAACACCTACGACGTGATGTCGAACGACACGCTGGTCGCGGTGCCGCTGTTCCTCTTCATGGGCTACGTGGTGGAGCGCGCCAACATCCTGGATCGACTGTTCGGATCGATCCAGATCGCGGCGCGGCGCGTGCCGGGGTCGCTGGCGGTGGCGACGCTGATCACCTGCGCGCTCTTCGCCACGGCCACCGGCATCGTCGGCGCGGTGGTCACCTTGATGGGGCTGCTGGCTTTCCCCGCCATGCTGAAGGCGGGCTATGACCCGAAGCTGTCGGCCGGCGTGATCTGCGCCGGCGGCTGCCTCGGCATCCTGATCCCGCCCTCGATCCTGCTGATCCTCTATGGCGCCACCGCCGGCATCTCGGTGGTGAAGCTCTATGCCGCGGCCATGCTGCCGGGCTTCATGCTGGCTGGCCTCTACATCTGCTATGTGGTCGCCCGCGCAGTGATCAACCCCAAGCTCTGCCCCAAGCTGCCGGAGTCGGAAGGCCAGATGCCGCGGGGCCAGGTATTCTGGCTGCTGCTGACCTCGTTCTTCCCGCTGGCGGTGCTGATCCTCTCGGTGCTGGGCGCCATCCTCTTCGGCCTGGCGACGCCGTCCGAAGCCGCCGCGGTCGGTGCCCTGGGCTCGCTGCTCCTGGCCGCCGCCTATCGCGCGCTGACCTTCGAGCGGATGAAGGAGGCGGTCTACCTGACGGCGCGGACCTCGGCCATGGTCTGCTACCTCTTCATCGGCTCCTGGACCTTCTCGTCGATCTTCTCCTACCTGGGCGGCCACCACGTGATCGAGGAGTTCGTCGTCAGCCTCGACCTCTCGCCGGTGATGTTCCTGATCCTGGCGCAGGTGATCATCTTCCTGCTCGGCTGGCCGCTGGAGTGGACCGAGATCATCATCATCTTCGTGCCGATCTTCCTGCCGCTGCTGAAGGTGTTCGATGTCGATCCGATCCTCTTCGGCATCCTGGTGGCGCTGAACATCCAGACCTCGTTCAACACACCGCCCATGGCGATGGCCGCCTACTACCTGAAGGGCGTGGCGCCGCCTCACATCCGCCTGACGCAGATCTTCGCCGGCTCGCTGCCCTTCGTCTTCATGGTCTTCATGGCGATGGCCGCGGTCTACATCTTCCCCGGCATCGCGCTCTGGCTGCCGGACGCGCTCTACGGCAACTAGACGGAACGGGGACGGCGACATGGCGGAGGATCTCTGGGCGCTCGACGCCTGCGCGCTGGCGGAGCGACTGGCCAAGGGCCTGGTCACCGCCGAGGCGGTGACCGCCAGCTGCCTGGAGCGCGCGGCGCAGCAGGAGCCGACGCTGAAGGCCTTCGTCCACCTCGACGCCGAGCGCGCCCTGGCGCAGGCGCGCGCGTTGGACGACCGCCGGCGGCACGGCCTGCCCGGCGGGCCGCTGTTCGGCCTGCCGGTCGGCGTGAAGGACATCATCGACACCGCCGACCAACCGACCCAATGGGGCACGCCGCTCTATCGCGGCCGTCAGCCGCGGCAGGACGCCACCATCGTGCGGCGGCTGCGCGCCGCCGGCGCGGTGATCCTGGGCAAGACCGTGACCACCGAGTTCGCCTTCATGCATCCGGGCGCGACGGTGAACCCGCATGACGTCAAGCGCACGCCGGGCGGCTCCTCCTCCGGCTCGGCCGCCGGTGTCGCGGCCGGGCTGATGCCGCTGGCGCTCGGCACCCAGACCAACGGCTCGATGATCCGGCCGGCCTCCTTCTGCGGCGTCTTCGGCTTTAAGCCCACCTTCGGGCTGGTGTCGCGTGCCGGCGTGCTGACCCAGTCGCCCAGCCTCGACCAGGTCGGCTGCTTCGCGCGTTCGCTGGCCGACCTGGCGCTGATCGCCGAGGTGCTGGTCGGCGATGACCCGGCCGATCCCGCCACCCGGCCGCTGGCGACGCCGCCGTTCCGCCAGGTACTGGCCGAGGGCACCCGGGTGACGCCGACCGTCGCCGTGGTCCGCACCCACCGCTGGGACGAGATGGAACCCGATGGCAAGGCCGCCTTTGACGAGTTGGTCGCGCAGCTTGGGCCGGCCGCCGAAGTCGTCACGCTGCCGCCGCTGTTCGGCGAGGCCTGGGAGATGCTGCGCCGAATCATGCTGAGCGAGATTGCCCACAGCCTGTCCGGCGCCCAGGCCAAGGGCCGGGCGGAGATGAGCGACAAGCTGAACAGTCTGCTCGACGAGGGCCGTGGCGTCAGCGCCGTGGAGTATCACGTGGCCCAGGCAGCGCGTGCCGCCATGCTGCGCGAGATGGACGAGCTCTTCGCCGGCTTCGACGCCATCCTGACGCCGGCGGCCAAGGGCCAGGCGCCACTTGGACTCGGCTCCACCGGTGACGCGCTGTACTGCTCGACCTGGTCGCTGCTGGGATTGCCGGCGGTGTCGCTGCCCATCCTGGCCGGCGCCGAGGGCCTGCCGATCGGCGCCCAGCTGGTGGCGGCGGCCGGCGACGATGCCCGTCTGCTGCGCCATGCCGACTGGCTGGTCAAGCTGGTGACCCAGCCGGCCAAGCCGGCCCGCAAGCGGCGGACTGCGTCCTAGCCCTGCTTGTCGCTGCCGCGCACCTCGTCGCGCCAGAAGGCGACCAGCATCATGGCCACGCCGGCGCCGCAAACCAGGTAGAGCGGCAACTCCTGCAGGTCGATCGCCAGGAACAGCAGGAAGCCGGTGGCGAGAAGCACGCCGACCAGGCCGAGACCGATGCTGCTACGCATGTTGTGGTTCCCTGTCTTGCTCGGACGATTGCAACAGACCCGGGCGGCGCCGTCCAGCCCTGCACCCGCCCGTCGGCCCGTGTCAGCCGGCGGCGTTCAGCGGCGCCTGCGACGCCGGGCGACGCTGCAGATGGCGCATCAGGCGGCGCTCCAGGCGCTTGAACAGCCAGAAGATGCAGTAGCTGATTGCCAGGTAGCAGAGCAGCGTGAAGATCCAGACCTCGAAGGTGCGGAAGGTGTCGGAGATCACGTCGCGCGCTATGCCGGTCAGGTCGAGCAGCGTGATGACCGAGACCAGCGAGGTCGCCTGGAACAGGAAGACCACCTCGTTTGAGTAGGCCGGCAGGGCGATGCGCGCCGCCTTGGGCAGGATGATGCGGCGATAGAGCAGGCGGCCCGACATGCCGCAGGCGCGTGCCGCCTCGACCTCGCCGAAGGGCACGTTCTGGATGCCGCCGCGGATGATCTCGGCTGAATAGGCTGTGGTGTTCAGCACCAGAGTCAGCACGGCGCAGAAGTAGGCCTCGCGGAACAAGCCGTCCCACAGCCCCCATTGCCGTAGCTCGGGCGAGAACTGCCCGGCGCCGTAGTAGATCAGGAAGATCTGCACCAGCAGCGGCGTGCCGCGAAAATAGAACATGTAGCCGAAGGCCGGCCACTTCAGCAGCGGGTTGCGCGACAGCCGCGCCAGGGCGACGGGCAGCGCCAGCATCAGGCCGATCACCAGCGCCGTCATCGTCAGCTCCAGGGTCAGCCAGGCGCCCTCGACGAAACGGCAGAAGTTCACCCCGATGGCGCTCTTCTCGCCCAGCAGGCTGACCAGGCCGCCCTGCACCGTCTGGCAGGCGCCGTCCAGCGCCGGCCGCACGGTGTCGTGGAAGAAGCCGATGTGATTTTCCAGCAGGGTGAAAAGCGCCATGTCCTGCCCCTGCCCTAGGCCCGCCGCACGCCGCGCGCCGCCCAACGCTCGGCCCGCGACAGCGCGATGATGGAAAGAATGGTGATGCCCAGATAGATGAACGAGGCGGTGAGGAAGAAGGTAAAGGGCAGGCGCACCGCGCGCGCCGCCACGTCGGCCATGCGCATCAGCTCGGGCAGCTGGATGATCGACATCAGCGAGGTCGCCTTGATCAGCACCATCCAGAGATTGCCCAGGCCGGGCAGCGCGAAGCGCCACATCTGCGGCAGGATGACCCGCAGCACCATCTGCTTGCGGTTCATGCCATAGGCCTGCGCGGCCTCGATCTGCCCGCGGTCGACCGACTGGTAGGCGCCGCGGAACACCTCGGTGGCGAAGGCACCGTAGATCAGGCCCAGCGTGATGACACCGGCGGGGAAGCGCGGAATGTCGATGCCGGACTCGTCGCCAGTCAGCGCCGCCACCAAGTCCTGCAGTGCGATGGTCAGGCCGTAGTAGACCAGGATGATCAGCACCAGCTCGGGCGAGCCGCGCACCACGGTGGTGTAGGTGTTGGCCAGGATGCGGGCCAGGCGGTTCTTCGACAGCTTGCCCCAGGCGCCGAGCAGGCCCATGGTCAGCGCGACGGGGATAGTGGCCAGGCCCACCAGCAGCGTGACCTGCAAGCCCTCCCAGAAGACCCACTCATAGCCCTTGTAGTCGAACATCGCAGCCCCTGGAAACGGGGACGCCGCCGTCCAGGCCCGGAGGCGCGGACGACGGCGTCACATCTAGCCGACGGTCAAGAGATCAGCTCTCCGAGCCGTAGACGTCGTAGGCGAAGTACTTGTCGTTGATCGCCTTGTAGGTGCCGTCGGCGCGGATCTGCTGGATCGCCTTGTTGAAGGCATCCACCAGGTCCTGCTCGCCCTTGCGGATGGCGATGCCGGCGCCGTTGCCGTGGTACTTGGGATCGTTGTAGTTGTCGCCCAGGAAGGTGAAGCCCTTGCCGCCGTCGGTCTTCAGGAAGCCCTCGTCCAGCGCTACCGAGTCGGCCATCACCAGGTCCAGGCGGCCCGATGCCAGATCGGCATTGGCCTCGTCCTGCGTGGCATAGGTCACCACCTCGGCCTTGGGCCACTTGGCGCGGGCAAAGTCCTCGTGGATGGTCGAGCCCTGCACGCCGATCTTCACGCCGGCCAGGCCGGTGTCGTAGGTGAAGTCATAGGTCGCGCCCGCGGCGCCGATGAACTTCGCCGGGGTGTTGTAGTACTTGCCGGTGAAGTCGACGACTTCCTTGCGCTTGTCGGTGATCGACATGGACGCGATGATGGCGTCGTACTTCTTCGCCTGCAGCGCCGGGATAATGCCGTCCCAGTCCTGCACCACGAACTCGCACTCGAAGTTCGCCGCCTTGCAGAGCGCGTTGGCGATATCGATGTCGAAGCCCACCAGCTTGCCGCTGGTGTCGATCGAGTTGAACGGAGGATAGGCACCCTCGGTGCCGATCTTGACCTTGCGCATCTCACCCGACTGCGCGGCGCCGGCCGCGACGACGAGCGCGAGTGCGGCCCCCGCCAGTATCTTTACAATCTTCATGACTGAGCTCCTTCTTTACGCATGCCGAGGAACAGACTTTTTTTGTTCTGCTGCTAGAGATTGCTCGCCAGGAACTGCCGGAAACGATCCGACCGCTGGCTGCTGAACACCTCCTGCGGCGGGCCCTGTTCCTCGACGCGGCCCTTGTGCAGGAAGATCACCTGGTTCGAGACTTCGCGGGCAAAGCCCATCTCGTGCGTGACGACGATCATGGTGCGGCCTTCCTCGGCCAGCTGGCGCATCACGCGCAGCACCTCGCCCACCAGTTCGGGGTCGAGCGCCGAGGTCGGCTCGTCGAACAGCATGACCTCGGGCTCCATGGCCAGGGCGCGGGCGATGGCCGCGCGCTGCTGCTGGCCGCCGGAGAGATGCGCCGGATAGTAGTCGTGCTTGTCGCCGAGGCCGACCTTCTCCAGCACCTGGCGGGCGCGGTCGATGGCCTGGTCCTTCGGCACCTTCAGGACGTGTACCGGCGCCTCGATGACGTTCTGCATCACGGTCATGTGGGACCAGAGATTGAACTGCTGGAACACCATCGACAGGCGGGCGCGAATGCGATCGACCTGGTGGCGGTCCAGCGGCACGGTCTCGCGGCGGCGGTTCTTGCCCATCTTGATCAGCTCGCCATGCAGCGAGACCTGCCCGGAGTCCGGCACTTCCAGCAAGTTGAGGCAGCGCAGGAAGGTCGACTTGCCCGAGCCTGACGCGCCCAGCATGGCGATCACGTCGCCCTGGTGCGCCGTCAGCGATACACCCTTCAGAACCTCCAGGTCGCCAAAACTCTTGTGCAGTTCATGCACCTCGAGCGCGGGCTGAATGGACTGAGAGGCCGCGGCCACCTGGGCCACCGCATCCGTCATGATGATTTCCAAGTCCCCTGTTCGAACGCTCTTTGTCGTTCTTTGATTTGACGTTAGTCGCCTTTTCCCCGCTTGAAAACCGTAAAAACCTGTCCCTGCGGGGACCCCTCCGCCGGTCGGTCAGGGCGCCGGCGCGGGCTTTGCCAGCTGCCTTTCCAACCGCGCGATCTGCTGTTCCAGCAGTTCGCGCCAGGGCAGCTCGGCGCCGGCTTCCTGGGCAATGGCGCGCCACAGTTCCAGCGCGGCGGCCGGCTGGCCGTCCTGTTCCAGCGCCATGCCGCTGAGGAACAGCGCCAGCCAGTTGTTGGCATCGAGCTCCAGCGCCCGGGCCAGCATCTGCCGCGCCATCGGCGGCACCGCGCCACCGTTCTTCGCGACAATGGCCTGGGCCACCAGGGCGAAGGTCTCGCTCTGCGGCGCACCCTTCTCCAGCGCGGTCTGGATCGCCTGCACCGCGTCGTCGACCCGGCTCAACAGCACCAGGGCGATGCCCAGGCGTCGCCAGGCCAGGGCATCGTCCGGGTGATCCAGCAGGTGGCCGCGCAGCCGCGTGACCTCGGCAGTCAGCGCGTGATAGTTGGCCAGCTCCGCCGTCCGCTGCTCCAGCGGCTGGGCCGGCAGGTCCGGCCGGCCGACCGCCAGGTAGAGGCCCAGCGCCAGCGCCGGGACCAGCAGCAGCAGGCCCAGCGCCAGGGCACGCGCCGGCGGCCGGCGGCTTTGGGCCGGCGCCGCGGCGGCGCCATCGGCGGCACGCAGCAGGCGACGCTCCACCTCGCGCCGGGCCACCAGCGCCTCGTTCGCCGGCAGGCGGCCGGCGGCCTGGTCGCGGCCGATCTCGTCCAACTGGTCGCGATAGATCGCCAGGTCGGGCGACGGGACCGCCGCCAGGTCATGCGGCGCACGCAGCAGCGGGCGCAGCAGCAGCCCCAGCACCAGCGCGGTCAAGACCGCCATGGCGATCCAGAGGGCGAGCTCCGACCAGTCCATCAGGGTGCCTCGCCGTCCAGCAGCCGCGCCAGGCGCTGCTGTTCGTCGGCGTTCAAGGGTGCCGCCGGCAGCAGCGCGCGGCGCCGGCGCAGCATCACCACCAGGCCGATGCTGCCCAGCAGCAGCACCAGCGGCGAGGCCGCCCAGAGCAGCCAGGTCGCCGGTTCCAGCGGCGGTTCCAGCAGCACGAAGCTGCCATAGCGCACCACCAGGTAATCCAGCACCTGCTGGTCGCTGTCGCCGGCCAGCAGCCGCTCGCGGATCAGCCGGCGCAGGTCGCGGGCGATGCCGGCGCCGGAGGAGTCGATCGATTCGTTCTGGCAGACCACGCAGCGCACCACCTGCGACAGCGCGCGGGCGCGCGCCTCCAGCGCTGGGTCGCTCAGCATCTCATCGGGTTCCACCGCGCGCGCCGGCAGCGACAGCAGCAGCAGGCAGACCAGCAGCAGGCGCTTCATTGCAGCGACCGCAGCAGCGGCAGGATCTTGTCCCGCAGGTCGACCTCGTTCAGCGGGCCGACCCAGCGGAAGCGCACCACGCCGGCGGCATCCAGGATGAAGGTCTCCGGCACGCCGGAGATGCCCCACTCGATGCCGGCGCGCCCGTCGGCATCGGCGCCGACCGCGGCGAAGGGATTGCCCAGCCCGGCCAGGAAGGCGCGGGCGTCGGCCGGTTTGTCCTTGTAGTCGATGCCGACCAGGCGCACGCCGGCTTCCCGCGACAGCGCGACCAGCAGCGGATGCTCGACCTTGCAGGGCAGGCACCAGGAGGCCCAGAGGTTCACCACCGTGACTTGGCCGGCGAGGTCCGCGGTCTTCAGGCCGGGGACGCCCAGCCCCTCGACGGCGGGCAGGTCGAAGGCCGGCGCCGGCTTGTCGAGCAGCGCCGAAGGAATGGAATCCGGCCGCCGGTCGCCGGCCAGGCCGAGCCAGAAGGCCACGGCGGCGGCGACGAAAATTAGCACCGGCAGCACGAAGAGCAGGCGACGGCCGAAGGCGCGCTGGGCCATGGCGCTACTCCGCCGCCACGGCCTGGCGCCGCCGCGCCACGCCGACCCGCAGCCGCCGGTCGCTCAGCGAGACCACGCCGCCGGTCGCCATCAGCAGGGCGCCGATCCAGATCCAGGGCACCAGCGGTTCCCAGTAGAGGCGAAGCGTCCAGCGCCCATCGGGCTGCGGCTCGCCCAGTACGGTGTAGAGGTCGCCCAGGCCGGTGGTGCGGATCGCCGCCTCGGTGGTCAGGCGCTGCTGCACGCTGTAGAGCCGGCGTTCCGGCCGCAGCGTGGCGATCTCCGTGCCATCGGCCAGCACCGTCAGGGTGGCGCTGTCGGCGGTGTAGTTCGGCCCCTGGCGGCGGTCGACCCCTTCGAAGCGGATCTGATAGTCGGCGACGCTCAGCGTCTCACCGGGGGCGGCGAAGATGACGCTCTCTACCTTGAAGGCGCTGGAGGCGGTCATGCCGGCGATCGCCAGCGCCAGCCCGGCGTGCGCCAGGGTGGTCCCCAGCGCGGCGCGCGGCAGGCCGCGCAGCCGGTTCCAGCTTTCGCCCCAGGGCCCGCGGAACAGGCGAATGCGCTCGGCCAGTTCGCTCAGCGCGGCGAGGAACAGGTAGGCGGCGAGGCCGAGGAAGACCACCGCCATCACCGGCCCGCCGAGCAGCAGGGCGGTGACCAGCGCCGCGGCGACCAGCCCGAGGCCAGCCAGCGCCAGGCGCGGCAGCAGCGCGCCGAGGTCGGCGCGCTTCCACGGCAGGAAGGGCCCCAGCCCCATCACCAGCAGCAGCGGAATCGCCAAGGGCACGAAGGTCTTGTCGAAGAAGGGCGGGCCGACGGAGACCTTTTCCCCGGTCGCCAGCTCGAGGAACAGCGGATAGAGCGTGCCGACGAAGACCGTCGCGGCGGCGGTGGCGAGCAGCAGGTTGTTGAGCAACAGCCCGCCCTCGCGGCTGACCGGGGCGAAGATGCCGCCGCCCTTCAGCGCCGGCGCGCGCAGGGCGAAGAGCACCAGCGAACCGCCGATGGCAATGAACAGCAGCACCAGGATGAAGACGCCGCGCTCCGGGTCGACGGCGAAGGCATGCACCGAGGTCAGCACGCCCGAGCGCACCACGAAGGTGCCGATCAGCGAGGCGGAGAAGGCCAGGATGGCCAGCAGCACAGTCCAGACCTTCAGCGCATCGCGCTTCTCCACAACCAGGGCGGAGTGCAGCAGCGCGGTGCCGCAGAGCCAGGGGATCAGCGAGACATTCTCCACCGGATCCCAGAACCACCAGCCGCCCCAGCCGAGCTCGTAATAGGCCCACCAGGACCCCAGCGCGATGCCGCCGGTCAGCGCGGTCCAGGCGGCCAGCGTCCAGGGCCTGACCCAGCGCGCCCAGGCGGCGTCGACCTTGCCCTCCAGCAGCGCCGCCACGGCGAAGGCGAAGACCAGCGAGAAGCCGACATAGCCCAGGTAGAGCAGCGGCGGATGGAAGGCCAGGCCGGGGTCCTGCAGCAGCGGGTTCAGGTCGTTGCCGTCCGGCGGCGGCAGCTCCAGGCGCAAGAAGGGATTGGAGGTAAAGACCAGGAAAGCCAGGAAGCCCAGCGCGATCAGTCCCTGCACGCCGATCACCCGGGCCCGCAGGCTGGCCGGCAGGTTGCCGCCGAACAGCGCGACCGCGGCGCCGAAGATCGCCAGGATCAGCACCCAGAGCACCAGCGAGCCCTCGTGGTTGCCCCAGACGCCGCTGATCTTGTAAAGCAGCGGCTTGGTCGAATGGCTGTTGGCCACCACGTTGGCGACAGTGAAGTCGGAGACCACGTGGCTCCAAGTCAGCGCCGCGAAGGCCAGCAGGATCAGCAGCAGCTGCAGCAGCGCCGCCGGCCGCGCCACGGCGATCAGGCGCTGGTCGCCGCGCGCCGCGCCCCACAGCGGCAGGCTGCCCTGCAGCAGCGCCACCACCATCGCCAGCACCAGCGCATAGTGGCCAAATTCGGGAATCACTGGCTGCCGCCCTCGGGCCGCCACTCGCCGGCGGCCTTCAGGGCGTCGACCGCTTCCTTCGGCATGTAGCGCTCGTCGTGCTTGGCCAGCAGCGTGTCGGCCCGGAAGGTGCCGCCGGCCAGCAGGTGGCCCTCGACCACCACGCCCTGGCCCTCGCGGAACAGGTCGGGCACCGCGCCCTCATAGGTCACCGGCACGCTGTTGGCCAAGTCGGTGACGGCGAAGCTCAGGCTCTCGCCGGCACGCACCACGCTGCCCTCGGCCACCAGGCCGCCCATGCGGATTGCCCGCTCCGGTCCTGGCGGCGCCTTGACCAGGTCGCTCGGACTCTGGAAGTAGGCCAGGGAGTCCTGAAAGGCGACCAGGATCAGCGCCGTGGCGCCAGCCATGCAGAACAGCGCCGCCAGCATGAAGACCAGGCGTCGGCGGCCCTTGCGGGTCATGGCTTGCCCTCCGCTGCCTTGCGCCGGGCGCGTGTGCTCTGGCGCGCCGCTTCCAGCGCCGCCAGCTGGCGGCGGGTCCGCCGCAGGCGCCGCAGGCTGGTGACGACGAAGCCGATCAGCACGGCCACGGTCAGTCCCATGGCCGGCCAGACATAGGCCGCGTAGCCACCCATCGCCAGGAAATCAGCCAAGCCATTCATGATCAAGCGCCTCGCCGGCTCAAACGCCGGCCTGCACCAGCGCCAGCGCGCGCAGTCGGGCCGAGAGCACCTCGTCCTTCACGCGCACCAGCAGCACGGCCAGGAAGTAGGCCATGAAGCCCAGCCCCATGACCAGCAGGGGCCAGAGCAAATCCGGGTGAATGGTCGGCCCGTCGAGGCGGAAGACCGAGGCCGGTTGATGCAGGGTCGACCACCAGTCGACTGAGAACTTGATGATCGGCAGGTTGACCACGCCGACCAGCGCCAGGATCGCCGCCGCCTTCTGCCCGCGCCGCGGGTCGTCGAAGGCGGTGAACAGCGCGATGTGGCCGAGGTAGAGGAAGAACAGCACCAGCACCGACGTCAGGCGCCCGTCCCAGACCCACCAGGTGCCCCAGGTGGGCTTGCCCCAGAGCGAGCCGGTGACCAGCGCGACAAAGGTGAAGCCGGCGCCGACCGGCGAGGCCGCCTTGGCCACCAGGTGGGCCAGCGGGTGGCGCCACACCAGGGCGACGAAGGAGGCGGCGGCGATGGTGAGATAGCAGAACAGCGCCATCCAGGCGGCCGGCACATGCACATACATGATGCGCACCGAATCGCCCTGCTGGTAGTCGGCCGGCGACTTGATCAGGCCAAGGTAGAGGCCAAGCAGGATGAGCGCCGCCGCCAGACCCGCCGCCCAGGGCAGGATGGCATCGGCCAAGCGCAGAAAACGGCCCGGGTTTGCATAGCGCTGCATGGGTCTGGTGTAGCCCAGCTCAGCCTTCGTCCAAAGCCTGACGTAACGCCGCAGGCCCGGCCAGCAGCGCCAGCGGCAGCGCCAGCAGCAGGCCGGCGGCCAGCAGCAGCAGGTGCGGGCGCGCCGGCAGGCCGCTGGCCGCGGCCTCGACCGCCAGCACGCCCAGGATCAGCACCGGCACGAAGAGCGGCAGCGCCAGCAGCGGAATCAGGATCGAGCCGCGACGCGCGCCCAGCGTGGTCGCCGCCACCACGATGCCCAGCAGGCTGAGGATCGGCGTGCCCAGCAGCAGCGCCAGCAGCAGCACCGGCAGCAGCTCGCCCGGCAGGTCGTAGATCACCGCGATCAGCGGCGCCGCCAGTACCAGCAGCAGGCCCGAGGTCAGCCAATGCACCAGCGCCTTGGCCAGCACCAGCAGCGGCAGCGGCAGCGCGGTCAGCGCCAGCTGCTCCAAGGTGCCGTCCTCGTGGTCGGCGTGGAACGGGCGCTCCAGCGACAGCACCACGGCGAAAAGCGCGGCAACCCAGACGATGCCGGGGGCGATCTGCCGCAGCAGGTCGGTGTCGGGGCCGACGCCAAAGGGAAACAGCAGTGCCGCCAGCAGGAAGAAGGCGACGCCGATCAGGGGCTCGCCGCGCTGCCGCCAGACCAGGCGCAGGTCGCGGCCGATCAGCGCCAGCAGGACCTTCACGACAGCGCCTCGACCGCCGCGGCCTGGCCCGGGGCGAAGTCCGCGAGGTCCAGGCGCTGCAGCCCGGGCAGCGGCACGGCGCCATGGGTCGCCACCACCAGCCGGCCGCCGGCGGCCAGGTGAGCGCCGCAGAGCGCCCAGAGCCGCGCTTCGCTGGCGGCATCCAGGCTGGTCACCGGTTCGTCGAGCAGCCACAGCGCGGCCGGCGCCAGGGCCAGGCGGGCCAGCGCGACACGGCGGCGCTGCCCGGCGGAGAGCACGCGCAGCGGCAGGGCGGCCAGCGGCGCCAGGGCGAACTGTGTCATGGCCGCGGTGACGGCGGCGGCGCCGGCACCCAGCAGCCGCGCCTCGAAGGCCAGCGATTCAGTGGCGGTCAGCGCCGCCTTGAGGCCCGGCAGGTGGCCGACATAGCGCAGCCGGGCGCGGTGCGCCTCGGCCGCGCCGGCGATGTCGACGCCGTCCCACAGGACCTCGCCGGCCAGCGGTCGGGACAGGCCGGCCAGCAGCCGCAGCAGCGTGGTCTTGCCGCTGCCGTTGGGGCCGACCAGCG
Organism: Rhodospirillales bacterium; assembly: GCA_038363005.1. Taxonomy (GTDB): domain Bacteria; phylum Pseudomonadota; class Alphaproteobacteria; order Kiloniellales; family JACOMY01; genus JAKOWB01. The sequence goes on from JBBQBI010000008.1 coordinate 118,636, forward strand.
CCAGCGCCGCGCCGGCCGGCAGCGCGAAGTCGAGTCCGCGGAACAGCAGCCGCTCGCCGCGCAGCGCGGCCAGGTCGCGCGCGGCGAAGCCGGTCATGCCGCCAGGCCTTCGGCCAGCAGCGTCGCGCTGTCGACGACACGGGCGAAGCTGCACAGGGTGTGGTTTTCATGGCGGATGATGGTGGCGGCGTCGATCACGCCGTTGTCGAAGGTGCTGTGCGCGTCGCCGACCAGCACCACGGCGAAGCCTTCCGATGCGGCGCGGCGGCAGGTGGTGTCGACGCAGTAGTCACTCTGCGCGCCGCAGAGGATCAGCCGGCCGATGCCGCGCGCGGCCAGAAGGGCGCCCAGCCCGGTGTCGCGGAAACCGTCGGGGTGGCGCTTTTCCACCACCGGCTCGTCCGGTCGCGCGCCCAGTGCCGGGTGCAGCTGCCAGCCCGGCGTACCGGCCTCCAGGTCATCGCTGGGGCCGCCGTCGTGGCGCACGAAAACGACGGGCAGGCCGGTGGCCCGCGCGGCGGCCAGCAGGCGGCCGATGCGGTCCAGCAGCGCTTCGGCGGCGTGCAGCGCCGGGCCGGCCGGCGGCTGCACCAGCCCCTGCTGCACGTCGATCACCACGAGAGCGGTCTTGTCGCCCGGCATGCTGCGGCCCCTGCCCAAGGATCAGGCCATTGCTCTAGCGCAGCGACCGGCGGCAGGCCAGACGCTTGGGCGGCAGAAAGCTGGATGGCAGGGAAGGGTAGCCCCCAAAAGGGTGACGCCCGGCGGGATCGGGACCGCCGGGCGTCAGTTTTTCCAGCCTGAGGGGGGCATCGGGGTGAGGTCGGCTGGAAAACCTCGGACAGAGAGGGGAAGTCTCCGTGTTCAGAAACCTAGAGACAGATCGTGGTCAGTTTCGGTCCCGTTTATGGCTGAAATGTGATTTCTGCCACAGGCAAGAGAAAAGAACCGCTACCAACTTCTTACCTAGGGAATGTGACATGAGGGCCACAGGCTGTCTAGCGGAAATTTTGCCCGCGACGCCCGGTCGCGGCCTTGTGATATTCCGCTAAGGTCCTAAAAATGAAAGAGATTAAGAGTCGTAACGACGCTGATCGTCGATCACCTTGCCGTCGTTGGGCAGGCTGCCCGGCTGCAGCAGTTCGACGCGGCCTTTCAGTTTCGTCACCTCCTGCAGGCCGGCGGCAAGCGCCTCCGCCAGCGACTCGGGCGCCTCCGCCGCCTCACAGCGCAGCAGCATGCTGTCCTGCTCGCCGTCGCGATCGACCACCAGGCGGGCCCGCAGGATCGCCGGGAAGCGCTTGATGATCGTCGCCACCTGGCCCGGGTGCACGAACATGCCCTTGATCTTGGTGGTCTGGTCGGCGCGGCCCAGCCAGCCCTTGAGCCGCTGGTTGCTGCGTCCGCAGGGGCTCGGCCCCTGCAGCACGGCCGAGAGGTCGCCGGTGGCGAAGCGGATCAGCGGCAGCACCGGATTGAAGGTCGTCACCACCACCTCGCCGACCTCGCCGGCCGGCACCGGGTCGCCGGTGCCGGGGCGCACGATCTCGACGATCACGCCCTCGTCGACGATCTGGCCGGGATGCGGCGTGCCGTCCGCCGCCGCGCTCTCATAGGCCACCAGGCCAAGCTCGGCGGTGGCGTAGCACTGCAGCACCTGCACGCCGCGGGCGCGATACTCGTCGCGCAGCGAGGGGAAGAGCGCACCGCCGGAGACCAGGGCACGCTGGATCGACCCGCAGTCGAGTCCCAGCTCCTTGGCCTTGTCGAGCACCACCTTGAGGAAGTCCGGCGTGCCGCTCCAGCCGCGCGGCTTCAGGTGCTGGATGGCGGCGGCCTGCTGTTCGCTGTTGCCGGTGCCGGCTGGAATCGGCACCGCGCCCAGCGCGCGCACGCCGGCGTCCATCATCCAGCCGCCCGGCGTCAGGTGATAGGAGAAGGCGTTGACCACCAGGTCGCCGGGCCGCAGGCCAGCGGCGAAGAAGGCACGGGCGAAGCGGCCGTAGTCGCTAGCCACGCCCTCGAGTTCGTAGATCGGTCCGGGCGAGGCGAAGAGGCGTCCGGCATGGCCGGCGGCGATGGCGGCGATGCCGGCGAAGGGTGGGTCGGCGGCCTGCAGCACCGCCAGCTCGCTCTTGCGCGTCACCGGCAGTGTGGCCAGCGCCTGGCGGCTGTTCACCGCCGCCGGCGCCACGTCGGCCAGGGTGCGGGCGAAGTGCGGCGCCTTGGCCTTGGCGTGCGCCACCTGCTGGGCCAGCGCGGCCATCAGCTCGCGCTCGCGCGCTTCCGGCGGGCGGGTCTCCAGTTGATCGTAGTGCGCGGGCTGCACCCGGCCGGCCCGCTAGGCCAGCCAGCGCTTGCGGCGCTTGTAGTGCTTCACGTCGCGGTAGGACTTGCGACCGGCGGCGGAGAGGCCGAGGTAGAATTCCTTGACGTCCTCGTTGGCGCCCAGCGCGGCGGCATCGCCGTCCATCACCACGCGGCCGTTTTCCAGGATGTAGCCGTAGCGGGCGTACTTCAGCGCGATGTTGGTGTTTTGCTCGGCCAGCAGGAAGGTCACGCCCTCCTGCTCGTTCAGCCGCTTCACCGTCTCGAAGATGGTCTCGACCAGCTGCGGCGCCAGGCCCATCGAGGGCTCGTCCAGCAAGATCATGCGCGGGCGGCTCATCAGCGCGCGGCCGATGGCCGTCATCTGCTGCTCGCCGCCAGAGGTGTAGCCGGCCTGGCTGCCGCGGCGTTCCTTCAGCCGCGGGAAATAGTTGTAGACCATCTCCAGGTCGCGCTGGATGGCGCCACGGCCGTCCTTGCGGGTGAAGGCGCCGGTCTGCAGGTTCTCTTCCACCGTCAGGTGGGCGAAGCAGTGGCGGCCTTCCATCACCTGGATCACGCCGCGCCGCACCAGGTCGTTCGGCGTCAGCCGATCGATCTGCTGGCCGTCGAATTCGATCGAGCCCTTGGTGACCTCGCCGCGCTCGGCGCGCAGCAGGTTGGAAATCGCCTTCAGGGTGGTGGTCTTGCCGGCGCCGTTGGCGCCCAGCAGCGCAACGATGCCCTTGTCAGGGACCGCCAGCGACACGCCCTTCAGCACCAGGATGACGTGGTCGTAGATGACCTCGATAGAGTTGACCGCCAACAGGGGGCGCGCCGGCTGTGCAGGGCTGTCGGGCTTGGCGGCGGTGACGGCGGACATGGGGAAACCTTCCTCGGAACCTCAGGTAAGCTGCCGCCGGCGCCGCCGCGAAACCGCGACGGCGCCGGACAACAACGGACGCCTACTTACTGCATCTTGCTGCAGTCGATCGGGGTGATGCCCTTCTCGGCCGCGTACTTCGCCGCCGACTCTTCATACATCGGACGGATCAGGTCACGGTTCGGGGTGATCCAGTCGGAGACCTGCTCCCACTTCGCCCCGTCCCACTGTTGGATGATGATCTTCCCGCCGCCTTCATGGTCGTTGCAGGTGATGGCGAGCGGCTCGAGCAAGCCGGTCATGCCCATCTGCTCGATCCGGTCAGGCGTCAGGTTGAGATGCTGGAAGCCCCAGATCATCTGGTCGCCGGTCATGGTCTGGTGACCGAACTTCTCCTGCGCGGTGCGGATGGCTTCGACCATGAAGGCCGCCGCGATGACGCCACGGCTGTAGAGCACCGTGCCGTAGGTGTCGGGCAGGTTCGGCGTGTTGGCCTTGATCTCGCCGAAGATCTTGGCCGAGGTACCGGGCGCATGGAAGGCGCCGGACTTGTAGCCCTTGGCGTCGGCGCCGGCGGGCAGCACGTCGCCCTCGGACCCCGACCACCAGACACCGATGAAGTGATCCATCGGGAAGCCGACCGCTGCGGCTTCCTTGATGGCGGTGGAGTTCATCACGCCCCAGCCCCACATGAAGACCCAGTCAGGCTTCAGCTGGCGGCCGATCTGCAGCCAGGTCGCCTTCTGCTCCAGGCCCGGGTGGGCGACGGGGAAGAGGTCGAGCTGATAGCCCTCGATCTCGGCCAGCTTCTGCAGCGTGGCGATCGGCTCCTTGCCGTAGGCGCTGTCATGATAGACCAGGGCGATCTTCTTGCCCTTCAGGTCGCCGCCGGACTGCGCCTTGGCGTACTGCACCAGGGCATCGGCCTGGGCCCAGTAGGTCACCGGCAGGGTGAAGACGTGCGGAAAGACCGAGCCGATGGTGGCGTCGGCACGGCCATAGCCCATCGACAGGATCGGGATATGGTCGGCGCGTGCCTTCTCGATGATGCCGTAGGTGATGCCGGTGGAGAAAGGCGCGAAGACCGAGGCATTGGCCTTCAGCCGCTCGTAGCACTCGACGCCCTTGTCGTTGTTGTACTCGGTCTCGCACTCCTCATAGGTGATCTTGACGCCGTTGACGCCGCCCTGCTTGTTGATGAGGTCGAGGTAGTTCGCCTGGCCGTCGGCCAGCGGCGTGCCGCTGGGCGCGTAGGGGCCGGTGCGATAGACCAGCAAGGGAATGAACTGCTCGTCGGCCGAGGCCGCCGAGGCTGCCATGCCAGTCGCCACCATGGCGACCGCCGCGGCAGCGAGGCAGAGTTTTCTCACGGACATCCTGTTACCTCCCGTAGTGCGGGGCCTCGATGACCGGACCCCTTCATGAAACCAACGCTAGCATTCTCACCTGACCGGCGCCACGCGCCGGCTTCCCCGCTTGAGCTGGCGACTCAATAGGGGAAAGGCCAGAGGCGCAGCTTTTCCTTGGCGATCTGCCAGAGCCGCGCCAGGCCATGCGGCTCGACGATCAGGAAGAAGACGATCAGCGCGCCGAAGATCATGAACTCGAAGTGCTTGATGGTGCCGACGTCGATCGAGGAGTCGATCGCGGTCAGCACCAGATTGAGCACGATCGGCAGCACGACGATGAAGGCGGCGCCGAGGAAGGAGCCGAGCAGCGAACCCAGGCCGCCCAGGATGATCATGAAGAGCACCTGGAAGGAGCGAGTGATCTCGAAGGCCAGGGCCTCGACGGCGCCGGAGTAGATGAAGGCCCAGAGCGCGCCGGAGATGCCGATGAAGAAGGAGGACACGGCGAAGGCCGAGAGCTTGGCCACCAGCGGCCGGATGCCGATCAGCTGGGCGGCGATGTCCATGTCGCGGATTGCCATCCAGGAGCGACCGATGCGCGAGCGCACTAGATTTTTCGCCAGCAGCGCCAGCAGCCCGACGAAGACCACCAGGAAGATGTACTTGGTCTCTGGCGAGGCCTGTGGCCCGGTGATGTAGAGGCTGTCGCCCCACAGCCCGCGCGGTGGCGCCGAGATGGTGCCGGACGAGGAATGGTTGGTGAACCAGGGCACCTTGTTGAACAGCCACAGCAGGAAGAACTGCGCCGCCAAGGTCGCCACTGCCAGATAGAAACCCTTGATGCGCAGCGAGGGAATGCCGAACAGCACGCCGACCAGCGCGGTGATGCAGCCGGACAGCAGGAAAACCACGACGATGTGCATGTCGGGGAAGGCGGTGGTCAGCTTATAGGCGGCGAAGGCCCCGGTCGCCATGAAGCCGCCGGAGCCGAGTGACAGCTGGCCGCAGAAACCGGTGAGCAGATTGAGGCCGATAGACGCCACCACCAGCACCAGGAAGAAGATCAGGATGGTGTTGAGGAAGTACTCGCTGGCGATGTAGGGCACGACGAACAGCGCGAAGGCCGCGAACAACCCGAACCCCAGCAGATCCTGGCGGATCGGAAAGAGCGCCTGGTCGGCGGCGTAGCTGGTCTTGAACTGGCCTGCCTCGCGATACAGCATGTCCTGCCCCTAGACTCGCTCGATGATGCGTTCGCCGAACAGGCCCTGCGGCCGGAACAGCAGGAAGACCAGCGCCAGCATGTAGGCGAACCAGTCCTGGATGGCGCCGCCGACCAGCGAGCCGAAGAAGACCTCGCCGACCTGCTCGCCACAGCCGATGATCAGGCCGCCGATGATGGCACCGGGGATCGAGGTGAAGCCGCCGAGGATCAGCACCGGCAGCGCCTTCAGCGCGACCAGCGACAGGGTCGGCTGCACGCCCAGGTCGGTGCCCCAGGTGATGCCGGCGACCAGTGCGACGACGCCGGCGACGGTCCAGACGATGACCCAGATGGCCTTCAGCGGAATGCCGACCGACAGCGCCGCCTGATGGTCGTCGGCCACCGCGCGCAGCGCACGGCCGACCCGGGTCTTGTTGAAGAACACCGCCAGCACCGCCACCAGCAGCCCGGCGATGCCGGCGGTGACGATCTCGAACTCCTGCAGCTGGATGTTGCCGCCGAAGAGCTGGATGCGGCCGTGCGGCAGGCCGATATCCAGCGTTTGCACCTGGCTGCCCCACATGAGCTGCCCGCCACCTTCCAGCAGGTAGAAGACGCCGATGGTGGCCATGAAGAGGATGATGTGTTCCTGGTTCACCAGCGGGCGCAGCACCACGCGCTCGATCACCACCGCCAGCAGCCACATGACGACCAGCGTGATGGGAAACGACAGCCAGATCGGCACGCCGAAGCCCAGCAGGCCGACGAAGGTCAGCGCGGCGAAGAGCACCATGGAGCCCTGGGCGAAATTGAACACGCCCGACGCCTTGAAGATCAGCACGAAGCCCAGCGCAACCAGCGAGTAGCGCACGCCGACCAGCAGGCCGGTGGCCGCCACCTCGCTGAAGAACCACCAGTCGAAGAAGCCGATGCCCTGGCTGGCCATCCACTGCAGCAGGAAGCCGATGAGGACGAAGGCGACCAGGGGAGCGACGCTCCAGAAGGCGATTCTCTTGGACTGCATCATCGTCGGCCCCCTAGTGCGCCACGCCGAGGTAGGCGTCGATCACGCCCTGGTCGGCGCGCACCTCGTCGGGCGAGCCGTCGGCCAGCTTGCGGCCATAGTCGAGCACCACGACGCGGTCGGAGATGTCCATCACCACGCCCATGTCATGTTCGATCAGCGCGATGGTGGTGCCGAACTCGTCATTCACGTCGAGGATGAAGCGGCACATGTCCTCCTTTTCCTCGACGTTCATGCCGGCCATCGGCTCGTCCAGCAGCAGGAGCTTGGGCTCCATGGCCAGCGCGCGCGCCAGCTCGACGCGCTTCTGCAGGCCATAGGGCAGCTTGCCCACCGGGGTCTTGCGAATGGTCTGGATCTCCAGGAAATCGATGATCTGCTCGCAGAACTCGCGCTGGCGGATCTCTTCCTTCAGGTTGGGGCCCCAATAGAGGCACTGCAGGGCGAAGTCGAGCGCCGCGCTGCCGTAGCGCAGCAGGTGGTCGAGGCCGAAGACGCCGGTTTCCGGCGCCCGCACGTTGTGCATCTTCAGCAGGCGCCCGGTCATGATGTTGTCCAGGGTCGACATGCCCTTGAACAGCGCGACGTTCTGGAAGGTGCGGGCGATGCCCTGCACCGCCGCCTGGTGCGGGCGCATCTGCTTCCTGACCTTGCCCTGCCAGGTGATGGTGCCTTCCTGCGGATGATAGAAGCCGTTGATGACGTTCAGCATCGAGGTCTTGCCAGCGCCGTTCGGGCCGATGATGGCGCGGATCTCGTGCTCCAGGATGTTGAACGAGATGTTGGTCAGCGCCTTCACGCCGCCAAACGACAGCGAGATGTTGTCGACCGACAGCAGCGGCGGCCCGAAGGTGCGGGCGGGCGGCAGGGTGGCGTCGCTGAGCGCCGCAGGGGTGGCTGCGTCCATGCTGGATCCTCTATCGTCCGGCGGCGTCACTCGGCCGCCTGGGGCAGCGGCGCCGCCGTGCCCTTAGCCGGGAAGGTCTTAGCGCCACACACCGCGATGTCCGCCTTCAGCAGGCCGCGGCGGCCGTCCTCGAAGGTCAGCTCGGTCTCGATGTGCACGGTCGAGCAGCCGTCATAGAGCGCCTCGATCAAGGTCTTGTACTTGTCGAAGATGATGCGCCGGCGGACCTTGCGGGTGCGGGTCAGCTCGCCGTCGTCGGCGTCGAGCTCCTTGTGCAGGATCAGGAAGCGTTGGACCTGCGTCGACGCCAGCTGCGGGTCGCCGGCGAGGTCGCGATTCACCTGCTCGATGTGACCCTGGATGATGTCGGCGACCTTGGGGTTGGCCGCCAGCTCCTGGTAGCTGGAATAGGAGACGTTGTTCCGTTCCGCCCAGGAGCCGACCGCCTGCAGGTCGATGTTGATGATCACCGCGACATAATCGCGGCCATCGCCGAAGGCCACCACCTCCTTGATGTTGGGGAAGAACTTCAGCTTGTTCTCGATGTACTTCGGCGGAAACAGGCTGCCGTCGGTCAGGCGGCCGACGTCCTTGGCGCGGTCGATGATGCGCAGCTGGCCTTCCGGCGTGATGAAGCCGGCGTCGCCGGTCATCACCCAGCCGTCCGCGGTCTTGGTTTCCGCCGTCGCCGTCGGGTTCTTGTAGTACTCCTTGAACACGCCGGGGCTGCGGAACAGCACCTCGCCACTGTCCGACAGCTTCACCTCGACCCCCGGCGCCGGTCGGCCAACGCTGTCCGAGCGGATCTCGCCGTCCGGCTGCATGGTGATGTAGACCGAGGCCTCGGTGGAGCCATAGAGCTGCTTCAGGTTGACGCCCAGCGAGCGGTAGAACTCGAAGATCTCCGGGCCGATGGCCTCGCCGGCGGTGTAGGCCAGGCGGATGCGGCTGAAGCCCAGCGTGTTCTTCAGCGGCGCGAAGACCAGCAGCTCGCCCAGCTTGTACAGCAGCCGCTGGCTGGCACTGACCGGCTTGCGATCGAGGATCTTGCCGCCGACCTGCCGTGCCAGCTCGAGGAAATACTTGAACATCCGGCGCTTGAGGCGCGAGGCGTCCTCCATCCGGATCATCACGGTGGTCAGGATGTTTTCGAAGATGCGCGGCGGCGCGAAGAAATAGCTGGGCCCCAGTTCGCGCAGGTCCTGCATGACGGTGGCGCCGGACTCCGGGCAGGAGACGCAGAAGCCGACGATATAGGACTGCGCGAAGGAGAAGGTGTGGTCGCCGACCCAGGCCATCGGCAGGTAGGCCAGCACCTCCTCGTCGATCGTCAGGTGATCGAAGTCGATGCCGGCCTGCGCCGTCTTGATGATGTTGTCGAAGGTCAGCACCACGCCCTTGGGCGTGCCGGTGGTGCCCGAGGTGTAGAGCATGATGGAGGTATCGGCGCCCTGGCCCTGGTCGACCTCGCGGTCGTACCAGGCCGGATCGGCCTTGAGCTTGGCGCGACCGCGCTCGCCAACCGTGGCGAAGGCCAGCAGGAAGGGCTGCGTGTAGTGCCGCAACCCGCGCGCGTTGCTGTAGATGATGCACTCGAGCGCCGGGACCGTGGTCTTGATCTCCAGCAGCTTGTCGACCTGCTCCTGGTCCTCGGCCACGGCGAAGCGCGCGCCGGCGTGCTCGATGACATAGGCCATCTCGCGCGCCACCGAGTCCTGGTAGACCGGCACGGGGATCGCCCCGATGGCTTGCGCCGCCACCATGGTCCAGTAGAGCTGCGGCCGGTTGTCGCCGACGATGACAATGCGATCGCCGCGTGTCAGGCCCAGCTCCGCCAGGCCGGCGGCCAGCGCCCGCACCTCACCCTGCACCTCCTGCCACGACCAGCCCTGCCAGATTCCGAGATCCTTTTCACGGATCGCCGGATGCTGGGCATGCACCTGGGCGTGGTGGCGCAGGTATTTCGGAAATGTATCGAGGCCCGCTGTAGCAGACATCGCAGTTCCATCCTCCCTCGGGTCCCGGTCCCGGGTCGAATGTCACGCGGGCGCAACGGCCGTGCGGACGCACCACCCCGAGGGTGCGTCTACGGGGCCCATTCGGGCTCCCGTGCCACATCGCGCGCCGCCCGACCTCCCTGGAGTTATGCTTCTTGTACATGGCGGGACAACGTAATTGCTGTACCTAAGGCCAAAGTGATGCAGCGTCAAGCGGCGGCCTGCCGTATTCGAAAGAATTGGCGTCTCTGGCAGAACAATACAGCGACGCGCACCCTTGCCGGCGGTCCGCGTCGCAAGGTCCGGCGGCAGGCGAGCTATCTCTAGCCGATGTCGATCAGGATCGGTACGTGGTCCGAGGGCTTGTCCCAGGTGCGGGTGTCCTTGACCGTGGTGATCGCCGTGACCTGCGGCATCAGCTTGGGGCTGGCCAAGGCATGGTCCAGGCGCCAGCCATAGTTCTTCTCGAAGGACTGCGGGAAGCGATAGCCCCACCAGGAGAAGAGATGCTCCGGCGCCGGGGTGAAGTGGCGCGGCACGTCGACCAGTTTGCCGGCCGCCCAGAGCTTCTCCATCGCCTTGGATTCGCCCGGCGTGTGACCGACCGCGCGGACCTGGCGCTTGTGGTCCCAGACGTCCCATTCCAGTGGTGCCACGTTGAGGTCGCCGACGATCAGTACCTTGCGCTTGTGGATCTGGTCGGCCGCCGCCCAAGTGGCCATCTCCTCGAGGAACTGCAGCTTGTGGGCGAACTTGGGATTGGCCACCGGGTCGGGATCGGGGCCGCCCGAGGGAACGTAGAAATTGTGCAGCTCGACGTAGCCCGGCAGCAGCATCGAGGCATGGCGCCGGTCGTCCTTGCCGCACCACACGCGCGGCTCCGGCGCGGTGAAGGGCAGGCGCGACGCGATGGCGACGCCGTTGTAGCTCTTCTGCCCGTGGATGACGAAGAAGCGGAAGCCCATCGCCTTGATGGCCTCGAGCGGAAAGTCCTCGTCGGTGACCTTGGTTTCCTGCATGGCCAGCACGTCGGGCTGGTGCTCGGCGACGAAGCGCGCCAGGTGGTCGAGCCGCTGGCGGATCGAGTTCACGTTCCAGGTGGCGATGCGCATCTTGGCCATGGGGCGCCCTTGTCCGATGAGCGGCGACCCTAGCGAAGCCGCGCTGTGGCCGGCAACCCTGGGAACGCGCAGCGCATGCGGTGGGCTTGGCGACCCCCCAAAAAGCGGAACGCCCGGGCAGGGGGGGGTGCCGGGCGTTCCAGACTTGCTCCGCGGCGGTGGACGTGGCCCGGGGGGAGGGTTGGGCCACCGCTGTGTCGCGGAGGTGAAAACGACGGAGTTGCCATCCGCCGCTTCCAGACGGGGCGCTCGTCACGCCACCGTTCATGAGTGAAGATTTAAGCGCGCTTCATCACGGTGCAATGACACAACCCCAGCGTTTCTTGCATGGCTGATTAGTAGAGCCAGCGGAGAACCGGGCGAAACTAATCCGCGCTAGGCGGCATCGGAGCGGCGGCGCGCCGCCTGGCGGGCGGCGACGGCCGCGCCGAAGGCCCGGAACAACAAGACAGAATCCGGATTCGACATAACTTTGTATTCAGGATGCCACTGCACGCCCAGGGCAAAGCTGCGGGCGCCGGTGACCGCGACGGCCTCGATCGTGCCGTCCGGCGCCACGCCCTCGACGCTCAGTCCCTCGGCCAGGCGATCGATCGCCTGCCAGTGCAGCGAGTTCACCTGGATCTCGTCGCGGCCCAGGATGCGCCGCAACTGGCCGCCGGGTGTCAGGCGCAGTGCGTGGCGTGCCGCGTAGTCGCGGTCCGGGTCGCCAGTGGAGGGGCTGCGGTGATCCAGCCGCCCCGGCACCTCGTGCACCCGGGCGTGCAGCGTGCCACCCAGCACCACGTTCAATTCCTGGAAGCCGCGGCAGACGCAGAACAGCGGCACCCCCTGTTCGATCGCGGCGTGGATCAGCGGCAGCGTGACGGCGTCGCGCGCCTCGTCATGCGGCTCCGCCGCCGGGTTGGCCGCCTGGCCATAGTGGCGCGGATGCACGTTCGACACGCTGCCAGTCATCAGCAGTCCGTCCAGGCCGGCCAGCAGGTTGCCGGCGTCAAAGTACTCGCCCAGATTGGGGATCATCAGCGGCACCGCGCCGGCGGCCTCGGCCACCGCGCGGACGTACTTGTCGCCGACGGCGTGGAACGGCAGGCCGCCGATCTCCTTCATGCAGGCGGGAACGGCGACCAGGGGCTTGGCTATCGTGCTCATGGCCCAGCAGATACGCCGGGTCGATCCCGCAGACAAGCAGCCTGCGCTGCAAGGGTGGGGCGCGGGGCGCAGGGGCCGGGCCATCGGCTGCGGCGGGCCGCCCCCGCCGCACCCGCCGCGACCTAGCCCCAGAGGTTGGCCTGGTTGCGCACCATCGGCACCACCTGGCCGCGCCACAGGATGCGGTCACGGTCGCCGAAGATGTAGCAGGTGCCCGCGGCCTGGCGCAGCGCCGGGCCAAGGTCATTGCGTCACTACATGCACCGTGCCTTGCCACAGGACACGCGACGTGTTGCCGAAGATGTAGCAGAGGCCGCCCTGGTTGCCGCCGGCGTCGACACAGGCCTTGACCGCGATGCGCTTGTTAGATTTCTGGTCGCAGTGGAAGGCCTTGCAGTAGGAATAGCCGGCCGAGTGGCCGTTGGTCGAGACGGCGAAGTAGGATCCGCCGACCTCGCGCTGGAACTTCTCGTAGAACGTCATGACGCTCTGGTCGATCCACAGCTCGCCGCTGCCGACCTCCTGGGCGTGGGCACCCGTTGCCGCTGTCGCGACCAGCCAGCAGGCCGCCGCCATGCCGAGAAACCGCATCGCTCCCTCCCCCATCGGGGCCCCATCGGGCCAGCCTTCAACCGTCGACGCAGTCTAGGCAACCGCCGCGCGGCGGGGAAGCCGTCCCGGCAATCATCCGCTGTGAGCCCACCCCGCGCCGCGTTGGACCGGCCGGCCGCTAGCTGACACAGTCATCGCATGCCTGCCTGGATCGAGAGCCTCCTGGTCTGGAAGGCCGGCGTCGTCGCCGGCTGGTTCGCCCTGCTGTTCCTGCTGGAGCGGCTGCGCCCGGTCGCCGTCGAGCCAGCGTCCGGGCGCTGGCGACGGGTCGGGCGAAACCTGGCGCTCTGGGTGGTCAACCTGCCGCTGTCACTGCTGCTGGTGGTGCCGCTGACCGACTGGGCGAGCCGCACGGCGCCGGCCTGGCGACCCGACTGGTGGAGCGGCTGGGCTGGCCTGGCGCTCGACCTGCTGCTGCTCGACCTGCTGATCTACTGGTGGCACCGGGCCAACCACGTGGCGCCGCTGCTGTGGCGCTTCCATGCCGTGCATCACCTGGACCGCTTTCTCGACTGCAGCAGCGCGCTGCGCTTCCACTTCGGCGAGGTGGCGCTGTCGGCACTGGCGCGCGCGGCGGTGATCCTGGCGCTGGGCTTTCCGCTGGCGTCGGTGCTGGTCTTCGAGACCCTGGTGCTGCTGGCGGCGATCTTTCACCACAGCAACCTGCGCCTGCCGCCGCGCCTGGAGCGCGCGCTGTCGTGGCTGGTGGTGACCCCTTCGATCCACTGGGTACATCACCATCGCCGGCGCCGCGATACCGACGCCAACTACAGCACGGTGCTCAGCCTGTGGGACCGACTCTTCGCCTCGCGCAGCCCGACGCCGCGCGACCCGGCCATGGCGATCGGCGCCGAGGGCCTGGCGGAGGAGGCCGCGCCCGGCTTGCTGCTGTGGCCGTTTCGCCGCTAGGCGTCAGCGGTTGCCGCCGGGCTGACCTTCGAACCGGTAGACATCCAGCAGCTTCAGGTCGAAGAGTTTGGGGTCCAGCTTGGCGCCGTACTTCGGGTTCAGCAGGCCGGTCTGCACGATCAGGCCCTGGGAATCCACCACCTCCCACTTGCGCAGCTCGACCGGCGCCTCGGAGAAGGTGAGCGTCACCGAGGAGAGATTGCCTTCGGCCTGCTGCTCCTGGATCGTCATGATGACCGAACCGGCGCCGTAGCTGAGATTGGTCAGCACCAGGTTGTCGGCGATCTTGATGTTGTCCTTGAACAGGAACCACAGCGGCGTGTCCCAGATCGGCACCTGGGTGACCTGCTTCAGCTCCTTGTCATAGAGCGCCAGCGTGTAGCCATCGGCGATGATCAGTAGCGGCACCGGCGGATCGTATTCCAGGCGCATGCGGCTCGGCCGCTCGACATAGAGGTCGCCCTCGGCATAGCTGCCGTTGGAGGAGGACTGCAGGAAGCGCGCCTGCATGGTGGAGAGGCCGTTGAGATAGACCTCGACCTTGTCGATCAGCGCGCGGTCCTTGGCGGTCAGCTTGAGTTCCTTGGCGGCCAGGGCGCCGCGCCCAAACGCCGGCGCCAACAGGCCGAAGAGCCCGAAGGCCGTCACCGATTGCAGGAAACTGCGACGCTGCATTGAGCTAACCCTTTGATATAACCGAAAAGATGCCAGGCCCTACTGGCGACCGCCGAGCACTTCGCGCTTCCCGGCATGGTTTGCCGGAGAGATAACGCCGTCGGCTTCCATTCGTTCTACGAGCCGGGCGGCCCGGTTGTAGCCAATCTGCAGATGGCGCTGCACGAAGGAGGTCGAGGCCTTGCCGTGGGTGCGCACCACGTCGCAGGCCTGGCGATAGAGGTCGTCGCCCTCGCCGCCATCGTCGCCGCCCCCGCCCAGCTCGTCGCCCTCGGCCTCGGCGGTAACCTGCTCGATGTAGGCAGGCGGCCCCTGGGTCTTCAAGTGGGCCACCACCTCCTCGACCTCGCCGTCGGTCACCAGCGGCCCGTGGATGCGGGCGATGCGGCCGCCGCCGGCCATGTAGAGCATGTCGCCCTGGCCCAGCAGCTGCTCGGCGCCCTGCTCGCCCAGGATGGTGCGGCTGTCGATCTTCGAGGTGACGTGGAAAGAGATGCGGGTCGGGAAGTTGGCCTTGATGGTGCCGGTGATGACGTCGACCGAGGGGCGCTGCGTCGCCATGATGATATGGATGCCCGCCGCGCGCGCCATCTGCGCCAGGCGCTGCACCGCGGCCTCGATCTCCTTGCCGGCGACCAGCATCAGGTCGGCCATCTCGTCCACCACCACGACAATGAAGGGCAGCGGCGTCAGGTCGAGCGGCTGCTGTTCGACCACCGGCTGGCCGGTTTCCGGATCGAAGCCGGTCTGCACGCGACGGGTCAGCACCTCGCCGGTCCGGCGCGCCTCCTCGATGCGCTGGTTGAAGCCGTCGATGTTGCGGACGCCGAACTGCGACATGGCGCGGTAGCGATCCTCCATCTCCCGCACAGTCCATTTGAGCGCGACGATGGCTTTTTTCGGGTCGGTCACCACCGGGGTCAGCAGGTGCGGGATGCCGTCGTAGACCGACAGCTCCAGCATCTTCGGGTCGACCATGATCAGGCGGCACTGTTCGGGCGACAGGCGATAGAGCAGCGACAGGATCATGGCGTTGATCGCCACCGACTTGCCGGAGCCCGTGGTGCCGGCGACCAGCAGGTGCGGCATGCGCGCCAGGTCGACCACCTGCGGGTTGCCGCCGATGTCCTTGCCTAGCACCAGCGGCAGCTTCAGGTCGTTCTTGGCATAGGCCTCCGAGGCCACGACCTCGCCGAAAAAGACCGTCTCGCGCTTCTGGTTCGGCAGCTCGATACCGATGACCGAGGAGCCGGGCACCACGGCGACGCGCACCGACAGCGCCGACATGGAGCGCGCGATGTCGTCGGCCAGGCCGATGACGCGGCTGGTCTTGGTGCCGGGCGCTGGCTCCAGTTCGTAGCGCGTCACCACCGGGCCGGGCCGCACCTTGACGATCTTGCCCTTGACGCCGAAGTCGTCGAGCACGCCCTCCAGCAGGCGGGCGTTCTTTTCCAGCGCGTCGCGCGTGTCGCCGGCGTCCTGGCGACCGACCGGCGCCTGGGTCAGCAGCTCCAGCGGCGGCGGCTGGTAGTCGCCGCGCCGCCGCAGGTCGAGCTGACGCTGCTCGGCCTTCTTCGCCGGCTTGCGCGCCTCCGGCCGCCGCGGCTCGGCGGGCAGCGGCGGGGCGGTCTCCTCGTCCTCGTCCAGCGCGGCGCCGCGATCCACCACCAGCACCGGCTCCAGGCGCTCCTGGTCGCCGTCGCCGGGCGGCTCCGCCAAGGTCGGCTCGCGACGCTGCGGCGGCGCCTCCTCGTCCTCGTCGTCGTCGGCCAGCAGCGGGGCGCGCGTGGCGCCGCGCAGGTCGGGTTCGGCCGGCACATCGAGATTGGGCTGGCGCCGCGCCCGCACGCCGGTCACCAGGCGCCCGACGCCACGGCCCAGGCCGCGCCAGGACGAGAAGGGGATGGCCGAGGCATAGGCCAGCGCCAGCAGTGCCAGCAGCAGGGCGATCAGCGCCAGCAGCCCGTCACCCAGCCCGGTAAGGCGGGTGAGCTGCTGCAGCAGGAGGAAACCGCTGACCCCGCCCAGCCCGCTGGCCACCGGCCAGCTCGGCGGCGCCGGCAGCGGCTGCGCCGCCAGGGTGACCAGGAACAGCGCCGCCGGCAGCGCCGCCAGGCGCAACCAGAACTGCGGCAAGCCGCGGTGCAGCAGCAGCCGCAGCACCCAGGCGAAGAGCAGCAGCGGCAGCAGATAGGCGGCGACGCCCAGGGTCTGCATGAAGACATCGGCGACGTAGGCGCCATAGAGCCCCAGGGCGTTGGCGATCGGTCCGTCGGTGGCGCGGTTGAGCGAGGGATCCAGCGCGTTGTAGGTGACGCAGACCACTAGCAGGGCGCCGGCGAAGGCCCCCAGGCCGAGCGCCGCGGCCTCCTGGAAGCGCCGCCGGAACCAGCGCCCGGCGCCGGCCGGCAACAGGCGGCCGCGGCTGGGGGTCTGTTCCTGGGTATCGGATTGGGTGCGAACGGCCATGGGTCCAGTGACGCTGCTGACGGGACAAGCCGGCGGGCGGCGCGACTCTGCGGAGTCGCGCGCTATCCGGCGCGACCGTTCATAGCAGAATTTCCGCGACGCGCGTGAGCACCGGTTCCAGGATCGCCGGCGGCTCGGCCAGCGAGGCGCGCAGGTAGCGCCGACCTGGCGCATCGGCGGTCGAGCTGCGCCCGACGCTGAGGTAGCCGCCCGGCAGGAAGGTAATGCCGCCCTCGGTGTAGAGCGCCTTGGCGGCGGCCTCGCCATCGTCGAAGCGGCCGGCCGAGACGTCGAGCCACAGGAAGAAACCGCCGGCCGGGCGGCGCCAGCCGAAGGCATTGCCCAGGATGCGCTCGGCCAGCTGCAGGTTGCGGTCGTAGTAGGCGCGGTTCAGCACCACATGGCCCTCGTCCTGCCACAGCGCGGTGCCGGCGGCGAGCAGCGGCAGCCCGGGACCGGCGCCGCCAAAGCGCAGGTAGCCCTCGACCGCCCGGATCAGGGTCGCGTCGCCGGCGACGAAGCCCAGGCGCAGGCCCGGCGCGCCGGACCGCTTGGACAGCGAGTTGAACACCAGCAGCCCCTCCAGGCTGCCGCTGGCGGCGGCTACCTGCAGCCCGCCGACCGGCGCGGTTTCGCCATATATCTCGCTGTAGCACTCGTCGACCGCGAGCACGTAGTCGTGGCGCCGGGCATGGCCCAGCGCATCGGCCAGGCGCGCCCGGCTGGCCACGGCGCCCTGCGGATTGGCCGGGGTGCAGAGGAAGGCGAGCGCGGCGCGCGGCAGAACCTCCGCCGGCAGCAGGTGGAAGTCCGGCAGCTCGCCGGTGGTGGCGTCGACCTTGACGTAGACCGCCTCGGCCCCGGCCGCCGCGGCGGCGCCGGCATAGACGTGGTAGCCGGGATCGGGCAGCAGCACGACCGGCTGCGCGCCACCCAGCGCGGCGCGCTTGCGGGCCACCGCCGCCAGCACGGCGAAGAACAGCCCCTCGCGGCTGCCCGCCACCGGGACTAGGTGCCGCGCCGGGTCGATGAAATCCGCCGGCAGGTCAAAGCGCCGGGTCAGCCAGGCCTGCACCGCGGCCAGGTAGCCCGGATGGCCGCGCGCCGGTGCATAGCGCGACCAACCGGCCACCGCCTCGGCCATGGCCTCGGCGGCGAAGGACGGCATGCTGGTGCGCGGATCGCCGACCGAGATGTTCACCGGCTGGCCGTCGGGCAGCGGCGACCGCCCAGGCGTCAGGCCGGCCAGGAGCTGGTTCAGGCGATGGAAGGGATTGAGCTGCAGCAGGTCTGGCGCGGCGGTCATGGGGCCCTCGTTCTGGCCCTCACCATGACGGATGCCGCACGGACCAGGCAAGCTGGCGCTGGTCGTCGTCGGCACGCCTTGCCACCCCTTGGGGCAGAAAGAAAGAGGCCCGGGCAGTTGCCTGCCCGGGCCCGAGGTGACGCGGAGGATCGCCGCGTTGAACCTGTTGGAAAAGGTCAGTCGTGCACGGTCTCGCCGTGCAGGTGCAGGTCCAGGCCCTCGATCTCGACTTCCTTCGAGACGCGCAGGCCGATCACCACGTCGATGACCTTGAGGATGACGAAGGTGACGACGGCGCAGTAGATCGCGCTGATGCCGACGCCCTTCACCTGGAGCCAGATCTGCTCGACGTTGCCGTCGATCGCCCCCGACGCGCCGTTGATCGCCGCGGTGGCGAAGACGCCGGTCAGGATGGCGCCCAGCGCGCCGCCGACACCGTGGATGCCGAAGGCGTCCAGCGAGTCGTCATAGCCCAGGGCCCGCTTCACGAAGACCGCCGAGATGAAGCAGACCACGCCGGCCGCGAGGCCGATCCACAGCGCACCCATCGGGTCGACGAAGCCGCAAGCCGGGGTGATGGCCACCAGGCCGGCGACAGCGCCGGAGATGATGCCCAGCACCGACGGCTTCTTCATGATCAGCCACTCGGCGAACATCCAGGCGATGGCCGCCGCCGCGGTGGCGATCTGCGTGTTGGCCATGGCGATGCCGGCCAGACCGTTGGAGCCCACCGCCGAGCCGGCATTGAAGCCGAACCAGCCGACCCACAGCAGCGAGGCGCCGATCAGGCTCAGCACCAGGTTGTGCGGCGCCATGTTGTCGGTGCCGTAGCCCTGGCGCTTGCCCAGGACCAGCGCCGCCACCAGGCCGGCGACACCGGCGTTGACGTGCACCACGGTGCCGCCGGCGAAGTCGAGCACGCCACCGGTGCCAAGGAAGCCGCCGCCACACACCCAGTGCGCGATGGGCGAGTAGACCAGCAGCGACCAGAGGCCCATGAACCACAGCATGGCGGAGAACTTCATGCGGTCGGCGAAGGCACCAGTGATCAGCGCCGGGGTGATGATTGCGAAGGTCATCTGGAAGGTCATGAAGACCGATTCCGGAATCGTGCCGCTCACCGAGTCGACCGCCATGCCCGACAGGAACAGGCGGTCGAGGCCGCCGATATAGTCGTTCATCTCGCCGCCGCCGGTGAAGGACAGGCTGTAGCCGACGATGAACCACAGGATGGTCACCAGGCAGCAGGTGGCGAAGGACTGCATCAGGGTCGCCAGCACGTTCTTGCGGCGGACCATGCCGCCGTAGAACAGCGCCAGGCCCGGAATGGTCATCATCAGGACGATGGCCGTGGAGGTCAGCATCCAGGCGGTATCGCCGGTATCGATGGCCGGCGGGGCGTCATCCGCCCGCGCGGCCGTGGCGGCGAGCAGCGCCGCAGCGCCCGCGAGCCAGCCGAAACGCTTCAACGTCATGAGCTCTCTCCTCTTCCCCATGTTCTGTCCTCGACGCCTAGAGCGCCGAAGCGTCGGCCTCGCCGGTGCGAATACGCACCGCGCGGGTCAGCTCGTAGACGAAGATCTTTCCGTCCCCGATACGGCCGGTGTTGGCGGCTTGCTGGATCACCTCGACCGCCCGCTCGGCGATCTCATCGGTGACTGCGACCTCGATCTTGGTCTTGGGCAGGAAGTTCACGGCGTACTCGGCGCCGCGATAGATTTCCGTCTGGCCCTTCTGCCGGCCGTAGCCCTTGACCTCTGTTACCGTCATGCCCTCGATGCCGAGCCCGGTCAGTGCCTCACGCACCTCGTCGAGCTTGAAGGGCTTGATGACGGCCATGACCATTTTCATGCGACCGCTCCCTCTGTCCGTCGTTTGCCGGCGCCGCCCCCAGGAGATCGCGACGCCAGTCCCAGGATTAGAGAAGCAAGTTCCGTGCCAACTGCGCCCCGACGCGCGCCTGCCCGGAAGGAGCAAGGGTTTGCCCGAAAGGCGGAGGTCTCCCCCCATTGTGCAATGCACAACGGAATGAGATCAAAAATTAGGCATCGCCCAAAGCATGCTGTATTTTTAGGCACCGGCCGGCCTGGACAGCGCGGCGGCGGCCTGGAAAGCTCGGCGCCATGACACCGACAGCATCGACGCCAGCGCCAGTGGCGCAGCGCAGCGACGTGGTGATCGCCGGCGGCGGCCTGACCGGCCTCAGCCTGGCGGCGGCCTTCGGCGTCGCCGGCCTGCGGGTCGCCGTGGTCGACCGCGAGACGCCGGAGACCGCGCTGGCGCAGCCCTTCGACGGCCGCTCCTCGGCCATCGCCCGCGGCTCGCGCCAGGTGCTGGAGGGCCTCGGCATCTGGCCGCTGCTGGACGGCGAGGCGCAGCCAATCCATGACATCCGGGTGTCCGACGGGCGCCCTGGCGAGCCGCCGGCGCCCTTCTTCCTGCACTATGCCGAGGCCGACCTGGGCCAGGGTCCGATGGGCCATATCGTCGAGAACCGCGTGCTGCGCCGGGCGCTCTATCGCCGCCTGGCGGCGCTGCCCTCGGTCACGCTGCTGACCCCAGCCAGTGTGCGGGCGATGCAGGTCGCGGGTACCGGCGCCAGCGCCACGCTGGACGACGGCCGGCAGCTCGAGGCGCCGCTGGTGGTGGCGGCCGACGGCAAGCGCTCGGCGCTGCGCGACGCCGCCGGCATCAAGGTCACCCGCTGGTCCTATCGCCAGGTCGGGCTGGTCGCCACGCTGTCGCACGACCAGCCGCACCAGGGCCTGGCGCACGAGCACTTCCTGCCGGCCGGGCCCTTCGCCGTGCTGCCGATGACCGACGGTCCGGGCGGCGAGCATCGCTCCTCGCTGGTGTGGACCGAGGACCCGGCGCTGGCCCCCGCCTTGCTGGCGCTGGACGACGCCGCCTTCGGCCAGGCCATGGAGCGGCGCTTCGGCCTGTCGCTGGGCCGGCTGCGGCCGATCGGCGGGCGCTGGTCCTATCCGCTGGAACTGCAGCTGGCCGAGCGCTTCGCCGCGCCGCGCCTGGCGCTGCTGGGCGAGGCGGCGCACGCCATCCACCCGATCGCCGGGCAGGGCCTAAACCTCGGCCTGCGCGACGTCGCCGCGCTGGCCGAATGCGTGGTCGACGCGGCGCGCCTGGGGCTCGACCCGGGCGATGCCCAGGCGCTGGAGCGCTACCAGCGCTGGCGGCGTTTCGACACGCTGCTGCTGGCCGGCGTCACCGACACGCTGACCCGCCTGTTCTCCAACGACATCGCGCCGCTGCGCGTGGCCCGCGACCTCGGCATGGCGGCGGTCAACCGCGCCAAGCCGCTGAAGCGCTTCTTCATGCAGCACGCCATGGGCCTGGTCGGCGAGCTGCCCAGGCTGGTACGCGGCGAGGCGCTGTAGCGGCGGGGGAGGCGTCGGCCCTGACCGAGATCCGTCATGCTCGGACTTGTTCCGAGCATCCATCCAGAGGCTGGCGTCGGCCGAAAGATGGGCCCTCGGGACGAGCCCGAGGGTGACGAGAAGAGGGTGACGGGGGGAACCGGCCCCTAAGCCAAGGTCGGGTCGAAATTGAGCAGCGTGCCGTTCTCGACGCTGCGGCCGGTCAGGCCGCGGATGAAGCCCCAGTGGGTCACCACCAGCACGCGCGGCCAGTCGTCGCGCTCGGCCATGGCCAGGCGGAAGCTAGCGCAGCGGCGGTTCAGCGAGGCCTCGGTCTCGTCCGGGTGCGGCCACCAGACGTCGGGCAGCGTACCGAAGTCAGCCTGCGGGAAGCGCACCTCCAGCTCGCTGCGCGGCGAGCCGATGTCGCAGGCGAAGAAGGCGCGCTCGCGCACCAGCGGTTCCACCTGCATCGGCAGGTCGAGGTGCGCGGCCAGGATCTCCGCCGTCTCCAGGGTGCGCCAGTAGGGGCTGACCAGGATGCGCTCCAGCCGCTGCGGCGCCTGCCCCGCCGCCGCGCGCGCGCCCGCCTGCTGGCCAAGCTGCCGCGCGGTCTGGCCGATCTGCTGGCGGCCCTCCACGGTCAGGGCGGGATCGATGATCCCGGGGTCCTGGCGCGTGACCGAGAAGTGCTTGTTGAAGTGGGACTGGCCGTGACGGATCAGCAGCATGATGGGGCGGGAACTCTCCAACAAAACGGTGGCAATGCTTGCCCTTTGCGGCCGCGTCGCCTATCTACAGGGCGTGATATCTAGAGCGTCCGACCTGTCGACGGAAGACGGCCGGTGCCCCTTGGGCATCAAAAGGTCGGTCGCCTTGTACCAGACACTGCAAGCGGACTGGGCGCCGCAAGCCCGCGGCGCCAGTCGGTCCGCATGGAAGAGGATGGGCCTGGCCGGATGAACGGCGGTGGTTTCCAGCTTCTCGACATCATCCTGCTGGCGGTCGTCGCCGGCTTCCTGGTGTTGCGCCTGCGCTCGGTGCTCGGCAAGCGCACCGGCCACCAGGAACGCGTCGATCCCATGGCCGCCTTTCGCGCCCGCCAGAAGCAGAACGACCGCGAACCGCCGGTCGACAGCGAAGACGCCGTGGTCCGCTTCCCCAACGCCGAGGAGGCCGATGCCACCGCGACGCTGGGCAAGGCCGACCTGCCGAAGGATGTGACGCCGCTGGCCAAGGGCATCATGACGATCCGCGAGGCCGACCGCGCCTTCAACCCGGCCGAGTTTGTCGGCGGTGCCCGCGCCGCCTTCGAGATGATCCTCGCCTCCTATGCCAAGGGCGACCTGAAGTCGCTGCGCCCGCTGCTGGCCAACGAAGTCTTCGAGGAGTTCGCCGGCGCCATCAAGGAGCGCGAGCAGGCCGGCGAGACGCTGGAGACCACGCTGGTCGGTATCAGCCAGGCCGAGATCTCCGAGGCCGAGTTGCAGGGCAAGACCGCCTTCGTCACCGTCAAGGTGGTCTCGGAGCAGATCAACGTGACGCGCGACGCCCAGGGCCAGGCAATCGACGGCGCCGATACCCGGGTCGAGACCATCACCGACCTCTGGACCTTCGCCCGCAACACCCGCAGCCGCGATCCCAACTGGACGCTGGTCGCCACCGACACGCCGGAGTAGCGGCGACAGCGTTGCGACGCGCGCCGCCCGGCGGCAGGCTGTTGCGATGCTCGATCATTCCACAGGCGCGCCAAGCAACCCTCTCCCAACGCGAGAGGGTGATGAGCGCAGCGAATTTCGCTTTCCTTGTCATCCCGGCCGCAGCGGAGCGAAGCGCAGCGGAGCGCCGGGACCCAGGGGACCGGCCTCGCTATGCCGCGCCCGGTCCCCTGGGTCCCGGATCCGCGGCGGCCTTGCCGCCTTGTCCGGGATGACAAGACGAGAATCCACCGCGCGTTTGCCACTTGGGAGGCTTCTCCTGGCCCTGCGCCGGTGGGCGATCGGCGGCCTCTTCCTTGCCCTCGCCGCCTGCGGTGACGAGGAGCAGAAGGCCGAGACACCGGCACCGACGCCGGTCGTCGCGCCGGCCCCAGCGCCAACCCCCGCCCCGGCGCCCACCCCGGTCGTCCAGCCCGACTGCCGCTGCGACCAGCCGCCGGGCAAGCAGGCGCTGACCCTGACACCGGCGCGCTTTGCCGAGTTGCCGGGCTGGGGCACCGACGACCTGGCCGCGGCGCTGCCAACACTCCTCGCCTCCTGCAAGGCGCTCCTGGCCCAGCCGGACGACAAGGCGGTGGGTCCGCAGGGCATCGCCGGGACCGTGGCTGACTGGCGCCCGGCCTGTGGCGCGCTGGCCGGCCTGCCGGCCGACAACGCGGTGCTGGGCCCGGCGCTGGAATCCTGGTTCCGCCCCTTCCTGGCGAGCGATGCCTCGAAGAGCGGTGAGGCCGCCAGCCAGGGCAGCATCACCGGCTACTACGAGCCGCTGGTCACCGGCTCGCTGACCCGCCAGGGCAATTATCTCTGGCCGCTCTACAAGCCGCCGGGCGATCTGATCCAGGTGAAGCTCGGCCGCTTCCGCGCCGACCTGGAAGGCCAGACGCTGTTCGGCCAGGTGCAGGGCGGCGAGCTGCTGCCCTATCGCGACCGCGCGGCGATCGACGAGGCGCATGAGCTTTCCGGCCAGGGGCTGGAGCTGCTCTGGCTGGACGACTACGTGCAGCTCTTCTTCCTGCAGGTGCAGGGCTCCGGCCAGGTGCTGCTGCCCGACGGGCGGCGGCTGCGCGCCGCCTATGCCGCCAACAACGGCCAGCCCTTCACCGCCGCCGGCCGCGTGTTGAAGGAGGCAGGCAAGCTGGCGCCCGGCCAATCCTCGGCCCAGGGCGTCATAGCCTGGCTGCGCGCGCATCCGGACGAGGCCTGGGCGGTGATGAAGCAGAACCGGCGCTATGTCTTCTTCCGCCTGGAGGAGGCGACCGGCGGCCCCAAGGGCGCGCAAGGCGTCGCCCTGACCGCCGGCCGCAGCCTGGCGGTCGATACCCGCTTCCTGCCGCTGGGCGCGCCACTGTGGCTCGACACCACCTGGCCGGCCGGCACGGCGGACGCCGGCCAGCCGCTGCGCCGCCTGATGGTGGCGCAGGACACCGGCGGCGCCATCCAGGGCCCGGTGCGCGGCGATTTCTTCTGGGGCGCTGGCGAAACGGCCCTGGCGCTGGCCGGCGGCATGCAGCAGCCCGGCCGCTATTGGCTGCTGCTGCCCGCCAGTGTCGCCGAGCGCCTGCCGAAGCAGTAAGATTCCGCGACAAGGAGGCACCGCCATGCACCTCGAAGGTTCCTGCCACTGCGGTAAGGTTTCGTTCCGGGTGGAGGCCTACGCGCCGCTGCCCTTCATGCGCTGCCACTGCTCGATCTGCCGCAAGACGCAGGGCGGCGGTGGCTTCGCCATCAATCTCGGCGCCTGGAAAGAGACGCTGAAGGTGAAGGGTGAAAAGCACCTGACGGTCTATCGCGCCAAGGGCGCCGTGCGCGGCGAACCGAACAAGCGCTCCAGCCTGCGCCGGCACTTCTGCAAGCACTGCGGCAGCGGCCTCTGGTGCTACGACCCGACCTGGCCCGAGCTCGTGCACCCCTTCGCCAGCGCCATCGACACGCCGCTGCCCAAGGCGCCGGCGCACGACGACATCATGCTCGCCTACAAGGCGTCCTGGGACCTGCCGCCGCCCAAGGCCAAGGGCGACCGCCGCTTCCAGGAGTACCCGGATCTCTCGCTGGCCGACTGGCACGAGAAGCAGGGCTGGGTGGACGGGAAACCGGCGAAGGGGAAGCCGGCGAAGGGGAGGACTGTGGCGAAGGCGAAACGCGCGTGACCGACTTGGTCGGTTCCCCCTCCCCCCTTGCGGGGGAGGGTCGGGGTGGGGGGCATGGGTTAGAGCGCCGCCAGTCCGCCGGCCGTCCAACCGACACCCCCCACCCAACCCTCCCCCGCAAGGGGGGAGGGCTTCGTTGGGCTGGCAGGAGGAGCGTCGCATGACCCCCTTCGGCGAGCAGCTGCGCGCCCTGCGCCAGGCGCGCGGCCAGACCGCCAAGCAGCTGGCCGCGGCGCTGGGTGTCACGCCGGCCTATCTCTCGGCGCTGGAGCACGGCCATCGCGGTCGGCCGTCGCGCCGCCTGGTGGAGCTGACCTGCCAGCACTTCGGCATCATCTGGGACGAGGCCGAGGCGCTGCAGGCCATCGCCCGTGCCTCGCACCCGCGCGTGGTGGTCGACACCGCCGGGCTCTCCGCCACCCACACCGCGCTGGCCAACCGCTTGGCCGAACAGATCGCCGGCCTGAGCGAAGAGCAGGCCACCGCGCTGCTGGCACAGCTGGCGCCGCCGGAGGCCTGATGGAGCCGCCACACACCGGCCTCGCCGCCTTCGTGGTGATCCTGGATGCCGCCGGCCAGGTGCTGGTAGCCGAGCGCGCCGACGGCAAGGGCTGGAACCTGCCGGGCGGTGGCGTGATGCCGGGCGAAACGCCGTGGGACGCGGCGCGGCGCGAGACGCTCGAAGAGGTCGGCGTCGAGATCGAAATCCTGCGCCTGGCCGGCGTCTACCATGTACCGGTGCGACCGGCGCTGGTCTTCAGCTTTGCCTGCCGCATTGCCGGCGGCACGCCACGGGCGCTGGAGGAGACCCTGGCGGTCCAGTGGTGCGCGCCGGGCGCACTGCCCCGCCGCATGCTGTCGCGCCATGCCGAACGGGTCCGTGACGTGGTGGCGGGCCACCCCCACACGGTGATGAAGGTGCAGCGTTAGCGGCTGCATACCGGACGACTGGAATTGACGCGACGCGGCGGCTGGCCGACCCTTGGCGTCGCCCGATGATCCGGTACGGCGCCGGTCCGCGGGTCTATTCGGCGGGATCTCAAGCATGCGCGGTTTAAGCTGGGCGGCCTTCGCCCTGTTCACGGCCCTGTTGATCGGATGCCTGGGCCACGGCACGGCAACCGCCGCGCCGGGCGAGTTTCCCTGGCAGGTCGGGCACCGCTAGGCGGTCGTCTCGGCCGCCTGCTTGACCCGTTCCGCCGCGCCCTGAACCACGGCGCTCATGTCCGGCGCCGGCGCGCCAGTCTTGCTGCGCCAATCCAGCGACACCGTGAGGCGGCAGGCCAGGCCTGGCCGCAGCGGTGGCTCAATCGAGAGCTTGCTCTGCCCGGCCCAGGCCGGATCCTCCTCCAGCACGCCATCGACCTCGTGCCGTGCAGCGAAGCCGGTCACTCGCTCGGTGACGCTGACGCCGCCCAGCGAGAGCTGCCGCAGCAGCGAGCCGGCACGCCGCTCCAGCGCCTCGGCCGTGGCGCCGGGCCACAGGCTGCCGGGGTCCTCGATCGAGGCCTGCAGCACGCGCCAGACGGCCTCCACCGGGGCCTTGATCTCGATGGTCTGCGTTGCGCCTGCCATGACGGCTGTCTCCTCCGGGTGAGAGGCCCGGTTAGAGCCCCAGTTAGAGAATGAACTTCGAGAGGTCGGAGTTCCGTGCCAGGGCGCCGACGCGGCCCTCGACATAGGCGCGGTCGATGACGACGTGCTCGCCCGGCTTGTCGCTGGCGGTGAAGGAAATCTCCTCCAGCAGCTTCTCCATCACGGTGTGCAGGCGCCGCGCGCCGATGTTCTCCACCGAGCCGTTGATCTCCGCCGCCAGGTCGGCCAGGGCGTCGACCCCCTCGTCCTGGAACTCCAGCTCGACCTGCTCGGTGCCGAGCAGCGCCTTGTACTGGCGGATCAGGCTGGTCTCCGGCTCCACCAGGATGCGCTTCAGGTCGTCGCGCGTCAGGCCCTTCAGCTCGACGCGGATCGGCAGGCGGCCCTGCAGTTCGGGCAGCAGGTCGGAGGGCTTGGCCTGGTGGAAGGCGCCCGAGGCAATGAACAGGATGTAGTCGGTGCGCACCGTGCCGTACTTGGTGGCGACCTGGGTGCCCTCGAGCAGCGGCAGCAGGTCGCGCTGCACGCCCTCGCGGCTGACGTCGCCGCCGACCCGCTCGCTGCGCGCCGAGATCTTATCGATCTCGTCCAGGAAGACGATGCCGTTCTGCTCCACCGCCTGGATCGCCTCGCTGCGCACTGCCTCTTCGTCCAGCAGCTTGTCGCTTTCCTCGGCTACCAGCAGCTCGTGCGATTCGCCGACGCTGATCTTGCGCCGCTTGGTGCGCTGCCCCATGGCCTTGCCGAAGAGGTCCTGCAGGTTGAGCATGCCCATCTGGGCGCCCGGCATGCCGGGGATGTCGAAGGTCGGCAGGCCGGACTTGCTGTCCGCCATGTCGAGCTCGATCTCCTTGCTGTCCAGCGCGCCCTCGCGCAGCAGCTTGCGGAACTTCTGCTTGGTGTCGTCGCTGGCGTTGGCGCCGACCAGGGCCAGCAGCACGCGGTCCTCGGCCGCCAGGTCGGCCTTGGCGCGGACTTCCTTGCGCAGCCGCTCCCGGGTCATGGTCAGCGCCACCTCGACCAGGTCGCGGATGATCTGCTCGACATCGCGGCCGACGTAGCCGACCTCGGTGAACTTCGTCGCCTCGACCTTCAGGAAGGGCGCCTGCGCCAGCTTGGCCAGGCGGCGCGCGATCTCGGTCTTGCCGCAGCCGGTCGGGCCGATCATCAGGATGTTCTTCGGCATCACCTCCTCGCGCATCGCCTCGGGCAGCTGCTGGCGGCGCCAGCGGTTGCGCAGCGCGATGGCGACGGCGCGCTTGGCGTCGTTCTGCCCGACGATGTAGCGGTCGAGCTCGGAGACGATCTCGCGCGGGCTGAAGGCGGCCGCGCTGGCGCCCTCGGGAGCAGAGGTGGTGGCGGTGCGAAGGTCAGACATCCAGGGCTTCGATCACGATGTTGCGGTTGGTGTAGACGCAGATATCGGCGGCGATCTCTAGCGAACGGCGGGCGATGGCCTCGGCGTCGTGCGCCTGGTCGAACAGCGCGCGGGCGGCGGCCAGCGCATACATGCCGCCAGAGCCGATGGCGATCAGGTTGTCCTCCGGCTCCAGCACGTCGCCGGTGCCGGTCAGCAGCAGCGAGACCTTCTTGTCGGCCACCGCCATCATGGCTTCCAGCCGGCGCAGGTAGCGGTCGGTGCGCCAGTCCTTGGCCAGCTCGACGCAGGCGCGCATCAGCTGGCCGGGAAAGGTCTCCAGCTTGGCCTCCAGCCGCTCGAACAGCGTGAAGGCATCGGCCGTCGCCCCGGCAAAGCCGGCGATGACCTCGCCCTTGGCCAGGCGGCGCACCTTGCGGGCATTGGACTTCAGCACAGTCTGGCCAAAGGAGACCTGGCCGTCGCCGGCGATCACCACGCGCCCGCCCTTGCGGACGCAGAGGATGGTCGTGCCGTGCAAAAGAGAAGACTTGTTGTCATGCATGGTGCCTTAGATGGACCGTTGGCGATATGTGATCAAGCACTTCGCTTCGCGTGCTGCTTCGAGGATACCTCTATGGGATGGACGATCAGCCACTTGTCAGCCTTGCTCTCAGGACTGCTTGTTGGGGCCAACCGCGCTGCGGAGAGCACCGCAACTTCCGTCGTCTGAGTTAGACCTGATCGGAACGGAATTAAGAATTAAGCCTAGACACTCGGATTGGTTGGCGTATCATGTGAACTGTGACTATTAGGAGACTGTGGTGGATTGGGAGACACCAAATGCTTAGGCGAAACGAGGAAATTCGCCCCCTGATTTTGCAGAGCTTCGTTGCAGGTGCGCCGAGTGATTTGGGAAAACTAGAGCAACTTCTGGAGCATTGCTTTTCATTTGAAGAAGATCCGAGAGTTTCCACTATAGAGAGGTTTGAATGTAGTGCAACTTTAGTAGAGGCACTAATAAAAGTGTATTTCATACAACGGTGGGGAGAGTCTTTACAAATTCATAGGGTGAAAGTGATCGGAGATTTAAATTTAAGTCACACACAATTTGATTCATCTTTTAAGTTCAAAGACTGCATAGTCTTTGGTTCCCTTGATCTAAATGGATGTTCTGGACAGAGAATAAAGATAGTAAAAACGCGTGTCCATGACTGCTTTAGTGCCATCCAATTGCATCTCTCAGGCTCTCTCACTCTGAGGCGAGGTCACTATTTAGGGGGCATCATCCTTCGAGGAGCCCGTATTGGCCACAGCCTTAAGCTCCAACACTTAAAGGTGGATGCAATTAGATCGACTCGTATTAGAAACGGCTTCTGGACTGTTCCTGTTCTAGATCAAGATATGATCCCGCAACCGCCAGTCGCCGTTTTGGCTGACGAACTACAATGTGATGGAGGAGTTATAGTCTGTTCTGACGAGAATGCGTTTCTAGATAACAAGTGGACTGGGGGTTTGTTCTTACGTCATGCGCGTATAGGTCAGTCTTTGGTAATTCGGACCATTAAAATTTGCCCAGATTTTGATAGAATAAATAGAATGAACACTGATAATCTTGTCGAATCTGGCTTTGCTGGCATTGCAGCACATCACATATATGTTGGAGCCGGGTTAATACTGGGAAATAGCTTAATAGTAAAAGGACATATTTTATTCCAGCACGCAGAGATTCGCGGCGTCCTGCATATCCGCGGCTTGACTACTGCTGCGCCAGTTCTTGGATTAGATTCTAAATTTATTGTTAAAACCGCTCGCGTCGGTCACGAGTGCCGAATTGGTGGTCCCTATGGAGAAGCCGAAGATCGCCGAAAGCAAAAGAACTTTGTGTCATTGGCGGGGCCGCTAGATCTAGATGCTATGAACATAGAGGGCAATTTGTGGATAGATGGACTTAGGATTGAATCTCGACATTCCAGCTTAGACGCGGCAGACAAGCCTTATCCAACAGCAATTTCCGCTTGCAACACTACAATAACTGGAATGCTAGAAATTTATGACCTTGAGGCCTTTGGTAGTTGTTGGATAGTTGGTAGCAACATTGGCGGGGATCTCATGATCCGATCCTCGACATTTAAATCGCCAAATATTGATAGAAAAAATGCAAATTCCTACGCTATTAGTTTCCGAGCTACAAACGTAGCTGGTGCGTTCGTGCTCGGTTTGCCGAGATCCGATTTAGTCAATCAGCCCAATGGGGGTTCAGTAATATTTGACGGAATCACGAGATTTAGAGATATGACTGTTGCAGGAGAAGTTTTATTCCAGGGCGTGGTCTTTAGATACTCCGGCCGAGATTTGTGGGCGATGAGAGACGCTGGCGCCCGCGATGCTGCTTTTGATATGAGTAATGCGAAGGTTTTTGGCAGTTTCACTATAAATTTTCTTTGTCAATTTGAAGGACCTGTGCAGATGGACGGCATCGAGGTCAACGGTGACTTACGTATATTTGGTACAGCATTTGGGAGTGGCTTGGCGACCGGAGAAGTACTTGACCTTTCCCACTCAAAAGTTGATGGCAGATTCTCTTGGAATACAAAAAATGAGGTCGAGAAGTTTGACGGGCTACAAAGGTCTATCCGAGTTAATTTGTCAGATATGAACATTTCTAGACTGGACGGTACTTTAAGAGGATTACAATTAATGGGGGCTAGGTTCAGAATGGCCGGCACCCGATTTGGCTCTATTGCGATTTTGGAGCAAGAAGGCACCAGCCGAGATGTTTCCAAGGAATTTTGGTGGATTTCTGACAATTTACGTGATGATACATCCTTACAACCTTACGAGGAGCTATGCAAGCATCTGCGATTTCATGAAAGAGACAAAGACGCAGAAGACATAGCTTACAAGAAACAAATAAAATCTGATGAGTTGAGAAATACTCTCTCAAAAAATGATTCCCCACGAAGACTGTTGGACGAGCATATTTTTTACTTTTGGAGGATACTGTTAAGACTATCCGTTGGGTATGGATATAGACCTATGAATAGTGTAAAAATTGTTTTGTTTTATTTATTTATTGGAACCGCATCGGCAAACTGCGCTTTTGAAAGCGAAATGCTTACTAATGTTCTTGCGCAGAACTATTTAGCATGCGAGAAAAAATCAGATGTTCGTTGCGAAGACGCCATGGTATTTGGTGGTGGAAGCTGGAGAATTGCTTTTGATCGAGAGCAAACTACTTATCCCGCCTTTAACTCTATTGTGTACGGACTCGATTTGATTTTACCAATAATAGACCTTGGACAGGAAAAATTCTATGTATTGAAGGACAATTCTACAAAGCCGGAAAAGGTAGGCGCCTATTGGTTTTGGATATTTGGATCTATTTTTACCTTTATCAAAATATCGTCTTGGTTTCTAATACTACTACTCTTCGCGTCTCCTACACGCCTCTTGAGAAGAGATTGAATGCAACGCCTTGGCTTTGCGCGGACCAAGCATCTATAACGACGACCATGCGTCAAGCCACCGTCAAGCGCCAGACCAAGGAGACCCGGATCGAGGCCAGCCTCGATCTCGACGGGACCGGCGCCTATGAGGTGTCCACCGGCATCGGCTTCCTCGACCACATGATCGAGCAGCTGGCCCGCCACAGCCTGATCGACATCAAGCTGAAGGCCGAGGGCGACCTGCACATCGACTATCACCACACCACCGAGGACGCGGGCATCGTGCTGGGCCAGGCACTGAGCCAGGCGCTGGGCGAGCGCAAGGGCATCCGGCGCTACGGCGACGCGCTGATCCCGATGGACGAGACGCTGACCCGCGTGGCGCTCGACGCCTCGAACCGGCCCTACCTGATCTGGAAGGTGGCCTTCACCCGCGACAAGCTGGGCGAGATGGACACCGAGCTCTTCAAGGAGTGGTTCCAGGCCTTCGCCCAGGCCGGCGGGCTGACGCTGCACGTCGAGAACCTCTACGGCCAGAACAGCCACCACATCGTCGAGTCCTGCTTCAAGGGCCTCGCCCGGGCGCTGCGACACGCGGTCGAGATCGACCCGCGGTCGGCCCAGGCCATTCCCTCGACCAAGGGCCAGCTCTAACCCTTTCCACAGGCCTAGCCGTCTTCCGGGACTGGCGGGCGCCAGTTTCGGAGAGTATCGGGTATTCATGTCGCTCTTCACCGTCGCCCTCATCGACTATGGCTCGGGCAACCTGCGCTCGGCGGAGAAGGCGCTGCAGCGCGCCGCCGCCGAGGCCGGGCTGCCCTGCCAGGTGCTGGTGACCGACCGGCCGGAGCAGGTCGCCCTGGCCGACCGCGTGGTGCTGCCGGGTGTCGGCGCCTTCGGCGACTGCCACGCCGGGCTGCTGGCCCGCCCCGGCCTGGTCGAGGCGCTGGCCGAGAGTGCGATCCAGCGCGGCCGCCCCTTCCTGGGCATCTGCGTCGGCATGCAGCTGCTGGCCTCGCGCGGGCTGGAGCACGGCACGCACGAGGGGCTGGGCTGGATCCCTGGCGAGGTGGTGCCGCTGACGCCGGACGACCCGGGCCTGAAGATCCCGCACATGGGCTGGAACGAGCTGATGCCGCAGGCCGACCACCCGCTGCTGTCCGGCATCGCCCCCGGCAGTCACGTCTACTTCGTGCACAGCTATCAGTTCCGTGCCGCCCGTCCCGCCCAGGTGCTGGCCACGGTCGACTACGGCGGCCCTATCGCCGCCATGATCGGCCGCGACAACCTGGCCGGCACCCAGTTCCATCCCGAGAAGTCGCAAGGCCCCGGTCTGCGGCTGCTCGCCAATTTTCTTGCCTGGAGTCCCTGATGCAGCCCAAGGCCAGCGCGCCCGCCACCCCGCCGCCCAATGGCGTCGAGCCCCTGTCCAGCTTCGTCGGGCCCGACCTGCATGACCTCAGCGACGCGGCCGATGCCGCCATCGCCGACGGCGGCGGCTTCGGCTGGCTGACGGTTCCGTCGCGCGACGCCATGCAGAGCTACTGGCGCGGCGTGCTGCTGGTGCCGGATCGCGAGCTTTTCGTCGCCCGCCTCGACGGCACCATCTGCGGCTCGGCCCAGCTATTGCGCCCGACCAAGAGCAACGAGGCCGGCGCCGCGGTCGGCACGCTCACCACCTTCTTCCTGGCGCCCTGGGCGCGCGGCCACGGCCTGGCCGCCAAGCTGGTGCTGGCAGTCGAGCGCCGCGCCCGCGCCGTCGGCCTAGGGGTCATGCAGCTTGACGTGCGCGAGACGCAGAAGCGCGCCATCGAGGTCTATGAGCAGCTCGGCTACCGCCGCTGGGGCACCAATCCGCGCTACGCCCTGGTCGAGGACCGCTGGCTGATCGGCCACTACTACTGCAAGGACCTGACGGGGCTGGAGGCGGCGTGATCCTGTTCCCCGCCATCGACCTGAAAGACGGCCAGGTGGTCCGCCTCTACAAGGGGGCGATGGACCAGGCCACGGTCTATGGCGACGACCCGGCGGCGCAGGCCGCGCGCTTCCAGGCGCTGGGCTTCCAGTGGCTGCATCTGGTCGACCTGGACGGCGCCTTCGCCGGCCAGCCGCGCAATGCAGCGGCCGTCGAGGCCATCCTCAAGGCGACCAGCCTGCCGGCGCAGCTGGGCGGCGGCATCCGCGACCTGGCCAGCGTGGAGCGCTGGCTGGCGCTGGGCCTGCGGCGGGTGATCCTGGGCACCGCGGCGGTGCGTGACCCCGACTTCGTGCGCCAGGCCTGCCGCCGCTTCCCCGGCCAGGTGGTGGTCGGCGTCGACGCCAAGGACGGGCTGGTCGCCGTTGCCGGCTGGGCCGAGACCTCGACCCTGACCGCGCTGGAGCTGGCCCGCCGCTTTGCCGACGTCGGCGTGGCGGCGCTGCTCTATACCGACGTGGCGCGCGACGGCGCGCTGAGCGGCGTCAACGTCGCCGCCACCGCCGCGCTGGCACGCGACAGCGGCCTGCCGGTGCTGGCGTCGGGCGGTGTCGCCGGCATCGAGGACATCCGTCGCTTGAAGGCCGTCGCCAGGGACGGCATCGAGGGCGTGGTGATCGGCCGCGCGCTCTACGAAGGCAGGCTCGACCCGGCCCAGGCCCTGGCGGAAGCCGCCTGATGCTGAAGGTCCGCATCATCCCTTGCCTCGACGTCAAGGACGGCCGCGTGGTCAAGGGCGTCAACTTCGAGGGGCTGCGCGACGCCGGCGACCCGGTCGAGCAGGCGCGGCGCTACGATGCCGAGGGCGCCGACGAGCTCTGCTTCCTGGATATCGGCGCCAGCCACGAGAAGCGCGGCATCATCCTGGAGGTGGTGGCGAAGACCGCCGCCGTCTGCTTCATGCCGGTGACGGTGGGCGGCGGCGTGCGCACGCTGGACGACATCCGCGCGCTGCTGCTGGCCGGCGCCGACAAGGTGTCGATCAACACCGCGGCGGTAGAGCGCCCCGACTTCGTGCGCGAGGCGGCGGAGAAGTTCGGCAGCCAGTGCATCACCGTGGCGGTCGACGCCAAGCGCGACGGCGAAGGCTTCGGTGTTTTCACCCACGGCGGCCGCCGCGCCACCGGGCTGGACGCCGTCGACTGGGCCAGGCGCATGACGGCGCTGGGCGCCGGCGAGATCCTGCTGACCTCCATGGACCGCGACGGCACCCAGGGCGGCTACGACCTGGCGCTGACCCGCGCCGTGGCCGACGCCGTCGGCGTGCCCGTCATTGCCTCCGGCGGTGTCGGGCGGCTGGAAGACCTGGCCGCCGGCGTGATCGAGGGCCATGCCTCGGCGCTGCTCGCGGCTTCCATATTCCATGATCGTCGGCATAGCATTGCGGACGCGAAACAATTGCTCGCCGAGTCGGGCGTCCCGGTGCGGCTAGGCTAGAATAGGAGACGGCATGGGGGATCAAACCCTGGACGGACTCTTCGCGCTGCTGGAAAGCCGCAAGGTGGCCGACCCGGCCGACAGCTATACCGCCCGCCTGCTGGCCAAGGGCCCGGCGAAGATCGCCAAGAAGGTCGGCGAGGAAGGCGTCGAGGCCGCGCTGGCTGGCGCCTGCGGCGACCGCGACGAGGTGATCTCTGAATCCGCCGACCTGCTCTATCACCTGCTGGTGCTCTGGGTGGCCCGCGAGATCAGCCCGCAGGAGGTCTGGGACAAGCTGGCCGAGCGCGCCGGCACCTCGGGCCTGGCAGAGAAGGCGGCGCGCGAGGGGGACTAGCTTTATCGAATTCTCCCGTCATGCTCGGGCGCGTCCCGAGCATCCATTCCCGACGCTTGCGCGAGCGGCGGCGTGGACCCTCGGGACAAGCCCGAGGGTGACGTGTGGAGAAGCCGTTCCATGACCTACGATCCCAACAACATCTTCGCCCGCATCCTGCGCGGCGAGATTCCCTGCAAGAAGGTGTTCGAGGACGCGTACGTCCTGGCCTTCCATGACATCAACCCGCAGACGCCGGTCCACATCCTGGTGATTCCCAAGGGGGCCTACGTCGCCCTCGACGACTTCACGGCCAAGGCCAGCGATGCCGAAATCGCCGCCTGGCTGCGCGCCATCGGCCAGATCGCCCGCGACCAGGGCGTGGCGGAGGCCGGCTACCGCGTGCTGAGCAACGTCGGCCGCGACGGCAATCAGGAGGTGCCGCACCTGCACATGCACCTCTTCGCCGGCCAGCCACTCGGTCGGATGATCAAGCCAACCGACAAGTAGCGGGAAAGAAATCCCTTCCGTGGCGTTAAGGGAGGGAATAGCAGCGGTCCTGCCTGCGTATGACTGCTTGCACACCGTTACTTATGGAGTTGTCGATGAAACGCGCATTCTTCCTGCTGACCGCCGGCGCCCTGGCGCTGGGCTCTCTGCAACCCGCGCTCGCCGGCAACGACAAGAACAAGGGACACGGCAACGACCAGCAGCAGCAGCACTCGGTCGACGCCGGTGACTTCCTGGTCGCCACCATCACCGCTGGCGAGATCGCCATCTTCCACGAGTATATCCGCGAGTACGGCGGCACCGCCTTCGGTCCGCCGCAGGGCCTGCCGCCCGGCATCGCCAAGAACCTGGCGCGCGGCAAGCCGCTGCCGCCGGGTATCGCCAAGCGTTATCTGCCCGGCACCCTGGAAAGCCGCCTGCCGCCCCGCCCGGGCTACGAGTGGCAGGTGATCGATAACGACATCTACCTGGTGGTCGCCGCGACACAGATTATCGTCGACGTGCTGTCGGACGCCTTCTAGCCAGTCCCCGTCGATCCGGGAACGACGCCCCACCCACCAGCCTGCTGCACTACGGCAGGCTGGGTGGGGAGGGGTGAATGGCCGTGCTCGGTGCCCGCAAGCGGGCCTTTCTCAATCCCGCCGGCGCGGACCGCCCGCTGCGCAGCCCGGTGCCGGAGGCGACGCTGGAGCGCGCGCGGCATTATCGCAAGGGCCGCCTGCTGGCTGAGCTGGCGCGGCACGACTGCGGTGCCATCCTGCTCTACGACCCGATCAACATCCGCTACGCGCTCGACGTGCAGAACATGAACGTCTGGATGTTGCACAACGCCAGCCACTACGCGCTGGTCTTCGCCGACGGCACCGCCTTCGACTTCGAGTATCACGGCGCCGAGCATGTGGTGCGCCACCTGACCACCATCACCGAGGTGCGGCCGGCGATCAGCTGGTACTACTTCGCCGCCGCCGAGCACCAGGCGGCGAACTGCGCCCGCTGGGCCGACGAGATCGACGCGCTGCTCCGCCGACACGGCGGCGGCAACCGCCGCCTGGCAGTGGACAAGCTGGAGCCCCAGGGCGTCGACGCCCTGCGCCAGCGTGGCATCACGCTGGTCGAAGGGCAGGAGCTCTGTGAGCAGGCACGCTGCATCAAGAGCGCCGATGAAATCACGCTGATGCGCTGGTCCCTCCGCGTCGCCGAGGCCGGCATCGCGCGCATGGCCGCGCTGTCCGAGCCGGGACGCACCGAGCAGGAAATCTGGGCCGAGCTGTCGCACGAGAACACCCGCTCGGGCGGCGAATGGCTCGAGGCGCGGCTGCTGTCCTGCGGTCAGCGCACCAATCCCTGGTACCAGGAGTGTTCCGATTACGTCTGCCAGGAGGGCGAACTGCTGGCCTTCGACACCGACATGATCGGACCCTACGGCTACTGCGCCGACCTGTCGCGATCCTGGACCATCGGCGGCACGCCGATGAACGACACGCAGCGCCGGCTCTATGCCACGGCGCTGGAGCAGCTGCACCACAACCTCGACCTGGTGCGCCCGGGCGTCAGCTTCGCCGAGTTCAACGAGCGCTCCTGGCGCATTCCCGAGCGCTACCTGGCGCGCCGCTACAGCGTCGCCGCGCACGGCGTCGGCTTGGCCGACGAATGGCCGGCGATTCCGCTGCACCCGGACTTCCTGCGGCCGCGCGCCGGCAGCTTCCAGCCCGGCATGACACTCTGCGTCGAGAGCCTGATCGGCGAGGCGGGCGGCCCCTGCTGCGTCAAGCTGGAGACCCAGGTGCTGGTCACCGAGACCGGCTGCGAGCGGCTGGATTCCTTCCCATGGGAGGAAGTGTAGGCCAAGTGCCCTTCTTGCTGTCATCCCGGCCGTAGCGCAGCGGAGAGCCGGGACCCAGGGGACTGGCCTCGTTCCATCGTACCCAGTCGCCTGGGTCCCGAATCAGCGCTATGCGCTGTCCGGGATGACAAGAGGATCGCCCACCACCGGCCGCTCGCGCGGCGGCGCGACGACCTCGCCGCCGAACTCCCGCGCCACGCGGTGACCGTGCCAGACCGCCTGGGCGATCAGGCCCGGCGCCTCGCAGTCGCCGGCGCGCACGAGGTGCGCCAGGCCGTGGTCGCGCGATTGCAGGTCACGCCATAGCATCTCGTCCGGCTCGCGCGAGGTCACCGGCACCAGGCCGGCGACGCTCAGGCGACGTGACGCGCCGCTGCGCAGGCAAGCCAGCTCCAGTGTCTCACCGGCCAACGCCGCGATGCCATGGTGCAGGACGATGTCCACGCCGCGATCCACCAGCCGCCGCCAGGTGAGGCCCTGTTCGCCGGTATGCGCGCTCCAGTCAGCGACGCCATCGCCGCTGGTGACGTAGGTGACCTGGCGCCCCTCGCCGGCCAGCAGCTCGGCCAGCACTGATGCCAGGTAATAGTGATCGTCGTCGAACACCACCACGGGGCCCGCCGCCGGGCGCCGCCCGTCGAAGAGGTCTTCCGGCGTCAGCACCAACGGGCTCTCGGCCAGCCCCGCCAGCGGCAGGGCGCTGCTGCGGCCGCGGCCGTCGCGGCGCCAGTGGCTGCCTGTGGCCACGACGATGCCGGAGACGCCGGTTGCCAGCGCGTCGGCGGCGCTCATGCGGCTTTCGCGGAAAATCTCGACAGCCGGCAGCTTGCCGAGCTGTGTTACCCGCCAGTCGGCGACGCGGCCCCATTCGGCCAGTCCCGGCAGGCGGCGTTCGCGCGCCACGCGGCCGCCCAGCTCGCGACTTGCTTCGGCCAGCAGCACGCGGTGGCCCTGGCGGCCCAGGGTCAGCGCTGCCTCCAGGCCGGCCGGACCGGCGCCCACCACCAGCACCTCGGCCGGCACCTTGGCCGCCGGCACCCGCTCCGGATGCCAGCCGCGCCGCCACTCCTCGCCCATGGTGGGGTTCTGCGTGCAGCGGATCGGCACGCCCAGCGAATTGTGCGCGTAGCAGATGTTGCAGCCGATGCACTCGCGGATCTCGTCGTAGCGGCCGTCGCGGATCTTCGCCGGCAGGAAGGGATCGGCGATCGAGGGCCGCGCCGCGCCGATCAGGTCGAGCACGCCGCGGCGGATCTGGTCGGCCATGGTGTCGGGTGTGGTGAAGCGCCCGACCGAGACCACCGGCTTGCCGGTCAGCCGCTTGATCTCCGCCACCGCCGGCTCCAGCGAGCCCTCACGGTGGAAGCGCGAGGCGCCCATCTCCTGGTAGTAGTCGACCACAGTGACATCGAACAGGTCGACCAGCGGCGCGATGCGCTGGAACAGCTCGCGGCGTTCGTCCGGCAACACCAGCCCGGGCGCCCGCTCCTCGTCGGTTTCGATGCGCACGGCGATCGCGCAGCGGTCGCCCACGGCGTCGCGCGTGTCGGCCAGCACCTCCTCCACCAGGCGCTGGCGGCCAGCGGCATCGCCGCCATAGCCTGGCACCGCGCTCTGCGTCGCGTGGTTCAGGAACTGGTCCAGCAGATAGGTGTGCGCGGCGTAGACGTAGATCAGGTCGAAGCCGGCGGCCTTGGCGTCCAGCGCGGCGCGGCGGTGCGCCTGGCGATAGGCGCGGATATCGGCCAGGTCCATGGCGCGTGCCTGCCAGGGCGCGCGGCTGGCCGGCAGGCTGACCGGGCCGATGCCGGCCAGGCGAGTCTGCTGGTTGCCCGAGCGCAGGCCGCCGTGCCACAGCTCGACCCCAGCCAACGCGCCCTCCGCCTTCACCGCTTCGGCAAGCGTCGCCAGCGTCGAGCGATCGCCGGCGTCCCACAGCGAGGCAGAGGGATAGGGCCGATCGTCCGAGGTCGGGTCGATCGAGCAGTACTCGGTGTTGACCACGCCCCAGCCGCCGGCCGCCTTCATCGCCCGCATGGCGATCAAGGTCCGCGGCTGCTCGTAGCCCATGCCGGTGCAGTGCGGCACCTGGTAGAAGCGATTGGGCGCAGTCACCGGGCCGAGCTTGATCGGCTGGAACAGAATGTCGTGGCGGGGATCGCGGGTCATGATTTCCTGGCCTGGCCGAACGGGGGCGCCACGATGGCCGGCCGCCGGAAGCGCGGTCAAGTCGTGCGAAGCGGATGACGCGGCGCCGTCCGGCGGACTAGCCTCGCCACAGCGACAGCGCGGGAGGGGCGGATGCGGGACGTGACGGTGGTCGGCAGGCGCGGCGACGGCTGACATGGAGCAGACGACGCTGAACCCAACGCGCCGGGGCCTGATCGCCTGGGCGCTCTACGACTGGGCCAACTCGGCCTTTCCCACCGTTGTCATCACCTTCGTCTTCGCCACCTACTTCAGCGAGGGCGTGGTGGGCAACAAGGACCAGGGGCAGTCGCTCTGGGGCCTCACCATGTCGATCTCCGGCGTCGCCGTGGCGATCCTGGCGCCGATTGTCGGCGCGGTGGCAGACCATGCCGGGCGGCGCAAGCCCTGGCTGCTGTTCTTCACCCTGCTCTGCCTGCTGGCCGGCGCCGGCCTGTGGTTCGTCGAACCCGACCCGGCCTTCATCGTGCTGGGCATGCTGCTGGCCGGGCTGGCCAACCTGGCCTTTGAGTTCGGCACGGTATTCTACAACGCCATGTTGCCCGACTTGGCGCCGCCGCGGCTCTATGGACGCCTGTCGGGCTGGGCTTGGGGCCTGGGCTATGCCGGTGGCCTGGGCTGCCTGGCGCTGGCCTATTTCTTCGTCAAGGCCGACCCGCCGCTGTTCGGCCTGGACAAGAGCCTGGCCGAACAGGTCCGCGCCATCGGGCCGCTGGTGGCGCTCTGGTACCTGCTGTTCGCCTGGCCGCTGTTCCTGTGGACGCCGGACCGGCCGGCGGTGCGCATCGGCGCTGGCCAGGCGCTGCGCCTGGGCCTGGCGCAGCTTGGCCGCACGCTGCGCAGCCTGCGCCACAACGGCACGGTGCTGCGCTTCCTGCTGTCGCGGCTGTTCTACACCGACGGCCTGAACACGCTCTTCGCCTTTGGCGGCATCTATGCCAACGGTACCTTTGGCATGGGGCTGGACGAGATCCTGCTGTTCGGCATCCTGCTGAACGTCACCGCCGGCCTGGGCGCCGTCGCCTTCGGCTGGGTCGACGACCGCATCGGCGCCAAGCCCACCATCATCATCTCGCTGGTGGCGTTGCTGCTGCTCAGCAGCGCCATCCTGCTGGTCGAGGGCAAGCTGTGGTTCTATGTGCTGGGCGCTGCCATCGGCATCTTCATCGGGCCGGCGCAGTCGGCCAGCCGCTCGCTGATGGCGCACCTGGCGCCGCCGGAGCAGCGCACCGAAATGTTCGGGCTCTTCGCGCTGACTGGGAAGGTCACGGCCTTCCTGGGTCCGGCGCTGGTCGCCACGCTGACCATCGCCTTCGACAGCCAGCGCGTCGGCATGTCGGCGATCCTGCTGCTCTTCCTGCTCGGCCTGGTGATCCTCTGGCCGCTGAAGGCGCCACCCCGCGTCAGCTGAGGCGGCGCCTGTCGCGTCAGGAACTGGGCGTCAGGCGCTGAGCAGCACCGGCACCGGCGCGGAGTTGACGATCTTCTCGGTCGCCCGGCCGAAGCCCAGCAGGCTGCCCATCGAGCTGCCGAAGGCGCCCATCACCAGCAGGTCGGCGCCCAGGCTCTTGGCCTCGGCCAGCAGCGCTCGGCCCCAGCCGCGCGCGGTCAGGCCATGGCCGCCGTAGCCGCCGAAGGTGACGGTCTTCACGCCGTGCGCCTGCAGGTAGCGCTGCAGGTCCTGGTCGTCCGCCACGCCCTTGCGCTGCAGCACCGTGACCTGCACGGCCTTCTGCAGATAGGGCATGGCGGCGCGCAGCGCGCGGCCGGCCTGCGGCGTCGCGTTCCACGAGATGGCGACGTGCTTGACGCTGCTCGGCGCGCCGGTCGGCGGGTTCACCAGGATCGGGCTGTGCGAACCCCAGAGCGCGGTGGAGAAGGCCACGGCATCCGGGCCTTCGGCCTCGGATACGCGCTCCAGTACGATCAGGTCGTGATAGGGGCTGACCTTCTGGATCGCTTCGGAGGCGCTGGCGTCGATCTCCACCAGGCGGGCATCGGCCAGCTGGCCGCAGGTCGCCGCATAGGCATCGCGGGCGCGCTTCAGGGTCTCCTGGGCG
This sequence comes from Rhodospirillales bacterium, assembly GCA_038363005.1. Lineage (GTDB taxonomy): Bacteria > Pseudomonadota > Alphaproteobacteria > Kiloniellales > JACOMY01 > JAKOWB01. The sequence goes on from JBBQBI010000008.1 coordinate 160,541, forward strand.
TAGGCCGAATTGTCGATCGCCGCCACGGCGATCTCATAGGCGCCGGCCGGCAGTACCTCGGCGGCCTTGGTGTGCACCACGGTCAGGCGGCCACCCGCCGCCTGGGCCATCGCCGTCGCGCACTTCAGCGACGCCACGTCGTTCTCCGAACCGTCGATCAGCACCACGAGACTCTGCATGGATCGCCCCCTTATCCCGATATTCAGCCCTGCGCAGGGAAGTATCACAGCCCGCGTCGCCCGTCATCCGACGGGACCGGCGCTGCGCTATGCACTAAGCGAAGGCAAAAGCGCGTCCCTCGTCAAGAAAAAGGGGGCCGCAGCGGATCGCTGCGGCCCCCAGTCGCGGGGAGGAGAAGGGTAAAGACCTGGAAGGTATCGACGGCTCAGTGGCTGTGGCGCAGCGCCGTGCGCACGCTGTGGCGCGGCCAGGCGACCAGCGCGTGCCAGGCGTGGCGCAGCAGGCGCTTGGTTTCCTCGGCGCGGACCCGGTGCGCCTCGCGCTCGCCCAGCGCGATGGCGGCGCCGAGGTCGCGTCCGGCCAGTTCCTGCAGGGTGTCGGCGCTGAGCGCTCCATAGGGCAGGGCGTCTGAACGCAGGGCGGTGATGGCACGCATGACCTGGTTTCCTTTCGGTTCGGGCGAGGTGTTCGCCCACGTCCGAAAGCTAAGTCGTGACATTGAACTTGATAATCTCTGGAATTATCATACATTCCGTGCCACCAAGGCATAAGTGAGGGCCAGTCATGGATTCTTTGAACGCAATGGAGGTCTTCGTCCGCGTGGTGCAGTCCGGCAGCTTCTCGGAGGCCGCGCGCGCCTTGAACCTGACGCCGTCCGCGGTCTCCAAGCAGGTCAGCCGCCTGGAGGATCGCCTGGGCGCGCGGCTGATCAATCGCACCACGCGCCGCCTCGGCCTGACTGAGGAGGGCCAGGCCTTCTTCGAGCGGGCGCAGCGCATCCTCGCCGACGTGTCGGAGGCCGAGCAGGCGGTGACCCAGCTGCACGGCGCACCACGCGGCACCTTGAAGCTGAACGCGCCGGTGGTGTTCGGCCGCATGCATATCGCACCGCTGCTGCCGGACTTCATCGCGCAGTATCCCGAGATGCGCGTCGACTTCACTGTCAACGACCGCTACGTCGACCTGCTGGAAGAAGGCCTCGACCTCGTCATCCGCATCGGCGAGCTGAAGGACTCCAGCCTGATCGCCCGGCGCCTGGCGGCCAACCGCCGGCTGCTGGTGGCGACCGAGGACTACCTGGCCAAGCACGGCACGCCGGAAAAGCCGAGCGACCTGCTGAAGCACAACTGCCTCGTCTATCTCTACCGCCAGCAGCGCAACAACTGGCAGTTCGACGGGCCGAACGGTCCCGAGACCGTGGAGGTGCGCGGCAACCTAGAGGCCAACAACGCCGAGGTGATCCTGGAGCTGGCGCGCGCCGGGCACGGCATCGCGCTGATGCCGACCTGGCTGGTCGGCGAATGCCTGCGCAAGGGCTACATGAAGCAGATCCTCAAGGGCTACCAGGCCTCGGACTCGCAGATCTACGCGGTCTATCCGCCGGGCCGCCACCTATCGCCCAAGGTGCGCAGCTTCGTCGACCATTTGGTGCAGCACTTCAAGACCGACCCGCTATGGCGCGAGATGCAATAGCCAATCAGCCAAAAGCCTTCCGGCTGGAGACGCCGCGGCTGTGGCTGCGCTACCTGGCCGCCAGCGACCTGGCGGCGCACCTGGCGATGCGGGCCGACCCGGCGACGCGGCGCTTCCAGAGCTTTCCGCGCGTCTACGGCGTCACCGAGGCACTGGCCTTCTTTGCCTGGATGCGCGGGCGCGACCCGGTCAGCGGCGGCTGGTTCAATCTCTGCATCGCCGAGCGGCCGGGCGACCGCCATGCCGGCGACGTCGCGGTCAAGGCCACTGGCCATGAGGCACTGATCGGCGTCACCCTGGAGCGCCGCGCGCGCGGCCGCGGCTATGCCACCGAGGCGCTGGGCGCGCTGCTCGACTGGCTGGCAGCGCAGGGCGTGGCGCAGTTCAACGCCGAGATCGATGCGCGCAACGCTGCTTCCATCGCGCTCTTCACCGGCCGCCTGGGTTTCGTGCCGCGCGACAGCTACCTGGACGGCGCGGTGACGGTGAACCGCTACCGGCGGGCGGCCGATTGAGGCGCCGCCAGCGCCTCCGCCAGGCGGCGTGCCGGCAGCGGCAGCGCCGCCAGCGAGCGGAAACAGAGTCGCAAGCGGCGCTCGGCCCAGGCATCGCTGAGGCGCAGCAGCGCGAAGTCGCTCCCGCCACCGCAGCGCAACGCCGCCACCTCCGGCAGGATCGCCAGCCCGACACCTTCGCTGACCAGTCGACAGAGCGCGGCGAAGCCCTCCAGCCGCACGCGCAGGCGGAGCTGCCCGCCCAGGCGCTCGGCCTGCTCCAGCAGATGTGCCTGCAGCGCGCTGTCGGGGCCCAGGCCGACGAAGTCCTCGCCCAGGGTCTCCACCAGCGCCGCCTGCCGCCGCCGCGCCAGGCGATGGCCGCGCGGTACCGCCAGCACCAGGCGATCCAGCGCGAAGGGCAGCGACTCCAGGTCGCGCAGCGCGGCATGATCGGCCAGCAAACCGATCTCGGCCCGGCCCTGCGCGATGGCGGCGGGAATCGCGTGACTCGGCAAGGCGCGCAGCTCCAGGTCGATGCCGGGGTTGGCCTTGAGCCAGGGCGCCAGCACGGCCGGCAAATGTTCGCCGGCGGCGGTGTTGCACAGCATGCGCACGTGGCCGCGCAGGCCGCGCGCATGCTCCGCCAGCTCGCCCTCCAGGCGCACCACCTGCTGCAGCACCAAGCGGGCGTGGTGCGCCAGCGCCTGGCCGGCGGCGGTGAGCGTTACGCCGCGCCGGCCGCGGTTCAGCAGCGGCTGGCCCAGCGCCGCTTCCAGGCCGCGCACGCGCTCGCTGGCGGCGGGCAGCGAGAGGTGCGCGGCGGCGGCGCCCGCGGTCAGGCTGCCGGCCTCGGTCACCCGCAGGAAGAGGCGCAGGTCGGTCAGGTCGAAATGCATCCTGGGGCTCCTGCCTTCGGTATTGCCGAAGGCTAGCATCGGACCTTCCGGCTTGTCGCCGGTCACCGCCGGGCGCAGTCAGGGATCATGACACTCGACGCCGCCAGCCTCGCCCTGCTCGCCGCCGTCTTCGGGCTGGCCGGCCTGGTGAAGGGCGTCGCCGGGCTTGGCCTGCCCACCGTGGCCATCGCGCTGCTCAGCCTGCACCTGCCGCCAGCAGAGGCCGCGGCCTTGCTGCTGCTGCCGTCGCTGGTGACCAATCTGTGGCAGGCGGCGCGCGGCGGCGCCTTGCGGGCGCTCCTGGCACGGCTCTGGCCGCTGCTGCTGGCGTTGGCGCTCGGCACCTGGCTGGGGCGTGGCTGGCTCGCCGACAGCCTGGCGACCTGGCCGTTGGGACTGGCGCTGCTGGCCTATGCGCTGCTCGGGCTGGCGACACCAGCCTTCGCCCTGCCCGAAGCCTGGCGGCGCGGGCTCGCCCTGCCGGCCGGCCTGGCCACCGGGCTGGTCACCGCCGCCACCGGCGTCTTCGTGCTGCCGCTGGTGCCCTACCTGCAAGCGCTGAAGCTGGAGCGCGAGGCCTTCGTGCAGGCGCTGGGTCTCGGCTTCTCGGTCGCCACCTTGGCGCTGGCCGGCGCGCTGGCCAGCCAGGGCGAGCTCACGGCGCCGCTGCTCGGCCTCTCCGCCCTGGCGCTGCCACCAGCGCTGGCAGGCATGGCACTGGGCCAGGCGCTGCGCCGGCGCTTGTCACCGACAGTCTTCCGCCGCTGCTTCTTCCTGGCGCTGCTCGGGCTGGGCCTGCATCTGCTGCTGCGGTGAGCAAAGTTGTCATCCCGGACAAGGCGGCGCAGCCGCCGCCGATCCGGGACCCAGGAGGCCGGCCTCGTCCCAGCGGGCTCAATCCCCTGGGTCCCGGCTCTCCGCTTCGCTGCGGCCGGGATGACAACAGAAAGACAGACCTCAGTGCCGGAAGTGCCGGATGCCGGTGAAGACCATCGCCAGGCCCTGCTTGTCGGCGGCGGCGATGACCTCTTCGTCGCGCAGGCTGCCGCCTGGCTGGATCACCGCGGTGCAGCCGGCGTCGATGGCGGCCTGCAGGCCGTCGGCGAAAGGCAGGAAGGCCTCGGACGCCATGACCGAGCCCTTGGCGCCGGTAGCGCCGAAGGCGGCCTCAGCCTTCCAGGCGGCGATGCGGGCGCTGTCGACGCGGCTCATCTGCCCGGCGCCGATGCCGACCGTGGCGCTGCCGCGCGCATAGACAATGGCGTTGGATTTAACGTGCTTCGCCACCCGGAAGGCAAAGACCAGGTCGGCCAGTTCGGCCGGCGTCGGCGCGCGCTGCGTCACCACCTTGAGCTTCGACTGCTCGACCCGCCCCGCATCGCGCGACTGGAGGAGAAAGCCGCCGGCCACCGGCTTCACCAGCAGGCCGGGCGCGGCGGGATCGGGTAACCCCTCGGTGACCAGCAGCCGCAGGTTCTTCTTCGCGGCGATGATGGACGCTGCCTCCGCGGAGACAGCCGGCGCGATGATGACCTCGGTGAAGAGCCTGGCGATCTCGGTCGCCGTCGCCGCGTCGAGTTCGCGGTTCAACGCGACGATGCCGCCGAAGGCCGAGACGGGATCGCAGGCCAGCGCCCGGGCGTAGGCCTCGCCCACCGACGCGGCCGAGGCGACGCCGCAGGGGTTGGCGTGCTTGACGATGACCACGGCGGGGCCGTCGAACTCCGCCACGCACTCCAGCGCCGCGTCGGCGTCGGCCAGGTTGTTGTAGGAGAGCTCCTTGCCCTGCAGCTGGCGCGCCGTGGCGACGCCGGGGCGCTGCTCGCCAGTCAGGTAGAGCGCCGCCTGCTGGTGCGGGTTCTCGCCATAGCGCAGCGCCTGCTGCCGGCGCCCGGCCAGTGCGAAGCGCACCGGCAGGGCCTCGCCGGTCTCACGCGCCAACCAGGCGGCAATCGCGCTGTCGTAGCCCGCCGTCATGGCGAAGGCCTTGGCGGCAAGACGCCGACGCGTCGCCGCGGCAATGCCGCCGGCGGTCAGCTCGGCCAGCACGGCGGCATAGTCGGCCGGGTCGCTCAGCACCGCTACGAAGTCGTGGTTCTTCGCCGCCGCGCGGGTCATGGCCGGGCCGCCGATGTCGATATTCTCGACACAGGTGGCGAAGTCGGCGCCCTTCGCCAGGGTCGCCTCGAAGGGATAGAGGTTGGTCACCAGCAACTCGATGCCGGCGATGCCGTGCGCTTGCAGCGCCGCCAGGTGCTCGGGCTTGTCGCGCCGCGCCAGCAGGCCGCCGTGGATCGCCGGGTGCAGCGTCTTCACCCGGCCGTCCATGATCTCCGGAAAGCCGGTGACCTGGGCCACCTCGCGTACCGCCAGGCCGGCGGCCGCCAGCGTCTTCGCCGTGCCGCCGGTGGAGATCAGCTCGACCCCAGCCGCCGCCAGGCCCTGCGCCAGCTCCACCAGGCCGCTCTTGTCGGAGACCGAGAGCAGGGCGCGGCGGACGACGAGCGGCTGATCGGCGCTTTGCATCGGCAAGGATCTCCCCCGAGGGTCTAGAGCTGGGCGGCCTGGCCGGCCACCGGGCCGCCTTGATACTCCGGCACGAGGCGGGCGAGAAGCCGCAGTGCCTCGACCGGGTCGCGGCGCAGGGCCGCAGCGGCCAGCTCGTCCAGCCCACGCGCCAGCAGCTCGGGGTTGGCGACACGCGGCGCCGCCAGGCGCAGGCTGGGATGGCTGGTCGGCGCCAGCGGCTCCTGGTCGTGGAACAGCTCCTCGGTCAGCTTCTCGCCGGGGCGCAATCCGGTGAAGACGATCTCCACGTCCTTGCCCGGCGTCAGGCCGGCCAGGCGGATCATCTGCCGCGCCAGATCGACGATGCGGATCGGCTCGCCCATGTCGAGAACGTGGATGCTGCCGGCCTCCTCGCTGCCGGCGAGGCCGAGCACCGAGGCCTGCAGCACCAGCTCCACCGCCTCACGGATGGTCATGAAGTAGCGCGTGACCTCGGGGTGGGTGACGGTCAGCGGCCCACCGGCGGCGAGCTGCGCCTGGAACAGCGGCACCACCGAGCCGGTGGAGCCCAGCACGTTGCCGAAGCGCAGGGTGACGAAGCGCGTGCCGCCCTTGCGGCGCTCCGCCAGGTCGAGCGCTTGGCACCAGCTCTCCGCCAGGCGCTTGGTGGCGCCCATGATGGAGGAGGGATTGACCGCCTTGTCGGTGGAGATCAGCACCATGGCGTCGACGCCGTTGGCGCGGCAGGCCTCGGCCACCTGGCGGGTGCCGACGACGTTGGTCAGGATGCCCTCCAGCGGGTTCTCCTCGACCAGCGGCACGTGCTTCAGCGCGGCGGCGTGGAACACCAGCTCCGGGCGCTGCGTGGCGAAGACCTCCGCCAGGCGCCCGGCGTCGCGCACGTCGCCCAGCAGGGCGTGGCGCGCCAGGCCGGGCCAGCGCTCCGCCAACTCGCGGTCGATCTGGTAGAGGTTGAATTCCGAGGCCTCAAAGAGCGCCAGCTCGGCCGGCTCCAGCGCCGCCAGCTGGCGACAGAGCTCGCTGCCGATCGAGCCGCCGGCGCCGGTCACCAGCACGCGGCGCCCGGCCACCAGGCGGCGCATCGCCGGCCGGTCCAGCGTCGCCTGCGGCCGGCCCAGCAGGTCCTCGATGGCGATCGGCCGCACCTCCAGCGCGCTGGGGTCGCCGCTGGCCAGGTCGGTCAGGCGCGGCAGGCTGGCCAGCGTCATGCCATGCTGCTCGGCCAGCGCCAAAAGCTGTTCCAGGAGTGCGCGCGGCAGGCGGCGGGTGAGGATCAGGCGCTGCGGCCGGCGATCGCGGTCGGCCACCTCGGCCAGCAACTGGTCGAGCCGCGCCAGCGGCCCCAGCACCGGAATGCCATGGATCGAGCGGCCGACCCGCCCGCCCTTGTCGTCGATCAGCGCCAGCACCTCATAGGGGGCGTCGCGGGCGCGGCCCATCTCGCGCACGAAGACCTCGGCCTCGTCGCCGGCGCCGATCAGCAGCACCGGCACGCGGCGGCCCGAGGTGCGCTCGAAAAGGTGGCGCAAGCCGTGGTCCTTGTAGACGCGGTAGCCGACGCGACCGGCCGCCAGCAGCGTCACCAGCAGGAACCAGGCGATGACGTAGGCCGAGCGCGGCACCGCTTCCAGCCGGTTGACCAGGAAGGTCACCGGCAGGAACAGCAGCACGGCGAAGCTGGCCGCCTTGACGATGGCCACCAGGTCGGAGAGCGAGGCATAGCGCCAGATGCCGCGATAGAGCCCGGTGGCCAGGAACACCAGCGCCGCCACCGCGACGAAGATCAGCCCGGGCAGCCAGAGGCCGTTTTCCAGCCGGATCCAGGCGCCGTCACCCAGCCGCAGCACCAGCGCGCCGATCCAGGCCGCCGCGACCATGACCAGGTCGTGCAGGAAGGCGATCGCCGCGCGCGAGGAACGGGAGAAGAGCCGCATAGGACGGCAGTCTAGACCCGCCGCGCCCGGCGGGCGAGCCAGAGCAGCAGGCCGCCGACGATCGCCAGGCCCAGCACCAGGCCGATCCAGGGGTGCCCGCCGCTGGCCAGCAGCGCGGCGCCCAGCAGCAGCAGGTTGGCCAGCAGGATAGCGCCGGCCACCTGGCCGTGGCTCAGCGAGGCCAGGGCGCGCTGATAGAAGTGGCTGCGGTGCGCCTGCCAGATCTTCTCGCCCCGCTTGGCACGCTTCAGCAGCGTCAGCGTGGCGTCGGCCCAGTAGTAGCCGGGCAGCAGCAGCGCCACCGGCCAGAGGCCCTGGCCGCAGGCCAGCAGCAGCAGCCAGCCGACCAGGAAACCCAGCGGCACCGAACCGACATCGCCCAGGAAGATCGCCGCCGGCGCCCAGTTCCAGGCCAGGAAGCCCAGGATCGCCGCCAGCAGCAGCAGCGCCGCCAGTCCCTGGCCCGGCGCCAGCTGGCCGAGCGCCGCCAGCAGCACCAGGCCGACGGCGATGCTGCCTAGCTCGACACCGCTGATGCCGTCGATGCCGTCCATGAAGTTAGTGAGCTCGAGAAACCAGAGCCAGGCGAAGCCGGCGAGCAGCAGCTCGGCCCAATGCGGCAGCAGGCCCTGGGTCAGGCTCCAGCCGTCCGGCAGGGCCCAGAGCCCGGCCACCACGGCCAGCGCATGCAACCCGAAGCGCAGCCCAGCCGGCAGGCCGCGCAGGTCGTCCAGGAAGGACAGCAGCAGCAGCGCCAGCGCCGCCAACAGCACGATGCCGGCCTGGCCCGGCAGCGCGCCGTGCCGCGCCAGGGCGCCCCACAGCAGCAGCACCACCGGCACCAGCACCAGGCCGGCGCCGCGCGGCGTCGGCAAGACATGGCTCGAGCGCTCGTTCGGCAGGTCAAGCACGGCGCGGCGCAGCAGGATCGCCCGCAGCGGCCAGTGCAGCAGCGCGACGACGAGCGTGACGAAGGCGGGCAGCAGGAGCAGGGCGACGGGGTGCATCAGCCGCGCTCCCGCAGTCCTCCCTCTCCCCTTGAGGGAGAGGGTCGGGGTGAGGGGGGTCGGTTGGTGCAAGAGGCGGGAGCCGCACCGCCCCCCCTCACCCCGCGCGCTGCGCGCGCCACCCTCTCCCTCAAGGGGAGAGGGAGCAGCACGCAGGGTGCGTCGTTCGACCCCCTCACCGCTTGCTCCGGCTCTCGCGCTGCAGGGCCCAGCGGACCAGAGTCTCGCCGGTCCGGGTGACGCCGCTGACCACGACCTGCTGGCTGCGCCGCACTTCGCCGGCGAGGCCGAGGTAGACCGAGGGCTCAAGCGTCACCTCGCCGCCCTTGGCCCGCAGCCGCCAACCGTCGCCCTTGGGCAGGCGCAGCAGCGCCGCGTCGTTGCCCTGCGCCAAGGTCGCCCGCACGTCGGGATGCAGGTGGAAGCGCAGTGCGAAGGAGAGGCCGCCGTGACCGCCTTCAAGCCGCTCCTCGCCGCGCAGGTCATCGCCCGACTTGTCGAGGTAGAGCTTGCGGTGGTGCACCACGCCATGGCGCGGCCGCCAGCCGTCCTGGCTCATGTCGAGCCAGGCATTGCCGTCGGCCTCGTCGCGCCGGCAGGCCACCGCCTCGGGACGGCGGCCCAGGCCCTGCGCCAGCACGGCGCTGGAGTTGTGGTCGGCCAGGGTCAGCGTGGAATGCGCCGCGGTGGCGCGCTGCACCTTGCGCCACACCGGGTCGCCCGGGTGCGCGCCGCAGTTCACCACCAGGCGCTCGCGCCCGACCGAGACCTCGAAGGCCAGGGCGCCGGCGTGCGCCGCCAGATCCAGCCCGGCGGGCGGCGGGCCACCGGCGTCCACCACCACCACCAGGCGGCCGGCCTGCAGGCGCTGGAAGCCGGTCTGCGGCGCCGACATCAGCGGGCGCAGGCGGCCGCTGGCGCGCTGCAGCACCAGGTCGACGGTGACGGGATCGCCCTCGTCGCCGCCGTTGAACAGCGCCAGCGCGCCGTCGCCGTGCTGCAGCAGGCGCAGCGTCGGTGCCATCTGCTCGATGGCGTCGGCCAGCGCCGACGGCGGTTCGATGCCCTTGCTCTCAGCGGCCGCGTGCAGCACGGCGCGCAGGTCGATCAGGTCGCGCAGCACCGCCAACTGGGTCGAGGGCGCGCGCTCCACGTGGCCGCCATCGGGCAGCACCTGGTGCGGCAGCTCGCGCGCCAGCAGCAGGATGGCCTTGCGCAGCCAGGGACCGCCCTCCTCGCAGGCGGCGCCGGCATAGGCCAGGCCCTTGATCGCCTGGATCAGCGCGGCGCCGCTGAGCCCGGCCGGCAGCACCCGCGCCAGGTGCCGCGCCTGGCGGACGATGGAGGTCAGTAGCCGCTGGCGGAAGGTGACCTCGGCCGAGACGGCATAGAATTCGTAGTGACCGAGCCAGGCGCCCAGGCGTTCGCCCAGCACCGCCGGCGCCCAGGCCTGGCTGGACCAGCGCCCCTCGCGCTCGATCCACAGCGCCACCAGGTCGCGCGCGGCGCGGCGCGCCTGGTCGCCACCAGCGGCGCGCAGGTGGCGCAGCCAGGCGAAGCCGTTCAGCGCGCGGGTCCAGCGCTCGTCGGCGCCGACCGGGCGGAAGGGCGGCATCGGCTCGGCCAGAGTACGCCCCAGCAGCGGGAAGCGACCGGCGGCGATCTCCTGGCCGATGGCGGCGTTGCCGGGCCAGGAATCCGGCACCAGCGCGACCGGTGCGCGGGTCCGGCTGCCGGCGGACAGCCAGGCCGGCGGCGTCAGGGTGTAGAGCGGCTGGCGCAACAGATAGCCAACCCGCTCCAGCGCCTGGCGGCGCGGCAGGCGCAGCAGCTCCATAAGACGTCCGCGCGGCCGCTCGTCGTCAGACAGCGGGGCGCGGGCCTGCAGGGCGTCGGCCATGGCTATCCTTGGCGCAGGCGGCGAATGTTCTCGGCGTAGTGCGCGGCGCCACCCTGGAACGAGGCTGTGCCGGCCACCAGCACGTCGGCCCCGGCGGCGATGGCCTGCCGCGCGGTCTCCAGGTTGATGCCGCCATCGACCTCCAGGTCGACGGCGCGACCGCTGGCGTCGATGCGCTGGCGCAGCGCCTCGATCTTGCGCAGCTGCGAGGCGATGAAGGCCTGGCCGCCGAAGCCCGGGTTCACGCTCATCACCAGGACCAGGTCGAGCTCGTCGAGCACCGGCTCGACCAGCGCCAGCGGTGTCGCCGGGTTGAGCACCAGGCCGGGCTTCTTGCCCAGCGAGCGGATCAGCTGGATGGTGCGGTGGACGTGCGGCCCGGCCTCCGGGTGGAACGAGATGATGTCGGCCCCGGCCTCGGCATAGGCCGCCACATAGGGGTCGACCGGGCTGATCATCAGGTGCACGTCGAAGGGCTTGGCGGTGCAGCGGCGCAGCGCCTTAACGATCATCGGCCCCAGGGTGATGTTGGGCACGAAGTGCCCGTCCATCACGTCGATATGGATGTAGTCGCCGCCGGCGGCATCGATCGCCGCGACCTCCTCGCCCAGGCGAGCGAAGTCGGCGGAGAGGATGGAGGGGGCGATCTTCACGGGATGGGAGGCCGGCATGCCTTCCCTTATCAGAAGCGGGCCGCAGCCCTCAAGCGGCGCCCGCTCGCAGCAGGCGGCAGGCATAGAAGCCGTCCATGCCACCTTGTTCGGCCAGATGGCAGGGCAGGGTGCGCAGGTCGCCGTCCGGGGTAAGCAACTCGGCCATGCCGCCCACCGCCGTCGCCGCCAGCGGCTGGCGGCTGAAGTCGGGCCGCGCGGCCAGGAACTGCTCGATACGCTGCGGTCCCTCCACCGGCTCCAGCGAGCAGACCGCGTAGACCAGGGTGCCACCCGGCGCCACCAGCTCGGCGGCGGCCAGCAGCAGGCGCGACTGCAGGGCCGCCAGCTCACCGACCTGGCCGGCCTGCTTGTGGCGCGCCAGGTCGGGATGGCGTCGCAGGGTGCCGGTGGCGCTGCAAGGCGCGTCCAGCAGCACCGCGTCGAAGCGTCGCCCCGGCTGCCAGTCGAGCAGGTCGGCGGCCGCCAGCTCGGCCTTCAAGCCGGTGCGCTGCAGGTTCTCGCGCACCCTGGCCAGGCGCTCGGCCGACAGGTCCAGCGCGGTAACCCGGGCGCCGGCGGCGGCGAGTTGCAGCGTCTTGCCACCGGGCGCGGCGCAGAGGTCGGCGACTCTCTTGCCGGCGACCGGGCCGAGCAGCCCCGCCGGCAGCGCGGCGGCGGCGTCCTGCACCCACCAGCGACCCTCGGCGAAGCCGGGCAGGCGGGTGATCTCGCCCGCGCCGGGCGGCAGGCGCAGGCTGCCGGTCGGCAGTAGCGTGGCGCCCAGCGCCGCCGCCAGCGCGGCGGCCTCGGCCAGGTCGCGCAGCGTCAGGTCGAGAGGCGGATCGGCCAGGTGCTGGATGGCGATGGCCAGCGCAGTGGCCTCGCCATAGGCGGCGACCCAGCTGTTCCATAGCCACTTGGGGGTGTTGAGCCGCGCCGCGGCGTCGGGCGCCAGCGCCTTGCCCTCGCGCGCCAGGCGCCGCAGCACGGCGTTCACCAGGCCGCGAAAGCCGGACTCCTTGGCGCCCAGCAGCTCCACCGCGGTGGAGACCGCGGCATGCGGCGGGGTGCCCAGGTGCAGCAGCTGCACGGCGCCCAGCGCCAGGGTCAGGCGGGTGCGCGGCGCCTTGCGCGGCAGCGGCTTGTCGAGCAACGGCGCCAGCGCGGCCTCGACCTCCGGCAGGCGGCGCAGCAACGTCGCCAGCAGCAGGCGCACGAAGCCGCGATCGCGCGGCGGCAGCCGCGGGAAGTCGCTGTTGGCATCCAGCGCCTCGTCCAGCAGCCGACCGCGCTCCAGCACTGCCAGCGCGAGATCCAGCGCGACGCGGCGCGCGGCAAGTCCTTCACTCATGGCGCGCGGTCTAGCACGCGGCGCAGGGAAGGCGAAACGCCCGTCAGCCCCAGGGCCCGCGCGCTGGCGCCGCCATCGAGGCACCGGGCCGCATGGTGCCCGCCATGGCCTGCAGCCGGGCGATGCGGTTCTCCACCGCCGGGTGGGTGGCGAAGAGGCTGTCGCGGCCGCGGCCGTGCAGCGGGTTGACGATGAAGAGGTGGGCGGTCGCCGGATTGCGCTCGGCCGCCAAGTTGTCGATGCGCGCCGCGCCGCTCGAGATCTTGCCCAGCGCCGAGGCCAGCCACAGCGGATTGCCGCAGGTCAGTGCGCCCTGGCGATCGGCCTCGTACTCGCGGCCGCGGCTGACCGCCATCTGCACCAGCATGGCGGCCAAGGGCGCCAGGATCGCCACCAGCAGCACGCCCAGCGGATTGCTGCGGTTACCGTTGCCGCCGAAGAAGAAGGCGAAGTTGGCCAGCATGGAGATCGCCCCGGCCAAGGTCGCGGTGATGGTCATGGTCAGGGTGTCGCGGTGCTGCACATGCGCCAGCTCGTGCGCCATGACGCCGGCGACTTCTTCCGGGCTGAGACGCCGCAGCAGCCCGGTGGTGGCGCAGACCGCCGCGTTCCGCGGGTTGCGGCCGGTGGCGAAGGCATTGGGCTGGTCGTTGTCGACGATATAGACGCGCGGCATGGGCAGACGGGCGCGTTCGGCCAGCTGGCGGATGATGCGCACAAAGGCGGGCTGCTCGGCCTCGGTGACCTCGCGGGCGCGATAGTAGCGCAGCACCATCTTGTCGCTGTTCCAGTAGGCGAAGAGGTTCATGCCCGCCGCCAGCAGGAAGGCGATGACCATGCCGCCGCTGCCGCCGACCAGGTAGCCGGCGCCGACGAAGAGCGCGGTCAACAGGGCGAGCAGAAAGGTGGTGCGGACTAGGTTCATGGAATGCGGTGACTCCTTCGGTCGGAGAAATGGTTGCGGATTGGTCTGGCTGCAAGACTTGGCGCAGGGCCTCTGCGATGTCATATCCAGGGCATGCGCCTCTTCGTCAGCCACAAGCCCAAGTCAGCCCGACCGGCCGCCGCGCAGCCGGCCAAAGCGGTCAAGCCGGTGCCCAAGACGGCGCTGGACCAAGCCGCCGCCGCGCTGCCCGACAAGGATGGCCCCGACAAGCACGGCAAGGTGCCCGAGATCGGCGGCCCCGAAGGCCCTGAGCCGACGCGCTACGGCGACTGGGAGCGCAAGGGCATCGTCAGCGACTTCTGACGCCGCCTAGCCGCGCTTCAGGTTGACCAGCGCCACGCCGCAGACCACCAGGGCCATGCCGGCGAGCTCCAGGCCGTGCAGCGTCTCGCCGAACAGCGGCCAGGCCATCAGCGCGGCGGTCGGCGGCACCAGGAAGAACAGGCTGGAGACCTTGGAAGCCGCGCCGCGCCGCATCAGCAGCACGAAGAGCGCCATGGCGCCCAGCGACAGCACCACCACCAGCCAGCCCATCGCGAAGAGGAAGTGCCAATCCCAGACGACGCGGTTGTCCTCCAGCCACAGCGCGACGGCCGTGGTGGTCACGGCGGCGACGCAGAACTGCAGGGCGTTGCCGGTGACCAGCGGCATCTTCCCAAGGAAGCGCTTCTGGTAGAGCACCGCGCTGGTGATGGCGAGCAGCGAGACCAGGCAGAGCGCGGCGCCGCCTAGCGCGGCATCGTCCAGCCCGGCCTTGCGCCAGACCACCAGGGCGACGCCGCCCAGGCCCAGCGCTAGGCCCAGCCACTGCCGCGCCGTCACGCGTTCGCCCAGCAGCGGGCCGGCCAGCGCAGCGACCAGCAGCGGCTGCACCGAGACGATGAGCGCCGAGGTACCGGCCTCCAGCCCCCAGGAGATGGCGACGAAGACGCCGCTCAGGTAGACCGAATGCAGCAGGAAGCCGACGACGACGATATGCTTCACCTGTGCCCGCGCCGGCCAGGGGCTGCGCGCCACGGTGATCCAGCCCAGCAGCAGCAGGGCGACGACGCCGAAGCGGATGGCCAGGAAGGTCAGCGGCGGCGCATAAGGCAGACCGAACTTGGCGCCGACGAAGCCGGTCGACCAGAGCAGCACGAAGACCGCCGGCATCAGGCGGATGAGCAGCGGGCTGGCGGTGTCTGTGGTGGCGCGGGCGGTCGTCATGGCGGCGCGACACTGCCGCAAGCGGGACCGCGGCGCGAGTGCCGCGGCTGCAAGGCAGCCGTGACAGCGGCCGGCCGGCTAGTTCACCTGGCGCCAGGCGGCGGCGCCGATGTCGGCCTCGATGCGCACCGGCACGATGCCTTCCTCCAGGTCGAGCAGGAATTCGGCCTCGTCCTGCTCGATGAAGGGCTGTTCCTGCAGCTCGGCCGAGATGCGGTCCAGGTCGATGGTCAGGATGCGCCCGGCGCGCAGCGCGCCACGGGTCTTGTCGGTCAGCTTGTCCCAAATGTGCCCGCCGTTGCGCTTGGCGAAGGTGGCCAGCACCTGGTCCTTGCTGACGCCCTGCGGCAGCGGCAGCGCGACGGCGAGGGCGAAGAGCGAGCGGCAGTGCAGCCGCACGGGGATCGCGGCCTGCACGCCGGGGGTCGGCACCTGCAACCCGCCGCGCGGCACCAGGCCGAAGCAGATCACCGGCGTGCCGCCGGCTTCGTCGAGGATCTCGGCGGCGTCGGCGGCGTCCCAGCACAGCAGGTTGCCGTGCCGCCAATAGACGCTGTCATAGACCTTGGGGCCGGCCTTGCTGCTGTAGCCGATCTGCGCGACACCATGCGAATCGAGGATGCGGTAGACCGTGGCGCGGTCAGCCGGCAGCCGCTCGATCGGCTCATCCGAGCCGGCGATCTCGTAGCCGAAAACTTCGGGAAAGCGCCAGAACCGGTTCGACGTCATGCCTGCTCCGTCATGCGGGCCAGCGCCTCAGGTGGGGACCCGCGAGCTTGATACTAGAGGTAAACGCCAGGCGACAGAAGGCCATGCCGCCTTGCCAGCGTCATGATTCGGCCGCGCCGTCGCCAAGGACCCCATGCTAGGCTTGCCGCGTTATACAACCATTCCTCTGCAACCAACGCCCCCGGGGGTTCCATGTTGAAGCATCGTCTGCTGCTCACCGTCGCTGCCGTCTGGCTGCTGCCCGATGCCGCCATGGCGGCCGAACTGACGCTGAAGCGCGTCATGCTGTCCACCGGCGGCGTCGGCTATTTCGAGTACGAGGCCAAGGTGAGCGGCGACGAGGTGCTGGAGCTGCCGGTGCGCCTGGACCAGGTCGACGACGTGATGAAGTCGCTGGTGGTCTATGACAGCGACGGCGGGGTCGGCGCGGTCAGCCTGCCCGGGCGGCAGCCGCTGAGCGACGTGTTCCGCGACCTGCCGTTCGACCAGGGCGCGCTGTCCTCGCCGGTGGCGCTGCTGGATGCGCTGCGCGGCGCCGAGATCGAGGTCACCGGCGCGCGCACGCTGAAGGGCCGCATCCTTTCTGTCACCAGCGAGCAGGTGCAGCTGCCCAACAACGGCGGCCTGGTGACGCGCACCCGCGTCAGCCTGATGACCGCCGCCGGCGTCAGCCAGTTCCTGCTGGAGGATGCCGACAGCCTGACCTTCAGCGATCCGGCGCTGCAGGCCGCGGTGGACAAGGCGCTGATGGCGATGGCCGAGCACGGCGCGCGCGACGAGCGCACCTTGCAGCTACAGACCTTCGGCAAGGGCGAGCGCACGGTCTATGTCGCCTATGTCGTCGAGGCGCCGCTGTGGAAGACCAGCTATCGCCTGACGCTGGATTCGACGCCGGGCGCCAAGACCGCCGATCTGCAGGGCTGGGCGGTGCTGGAGAACATGAGCGGCGAGGACTGGAACGCGGTCGAGCTGACCCTGGTCTCGGGCAACCCGGTGACCTTCCGCCAGGCGCTCTACACCACCTACTACGTCGAGCGGCCGGAGATCCCGGTCGAGGTGCTGGGCCGCGTGCTGCCGCCGGTCGACCAGGAGCAGCAGCTGGCCGGCGACCTGACCGGCGGTTACGCCAAGAGCGAGGACGACTACGACGGCCGCGCGCGCGACCAGGTGGCGCCGGCGCCGGCCGCCAGCGCGCCCTACTATGCCGAGGCCAACGGCAGCGGCACCATGGCCCCGCAGCCGGAGGAGGCCACCATCATCGCCGCGGCCTCGAACGAAGCGACGACCCAGGTGATCTTCACCTTCCCCGAGCCGGTGACGGTAGAGAGCGGCCACTCGTTGCTGGTGCCCTTCGCCAGCCGCGCCATCCCGGCCGAGCGCGTGGCTTTCTTCGACCCCAACACCCATCCGACCCACCCGCTGGCGACGGTGATCCTGGAGAACGACGGCGAGACCGGCCTGCCGCCGGGTGTCATCACGCTCTATGAGCGCGATGCCAAGGGCAGCGTGGCCTTCGTCGGCGATGCCCGCCTGGCGGCGCTGCCGGCGGGTGAGACCCGCCTGGTGTCCTATGCCCTGGACCAGAAGATCACCATCCGCCAGGACAACGCGAGCAAGCAGACCGTCACCCAGGTCAAGGTGGTGAATGGCGTGATGATGCTGATCAGCAAGGAGCAGGCCAGCGACGTCTACGAAATCACCGGTGCCGCCAAGGAAGACCGCGTCGTGCTGCTGCAGCATCCGCGCTGGAGCGGCTGGACCCTGACCGAGCCCAAGGAGGACCAGCTGGAGACCACACCCGAGAACTATCGGGCGCTGGTCGAGGTGCCCGCCGGCGAGAAGCGCAGCTTCACCTTCAGCTTCGAGCGGCCGATCTCGCAGGCGGTCTACCTGACCTCGATCGACGACGGCACCTTGAACTACTACGTCGACGCCATCTTCGTACCGGAGCCGGTGAAGGCGCAGCTGGCCCTGCTGGTCAACCTGCGCGGCGACCTGGCCGATCGCCGGCGTGAACTGCAGGTGCTGGAGGCGCGCACCAACCAGATCATCGCCGACCAGGGTCGCATCCGGCAGAACCTGCAGTCGGTGCCGGCGGAAAGCGACCTGCAGCGGCGCTACCTGGAGCAGCTGGGCCAGGAAGAGGACGAGCTGGCTAAGCTGCGCGCCAGTGCCGAAGCCAAGCGCAAGGAGGTCGCCGCCGCCGAGGCCGCGGTCGCCGACTTCCTGAAGCAGCTCAACATCTGATCCGGCGACAGTTACCAGGGGCGGGGGGGGCCCCCCGGGCGCGGCCCCCGCGGGGAGTGGTGAGGTGGGGGGGGGGCGGGGGGGGGGGGGGAGC
>JBBQBI010000009.1:0-156515 GCA_038363005.1 Rhodospirillales bacterium
GCACCACCCCGGCACCCGCCCCCGGCACCCAGGGCAGCCTGCCGGAGATCCTGACCCCGCAGCAGGCCGAGGCCGTGCCAGCCGCCGGCGGCGCGGCCCTGCCGCTGCCTCAGCTGCTCGACAAGAGCGTGGCGCTGGTGATCGCGCTCTATCCCGGCAACAACGGCTACGGCACCGGCAGCGGTTTCGCTGTCGCCCCCGGCCAGGTGGTTACCAACCGCCATGTGGTCGAGGGCGCCAGCGAGCTCTGGGTGGTCAATCCCAGCATCGGCGGCGCGCAGCCCGCCAAGGTGCTGGCCATCACGCCGTCGAGCGAACTGGGACAGGAGGACTATGCCCTGCTGGCGGTCGAGGGCGCGCAGGCCCTGCCAGCGTTGGCCCTGGCCGACCAGGGCGCCGGGCCGGAGCGCCTGACCAGCGTGGTGGCCGCCGGCTTTCCTGGCATGCTGCTGTCCTCCGACGCCGACTACCAGCGCCTGATCAAGGGCGACGGCAGCGCCGTACCCAGCCTAGTGCTGACCCAGGGCATCGTCACCGTGGTGCAGTCCGGCGGCGCCGTGCCGCTGGTGATCCATTCGGCGCAGGTCTCGCCCGGCAATTCCGGTGGGCCACTGGTCGACCTCTGCGGCCGCGTCGTCGGGGTGAACACCTTCGTGCAGGGCGACCAGACCGCGGCGCACATCAACTACGCGCTCTCCAGCAGCGATCTGCTGGGCTTCCTCAAGGCCAACGGCGTCACGCCCCAGAGCAGCGCCGGCGCCTGCAATCCCACCGCCGTCACCGCCACCGCGAAGCAGGAGTAGCGGCGGCATGGCCGACAAGCGCCTCGTCGCCTCCACCCCGCAGGGCCAGCTGCGCCTGCTGGGCAGCGGCGGCACCTTCGCGGTGCGCAACTTCCAGCAGATCCGCCAGTACCTGAAGTCGAGCCTGGGCGAAGACTACGCCCGCCTGCTGGCCGAGCCGGCCTTCGACAACGCCAAGGGCCGCATCGACTGGTACGCGGAGATCGACAGCACGGCGCAGCCGCTGAGCGCGCTTGACCCGGCCGCCGCCGAGACGGCACGAGCCCAGCTGCAGGAGCGCCGCGCCCGTATCCAGGGCCTGGCCGAAGCCCTGTCCAAGCGCGAGCAGCAATCGGCCATCCTGCTGGGCGAGCTGCTGCGCCAGGCGGTCTCGGTGCCGAACGACGATGCCGTGCTGGTGGCCGGCGAGCAGCTGCTGCTGATCAACTGGGGCGCCGCCGCCGACCAGACGCGCGATACCTCCAGCGGCACAGTGCTGTCCGGCAGCATGCGCGGCGCCACTGCCAAGGCCGCACCGGTGGCCGCGACGCCCGTCGCCCTGGCGCCCGTGGCAGCCGCCGCGACCAGTGGACGGCGCGGCGTCGGCTACTGGCTGTGGGCGCTGCCGCTGTGGTTGCTCTTCGCCATCATCATGGTGACGATCTACTACGAGCTGCTGGAGGCCTGCGGCGCCTCAGGCCCCGGCCCAGAGGACAACAACAATCCCTTCATCACCTTCTGCCCTGGCCAGGCGGTGGCCGACCCCGGCCCGCCGCCGGAGCTGCTGAAGCAGCGCGAGGTCGCCGCCAGCCTGAAGGAACGCCTGCGCCAGCTGGAGATCCAGGCGGTCGAGGCGCGCCGCGAATGCACCAAGCCAACGACGGCGCCCGGCGGCAAGCCCGGCACCACCCCAACCCCCGCCCCGCAGCAGTAGCGGTCCCCCTCACCGTCCAGGCCGAACCTGCTATGGTCGGCCGTGGTTTCGTCAGGAGTTCCAGAGGTTCCATGGTGCACGAGCTGCCGAGCTATGCCTCGCCGACCGTGATCGTGCCGAAGAGCGGTATCCAGTTCCTGGATTTCGCCTTCGATCTGGCACCGCACGCCCGGCTGTCGGCAGCCTTCTGGGAAGAGCCGCGGCCCGACAAGCTGGGCCCCGATGGCCTGCCCCTGGTGCTGCTGCGCAAGCTGACGCAGGACCCCGAGGGCAACCCGGTGTTCTGGGACGACGAGACCAAGCAGCTGCGCACCGCGCCGGAGGCCGACAGCTACAAGGTCTCCGCCGCCAAGGCGGTCGAGGCCTTCGCCGGCCAGTGGCTGCCCTTCCCGCTGCTGCACCTGGCCGAGCGTGGCCCGGACGGCCGCGATGCCTTCCGCCAGGGACCCACCACCTGGGCCCGCATCCTGGTGCAGCCGGTCACCCCGGCGCGCGCCGGCGATCCGACGCACCGCGTGGTGATCGCGCTGGAGACCAAGCTGCAATCCGCCATCGGGCCGGAGGAGATCACCGCCGGCCGTCCCTATCACCTGCCGAGCGAGGAAGACGCCGCCACCGGCGCCACCTTCCGCTTCGCCGACGATCACGCCGAAAACGCCTGGTTCCTCAACCTGCCCTGGGTGGCGCAGTGGCTGACCGAGGCCTTCAAGGACTACAAGCAGGCGCAGAAACCTGGACGACCGCTCAGCCCCGACGACTTCCCCTATGTCTGCGAGCACTGGGCGCGCTACGCCACGCTGATCGACCTGCTGAAGGAGGCCATCAGCGTCCCCGACCTGAAGTTGGCCGACACGCTCTCGGCCGCCACCTTGAAGCCGATCGACGTCGACCTGGTGCTGGATGTCGGCAACAGCCGCACCTGCGGTCTGCTGTTCGAATCGGTCGGCGAGAGCTTCTCGATGCGCAACGCCTATGTGCTGGCGCTACGCGACCTGTCGCGCCCCTGGCTGCTGACCGAGGACCCCTTCGAGAGCCGGGTGGAGTTCGCCAAGCCGGCTTTCGGGCGCGAGCAGATCCGCACTGGCCGGCCCGACCTGTTCCACTGGCCCAGCCTGGTGCGCGTCGGCCCCGAGGCGGCACGCCTGGCCAGCGAGGTCCAGGGCACCGAGGGCGCCACCGGACTGTCGAGCCCGAAGCGCTACCTGTGGGACACCCGGCGCGCGCGCCAACCTTGGCGCCTCAACACCGCCGAGGCGCCCTATTGGGAGCGTGACGGCGAGATCGGCGGCGCGGTGACCACGCTGGTGACCGAGGAGGGCGAGGTGATCGCCACCCTGCCGGTCAAGCCCGGCGAGTTGCCGCCGGTGTCCGCCGTGCTGCCGCTGTTCAGCCGCTCAGCGCTCTACGGCTTCATGCTGGCCGAGATCCTGCTGCAGGCGCTAATGATGATCAATTCGCCGGGCACCCGCGCGCGGCGACAGAACGCCGACGTGCCGCGCCGCCTGAAGCGGCTGATCCTGACCCTGCCGCCAGCCACGCCGCTGGCCGAGCAGCGCATCCTCAAGGCCCGGGTCGAGGGCGCCATCGCGCTGATCTGGGAGCTGCTGGGCTGGGACACCTCTGACTCCGCGCTGCACGAGCGCCCGCAGATCAAGGTCGACTGGGACGAGGCCAGCTGCACCCAGATGGTCTACCTCTATACCGAGATCACCCAGAAGCTGCAGACCACGGCGCGCGACTTCTTCGAGGTCATGGGCAAGCCACGGCCGGACAGCGGGGTCGGCCGCAAGGAAGACCCGACGTTGCGGGTGGCGTCCATCGACATCGGCGGCGGCACCACCGACCTGATGATCATCACCTACGGCCTGGAAGGCGACCGGGCCATGGTGCCGCAGCAGAACTTCCGCGAAGGCTTCCGGGTCGCCGGCGACGACGTGCTGGAGGCAGTGGTCGAGGCGCATGTACTGCCGGCCATCGCCCGCGCGCTGCAGGCCGCCGGGCTGGACGACGCCGAGGAGTTCCTGTCGCGCCTCTTCGCCGCCGACCGCGCCGGGCAGTCGGAGCAAACCCGTCTGGCGCGCGCCGTCTTCGTCGCCCAGGTGCTGGCGCCGGTCGGCCTGGCGATCATCGGCGAGTACGAGGCGCTGGGGCCGAACGGCGGGCCGCCGGTGACCCGCCGGCTGGGCGACTGCTTCGCCGGCCGCAACCCGCCGACCGCCGAGGCCCGTGCCTACCTGGAGGCCGAGGCGACGCTGCGTGTCGGCGCGCCCTTCATCCTGGACGACGTCGAGATCGTCATGGTGCCCGAAGCCATCGGCAAGACCGTCGAGTCGGTGATGGAAGCGGCGCTGAGCGACCTCTGCGAAGTGGTGCACGCCTACGACTGCGACGTGGTGCTGCTGTCCGGCCGCCCCTCGCGCCTGCCGGCGCTGGTGGAGTTCGTCAAGGCGCGCATGCCGGTGCCGCCGGACCGCGTGGTGCCGATGCACAGCTATCGCGCCGGCGAGTGGTATCCCTTCGGCGACAGCAAGCTGCGCGTCGCCGATCCGAAGACCACCGCCGCGGTCGGCGCCATGCTCTGCGCCGTGGCGGAGGGCCAGCTCGAGGCCTTCTCGCTGCGCACCGACCGGCTGCGCATGCGCTCCACCGCGCGCTATATCGGCGAGATGGAAATCAACGGGCAGATCCGCAAGGAACTCTTCGCCAACATCGACCTGGATCAGCCGGGCCTGCCGGCGAAACCCTGCGAGATCGAACTTTTCGCGCCGATCTTCCTCGGCTTCCGCCAGCTGCCGATCGCGCGCTGGACGGCGACGCCGCTGTACTACCTGGAGTTCCGCAATCCGGAGGAAGCCAGCCGCCTGCCCCGCCCGCTGAAGGTCACGCTGGAACGGCGCGACCCCAAGCGCGAGGAGGACCGCGAGGCCAGCCTGGAGGACTTCCGCGTCGTCGAGGTGGTGGACGCCGAGGGCGGACCGCGACGTAACACGGTGGTGAATCTGCGCCTGCAGACACTGAAGTCGGAGGCCGGCTATTGGCTGGACACCGGCGTGCTGGTGGTGAGCTAGGAAGCGATGATGGACGAGCTGGACAGCAAACTGGGCGGCGAGTGCCGCAAGGCGGCGGAGGCGGCCGGCCAGGCCCTCGGCTGGGTGGCGGACAACGCCGAGCGTGTCGGCGCTGAGCGCCCCTCGATCGAGCGCCGCCTGCGCAAGGCGACGGTGACGGCCGGCAAGCTAGCGCTGGCGGCGGAGCGGCCGATGTGCGTCGGCGTCTTCGGCCCCAGCCAGGCCGGCAAGTCCTACCTGATCTCCGCCCTGGCCCGGCCGAAGGCGACCGAGGGCGGGCAGGAGGATCTGATCGCCGAGTTCGACGGCATTCCCGGCGGCCTGTCCTTCGTGCGCCACATCAACCCGCAGGGCGGCGGCGAGGCCACCGGCCTGGTCACCCGCTTCACCATCCGCAAGGCACCGACGCCGGCCGGCTTCCCGGTCGCCTTCCGCCTGCTGTCGGAACTCGACGTGGTGAAGATCCTGACCAACACCTACCTGTCGGACTTCAAGGACGACGAGGAGCGCCCGGCCACGGCCGAGGAGGTGGCGCGCGCCCTGACCGAGGCGCGCAACGCGGCGCAGGCGGCGCCGCTCGACCGTCTGTCGATCGACGACTTCTATGACCTGCGCGAATACGCCGACAAGTATTTCCGCGGCCACGAATTCATCAAGGCGCTTGGCCCGACCTACTGGGGCGAGCTGGAGCGCCTGGGGCCACGCCTGCCGGCCGCCGCGCGGGTCAAGCTGCTGTCCTTCCTGTGGGGCCGCCACGCCTTCTTCACGCAGATCTACACCCGCCTGCAGGCGGCGCTGGCGCAGCTCGACTTCGCGCCCGAGGCCTTCGCGCCCATCGCCGCGCTGCGCGATGCCAACGCACCAGCGACCGAGGGGCCGCGGCGCGATTCCATCATCGACGTCAACACGCTCTATGCGCTGTCCGAGCCGGGCGCCGACACCATCCAGGTGAAGACGCCGGCAGGCCGTGAGGTCGCTATCGCGCGGCCCGTGGTCACCGCGCTGATCGCCGAGCTGCGCATCCAGATGCAGAAGCAGCCCTGGCCCTTCTTCGAGCACACCGACCTGCTCGATTTTCCCGGCGCGCGGGTGCGCGAGAACTACACCGTCAAGCAGGTCACCGAGAATCCCGAGCTGGTGCCCAAGTGCTTTCTGCGCGGCAAGGTCGCTTATCTTTTTGAGCGCTACTGCGCCGAGCTTGAGCTCTCCTCGATGCTGCTCTGCATCGGCCCCTCCAACCAGGAGGTGCGCACCCTGCCGAAGATGATCGAGGACTGGGTAGCGGCGACGCACGGCTCGACCCCGGCGGAGCGTGCCAAGCAGGAGACGCTGCTGTTCTTCGTGCTGACCAAGTTCGATACCGAGTTCGACGAGAAGGCCGGCAAGCTGGATCCGGCGCTGGCCTTCGACACGCGCCTGCGCCACAGCCTGACCGAGTTCTTCGGCGCCAGCGGCTCCTGGGTCGGCGAGTGGCACCCCGGCGAGCCCTTCAACAACACCTACTGGCTGCGCAGCCCCAACGCCTATGCCGAGGGCCTGTTCGACTTTTCACCCGACCGCCGCGAGCTGAAGCTGCACGAGCACAAGCAGGCGCGCCTGGCCGAGATCAAGCCGCTCTACCTCTCCACCACCCTGGTGCAGCAGCACATCGCCGATCCCGAGCGCGCCTGGGACGAGGGGCTACGGCTGAACGACGGCGGCGTCACCTGGCTGGCGGAGAACCTGGCCCCGGTGTGCAATCCGACCATCAAGCGCCGCCAGGTCTCGGCCCGGCTGGCCGAACTGGTGGGCCAGCTGGCGCAGACGCTGAAGCCCTTCCACGTCTCCGGCGACATCGCCGAGGAGCGCGAGAAGCGCCTAGCCCTGGCGCTGGAGAGTCTGGGCGAGCTGGAGGCGCTGGCCGAACAGGGTCGCTTCGGCACGCTGCTGGGCGCCTTCCAGGTAGAAACCGACCAGCTGGCCGACCTCTATCTCAAGGTCGCCGCCACCGCCGATGGCGAGCCCGGCCAGCCGGAAGCGGCGGCCAAGCCCAAGGCCAGCGGCCGGCTGCTCGGCCGCATCTCCGGCGTCGCCACCGGCAATGGCGAGGGCGCCGCGGCGCCGGCCGCCGCCACGCCGCCGGGTGAGCGCCGCGTCGAGCGCTATGCCGCGGCGGTGATGGAGGGCTGGATCGACGAGATGCGGCAGACTGCCGCCGACGAGGCGCTGCTGCGCCGCCTGCAGGTCGACGGCGGCACGCTGTCCAACCTGGTGACCGAGCTGGCGCAGGCGGCCGAACGGCTGAAGCTGGGCCAGTCGATCCGCGAACGGCTGCGCCAGACCAAGGGCGTGCCGAAGCAGCCGCGCCATGCCATGTCGAGCGGCGCGCTGGCCGCCGGCGAGGCGATCAACCGCTTCGTCGCCAGCCTGGGCTTCGAGCGCGTTGCCCCGGCGCAGCGGCCGAAGACACAGGACGCCGCCGGCCAGGAGCGGCCGATCTTCACCCGCACCGTGGCCAGCGGCGAGGTGCCGAGCCTGCCGGCCGAACCGCAGCGCTACGACGACCAGATCGCCGTCGACTGGATGGCCGGCTTCCTGAAGCTGGTGGAGGAGAACGCCGCCACCCTGGAGGGCGCGCAGCTCGACATCGAGCAGAACGCGCGCCTTGGCCGCCTGCTGCAGACCCTGGGCCACGTCGGCCATACCCTCGGCAGCGCTGCCGGGGCCGCAGGCTGATCATGGCCCTGCGCTTCCTTCTGCAACAGGACACCTCGGTCCCTGGCGGCGGTCACGCGCTGCTGTTCCTGCAAGGTGCCGGCAAGGTGCCGGGCGACGCCCGCCTGATCATCCGACGGCTGCAGCCCGAGGCCTGGCTGGGCCCGGCCGGCTGGCAGCCGACGCGTGCCGAGCTCACCGTCGCGGGGCCGGAGCGCAGCGAAAATTCGCTGTTCCTCAAGCTCGGCCCCGCGGTGGTCGACCGCATCCCGCCCTGGACCAAGGTCGAGGTGACGCTGCCGTCGCTGCAGGAAAGCCAGGTCATCGTCTGGCCAGCCCTGGAGCAGTCGCCCGGCGGCGGTGGCGGCAGCGGCCAGGTCGCCTTTGGCGGCCGCCGGCCGCCGCAGCGCAGCGAGCCGAGCATCGTTCCGCCGCCGGCGCCGGAGCCTGAGCCCGCGCCAGAACCGGAGCCCGAACCACCGCCGCCGGCCCCGGCGCCGGCGCCCTTCCTGACCGCCGACCGGCCGCCGCAGCCGCCACCGCTGCCGAAGCGGCGGCGCCGCGTCTGGCCCTGGGTGCTGCTGCTGGTGCTGCTGGTCATCGGCGGCCTCGCCGTCTGGCAATGGCAGACCGGGGAGCCCGAGCGGCTGCTCTGCCGATGGGGTGTGCCCGAGATGGGCATCCTGACCTGCCAGCAGCCGGTGACCGATGCCTGTCCGGCCAGCCTGCCGCTGGATCAGCGCAGCGACTGCTATCTGAAGGCGCTCGACGCCGCCGCGCTCTTCGCGCTGGCCGAGCAGCTTGGCGTCAGCGGCAAGCCGGGCGAACGTGACCTGGCCTGGACGCTGTTCGCCGCGCTGGATGCCCGCGGCTATGCCACCGCGACCTTCGAGCTCGGCCTCTGCTACGACCCGCTGCTGCCACAGGGCTGCTCGCTGCAGCCGCGCCTCTCGGCCAACGCGCGCCAGGCGCTGCAGTATTACAGCCGCGCCGATGTCGCCGGCGCCGCCGAGGCCAAGCCACGCATCGGGGCGCTCTGCGGCTGGCTTAACGGCAAGAACGACTTGGCATCGCAGGCGGCGAAGTTCGAGTTCTGCAAGTGACCTGCCCTCTCCCCTCGCGGGAGAGGGGGGCCTTAACAGGAGCTGGTGATATGCGCAGCGTTCTCCTCGCCCTCCTCGTCCTGGTCCTGCCGCTCGCGGCCCTGGCCGCCGAGCCGCTGAAGCAGCCCGGCAAGGAGCAGCTCTTCCAGCGCGTGCTGACGCGGCCCGGCGCGGTGATCCGCGTCGACCCCGATGCCACCGCCAAACCGGTCGACCAGCCGCCGCCCTTCGCCGTGCTCTATGTCTTCCAGCGCCGCGCCGTCGGCAGCACCGAATGGCTGGCGGTGGGCGCGCCCTTCGCCGGGCCGACCCTAGGCTGGATCCCGGCGGAGCAGACCGTCGCCTGGTCACAGCAGCTGCTGCTCGCCTTCTCCAACCCGGCCTATCGCCTGCGCAACCTCTTCTTCGATGGCAAGGAGAGCGCCATCCGCTTCTACGAGGACGAGAACCTCTCAGCGGCGGCGGAGAGCGCGATCGCCGCGGCCGACGCCGGCGCGCCGCCGGCCGGCAGCGGCATTATCTCGGTCGAGCCGAAGCTGTTCCTCGACATCAACGAGAACCTCTACCTGCTGCCGATCCTGGAGGCGCAGGACTACCTGCTGGGCGGCGTCTTCCCGGCCAACCTGGTGAAGATCGCCTCGATCCCGGTGCAGGCGCCGCCGCCCGACCCCTCGGCGAAGCTGCAGGACTTCAATGCCGCGGTGGTCTTCGTCATCGACACCACGCGGTCGATGGATCCCTACATCGAGCGGGTCAAGGATGCCATCCGCAAGCTGAGCAAGGAGCTGGCCGGTACGCCGATCGGCGACAAGCTGGCCTTCGGCGTCGTCGCCTTCCGCGACAACACCAGCGTGGCGCCCGGCATCGACTATGTCTCCAAGGTGATCCTGGCCCCCAGCAAGAACACCACGCCGGCCGACCTGGAGGCCGCGCTGGCCGGCCTGGGCGCCGCCACCGCCTCGACCCAGGCTTTCAGCGAGGACGGCATGGCCGGCATGGAATCCGCCATGAACCTGACCAACTGGAACGATTTCGGCGGCCGCTTCGTCATCTACATCAGCGACGCCGGCACCCGCAGCGGCGAAGACCCGCTGGGCGCCACGCACAAGAATCCGGCGGAGATCAATGCCCTGGCGCGCGAGCGTGGCATCGCCACCCTGGTGCTGCATCTGCGGACCGACGCCGGCAAGGCCTATCACCAGCTGGCCGAGCAGCAGTATCAGGCGCTGGCCGCCTGGCCCGGCATCCAGCCGCTCTACTTCCCGATCGAAAACGGCGACGTGGCGCAGTTCGGCAAGGCGGTGGACGAGGCGACCGGACAGATCGTCTCCATCGTCGATACCTCGCTGGGCGGCGGCCTGGTCGATCCGGCGGCGACCCCGGGCACCCAGGTGCAGCAGGCCACCCGGCTGGTCGGCCTGGCGATGCAGCTGGCCTACCTCGGCCGCGCCAGCGGCGTCGCGGCGCCCGACCTGTTCGAGGCCTGGACGCTGGACCGCGCGATGGACAATCCCACCGACCTGGCCTTCGAGGTGCGCGTGCTGCTGAACCGCACGCAGATCAACGACCTCTCGGAACGGCTGAAGGCACTGCTCGCCGCAGGCATCGAGGCGCGGCAGACCAGCAGCCAGGATTTCTTCCGCCTGCTGCGCACCACCATGGCGCGCTTCCTGCAGGATCCGGCGCAGCTGGCGCAGGCCGATACGCTGGGCGCTTTCCTGAACGAATTCCTTGGCGCCTTGCCCTACCGCAGCCAGGTGCTGCAGATCGACGAGGCCAGCTGGGCCTCGATGGGCGCCGCGGCGCAGGACGAGATCCTGTCCGGCATCCGCTCCAAGCTGGCGGCCTATCAGCTGCTGTACGACGACGTCGGGCGCTGGACCGCGCTGTGGCAGGGCGCGCCGACCGCCGAGCTGGTCTATCCCATCCCGCTCGCCCTGCTGCCGTGACCGAGGCCGCCGCGCCGCTGCTGCGGGTCGAGCGGCTGGCCAAGCGGCGTGCCGGCGACGACCGCTCCTTCACGCTGGAGGTGCCGCGCCTGGCACTGGCGCCGGGCGGCGCGCTGGCGCTGGTCGGCCCCTCGGGCTGCGGCAAGTCCACGCTGATCGACCTGCTGGCATTGGCCCTGGCGCCCGACCGTGCGGCGCTGTTCCACCTGCGGGTCGGTGGCGGCCAACGCTGGCTCGACGTGGCCCGCGCCTGGAGCGAGCGCAAAGAGGACCTGCTGGGCCGCGCCCGCGCCCTGACGCTGGGCTATGTGCTGCAGACCGGCGGCCTGCTGCCCTTCCTGACGGCCGGCCGCAACATCGCCCTGCCGGCGGAGATCGCCGGGCGGCACGACGCCGCCTGGATCGCCGACCTGGCCGGGCGCCTGGGCATCGCGGCGCTGCTGGGCGAAATGCCCAGCCGCCTGTCGGTCGGACAGCGCCAACGCGTCGCCGTGGCGCGCGCCCTGGCGGCGCGCCCGCCGCTGGTGCTGGCCGACGAGCCGACGGCCACGCACGACCCGGCCAATGCCGAGGTGGTGATGGGCCTGCTGGTGGCGGCGACACGCGATGCCGGCGCCGCGCTGCTGCTGGCGACGCACGACCGCGCGCTGGTGCAGCGCCTGGGCCTGCCGGTCGCCGGCTTCGCCGTCAGCGAGGCCGGCAGCGCGGTCACCGCGCGCCTGGTGGAGGCGGCATGAAGCGCCGTCTGATCCTGCGCCTGGCGCTGGCCGAGGCGCGCCACGAGCGGCGCTTCCTGCTGCTCTCCGCCATCGGCCTGGCCGCTGTGCTGGCGCCGCTGCTGGTGCTACTGGCGCTGAAGGTCGGCGTGGTCGACGTGTTGCTGACCCGCCTGCTGGCCGACCCGGCCAATCGCGAGATCAAGGTGGCGCTGCACGGCGACTATGACCGCGCCTTCCTGGACACGCTGGCGCAGCAGCCCGGCGTCGCCTTCCTGGTACCGCAGACCCGCTCGCTGGCCGCCACAGCACTGCTGGCGGCGGTCGATGCCAACCCGCAGCAGACCGCCGATGCCGAGCTGATCCCCAGCGGCACCGGCGATCCCCTGCTGCCCGCCGCGCTGACCCTGGCGCCCAGCGACATCGCGCTCTCCGCCGACCTGGCCGAGCGGCTGACGCGGCAGCCCGGCGACAGCCTGCGACTGATCGTGACGCGGCAGAAGAACGGACGCGAGGAGCGTGTCTTCCTCGACCTCACGGTGGCGGCGGTGGTGCCGCGCGGCCGCCTGGGTGGGCGCAACGCGCTGGTGCCGGCGCCGCTGCTGGAGGCGCTGGAGGACTATCGCGACGACATCGCGGTCAAGGCCTACGGCTGGACCGGTGCGAGCGAGCCACCGGTGCCGGACTCGCGGCACTACAGCCGCTTCCGCCTCTATGCCACCAGCCTGGAAGCCGTGGCGCCGCTGGCCGACCAGCTCGCCCGCCTGGGGGTGGAGACGGTGACCCGCGCCAGCGACATCGACAGCGTGACGCAGCTGAACCGCAGCCTGTCGCGCATCTTCGCCATCATCGCTGGGCTGGGCGGCCTGGGCTACGTCGCGGCGCTGGCGGTCAGCCTGCTGACCGACGTGGAACGCAAGCGCCGCACCCTGGCGCTGCTGCGCCTGCTGGGCCTGCCGCGCCGGGCGCTGGCCGCCCTGCCGCTGCTGCAGGCCGGATTGATCGCGCTGGCCGGCTTCCTGCTCGCCCTCGGGCTCTACTACCTCGCCGCCGAAGCGGTGAATCGCTCGTTCGCGCAAGGGCTTATCCCCGGCGAGCGGCTGGCCGGCCTGCCTGCGGGGCATATCCTGGCCGCCTTGGCCGTAACACTCCTGGTGGCTTTCGGTGCCGCGGCCTGGGCCGCGCGCCGGGCCTCACGCGTGGAACCGGCGGAGGGCTTGCGTGATGTCTAGTCTCCGCTTTGGGCGGACAGGATTGGAAGCCCCTCTCCCGCGCACAGCGCGGGGGAGGGGTTGGGGAGGGGGTGGTTGCCAGGTGGGCTCGCCTGTTGAGACCCCCTCCCCAGCCCTCCCCCGCTTCGCAGGAGAGGGAGTTCTGGCGGCGCTGTTGCTCGTTCTCTGTACGCTCTTCACACCCACCCAGGCCGCCGAGCCTTGGCCCGAGACCCTGGTCAATCCGCAGCCGGCCACCGGCGACCTGCTGGTGCCGCTGCCCTGCGGCGGCGCCATGGCTTTCCGCTGGGTGGCGACGCCGGCGGGCACGTCCTGGCTCGACGACCTGCAGGTCTTCATGGGTCGCGCCGCCGACGAGGCCTCCTACAACGAGTTCGCCCATCTCTCGCACCTGGCCGGCGGCCTGTCGCTGGACGGCAGCGCCGCGCTGCGCGGCTACTGGCTGGGCAAGTACGAGGTGAACGAGGCGCAGTGGCAGGCGGTGATGGCAGGCGATTGCGCCACTCCGCCCGCCAGCGCGCGCCGCGCCGCCGGCGGGCATTCCTGGTTCGAGGCCGTGGCCTTCGCCGAGCGCCTGACCGAATGGCTGCTGCAGAACCAGCCCGGCGCCCTGCCGAAGGCCGGCGAGACCACTGCCTACCTGCGCCTGCCGACCGAAGAGGAGTGGGAATACGCCACCCGCGGCGGCAGCGCGGTGACCGAGGCCGAGTTCCGCGCCCCGCTGTTCCCCATGCAGGGGCCGCTGTCGGGCTATGCCTGGACGCAGGAGAGCCAAGCCTGCCAGGGCAAGCCGCAGGTCATCGGCCTGCTGAAGCCCAACCCCTTGGGCCTTTACGACCTGCTGGGCAATGTCGAGGAGCTGATGCTGGAGCCCTATCGCGGCACGCTGGCCGGCCGGCCGCATGGCCAGGTCGGCGGCCTGGTGGCGCGCGGCGGCTCCTGCCTGTTGAACGGCAGCCAGCTGCGCTCGGCACTGCGTACCGAGTATCCGCCCTTCGATGTGCACAGTGGCCAGGCGCTTCGCCTGCCGCTGCTGGGTTTCCGCCTGACCATCGCCGCGCCGCTGGCGATCGACGCCGCGCGCATCGCCGCGCTGAAGGGCGACTGGAGCGACCTGGTGGCCGCCCGCCAGGGTGACGCCGGCGCCGATCCCCTGGCGGTGGTCGACCAGGTGGCGGCCGAGCTGACCGACCTGCAGGCGCGCGACCGGCTGAGCGCGGCGCTGCTGGCGCTGCGCAGCCGCGAGGGCGCGCGCAAGGAGGCCGAGGCCCGCGCCCTGCAGTCGCTGCTGCTGGCCGGCACCGCCATGGCCAAGAGCTACTACGACCTAGCGAAGAACGACCAGGCGCTGGCCGGCTTCGCCGCCGACTACCAGAAGCAGCTGGACAAGAACCCCGACCCGGCCTCGGCCGGGCACAAGCAGTACAAGGCGTTGCTGGAGAGCCTGCAGGCCAAGCGGGCGGAACTGGCTGGGCGCCTGGCGCTGGCCGGCGCCGCCTATCTGGAGGTGCTGCTGCAGACCGCCGAGGGGGCCGATCCGGCGGCGCGCGCCGACCAGCTGGCGCTGCTCAAGGACCGCATCGCCCGCCTGGGGCAGCTGGCCGCCGGCAGCGACGCCGCCGCCCGCGCGCAGCTGCTGGACCTCGCCGCCTGCGTGGTGGCGCAGGCCGACGACCTGGCGGCGGGCCGAACCGAGGATTCCAGCGTTTACCTGGGGGAGTACGTCGCGCTGGCGGCTACGCCGGGCGGCCAGACCGCCAGCGGCTGCCGCCTGTAATCGAGATGCTAGACTGTTCGAAGTGGAGAGCTTGCCCATGACCGCCCGCATCGCCCCGCGACCGCTGCCGCCACCCGCCCGCCCGCTGCGGCGGGCCGCGACACTGCTGCTTGCCGCCACGATGGCGCTGGCCGGCTGCGCCTCGCAGCGCACCGCAGGCCCCAGCTTCGATGCCAGCGCCCCTGGCCTCACCGCCGACCAGCGCACGGTGCGCGAGGTGGCGCAGAAGGTCACGCCGCCGGAGGAGCAGGGCGGCAACAACTGGTTCGGTGACAACGCCATCGTCCTTCTGGCGGCCGCCGGCTGCGTCGCCGGCGCGGTGGTCGGCGGTTCGGCGCGCGGCTGCCTGACCGGCGCGGTGATCGGTGGCCTGGCCGGCGCGGTGGCCCGCATCACCGTGTTCGACAAGCGCGACAGCTACGCCAACGACAAGGATTTCGTGAACGCGGTGTCCGACGAGATGGACCGCGTGCTGGCCGAGAACGAGCAGCTGGTGCCGGCGGCCGAGCGCCTGGCCGACGCGCACGAGCTGACCCTGTCGCAGCTGAAGGAGGCCTATGGCCGCGGCAGCATCGGCAAGGCGGAGTACCGCAAGCAGGTGGAGCCGCTGCTGGTCGACGAGCAGGCTTTGGCCTACATCGCTGAATCCAACAAGCAGCTGGCCAGCGACCTGGACAAGGCGCTGACCGGGGTCAACGTCGCCACCTCGCAGCAACAGCGGCTGGAGGACCAGGAAGGCGACTTCCTGGCCGATTCCGGCCGCATCCAATATGCCCAGGAACGCCTGTCCGGTGCCCTCGCCCAGGTGCCGAAAGAGGTCCTGAAGTAGCCGCCGTCACTCTGGGCAAAAGCATCCACAGGCTTTGATGGCGGGGCTATGCCACGAAGTCGCCACGTAACACGCAGAAGGTTTCCTGCCGGAGTTCACCCGATGCTGAAGCAAATGATGGTCCTCGTCGCCGCCGCCAGTCTGGCCCTGTCAGGCTGCGCCAGCGGTTCGTCGCGCTACAGCAGCAGCAACAACAGCCACCTGACGCCGGACCAGAAGGTGCTGCGCGCCAACGCCGCGCGCGTCGATCCGGAGAACGCCGGCAGCAACACGGTCGGCGAGGCCGTGGTGCTGGGCGCCGTCATCCTGGGCGCGGTCGGCTGCGGCATCGCGCTGCTGGCCGGCGGTAACGGCGGCGACTGCGCGGCGGCCGGCGTCGGCGGCGCGGCGGTGGGCGCGGCCGGCGGCTACATCGCCGGCAAGATGGTGCAGAAGGAACAGAAGGACTATGCCAGCCGCGAGGCCTATCTGGCGGACGTGATCGACGCCGCCGACACCGAGATCGCCGAGAACCGCCGCGCCGCCGATGCCGCCCAGCGCGTCACCGCGCAGCACGAGCGCCGCATCGACCAGCTGAATGCGCAGTACGCGCAGAAGAAGATCAGCAAGAAGGACTATCGCGACGAGGTCGCCGAGATGAGCATCGACCGCGACGCTATCGCCCTGGCAGTGGAAACCAACCAGCAGAAGATCGCCGAGATGGAGGACCTGATCGACCAGGGCGGCCGCAGCAGCGACCTGCGCGCGCTGCGCGATCGCCGCGACGCGCTGGACGAGGAGAACCGGGCATTGGAGCGCCAGCTGGAAGAGATGGTGGCGCTGCTGTCCTCGACCCCCTCGGCGATGCAGTCATGAGGCTGCCGCTCGCCATCCTGGCGCTGCTCGCGCTGCCGGCGCTGGCCGGCTGTGGCGGCTGCAGCGGCGACCCCGCCAGGGACGGCTTCGTCTGCGGCGTCAACTCGCTGAGCAAGGGCACCTACGACAAGCGCCAGGAGGCGCTGGAATCGGAGGCCGGGACCAAGCAGGCACAGGCGCAGCAGAGCGAACAGGAACGCCTGGCGGCCGAGGCGCGCGAGAAGCAGAGCGCCGCCGATGCGCGCGCGCTGGAGCAGAAGCTGGCCGACCTGGACCGCGCCATCGCCAATCGCCAGGCCGAGCTGCAGCAGGCCAAGGCCAAGGCCGGCGGCGACCGCGTCGCCGAGCTGAGGGCCCTCGAGCAGAAACTGGCCGAACTGCAGCAGCGCTATGCCAAGCTGCAGGCCGATGCCGCGGCCTCCAAATCAACCACGGCGGAGGTTGCCGACCTGGAGGCGCGCAACGCCGAGCTGCGCCGCCTGCTCGACCAGATGATCAAGAGCCTGTAGCAGCATGGCCGCGCCGGGGGAGCCGACACCAGACGAAGAACGCCGTGGCGGCCCGCGCGCCGTGGCGATCGCTGCCTGGCTGGCGCTTACCCTGATTCTCGGCGCCCTGGCGGTGGTCACACTGCACGGCTGCGGTATCCGGCTGTTCGGCAACACGCTGCTGGACTTCTGCCCGGAGGAACCGGAGCAGGCGCTAGGCCCGCCGCCGGCCCTGCTGGCCGAGCGCGAGCGGGCCGACCGGCTGGACGAGCGGCTGCAGAACCTGAAGCTCGAGGTCGCCGCCATCGACTACTGCCCGACGCCGCCGGAGGTGCAGGTGGCGGAAAAGCCACCCGAAAAACCGCCGGAGAAGCCACCCGAGAAGCCGCCCGAAAAGCCCCCTGAGAAGCCGCCGGAGCAGGCCTGCAAGGACGTGCCGCCGGAGGATCGCAAGGTCGACCTCTACCTGCTGCTCGACGCCTCGGGCTCCTTCGAGGAGGACCTGCCGTCGATCCGCAAGACCCTGCAGGACCTGATCACCCAGGCGGCGCAGGGCAAGATCAAGGGCAAGATCCGCCTCGGCCTCGGCAGCTTCATCGACAAGCCGCTGCCGGCCTATCCGCAGCTCTACACCTACAAGCACCACCAGAGCCTGACCGAGGACTTCGGCGCGGTGCTGAAGGCGTTGCGTGGCATCAAGATCTACGAGAACTACGACGAGCCGGAAGCGCAGCTCGAGGCCATGCTGGAGGCCGCCGGGCGCGCCGGGCAGATCGGCTATGACAACGAGGCCGAGCGCCTGCTGGTGGTGATCACCGATGCCGACTATCACCGCGCCGGCGACTACCCGGCGCCGGCCGAGGACGGCAAGGCCGACGGCAACGCGTTGAACGAGGACTACCCCTCGGTCGCCCAGGTGAAGCGCGCGCTGGAGAAGGCTGACCTGACGCCGCTGTTCCTGGTAACGGCGGACGCCGCCGGCTACTACCGCAACCTGGTCAAGCAGCTCGGCCGCGGCAACGTCGTGACGATCACCTCGAACTCCAGCAACCTGCTGGCCGGCCTCGACCAGGGCGTCAAGCAGGTCTGCGGCGAAGGCATCTCGCAGTAATGCGCCGCATCACCCCAGTGCTGCTGTGGCTCACGCTCGTCGCGCTGCTGGTCGGCGGCAGCCTGCTGGTGCTGGAGGGCTGCGGCATCCGGCTGTTCGGCGGCACGCTGCTGAACTTCTGTCCGGAGGAGGCGGAGGCCCCCAAGGGCGCGCCACCGGACCTGGCGATCGAGGAAGATCGCAACGATCGCCTGCAGGACGAACTGCACCAGCTGCGCCTGCAGCTGGCCGCGGTCGACGACTGTCCGCTCCCGCCGATCCCGCTGCCACCGGAGCCGGTACCGCCGCCCACACCGGCACCTGCACCTGCACCTGCACCTGCACCTGCACCTGCACCTGCACCTGCACCCGCCCCGGCGCCGACTCCCGCGCCGACACCCGCGCCAGCTCCGGCTCCGGCTCCGGCCCCCGCGCCTGCTCCAGCACCCACCCCGGCGCCCACTCCCGCGCCCACGCCCGCGCCGACCCCGGCGCCGCAGACCAGCGAGCAGGCCTGCACTGAGCTGCCGCCGAACGAGCGGCCGATCGACCTCTACCTGCTGGTCGACACCTCGGCGTCCTTCGCCGACGACATGTCGTCGATCCGCGCCACCATCCAGGACCTGATCGCCCGCCAGGCGACCGGCCGCATCAAGGGCAAGGTGCGTATCGGCCTGGGCACCTTCCAGGACAAGCCGAACGCCCAGGCGCCCAGCAACTACACCTACAAGCACCACACCAACCTGACCGAGGCCTTTGCCGAGGTGCTGAAGTCGCTGCGCAGCACCGCCACCGATCCGAACTACGACGTCCCGGAAGCGCAGCTCGAGGCCATGCTGGAGGCCGCCGGCCGTGCCGGGCAGATCGGCTTCAAGCAGGGCGCCGCGCGCTTCCTCGTGGTGGTGACCGACGCCGCCTACCACCAGGCCGGCGACTATCCGGGCCCGGCCGAGGATGGCCGGCCCGACGGCAACCCGACCAACGAGGATTACCCCTCAGTGGCGCAGGTGCGCGCCATCCTGCAGGCCAATGACATCGTGCCGCTGTTCCTGGTGGCTGGCGGCGAGGAAGCGACCTATCGCAGCCTGGTCAAGCAGCTCGGGCGCGGCAGCGTCGCCCGGCTGGGGGCCTCCAGCGAGAACCTGCTGCAGGCGCTGGACAGCGCGGTCAAGACGGTCTGCGGCGAAGGCATCGTGCAGTAGCCTAGGCAGCCAGCAACGCCGCTAGCCGACTGTCGCCGCTCAGCGTCGCCGGGCGCGGCTGGCCCAGCAGGTCGATGGCGGTGGGCACCACGTCGAAGGCGCTGACCAGGCCGCGGTCACCCGGCGCGATTTCGGCCCCGGCGAACCAGGCGAAGCCATGGCCACCGGTGTGGCCGCCGGTGCGGCGCAGCGGCATCGGGCCGATGGCGCCCAGCGTCGGGTGGTTAAGGCCGCGCGCCACGCCCCGCCACAGCACCACCAGGTCGGCGCCGGTCGGTGCCAGGTCCAGCGGGTCGCTGGCGGCCGGCCGCTCGAAGCGCTCCACCAGCGGCTCGCCGCTCTCCAGGTCGCGGCAGGCGCCGATCAGGGCTTCCAGGCGATCGAGTTCGGCCTTGTAGTCGGCCAGCGCCACGCGTCCCCGCGCCTCGCGCCCCTGCAGGTTGACGCGCACGCGGCCATCATAAAAGGCCGGCAGGGCAAAGGCGCGCATGGCCGACCAGAAGGGCTGGTACCAGCGGCCCGGCAGCCAGGCCAGATTGCCCAGCGGCAGCTCCGGCCGGCCGGCCGCGCGCCGCAGCGCCCGCGCCAGGCGCCACAGCGGGCGCCGCCGCGCGACGAAGCCTTGTCGCAGCAGGCGGCTCCAGTTCTGGTCCAGGGGCAGCACCGGCAAGCCGCCGGGCGACGCTGTCCAGGCCGGCGGCACCTGCAGCCCGGCCCGGCCGTAGCGGTCGCGATAGAGCAGCTCGGGCAGCAGCACCATGCTGGGCAGGTCGCCGTTGTTGGTGCCCATGCCATGCATGTTGAACAGCAGCAGCGTGGCATCGGGACAGGCGGCCGATAGCGTAGCCACCAGGCGGTCGAGCGCGCGGTAGACCGTCGCCAGGCCCTCAGCCGCCGCCGCCTGCGACGGCAGCGCGTGGGCCGGATGCGTGGGATCGACGCCGTGCCACAGCGCCTCGATGGCCGAGTGTGGTTCGCCGGCGACCACCAGCCCCAGTTGCCAGTCGGGCAGGCGTTCGGTCAGCAGCCAGCGCGCGATGGCGCTGCGCCGGTCGGCGGCGTCGGCCAGTCCCTCGCCCATCTGCCGCGCCAGGGCCGGTGCGTGCCAGGCCAGGCCGTAAAGATGCTCCGGCGCCGGGTAGCGGCCGAAGCGGTCGTGGATCTCGGCCGCCAGGCCGGCCGGACGCTCGTTCGGCGGAACGCCGGGATCGTGCGCCCCCCAGTTCACCATGCCCTGGGTGGACGGCGCGTTGGCTAGGTCGAAGTAGGGCGGGTCAAACACCACGCTTTTCACGCCAAGGGCGGCGGGAAAAGGCCGCAGGCGCGTGCTGCTCTGCGTGGCGTCATAGCGCTGCGGGTCGAACTCCACGGCGGTGTAGCGCCTGGCGGCGTCCGGTGTCAGGCCACTGGCGACATGCTCCCAGGCCAGCCCGGTGTAGCGCGCCGGCCCATGT
The DNA here is from genome assembly GCA_038363005.1 of Rhodospirillales bacterium. Taxonomy (GTDB): domain Bacteria; phylum Pseudomonadota; class Alphaproteobacteria; order Kiloniellales; family JACOMY01; genus JAKOWB01. The sequence goes on from JBBQBI010000009.1 coordinate 20,174, forward strand.
TCCAGTGCGAAACGCGCGCTGCGCTGGCGGATCGCCGCCAGCGCCGGCAGCGCGCCGGCCCGCAGCAGCGGCTCGGCGACACCAAGGTCCAGGCCGTCGAGGCCGATCATCAGCAGTCGCCCGGTCATACGCCGCCCCTCCACCGGCACCTTTCTCCGCCTCGACCCGCTTCATGGCAAGGGCTTGCGAGCGGCTGCGCCGGCCGGCATTAAGAACAGGTCGCGCAGCACCGGAGCCGGCATGGGACCAGTTGTCGTCGCCATCTGCACCTATGATCGCTATCCGCTGCTGCGGCGCGCCCTGGCCGGCGCGCTGCGGCAACAGGCGCCGGGCCTGGACTGGCGCGTGGTGGTGGTCGACAACTCGCCGGATCAGGCGCAGGCCGCCGCCGAACGCGATCGCCACGCCGGCACGGGCCGCCTGGACTACCGTCTGGAGCCGCGGTCCGGCATCGCCAACGCGCGCAACGTGGCGCTGGCGGCGGCCCAGGACGCCGGGGCGGAGATCCTGGTCTTTCTGGACGATGACGCGGTACCGCGCGAGGACTGGCTGGCACGTCTGGTCGGCGCCTTCGACGCGGCGGACATCGCCGCGGTCGGCGGCAAGGTCGAGCTGGAGTGGAGCACCCCGCGGCCGGCCTGGCTGCACGATCTGGCATTGCCCTATCTGTCGCTGATCGACTGGGGGCCGGAGCGCCGGGCACTGAGCGCCCAGGAATGGCTGGCCTGCGCCAACCTGGCCTTTCGCGTAGCGGCCCTGGCGGCAATCGGCGGCTTCGACGTGCTGCTTGGACGCAGCGGCCCCGGCGCGACCCTGGTCAGCAACGAGGAAAGCCAGGTCCTGCAGCGCTTGCGGCAGGCCGGGCAGCGGCTGCTTTATGAACCCACGGCGGTGGTGTCCCACCTGGCCCACCCGGATCGCCTGAGCCAGGTCTGGTTCCGCCGCCGCGCCGCCTGGCAGGCCGTGTCCGACTTTCTGCAGGACCCCGCGGCGGCGACCGCGCGGCTGGCCGGCGCCTGGCGGGAAATCCGCCACTACACCGGACGGTTGCCCTGGTGGCGCCGCGGTTTCGCTAGCCTGGAGCGCGATGTCGCCGACCCTCGCCTGTTCATGAAGCAGCTGCACGCGATCTACCTCCTCACCCTGAAACAATTGGCAGGTCTGCCGCGCGAGACCCGCAAGCGCGAGGGTGCTTGATCGGCGCCGGGCAGTGATACTCTAGTATTCAAACCTGCTTCAGGCGTATGAAGCCGCGGCGGCCAGGGCGCCGCGAACATGAACGGCGCGGGGTGAGGGGATGCAACGCGGCGGGCTGCAGCTGGAAGACCTGGGACCTGAACCGCAGCGCGGGCTGCGGCGCGGGCTGTGGTGTTTCAGCCTGCTGGTCCTGGCTGCGCTCATCGCGGTGACCTTCATCGAGCGTGACAACGAGCAGGCCGCCCTGCTGCAGAGCGCGCAGCGCGAAGCCGACAACCTGGCACGCTCCATCGCCCAGCACGGTGCCCGCACGGTCGGCGAAGGCGATCGCATGCTGCAGGTGCTGATCGACGACATCGCGGCGGACTTTCCCGCCGACCTGCACGACGAGGCCGCGCTGCATGACCTGCTGACCCTGCGCCTGGCTACGGCGCCGGAGCTGCGCGCGCTCTCCATCGCCGACAGTTCGGGCTATCTGATCGCCAGCTCGGTGCAGTACCCGATCGGGCAGATCAGCGTCGCCGACCGCAGCTACTTCAACCAGCATCGCGACGATCCCGATGCCGGCCTGCTGCTGGGCGCACCGATGATCGGGCGACTCTCCGGACAGCCGTTGATCACGCTGTCGCGCCGCATCGACAACGCCGACGGCAGTTTCCGTGGCGTGCTGCTGGCCGGGCTGGACCCGGCTTACTTCGTGGAATTCTACCAGGCCATCGACCTGGGGCCGCACAGCCAGATCCTGCTGCTCGGCACCGACGGTCGCCTGCTGGTCTCCAGCCCGCCCAAGGGTTCGCCCGGCCAGCCCCTGGACTGGCCGTTGCTGCAGCAGCTGCTGGATGGCGGCAATGGTGGCACGATCAGCGGTGCCGGCCTGGATGGGGATGGCGACTACGTCTTCGCTTTTCGCCGCCTAGCCGATTATCCGCTGATCGCCCTGGTCGGTCTGGATCGCGAAGCACTGCTGTCGGGCTGGGGGCACGGCGAGATCTGGCGGCTGGTGCTGATCAGCCTGCTGGGCGCAGGCCTGCTGGCGCTGACCGCGGCACTGATCCGTTCAATCGGACAGATCTACGACAGCCGCCGGGTCGCCCACACCCGCGCCCAGGCGCTGGCGACGGTGATCGATTCCATCGCCGACGGCCTGATGCTGATCGACGCCGACGGCCGCGTCCTGCTGCAGAACCCCAAGGCGGTGGAGGTCTTCGGCGGGCCGACCTGGCAGATAGGCCACGAGAACCAGCCGACCGGCACCCAGGTGCTGCGAATCAACGGCGTGACGCCGTTGCCCGACAACGAGCGCCCGCTGGAACGCGCGCTGCGCGGCGAGGCGGTGGAGCAGCAGCTCTATCTGGTGCGGCGTGAAGGTGACCCCACGGTCTCGGCGATCAGCGGCTCCAGCCGCCCGGTGCGCGACGCCCGCGGCGAGGTGATCGGCGCCGTCGCCCTGCTGCGCGATGTGACGCAGCAGCGCCAACTCGACGAGCGCAACCGCACCACGCAACGCCTGGAAGCCCTGGGCCAGCTGACCGGCGGCGTGGCGCATGACTTCAACAACCTGCTGACCGTCATCACCGGCAGCGCCGAGGAGCTGCTGTCGGACAAGAAGGACGAACCGACGCGCCAGACCCTGGCCCAGATGATCCTGGAGACGGCCGAACGCGCCAGCCGCCTGACGCGGCATCTGTTGGCCTTTGCCCGGCAGCAGACGCTGGCCCCGCGACCGCTCGACGTGAACGAGCAGCTGGTGGGGCTGGAACGGCTGCTGGCGCGCACCCTGGGCACCACGATCGACATCCGCCTGAAGCTGCAACCCGACCTCTGGCCGGCGCAGGCCGATGCCAGCCAGCTGGAAACCGCGGTTATCAACCTGGCGGTCAATGCGCGCGATGCCATGCCGGGTGGCGGCAAGCTGGTGATCAACACCTATCGCACGACGATCCAGCCTGACAGTGCGCGCGCCACTGGCGGGCTCATGGGGGGCGTGCCGCCTGAAGTCAAACCAGGCGACTATGTCACCATCTGCGTGACCGACGCCGGCCAGGGCATGATGCCCGAGGTGGCGCGCCGTGCTTTCGACCCCTTCTTCACCACCAAGGATGTCGGCAAGGGTACCGGCCTGGGCCTCTCCATGGTCTATGGCTTCGCCCAGCAGTCCGGCGGTTTCCTGACTCTGGATACGCGTCCCGGGGTGGGCACCACGGTCTGCCTGCACCTGCCGCGCGCCGCCGGCGCCGGCAAGGCGGCACGCCCAGCCCCGGCGGCCACCGGCCAACTTCCGGCCGGGACCGCGGAACGCATCCTGCTGGTCGAGGACGATGCCGCCGTGCGCCGCCTGGTCGAGGAGCAGCTGCTGACCCTGGGCTATCGGGTCACCACGGCGTCCGACGGTCGCTCCGCGCTGAACGTGCTGGGTGCCGGCCTGCCGCTCGACCTCATGCTGACCGACCTGGTGATGCCCAACGGCATCGACGGCCTGACGCTGTCGCAGGAGGCACGCCGCCTGCGCCCCGGCCTGAAGATCGTGCTGGCCACCGGCATCGCCGACCACGCCTCGCTCACCGACCGGCGGCCGGACCCCAGCATCCGCATCCTGCCCAAGCCCTTCCGCGGCCGGCAGCTGGCCCGCCTGCTGCGCGAGCTGCTCGACGAGCCGGCCGGCGAGACTGCGGCCCCATAGCTGCGCGCCCTGACGACGGCTGGCGGCTTGCGTTGGCGCGGCCAGGAACCCACATTCTGCTGCATGACCGCTTCTCCCCGACTGCCCTGGCAGTTCTACCTCCTCGGCGCCCTGGGTCTGGCGCTGACCATAGGTCTGCTGTTCGTCGCCTTCACCGTGGCGATCGTGCTGCTGCCGCTCGTCCTGGTCGCCGTGCTGTGGCAGCGCTGGCGCTGGCAGCAGCGCCTGCGCGCCGCCATGGCCCAGGCGCCGCGGGCCCAGGCGCCGGGGGCACGGCCGGCCGACGGCAAGCCGGTGATCGAGGGCGACTACGTCGTGGTCGACGAGACGCGCCCGGATCCCCGCTGACCCCCTGGCCCAGCCGGTCGCGACCGGCCTAGCATGGCCGCCATGTGGGATGGCCTGATCGCCACCAAGTTCGTCGTGCCGCCGCCGCGCACCGATGCGATCGCTCGGCCACGGCTGCTGCAGCTGTTGGAACGCAGCGAGGAAGTGCCAGCGACCCTGCTGCTGGCACCGGCGGGCTCCGGCAAGTCGACCCTGCTGGCCGACTGGTATCGCCGGCTGGAGGCGCGCGGCCACGCCATCGCCTGGCTGTCGCTCGACCCCGACGACAACGAGCCGCTGCGGTTCCTCAGCTACCTGGTGGCGGCGCTGACCCGGGCCGAGCCCAGCGTCGGCGCCCGTGCCGCCGCGCTGCTGCGCAGCGTCCCGGTGGCCGACGCCGAATCGCTGCTGCCGCTGATCGTCAACGACCTGGCGGCGGTGCAGGCGCGGGTCGCGCTCTTCGTCGACGACCTGCATGTGCTGAGCAGCCCCGCCATCGCCCAGTTCCTCGACAAGCTGCTGGCCTATGCGCCGCGCAACCTGTCGCTCTATCTCGCCAGCCGCAGCGAGCCGACGCTGGCGCTGGCACGCCTGCGGCTGCACCAGCAGGCCGTGGTGCTGACGGAAATCGAGCTGCGCTTCGACCTCGACGAGGCCGAGCTGTTCCTCAACCGCCGCCGCGCGCTGGCGCTCTCGGCCGCGGACCTGCGGCTGCTGCACGCCAAGACCGAGGGCTGGGCCGCCGGCCTGGGCCTGGCCTCGCTGGCGCTGGAGCGGCGCCAGGCGCGCTCCGCCTTCCTGCAGAGCTTCTCCGGCACCGACCGCGACGTGGCCGAGTTCCTGGCGCACGACGTGCTGCTGCGGCAACCCGACGAGGTGCAGCAGTTCCTGCTCGCCACCTCGGTGCTGACCCGCTTCGACGCCGCCCTGGCGCGCGAAGTCACCGGCCGGGCCGACGCCGCCGCCATGCTGGAGCGGCTGCGCAGCGCCAACCTCTTCGTGGTGCCGCTGGACGACCAGGGGCGCTGGCTGCGCTATCACCACCTCTTCGCCGATTTCCTGCGCGCCCGGCTGGAGCGGCGCCACCCCGGCGCCACGGTCGGCCTGCACCGCAAGGCCGCCGCCTGGTACCAGGGCCAGGGCGAAGTCGATGCGGCGCTGTTTCACTGGCTGGCAGCCGGCGACGACGACCGCGCCGCCGCCTACATCGACGACGTCGCCATGGAGTACCTGACGCGCGGCCAGCTGATGCTGATCCGCGACTGGCTGGCGCGGCTGCCCGAGGCAGCGATCCGTCGCCGCCCGCGCCTGGGCTTCATGGAATCCTGGATCGGCTTCCACATGCTGGAGCCGCGCCGTGCCTATCGCGCGCTGAAGGCAGCCAGGCGCGCGCTGGGCCCCGGCGCGCACCCGATGGACGACGACGCGCCCAGCCTGTCGCCCGCCATGCTGGGCGAGCTGCGTACCCTGATCGCCGGCACGCTGTCGGCCGCCGACCATAACCGCTGGTCGCGCGACCTGGCGCTGCGCTGGCTGCCGCGGCTGCCCAAGGACCAGCCCTTCCTGGCCGGCGTGCTGGCCAACATCCTGGGCTTCAGCCACTACACCCTGGGCGACATGGACCTGGCAGCCGAGGCGGCGGAGCGGGCACGCGCCGAGCACCTGCGCGGCCGCTCGGTCTTTGGCATCGTCTACGCCGACCTGATCCTGGCCCTGGTGGAGAAGGCGCGCGGTCGCCTGGGCGCCGCCCAGGCGCTGCTGGAGCGCGCCCGCAGCCTGGCGCGGGAAACCCAGGGCAGCCCGTCCTATTCCGAGGCGCTGGTGGCGGTCTTCCTGGGCGAGCTGGCCTACGAGCGCGGCGACCTGGCGGAGGCCGACCGCCTGCTGACCGAGAACAACTACATCATCGAGGGCACGGCACTGATCGTGCATGCCCTGGCCGGACACCTGCACTTGGCCCGCCTGGCGGCCCTGCAGGGCCGCGAGCAGAGCGCGCTGGAGATCCTCGACCGCGCCGAAGCGCTGGGGCGCGACCGGCTCTATCGCCGACTGCGTGCCGGCGTGCTGAACGACCGCGTCCGCCTGCTGCTGCAGCTAGGCGACCTGGCCGCCGCGCAGGCCGCGCTGCGCCGAGCCGGACTGCAGAACGAGCGCCTGCTGGCCAGTGCCCCGCCGCCCACCCCGGCGGTCGAACTGGAACGCGTCGCACTGGCCCGCGTGCTGCTGGCCGAGCAACGGCCCGACGCGGCGTTGAAGATCCTGGAGGAGCTGGCCGGGCGCATGGAACGCCAGGGCCGCGACCGCCGCCTGGCGCAGGTCAACTGCCTGAAGGTCGTGGCGCTGGACCGCATGGGCCGCCGCGCCCAGGCGCAGGAGCTGCTGTCCCGCACCCTGGCGAAGGCCGAGGCGCAGGGCCTGCTGCGCACCATCGCCGACGAGGGCCGGGCGCTGAAGCCGCTGCTCAGCGACTTGCTGGCCCGGGTTTCGGCGCTGGGCGGCGGGCCGCCGACTCCGGCCTACCTGCAGCGCCTGCTGGCCGCCCTGGCACAGCCTGGGCAGAAACCCCGCCCGGCGCCCCGCCCCCTGGCGGTCAACCTGGTCGAGGCGCTGTCGCCGCGCGAGCTCGACATCATGCGGCTGCTGGCCGAGGGCGGTTCCAACGCCGCGCTGGCCCGCGCACTGGCACTGTCGCCCACAACGGTGAAATGGCACCTGAAGAACATCTACGGCAAGCTGGGCGTGGCCAGCCGCACCCAGGCGGTGCTGGCGGCGCAGAGCCTGAGGCTGCTGAGCTAGCGACAATTGACCTAGCGCCCTATCGCCCCACCCCTCCTTTCGGAGGGGGCCCCTCTCCGCCGACCCGTTAGCCTGCCTATGCAGACACCAGGGAGGATCCGCGCCATGGCGACCGGTTGGCTCGTGCACGAACTCTACATGTGGCACTCGACCGGCAACTACGCCTCGGTCTTCCCGCCGGGTTTGACCATCGAGCCGGACGAGCATGCCGAGAACCCGCGCACCAAGCGGCGCTTCCGCAACCTGCTGGAGGTCGCCGGCCTGGAGGAGCGCCTGACGCGGATCAAGCCGCGCCCGGCGACCGAGGGCGAGCTGGCGCGCTTTCACACCACCGACTACCTGCGCAGCATCAAGGAGATGAGCGACAAGGGCGGCGGCGACACCGGCTACCTGACACCCTTCGGCGCCGGCGGCTACGAGATCGCCAAGCTGTCGGCCGGCGGCACCATCGCCGCGGTCGACGCGGTGATCGAGGGGCGGGTGAAGAACGCCTATGCCCTGGTACGGCCGCCTGGCCATCACGCCGAGCGCGATCGCGGCATGGGTTTCTGCCTGTTCGGCAATGTCGCCGTCGCGGTGATGCATGCGCGCGCCGTGCACAAGCTGGGCCGCGTCGCCACGGTCGACTGGGACGTGCACCACGGCAACGGCACCGAGCAGGCCTTCTATGAGGACGGCGAGGTGCTGACCATTTCACTGCACCAGGACCGCCTCTTCCCGCTCGACACCGGCGCGGTGAAAGACAACGGCAAGGGCAAGGGAGAGGGCGCCAATATCAACATCCCGCTGCCGCCCGGCAGCGGCGTCGGCGCCTATATCGCCGCCTTCGAGCGCGTGGTGCTGCCGGCGTTGCGCCGCTTCAAGCCGGAGTTGATCGTCGTGCCCTCGGGCTTCGACGCTGGCGGCAACGACCCGCTGGGCCGCATGATGATGACCAGCCGCGGCTATGCGCAGCTCACCCGCCTGCTGATGCAGGCGGCCGACGAGCTCTGCGGCGGCCGACTGGTGCTGTCGCACGAGGGCGGCTACTCGCCGGTCCATGTACCCTATTGCGGACTGGCAGTGATGGAAGAGCTGTCCGGGATCCGCTCCGGCATCGAGGATCCCTGGCTGGTCAACATGGAGGGCTGGGGCCAGCAGGAGCTGATGCCCCATCAGGCAGCGGCGATCGCCGACGCGGCGGCGCTCGTGGACCGCATCCGTTGAGCCGCGCGACAACACAACAACAGGCTGAGGGAGACAGCACCATGACCGACAAGATTGCTGAGAAGCTGGAGAAGGCCGCGACGCTCGGCCGGCGCGAGCTGTTCAAGCGTGGCGTGGTCGCCGCCGGTGGCTCCGCCGCCATCCTGGCCGGCCTGAATGGCGAGGCAAAGGCCGACGGCGAGCCCATCCCGGTGGGCCAGGCGGCGCCGTTGACCGCCTTCGCCGCCGCCGACGGCATCGAGTTCCAGAACGGCTTGAACCTGGCCTGCGAGGAAATCAACGCCATGGGCGGCATCCTGGGCCGCCCGCTGGAGCCCTACTTCGAGGACACCAAGGAGATGGGTGACGCCACCAACGTGCAGGCGGTGCAGCGCCTGATCGACCGGCACGGCGTCTACGCCATCCTGAACGGCTACAACGTCGGCAGCGGCACCGCGATCCAGGACGTCGTCGCCGACGCTGGGATCATCTACGTCCACTACGACACCACGATCGGCCACAACAACCTGATCAAGTCGGACCCGGAGCGCTACTACGGCTCCTTCCAAGGCGACCCGGCGGAGTACTGGTACGGCCCCGGCTACCTGAAGTTCATGGCCCAGCTCGAGGAGCAGGGGAAGTGGAAGCGCGCCAACAACAAGATGGCGATCATCACTTCGGCCGGCGTCTATTCGGTCAACATCGCCAACGCGCTGCGTGACACCGGCAAGGACTACGGCTGGGAAATCAGCCTGTTCGAGACAGTGAACGTGCCGATCTCGGAATGGGGCCCGACCCTGGCCAAGCTGCGCGCCGACCCGCCGGGTGCCATCGCCATCACCCACTTCTATCCGCAGGACCTGGCGCAGTTCATGGTGCAGTTCGTGCCGAACCCGACGCCGTCGCTGATCTACATGCAGTACGGCCCGACCCTGCCGTCGTTCCGCGAGGTCGGCAAGGACGCGGTGAACGGCGTGCTCTTCGCCACCGTCGTCGGCTGCCTGCAGGACGAGATCGGCAAGGCCTTCGAGACCCGCTACAAGGCCAAGTTCGGTCCCAATGCCGGGCACATGTCGGGCGGCCAGTCCTATGACGGTGCCTACATCTGGGCGATCGCCGCGGCGCTTGCCGGCGGCCCTGGCGAACAGGGCAACGACGAGCAGAACCGCAAGGTGGCAGCGCGCATGCGCCAGCTCATCTATCGCGGCGTCAACGGCACCACCCGCTTCATCCCGAACGAGAACGCGGCCTACACCTATCCGACGCAGGTCAACGACTCCTCGCTCGGCATGCCGCATCTCTTCCTGCAGCATCAGGACTACACCAAGGATGCGACCCTGATCGCGCCGGCGCCCTATGGTGTCGGCGACTTCAAACTGCCGCCTTGGCTCAAGGCCTAGGCGTCGCATGACGGCGACCGCCACCAGCCAGCCGCTGCTCGAGGTGACCGCCGTCACCAAGAGTTTCGGCGCGCTGGTGGCGGTCGACCGCCTGTCCTTCACGCTGGCGGAAGGCGAGGTGCTGGGCATCGGCGGGCCCAATGGCGCCGGCAAGACCACGCTGTTCGAGGTCATCTCCGGCCTGTCGCCAGCCACCACCGGCAGCATCCGCTTCGCCGGACAGGACATCACGCGGCTGTCGGCGGAAGCGATCTGCCACGCCGGGATCGCCCGCACCTTCCAGCTCAATGCCGCCTTCGACAGCCTGACCGTGCGTGAGAATGTCGAGGTCGCGGCGCAGTTCGGCCGCGCCAACCGCGGCGTGCCGGGCCTGCGGCTCGACCGCCGGACCCGCGCCGCGGTGGACGAGGCGTTGGACATCACCGGGCTTGGCGACCGCCAGCACCGCGTCGCCGCCAAGCTGCCGGTGCTCGACCGCAAGATGCTGATGATCGCCGCCGCGCTGGCCACCGAGCCGCGCCTAGTGCTGATGGACGAACCGGTCGGCGGCCTGACACCGGGCGAGATCGACCGCGTCGTCGCCCTGGTCGAACGCCTGCGCGGCGAGGGCCGCAGCATCATCCTGATCGAGCACGTCATGCGCTTTCTGGTGCAGCTGTCCGACCGGGTGCTGATCCTGCATCACGGCGAGAAGATCTATGAGGGCGCGCCCAAGGGCCTGGTGCAGGACGCCCAGGTGATCGACGTCTACCTGGGCCAGGGCGCCTCGCAGCGCCTGGCCGGCTACATGGCGGGGCGCGCGTGAGCGGCGCGTTGGAAATCCACGACCTCAGCGCCGGCTACCTCGGCCGCGATGTGCTGCATGGCATCTCGCTCAGCGTGCCGGCGCAGGGCCTGGTCGCCATCATCGGTCCCAACGGCCATGGCAAGACCACGCTGCTGCGCGCCATCTCCGGCCTGGTGCCGCGCGCCACCGGCAGCATCACGCTGGACGGCCGTCCGCTGCAGGCGCTGCGGCCCGACGCCAGGGTCGCCGCCGGTGTGGTGCAGGTGCCGCAGGGCGACATGGTCTTCGCCGAGATGACGGTGCTCGACAACCTGCTGATGGGCGCCTACCTGCCGGCCGCCGCCCGCGGCGCCAAGCAGCGCCTGGAGGAGGTCTTCACCCTGCTGCCCAAGCTGGCGGAGCGGCGGGCGCAGGTGGCCTCGACCCTGTCCGGCGGCGAGCGGCGCATGCTGGGCATCGGCCGCGGCCTGATGGCCGATGGCCGCGTCATCCTGCTGGACGAACCGTCGCTCGGCCTCGCCCCCATCATCATCGAGCAGATCTACGCGCTGATCGCCCGCCTGAAGGCCAGCGGCCGCACCCTGGTGGTGGTGGAGGAAAATGCCGCGCGCGTCGTCGAGCTGGCGGACGCCATCTACCTGCTGGACGACGGCCGCTTCGTCTGGTCCGGCGCCGGGGCGGAGCTGATGGCCCGGCCGGAGATTCTGGAGACCTACTTCGGCGGATGAAAAATCGACCGACCAAGGGCCCTCACCCTACCCTCTCCCGCCAGACGGGGGAGTGGGGGGGCTTGTGGCTCGCTCCCGCAGCTATCGCCCCCCTCTCCCGCTTCGGGCGGGAGAGGGCCGGGGTGAGGGCGTTCGGTATGTCGGTGTCCCCATGAGCCTCGACATCATCATCCAGATCATCGCCTCGGGCCTCACACTGGGCGCCATGTATGCGGTCTCTACCGTCGGGCTGTCGCTGGTCTGGGGCTCGCTCGGCATGTTGAACATGGCGCACGGCGGGCTGATGGCCTTCGGCGGCTATGCCGCCTACTACGCGATGAACGCGCTGGGCCTGCCGCTGCTGCCGGCGCTGCTGGCGGCGATCCTGGTCGGCGCCGTCCTGGGCGCCATCGTCTATCACGGCGCGGTGCGCCTGATGCTGCGGCAGAAGGCCTTCGAAACCAACGTGGTGATCGCCACGGTCGGCCTGGCCTTCGTGCTGGAGAACGCCATCCAGAAGCTGTTCGGCGCCCAGGCGCAGCGCCAGCCGCTGCAGGTCGAAGGCGCCATCGAGGTCGGCAACGTCGTGGTGCCGCTGCAGAACATCGTGATCCTGGTCACCGCCCTGCTGCTGATGCTGATCGTCGCGCTGCTGCTGCAGAAGAGCCGCATCGGCCGCGCCATCCGCGCCACCGCGATGAACCGCGAGGCGGCGCAGCTGATGGGCGTGCGGGTCGGGCAGATCTATGCCCTGGTGCTGATGCTGGCGGGATCGCTGGCGGCGGTATCGGGGGTGATGATCTCCTCGCTCACCGGGCTGTCGCCCGGCGTCGGTGCCGACCCCATGCTGAAGGCCTTCATCATCTGCATCGTTGCCGGGCTGGGGAACGTCTATGGCGCGGTCGGCTCGGCCCTGGCGCTGGGGCTGATCGAAGCGCTGTCGCAGTTCGTGCTGGGCGTGCGCTTCGGCTTCGCCACGCTGCTGCTGATCGTCATCGTCGTGCTGATCTGGCGGCCCAACGGGTTGTTCGGCCGGCAGCAGGTGACACGCCTATGAGCGCGCGCGGCCATCTGCTGATCGGCCTGGTGGTGGTGTTGCTGGCCATCGCCCTGCCCTTCGTCTTCCCGATCAACTACGTCATCACCCAGGTCACGCTGCTGTTCGTCTGGGGCACCGTGGTGACGCAGTGGAACCTGGTCTATGGCGTCGCCGGCATCTTCTCGCTGGCGCAGATGGCGCTCTTCGCCGTCGGCGCCTATGCCGCCGCCATGCTGGCCTTCTACTTCGGCTGGTCGCTGTGGCTGGCCATGCCGGTGGCGGCGCTGATCACCGTCGTGGTGTCGGTGCTGGTCGGGCTGGCCTGCCTGCGGCTGCGCGGGCCCTATGTCGCTCTGCTGACCCTGGCGATCGCCCAGGTGCTCTACCTGGTGATCGTCAACGACACCGACTGCTACACCACCGAGGGCTCCGGCTGCCTGCCCTTCTTCGGCGGCGTGCGCGGCCTGACGCGCTTCGGCGACATGGGCTTCCGCGACTGGCTGGGACAGGACTGGCGCCTTGGCCACTACTTCGTCGCGCTGGCACTGCTGGCGCTAGCGCTGGTCTTCTCCGCCGTCATCATGCGCGGGCCGCTGGGCCTGGCCTTTCGCGCGCTGCGCGACAACCCCGGGCTGGCGCGCTCGCGCGGCATCAGCCGTTTCAAGTACCAGATCTGGGTCTTCGCCCTCTCGGCCTTCTTCACCGGCCTGGCCGGCGCCTTCTACGCCGCCAATTTCAAGACCATCGGGCCGACGGTCTTCTCCTTCTCGCTGCTGCTGTTCCTCATCGCCATGATGACGGTGGGTGGCATCGGCACGCTGTGGGGTCCGCTGCTCGGCGCCCTGCTGCTGATGGGCGTCGACGAGGGGCTGCGCGAGGTGCAGGACTGGCGTGACATCGGCCTTGGCCTGCTGCTGGTGGTCTTCGTCATCCTGCTGCCGCAGGGCATCGTCGGGGCGCTCAGTCGCCGCGACCGCGGCGGCGGTTGACAAGGACTCCCGGCGGTAGGACGACTCTCGGCGGGAGGACCGCAATATGACCACAGGGATGCAACTGGGATATCTGGTGATCGAAGCCAGCAGCCTGGAGCGCTGGCGCGACTTCGCGGCCGAGGCCATCGGCCTGCCGGCGCCGCTGGCGAACCCCGACGGCAGCCTGGGCTACCAACTCGACGACCGCGCCCAGCGCTTGATTCTGACCGAGGGCCCAAGCGACGACCTGGCGGCCCTGGGCCTGGAGCTGGCTGACGAAGCGGCGCTGCAGCGGCTGTACGACCGTTTGACCGCCGCCGGCGTTGCCGTCAGCGAGGGCGATGCCGCGCTGGCACGCAGCCGCCGTGTGCGTCGCCTGGTGCGCTTCGCCGATCCCACCGGCCTTGCCGTCGAGGCGGCGCTGGGGCTGGAAGCGGCGGCACAGCCCTATGCCTCGGACGTGATTCCCGGCGGCTTCAAGACGAGCAACGGCTTCGGTCACGCGGTCATGATGACCGGCGATGTGCCGACGGCCGAGCGCTTCTACTGCGACGTCCTGGGTTTCCGTCCGACCGAGCGCCTGCGCGTCACCTATGCCGGGCAGGAGATCACCGGCGTCTTCCTGCACTGCAATCCGCGACACCACTCGGTGGCGCTCTTCGCCGTGCCGGCGCCGCGCCGCCTGCACCACGTCATGCTGGAGGCGCGGGACCCCCGCGACGTGGCCCGCGCGCAGGCCAAGGCGATCAAGGCCAAGGTGCCGCAGACGCTGAGCCTCGGCCAGCACCCGGCGCCGGACAGCACCTTCTCGTTCTACGCCGTCACGCCGTCGGGCTTCGACTACGAGATCGGCGCCGGCGGCAACACCATCGAGCCGCAGGGCTGGCAGGAACTGCAGCTCAATCGCATGAGCGACTGGGGCCACGAGCCGGCGCACGCCTAGCAGCCGGCAGCGGGCAGCTCAGGCGAAGCGTGCCAGTTGGAAGGGCGCCGGGTCGAAGGCCGGCTGCCCGCCGGTCAACCGCGCGGCGACGATCTGCCCGCTCATCGCGCCGATCAGGTTGCCGAAGGCGTGGCCGATGTTGAGCACCAGGCCCTCGGGCCCCGGCGCCAGGTCGAGGATCGGCAGGTAGTCCGGCGCTTGCGCCACCACGCCGGCCCACTGGCGCTCCACTGCCAGCGTCGCCGTGCCTGGCAAGTCGCGCGGCAGCGTCGCCAACGCCGGCGCCTGACCGGCTGGCGTGGCCTCGGCCTCCGTCTGGCCGCTCTCGCAGGCACAGCCGAACTGGATCCGCCCATCGGGATACTGCGCAACCTGGTGGGTGTAGGTCACGCCGGGCGCCAGGGCGATCGCCGGATCGGTGAAATTGGCCTTGTCGAAGCCGGGCAACGCCGCCAGCAGCGGCAGGTGCAGGAAGAGCGAGGGCCCGCTGAGCAGCGCGCCCAGGCGGAAGTCCGCCGGCGCGGTCTCCGCCGCCTGGTAGCGCGTCGCCGTCAGCGGCGGCGCCAGGCCAAGCGGCGCCAGCAGGCGGCGGGCGTCCAGGCCGTTGGCCAGCACCACCGTGCCGGCGGTCAGCACCGTGCCGTCGTCCAGCTGCACGCCGCGGCAGCGACTCTCCAGCATCACCAGCGATTCGACTCGTGCCTGGGTCTGCAGCATGGCGCCGGCGGCCGCGGCGGCCTCGACCAGGCGGCGCACCAGCAGGCGGGTGTCCTGATGCGCCTCCTCCGCCGACCAGAGGGCCCCGGCGATGGCCGGGTCCAGCGCTGGCTCGCGGGCCAGAGCGGCGTCGCGCGGCAGCAGCTCCACCGTCAGGCCATCGGACCGGCGCTGCGCCGCGAAGGCCTCGAGCAGCGGCAGGGCGCGCGGATCGCGCACGAAGGCCAGCATGCCGGTGGGGCGGTAGCCGAAGTCGCCGATGGCGTCGCCCAGTTCGGCCTGGAAGGCGCGGCCGGCCAGCGACACCTGCAGCGGCAGGCCCTTGGCCTTGCCCAGCAGGAACAGGAAGCCGGGGTTGCGCCCCGAGGCGCCGAAGGCCGGCTGCACCGCCTCGACCAGGCGCACTTGCACGCCGGCCCGCGCCAGGAAACAGGCGGTAGCGGCGCCAGCCACGCCGGCCCCAACGACCACGACATCGCTGCGCTGGGTCAAGGGAGCCTTCCTAGAAGTGCAGCGGGCCCTCGACCAAGCGATCGAGCAGGCGGGCGAGGAAACGCTCGCCGGCGTCGAGCTGGCTGAGGTCGATCCACTCGTCGGGCTTGTGCGCCTGGGCGATGGCGCCCGGCCCGCAGACCACCGAGGCGACGCCGGCGGTCAGGTGGAAGTGCCCGGCCTCGGTGCCGAAGGCGACCTTGGCGTGGTCGTTGCGACCCACCAGGCTCTTCACGAAGGTCACCGCCGGATGCTCCGGCGCCATGTCGAGCCCGGGATAGACATAAAGCGGCTCGAAGCGGATGCCGGATTCCGGCGCCACCTTGTGCATCGCCGGCTCCAGCGTGTCGCGCACATAACCTTCGATGCGCCGCATCAGCCCCTCGGCGTCGAGCGAGGCCAGGTGGCGGAATTCGAAGACGAACTCGCAGTGCTCCGGCACGATGTTGATCGCCGCGCCGCCCTTGATCAGCCCGACCGACAGCGTCGAGTGCGCCACGTCGAACTCGCCGTCGAAGGGGCCCTGCTCGCGCCATTCGCGGGCGATGCCCTTGAGGTACTGGATCAGGTCGGCCGCCACTTCGATGGCGTTGACGCCGATCGGTGTCAGCGAGGAGTGCGCCGCGCGGCCAGTGATGGTGACGCGATAGCTGCGGCCGCCCTTGTGGGCGACGATGGGTTGCATCAGCGTCGGCTCGCCGACCACGCAGAGCGCCGGCTTGACCGCCAGGGTGGCCAGCTTCTCCACCAGGCTGCGCACGCCCAGGCAGCCGATTTCCTCGTCGTAGCTGAAGGCCAGGTGGAAGGGCGCCTTGAGGTCGCGCCGCAGCATCTCCGGCACCATGGCCAGGCTGAGCGCCACGAAGCCCTTCATGTCGGCGACGCCGCGGCCATAGAGCTTGCCGTCGCCCGGCGCACGCACGGTGAAGGGGTCGCTGGTCCAGGTCTGGCCATCGACCGGCACCACGTCGGTGTGACCCGACAGGATCACGCCGCGCTGGTCGGCCGGGCCGATGGTGGCCCAGAGGTTGCCGCGGTCGCCCTCCGGCGCCCAGAGGATCTCGCTGGCGATGCCGAGGTCCTTCAGATAGCGCTCGATGTAGAGGATGAGCTCGCGGTTGCCGTCGCGGGTGACGGTCGGGAAGTGGACGAGATCGTTGAGCAGCTTGGCGGCGGTGTCTTGCATGGCGTCAGACTAGCCTACTGTCCGAAAGACCGGCAGGGGGGGCAGCGGATCGCGCCGGCGCCAGTCCAGGACCACCGCCTGGCCGATGCGCGCGCCCTCGCTGGCGATGTTGGTCAGCAGGCGCGGCCCCTCGGCCAGTTCGACGATCGCCACCTGGTAGGGCGGCGGCAGCTCGGGCTGTACCTGCACCCGCACCGTGGTGATGGAATAGATCGTGCCCTTGCCGCTGACCTCGGCCCAGTCGAGGTCGCGCGACTCGCAGGCCAGGCAGAAGGGGCGTGGATAGAACTGGTGATGCCCGCAAGCGCCGCAGCGCTGCACGATCAGCCGGCCCTCGCGGCAGGCGTTCCAGAAGGCCTCGGTGGTCGGATCGCCGACGGAGATGTTCTCGCTCATGGGTTCAGTCCCGCGCCAGGATGATGGTGGAGGCGGTGGAGAAGGCCAGGCCGCCGGTGCCGTGCGCGATGCCGATCTTGGCATCCGGCACCTGGCGCTCGCCAGCCTCGCCACGCAACTGCCGCACCGCTTCGATCAGCAGCAGGATGCCCAGCGCGCCGGGGTGGTTGTAGGACAGCCCGCCGCCCGAGGTCATCGAGGGCAGCTTGCCGCCGGGCAGCAGGTGCCCCTCGGCGACGAAGGCACCGCCATCGCCCTTCTTGCAGAATCCGAGATCCTCCAGATAGAGGATCACCGCGTGGGTGAAGTTGTCGTAGGGCTGGAAGACGTCGACATCGTCCGGCGTGATACCGGCCATGGCAAAGGCGGCGCGGCCCGAGGCGGCGCCCGGCGTCACCGTCAGGTCGGGACACTGCGCCACCTGCCACTGGCACTGGCTCTCGCCGGCGCCGATCACCCGGATCGCCTGCTTCTTCGCGTCCCTGGCGCGCGCCGCGCTAGTCACGATCACCGCGCCACCACCGTCGGTCACCAGGCAGCAGTCGGCCTTGCGCAGCGGATCGCAGATCAGTGGCGAGGCCATGACCTCGTCCAGGGTCAGCGGATCGCGCGACCAGGCCTTGGGGTTCTTCTGCGCCCAGGCGCGCGCCGCCAGCGCGACATGCGCCAGATGCTCGGGCGTGGTGCCGTACTGGTGCATGTGGCGCGCGGCGGAAAGCGCGTAGTGGCCGATCGGGAAGTGGATGCCGAAGGGCGCCTCGAACTGCGCCGGCAGCGACTGGTCCTCGGCCGAAACCGCGCGCTTGCGGCCCTTGCGGCTGCGCTGGCGCGAGGCATAGCCGATCAGCGCCGTCTCGCAGCGCCCGGTGGCGATGGCCAGCAGGGCGTGGTGCACGAAGTATTCGAAGGACGCGCCGCCATGATCGGACGATTCGGCGAAACGCGGCTGGATGCCGAGGTACTCGCTGAGCTGGACCGAGCCTTCCTCGCCCATGTAGTTGGTGAAGATGGCGTCGACGTCCTTGAAGCGCATGCCGGCTTCGTCCAACGCCTCCTGCGCGGCCACCGCCACCATGGAGAACTCGCTGTGATCAGGGACCTTGC
The DNA here is from genome assembly GCA_038363005.1 of Rhodospirillales bacterium. GTDB lineage: Bacteria > Pseudomonadota > Alphaproteobacteria > Kiloniellales > JACOMY01 > JAKOWB01. The sequence goes on from JBBQBI010000009.1 coordinate 38,101, forward strand.
CCAGCGGCGTCTCGGCGACGCCGGCAATATAGACATTCGGCAGGCGCATCAGGTCGCTCACGCTTCAAGGGCCTCCCGCCCGCGACCGCGCGGACCGGTTGGCCGGCCCTGCGGTTTATGCTATAGTGAACCTGTACAGTATTACAAAACATCCCGCTGTCCAGCCCCAAGCCGGCCCGAATCCTGGTCCGCTTGGGGCTGGCCCCCCGATGAAGGCTATGGCATCAAGGCCTGCAACCCCCGGTGAGCGGAGTCATGAGGCAAGCGATTCGCCGCGTCAAAGCGCCCAAGCGCACCCCAGCCGATACCGCGCCCAGCGGCAAGTCCGCGCCGTCTCCCAAGCTTGCCAAGCTCAGCCTGGTACATGGCGACCCGGTGCCAACCACGCGCCGCACGCGCTCGCGCCTGCCGCCGCCGATCGGCGGCCGCCTGCGCGAGGTGCGCCAGCGCCAGGACCTGACGCTGGGTCAGGTCGAGGCGCTCTGCGGCATCTCCAAGTCCATGCTGTCGCAGATCGAGCGCGGCAAGGTGAACCCGACCTTCGCCACGCTGTGGCACATCACCCGCTCGCTCGGCGTCGGCATCGGCGAGCTGCTGGGCGAGGTGCGCTCGGCACCCGAGGCGGTGCGCAGCTACGAGCACATCAAGGTGCTCTCCACCCCCACCATCACCGCCGCCGATGGTCTCTGCACCACGCGTATCCTGTCGCCCCGGCGCTATGCCCTGCCTTTCGAGTGGTACGAGATCGTGCTGAAGCCGGGCGGCCAGCTGATGGCGCACGCGCACGGCAACGGCGAGTGGGAACACAGCACCGTGGTGCAGGGCAGCGTCACCCAGGTGATCGGCGGCGACGAGGTCGAGCTGGCGGAAGGCGAGACCATCCGCTACGCCGCCGACCAGCCGCACGGCCTGCGCAACGACAGCGGGGCCGACTGCAAGGTGCTGCTGGTGGTCATTCCGATGAAGGACCTGGAGCGACACAACATTCCGCACGGCCCGCTCGAGAGCGAGGACTGAGCGCCGCGCGGCGCTGCCCTTCTCGGCCTTCCATTCAGTTCGTCATCGCCGGGCTTGACCCAGCGATCCAGCCGACAAGAAACCTGGATGCCCGGGTCAAGCCCGGGCATGACGAGGTTGAAAAGGCGGCGCTCCCCTCAATGCACGTAGCTGGCGCCGTTGATGTGCACCGTCGTGCCGGTGGCGTGCTTGGCGTGGCCCGAGGCCAGGAAGATCACCGTGCGGGCGACGTCGATGGGTTCCGCCACCTCGCCCAGCGGGATGGTCTCGGCAGCGCCCGCCACGCCGTACTGATCGAAGAAGCCCTTGTTGAGCTGCGTGTTGACGAAGCCCGGCGCCACCGCGAAGCAGGTGATGCCCTGCTTGCCATAGCCGCGCGCGATGGTGCGCGTCATGGCCACCACGCCACCCTTGGCAGCGGCATAGTGCATGAAGTCGGGATCGTCGCCGCGGAAGCCGGCGCGGCTGGCAATGTTGACGATGATGCCACCACCCTGCGGCACAAAGCTGTTGATTGCCTCGCGGCACAGGTGCCCGGGCGCCACCAGGCAGATCTCCAGCGTGCGATGCCAGGCCGCCGACCACTTGGCGAAGTCGTAGGACACATCGGCCGGCTCGTAGATGCCGGCGTTGTTGACCAGCACGTCGAGGCGACCCTGGAACGCCAGCGCCTCCTGCCACAGTCTGGGCACGCTGGTGCCGTCGGCCAGATCGGCGGCGACGAAACGCACCTTGTCGGCGCCCAGCTCCTTGGCCAGCTTCTCCCCGGCGCCGCCGGCGCGCACGTCGTGCAGCACCACCTTGCCGCCCAGCTCCACCGCCAGCTTGACGCAGGCGGCGCCGATGCCGCCGCCGCCGCCGGTCACCAGCAGCGTCTTGCCAGTCATGTCGATCATCGCTTCTCTCCTTCGTTGAACCGAGCCCCCTGGAGGCCCTGATGCGCAGTCTCGATCTTTTCATCGCCGGCGAATGGCGGCAGGGCGGCGGTCAGCCGCGCCCAGTGTTGAATCCGGCGACCGAGCAGCCCATCGCGCAGCTGGCCAGCGCCGATGCCGGTGACCTGGACGCCGCGTTGGCCGCCGCGGCGGCGGCCCTGCCGGGCTGGCGCGCCACCCCGGCACTGCTGCGCGGCGAGGTGCTGAACCGGGCAGCGGCGCTGCTGCGCGACCGCGTGCCGGCGTTGGCGCGAGCGATGACCGAGGAGAACGGCAAGACCCTTGCCGAGTCGAGCGGCGAGATCGGCCGCGCCATCGAGACACTCGTCTGGTGCGGCGAGGAAGCCGGCCGCATCGAGGGCCGCATCATCGCCGGCCGCGCGCCCGGGCAGCGCCGTTTCCTGGTGCCGCAGCCGGTCGGCGTGGTCGCCGCCTTCACCGCCTGGAACTTCCCTGCCGTGTTGGTGGCGCGCAAGCTGGGCGCGGCGCTGGCCGCTGGCTGCAGCGTCATCCTCAAGGCGGCCGAGGAGGCGCCCTCGGTCGCCATCGGCATCGTCACGGCACTGGCCGAGGCTGGACTGCCGCCCGGTACCGTCAACCTGGTGTTCGGCGACCCGCCAGCGATCTCGCGCCACCTGCTGGCCAGCCCTATCGTGCGCAAGCTGACCTTCACCGGCTCCACCGCCGTGGGCAAGGAGCTGGCCGCCCTGGCGGCGGCCGACTTGAAGCGCTGCACCTTCGAACTCGGTGGCCACGCTCCGGTGATCGTCGCCGCCGACGCCGACCTGGAACTGGCGCTCAGCGCCACGCTGGCCGGCAAGTTCGGCACCGCCGGGCAGTCCTGCGTGGCCCCCAGCCGCTTCTATGTCGACCAGGCGCTCTATCCCACCTTCGTGCGCCGCTTCGCCGAGGCCGCGGCGGCCATCGTGGTCGGCGAGGGCAGCGAGCAGGGCGTGAAGATGGGACCGCTGGCCAATCCGCGTCGCCTCGCCGCCATGCAGCGCCTGACGGCCGACGCCGTGGCCGCCGGCGCCCGCCTGGTCACTGGCGGCCAGCGCCTGGAGCGGCCCGGCTGGTTCTTCCCGCCCACCGTGCTGGGCGAAGTGCCGGAGAGCGCGGCGGTGATGAACGAAGAGCCCTTCGGCCCGATCGCTGCCATGGCGCCGGTGGCCGACCTGGACGAGGCCTATGCGCGGGCCAACCGCTTGCCCTATGGCTTCGCCGCCTATCTCTTCACCGGCTCGCTGAAGACCGCGGCCGAGGCGGCGGAACGCTTCCAGGCCGGCAACATCGGCGTCAACCAGATGGCGCCCTCGTTGCCCGACGCGCCGGTCGGCGGCCTGGGCGACAGCGGCTATGGCTACGAGGGCGGACGCGAGGGGATGGCGGAGTTCCTGCACTGGCGTCTCGTCAATCAGGCCGCGGTCTAGGCCGCGACCTCGGCCGTGCCGGTGACCACCGGCTGGCCGTCCTGCCGGGTCAGGGCCAGCTCCAGCACCAGGCGGCGGGCGCCGTCGGGTGCCACCGTCTCGCCAGTGACCTGGCCGGTGGCGGTCAGGATATCGCCGGGAAACACCCTGTCGCGGAAGCGCACCTTGTAGCGCCGCACCGACCCGGCACCGAACCAGCGGGTGACGAAGGAGGCCAGCAGGCCGGCCGACAGCATGCCATGTGCCATGACGCCCGGCAGGCCGGCGGCCCTCGCGTAGGCCTCGTCATGGTGCAGCGGGTTGAAGTCGCCTGAGGCGCCGGCATAGCGCACCAGGTCGGTGACGCTGAGCGGCCCGTAGGAGAAGGAGGGCGGTGCCGGGTAGGCGGCCATCTCAGCCCTCCAGCCCCTGGGTCTCGACCGAGGTCGAGCGTTCCCAGCCGACGATCACGCCGCTGGCTTCCTCGGCCATCTCGATCTCCACCACGATCAGGCGCATGGCGCCACCGCGCCGGCCCTGCTTCACGGTGTCGGAGAGGATACGGGCGCGGCAGCGCAGGCGGTCGCCGACCCGCAGCGGGCGCAGATACTCGTACTCCTGTTCGCCGTGCACTGTGCGACTGCGGTCGACCGGCAGGATCTCCTTCACCAGGCGCTCGATGAAAGCGGCGTTCAGCACCACGGGGAAGGTCGGTGCCGGGACCGCCGGGTGATCGTCCTGCACGGCGCGGGCGAAGTCGGCGACCTTCCAGGCCTCGACCGCGACACTCCATTCGGCGAGCAGTTGGTCGCTCATGTCGCGCGCTTCTGCTGCAGCAGGCCGCCGCGCCGCATCACCAGCGCGGCGGTGCCGGCGACCAGCAGGCTGAACAGGATCAGCACGCCGGCGACCGCGGTGATGGTCGGATTGATCTGCAGGGTCAGCTCGTTGAACATCTTCTTCGGGATGGTGAAGTGGGTGCCGGCCAGGAACAGCGTCACCACCACCTCGTCGAAGGAGATGACGAAGGCGAAGAGCCAGGCGGCAAAGCAGCTGGGTCCCAGGTTGGGCAGCAGCACCTTGCGCAACATGGTCAGGCGCGTCGCGCCGAGGGTCATGGCCACCAGTTCGATGCGCTGGTCGAAGGACTTGATGGCCACCGTCATCAGCATCAGCACATAGGGCACCACCAGTATCGTGTGGGCCAGGATCAGGCCGGCGAAGCTGCCAAGGATGTTGAGCTTGGCGCAGAAGAAGAACATGGCGATGGCGGTGATGATCGAGGGCACCACCATCGGCGCGACGAAGTTCGATTCCATGGTCTTGCGACCGATCACGCCGCCGCGCACCAGGGCATAGGCCGCCAGGGTGCCGAGGATCAGCGCCGCGGTGGAGGCCGCCGCCGCCAGCAGGATGGAATTGAGACCGGCATCGATCCAGGCGCTGTCGCCGAACAGGCTGTCGTACCAGCGCAGCGACAGGCCCGGCGGCGGGAACTCCAGCGACTTGGCGCTGGAGAAGGACATCGGGATGACGATGAGGATCGGCAGGCAGAGGAAGGCCAGCACGGAGACCGACAGCGTGGTCAGCCAGAGCGTGCGCGGTGCCGCCGCCGGATCCCGGCGCGGCTTCATGACGAGCGCCCCCGGAGCCACTGGTAGAGCGCGTAGAAGGCCAGCGTGATGATCAGCAGCATGACCGAGATGGCGGCCGCCATCTCCCAGCGCGAGAAGCGGTTGATCAGCAGATCCATCATGTTGGCGATCATCGGCACCTTGCCGCCGCCCAGCACCGCCGGCGTGATGTAGAAGCCGAGGCTGAGGATGAAGACCAGCACCATGGCAGCCATCAGGGTCGGCAGCGTGATCGGGAAGAACACCTTCCAGAAGGCCGTGCGGTCGGAGGCCCCCAGGGTCTGCGCCACCTGCCCCAGGCGGGCGTCGACCTTCAGCATGGCGGCATAGAGCGGCAGCACCATGAAAGGCAGCAACACATTGACCATGCCCAGGGTGACGCCGAATTCGTTGTACAGGAAGGACACCGGCTTGTCGGCCAAGGCCAGGTCCTTGAGCATGCGGTTGACGATACCGCCGTTGCCCAGCACGACGATCCAGGCATAGGTGCGCACCAGGATGGAGACCCAGAAGGGAATCACCACGGCGCAGATCGCCACCACCTGCCAGCGCGCCCGCAGCCGGGCGATCCACAGCGCCAGGGGATAGGCCAGCAGGGCGCAGCAGGCGGTCACCGTCGCCGCTATCACGAAGGTGCGCCAGAGTACGGTGACGTAGATGTGCGAGGAGAAGAATTCCAGGTAGTTGGCGGTGGTGAAGTCGTAGGTCTTCGCCTCGCGGAAGCTCCAGCCCACCGCCAGCATCAACGGCAGGTCAAAGGCCAGCACCACCACGATCAGCAGCGGCAGCACGAAAGGCAGGTTGACGACATGCCGCAGCCAGCGCCCGGCCGAGCGCGTCCTGCCTGCCGTTGTCATCGCTGTCGTGGTCACGCTGTTAGCCCCCCTCCTTGATCGCAAGATCTCCAGTGGGCCGGCCCACCTTCGAGCCGGCCCACCGAGAACTCTTCAAGCAGACGCTACTGCGCCAGCTTGAACTCCGCCCAGCGCTTCTCGACCTCGTCGTTGTGTTCGACCCACCAGGCACCGTTCTGCAGCCACTGCACGTCCTTGTTCGGACCGTAGGTGGGCATCTCGGCGGCCTTGTCGGCGGGGATCAGCTTCTCGATCCCCGGGATCGGGCCGGGATAGGAGACGTACTGCATGATGCACTTCTGCCGCTCGGGCTTGGACTGCTCACGGAACCAGACGTAAGCCGCCTCGACCTCCTTGGGGTCGGCACCCTTGGCGATGACGAACCAGGAGGTGTCGAGCATGCCCTCGTTGAAGTTCACCGTGACGCCTTCCTGGCCGACCACGCGGCCGGACCAGGCGATGGCGTACTGCGCCTCGTTGTCCTTCAACAGCTGCGGCGGCTGCGCGCCGGCCTGCCACCAGATGGTATCGTCTTTGATCCGCTCCAGGGTCTTGAAAGCACGGTCGAGGTCGAGCGGGAACAGCTGGTCGACCGGCACCCCGTCACCCATCGCGGCGAAAGTCAGCACAAAGCCCGGATAGTCGGGCAGCGCCCGCTTGCCCGGGAACTTCTCGGTATCGAAGAACTCCACCCAGTTGGATACCGCCGGCGCGTCGCTGCGATAAGCCATGATCGTCGAGTAGTAGGAGCTGCCGAAAGCATCCGGCAGTTTCGCATCGTCGAAGATCGGATCAGGATTGACCTTGGCCCAGTCGATCGGCTGGATCAGCCCCAGCTCGCGGGCGCGCACCAGCTCGCTGGTCTCCATGTCGAAGACGGTCTGCGAGATGTTGCCGGACTCGACGATGGCACGCAGCTTGGCCAGGCCACCCGGGCTTTCCGGGATTACCTTGATGCCCATCGACTTGGCCATGTCGTCCTCGATGCACTTGCTGATGGCCTCGCCCCACTGGCCGCCGGCGTGGAGCACATGCAGCTCCTGGTCGGCGAGCGCCGGGGTCGCCATCGCCAGGGTGGCTGCCCCGGCGAACAGCACAGACGCGAACAAGCTTCCCGTTCTCATTTTTTTCTCCCTTGCAGTCGCAAAACCTCTTCCTGGGCCAGCCTGGCCCACCGAAGCCGCCGGCGATCAGGCCGGCGGCAGGACCCAGACACTGTCGGGGTCCCAGTCGAGTGTGACGTGGGTGCCTTCGGCGAAGTGCTGTGCGGACTCGCTGGTCTGCGCCATCAGTGTCAGGCCGGACTCCATGGCGATGGTGTAGCGCACCGATTCGCCGAGGAAGACGGCTTCGCTCACCTGGCCCGCCAATGCCCGCTGTGGTCCCTGACCATTGGCCAGGCGGATGCGTTCCGGCCGCAGGACGCCGACCACCGACCCGCTGGCGTCCTGTGTGGCGGCCGGCGCCAGCTGGCCGTCGGGCAGCCGGATGCCGCCCGGCTGCGCCTGGCCTTCAAGGAAGTTGGCGATGCCGAGGAAGTCGGCGACGAAGCGGTTCCGCGGCCGGTGATAGATGTCGGTCGGGCTGTCGATCTGCTGCACCTGGCCCTGGTGCAGCACCACGACGTGATCGCTGAGCGACAGCGCTTCGTCCTGGTCATGCGTCACCAGGATGGTGGTGATCTTCAACTCGCGCTGCAGGCGGCGCAGCTCGACCCGCACCTCCTCGCGCAGCTTGCGGTCGAGCGCCGCCAGCGGCTCGTCCAGCAGCAGGATGTCGGGCTGGAACACGATCGCGCGGGCCAGCGCGACACGCTGCTGCTGGCCGCCGGAGAGCTGGTGCGGCTTGCGCCGTTCGAAGCCACCCAGCCGCACGGTCTCCAGCGCCTGGGCGACGCGCTGCTCGACCTCGGCACGGCCGAGCTGGCGGATGCGCAGCGGGAAGGCGACGTTGTCGAACACCGTCATGTGCGGGAACAGCGCGTAGCTCTGGAACACCAGGCCGACGTTGCGCTGGCGCGCCGGCGACCAGGTGACGTCGCGCCCGCCGATGCGGATGGTGCCGCTGTCGGGATGCGCGATGCCAGCCAGCAACGACAGCATCGTGGTTTTGCCGCTGCCCGAGGGGCCGAGAATCGTGGTGAAGGCACCCGGTGCGACGGTCAGCGAGACGCCGTCGACGGCGCGCACCGGGCCATAGTGCTTACGAACATCGATGAATTCGACTGCTGTCACCGCAAAGGGGTCCCTTCCACCGGCCAGGCGCTCACGATCTCCACCTGGGCCCGTTCGGCCATGCGGCGGGTGGAGGCGCGCGCCTGGGCATAAACCAGGGTCTCGTCCAGCCGGGTCAGTTGCCCGCCACGGACGATGATGTCGCCGTTGACCACCACAGTATCGACGCCCTTGGTGCGATCGACTAGCGCCAGCTGGCGCAGCGGATCGACATTGGGCTGGTTGTCCGCCAGATCGGGGTCGCGGATCACGATGTCGGCCAGACGGCCGGGTGCCAGCACGCCCAGGTCGTCGGGCAGGCCGAAGGCCACCGCGCCGCAGCGGGTGAACATCTCCACCAGGCTCTCCGACGGCAGGAAGTCGCCTTCGCTGCGGGTCAGCAGATAGGCGATATAGCCCAGCTCGCCATAGGTCCAGGTCTTGGCCACATCGGCGCCGAAGGTGATCGGCGTGCCGGCGGCATAGAGCCCCGGCATGCGGTTCGGACCCTGCTTGCCGATGGCATAGAACATGTAGTTGCCGGGCTGCCAGACCAGCGCCATGCCGGACTGGTTGACCGCCGCCACCTCAGCCTCGCTGAGGATGTTCATGTGGGTGAAGCAGACGTTCTTCCCCAGGACACCGATCTCGGCTAGGTGGACCAACGGGTCCGTGCCGAAACGCTCGCGGTCATAGGCGGCGTCGCCGGCCATGAAGTTCTGGTGCTGGTGGAACACGCTGCCGCTCTCGTCGGTCAGCTGCTTGGCCGCCTTCAACAGCGGCTCGGTAGCGCTGCCCAGGCCATAGAGCGCGACGTGGCCGCGCACCAGGGCGTCCTTGTTGCCGTTGCGCTTCAGCTGCGTGCCCAGCAGCTTCTCGACCCGCTTGGCATCACAGGGCGCGCGCTTGATGTTGCCGGCCGCGGGTTCGCCGCCGATCAGGTCCCACAGGAAGGGATCGCCCAGGGTGACGCGGATGCCCACCGCCTCGCAGGCAGCGGCCACGGCATCGGGCTCGAAGGCGGTGGCGGCCTCGACGAAGCCGGTGAAGCCGTTCTTCGCCATCTCCACCGCCGCCATCAGTGCCGAATCGTACTCCGCCGCATCGTCCAGCGCGTTGATCCAGCGGTCGTAGGCGCCTGGCCCCAGCTTGCCGCCCTTCGGCCGCGGGTTGTCGGTGATGGCACCGCGCGACAAATGCAGCGAGGCGTGGGTGTGGCCGTCGATGTAGCCCGGATGCACCAGGCCGCCGCGCGCGTCGAGGCTGCGCTTCGCCTGGTAGGCCTTCGCCAGCGCGGCGCTGGAACCCACGGCGACGATGCGCGTGCCGGTGATCGCCACCGCGCCGTCGTTGATGATACGGCGGGTGTCATCCAGCGTCAGCACCTGGCCATGCAGGATCAGCAGGTCGCAGGCTTGCGGTTTCTGTGCTTCGGTCATAGTGGGGTCTCCTAGCGCCAGGTGCCGCTGTCGCGGTCCCAGGCTCCGGTTGTCTGGTCGGCGCGGGCGCGCAGCGGCTGCTTCTGCACCCGCATGGACGGCGTGCGCTCGAAGTCCTCGGGATGGAACTCGATGTAGCGCGGCACCTTGTAGGGCGCGAGCTTCGACTTGCAGTAGTCGACAACCTCCTGCGGCGTCATGGTCACGCCCGGCTTCAGCTGGACATAGGCCTTCACCTCCTCGCCGCGCAGCGTATCGGGCACCGGGATCACCGCCGCCTCGACGACCTGCGGGTGGCCGCGCAGCACCGCCTCGACCTCTGCCGAGGAGATGTTCTCGCCCATGCGGCGGATGATCTCCTTCTTGCGGCCGACGAAATAGAGCAGGCCGCGCTCGTCGCGCCGCACCAGGTCGCCGGAGTGATACCAGCCGCCCTTGTTGGCCTCGGCCGTCACCTCGGGCCGCCCGAGGTAGCCGACATAGATATCGGGGCCCTTGATCAGCGCCTCGCCGGCGGTACCCAGCGGCACCTCTTCGTCGTTGTCGTCGCCGACGCGGATCTCCATCGACGGCGGCTCGACGCCGATGGCGCCGGTGCCGACCAGCTCGTCAGCCAGGTGCAGCGGCACGCGGGTCATGATGCCGCCCTCGGTAGAGCCATACTGGTCGAGCCAGTGGAAGCCGAAGCGCTGCACCATTTCGGCGTGCAGCTCCTTAGGCAGGCCGGCATGCACCGCCAGGCGGATGCGGTGGTCCTGCTCCTTCTCGCTCGGCTCGCCCTTCAGCAGCAGCGCCGGGACCGAGGCGATGGAGAGGATTTCCGTGGCATCGTACTTGGTCACCACCTCCCAGAAGCGCGAGACCGAGAAGCGCCGCATCGCCACCATGGTGCCGCGCGACGCCAGCGAGGTGATGAGCTGGATCGCCGGGTCGGCGTAGTAGAACGGCAGGCAGCAGAGCTGACGGTCCTGCCAGCCGCGGCGGAACAGCCGCAGGTCGACGTCGATGACCCTGATCCACCAGCCGTGATGCAGCATGCAGCCCTTGGGCGCGCCGGTGGTGCCCGAGGTGTAGTAGACCGTGATCACGTCGTCGCGCTGGCAGGGCGACTTGGAGAAGTCGAGCGGCGGCTCCAGTGTCTCGTAGGCCTCCAGCCCCTTCGGCTCCTCGCCGTCCACCACGACCAGGTGCTGCAGGGTCGGCGCGCCGGGCTGCAGCGATTCCATCAGCGCCAGCTGCGGCTTGCCGACGATGGCGGCGACCGGGGTGGAGTCCTTCAAGATATGGCCGGCATCATGCTCCTGCGCGGTCGGCGCGATGGAGACCAGGATGCCGCGATTGGCGACGATGGCGAAAAGCGCGATCATGAACTCGACACGGTTGTCGAGCATGACCACGACGCGGTCGTGCGGCTTGATGAAGCGCGCCAGGTAGCCGGCGAAGCGCTGGCTACGCTCCAGCAGCTCGCCGCGGGTGATCACCAGGCCGTCCTCGATGATCAGCGCCGGACGGTAGGGGTCGCTGCTGCAGCCCTGGTGCAGGATCTCGATGACGTTCTGCTGCGTCACCGCGGTGAAGTTCTCCGGCGCCACGTGGTGGCGCTCGCGGGTCACGCTGTTGCCGGCCGGGCTCATGGCTGTATCTCCCCGAAGCCGTTCTTAATGACGACGTGCTTGCCAAGGTCAAGGGACTCGAAGCGCACGACCTGGCGGCCGCGCTGGCTGCCCCCGTCGCTCAGGCGCGTGGTCAGCGTCTGTCCGCCGGTGAGGAACAGCGGGTGCGAGAAGCGGCAGCCCAGGCGCCGCAGCCGGCGAACGTCGCCGCCGCAGGGCCCATCCACCACGGCGCGGCTGGCCAGCGCGATGCTGCACATGCCGTGCAGGAACGGCGCCGGGAAGCCCTTGGCCTTGGCCGCCGCGTTGTCGAGCGTATAGGGCGAGTAGTCGCGTGCCGCATCGGCATAGCGGAAGGCGATGTCGTCCGGCAGCGCAATACTCACCTCGCCTAGCGCCTTGCCGCTCTCACCCAATGGCCGGTCCGGCGGTGGATCGCCACGGTCCTCGGGAACCGCGGCGCCCTGTACCAGGCAGCCGGAATATTGCACGCAGACCAGGTCGCCCGTGTGGGTCTGGGTCTCCGCCCGCACCACCAGCTGCACACCGGCCTTGGAGCCGGCGATGCGCTGCAGCACCGAGCGGGTGAAGAGTCGCTGTCCGGGTTCGATCGGCCGGTGGAAGTGGAAGTCGTGCTCGCCGTGGATGATGAATCCGTCGGTTACCGCGCGCAGCTCCTCCACCAGAGACTGCATGACCGGGATGTGGGCGAAGACCGGGGGCGCGACGCGGCCCACCGCCTGTGCCGGGTTGTCATCGCCCAGCGCGGCGGCAAACTGCGCCAGCCGGTAGCTGTTGACCCGGAATTCCTCGCTCTCTCGGACAGAGCCCACCCGGGCAAGATCGAAGCGCAAGCGGTGCCTCCCCTCGTTGGTAGCGGTTTCAGCGCACGATGTCGGACAGCTCGGGCACGAAGTCGGCCAGGCCGGGCAGCGCCGGTAGCTTGCCGGCCAGCGCCTGTTCCAGGCCGGCGACGCTCCAGCGCCCCTCGGTCCGCACGTCGGCGGCGATGACGCTGGGCTGGATCACCTCGACCCGGTTGCCGTAGGCCTGGAAGACCTGGCCGCTCGCCGGGCAATCCTCGGTCGCCAGCCAGGCGATCAGCGGCGAGACGTTGGCCGGGTCGAAGGTGTCGAACTGCCCGGCCGGCGGTGGCTTCAGGCTGGTCTCGATGCGGGTGCGGGCCGAGGGCGAGACGGCGTTGGCGCGCACGCCGTACTTGGCGCCCTCCTGCGCCATGACGCGGGCCAGCCCCACCACCGCCAGCTTGGCGGCGGAGTAGTTCGCCTGGCCGAAGGAGCCGACCAGGCCGGCCAGCGAGGTGGTGCAGACCACCGAGGCCTTGACCTTGTGGCCAGCCTTGGCGCGTTCACGCCACCAGGTCATGGCGTGGCGCGACGGTGCCGCGTGGCCCTTCAGATGGACGCGGATCACCGCGTCCCACTCGCTCTCATCCATGTTGGCGAAGAGGCGGTCGCGCAGGATGCCGGCATTGTTCACCAGCACGTGCAGGTCGCCGAAGCGCTGGATCGCCAGCTCGATCATCGCCTTGGCATCGGCCCAGTCGGCTACATCATGGCCGCTGACTACGGCCTCGCCGCCCTGCGCCACGATCTCGGCGACCACGGACTGCGCTGGTGTCGCGTCTTTGCCGTGGCCCTGCAGATCGCCGCCGAGATCGTTGACCACGACCTTGGCGCCTTCGGCGGCCAGCATCAGCGCATGCGCACGCCCCAGGCCACGGCCAGCGCCGGTGACGATAGCGACGCGCCCCTGCAAAGCTCCGCTCGCCATGCCATTCTTCTCCCCGCGTGCCGACCCCTGATCGCTGGGTCCCTGCCCGTCCTGCTGGTCGGTCCGCTCTGCGGCGGGCACGACGGTCTTGTTTCAGATCACGACACTTTTGTTGTTATACTGAACTTGTGTTGAAAATGGCGTCAAGCTGCTTCGCAAGCATCGCGACGCAAAAGAAGGAGGCGGGAGTGACGGGACCCATCGCGCTACGCCGGCCGCGCGCCGCCGACGAGGCCGCCTGGCGCGGCCTGTGGGACGCGCTGGTGGCCACCGGCCCGGAACCCTGCAGCGCCGCGGCGCCGGCGGCAGTATGGCAGCGCGTGCTGCGCGCCGACGATCCCATGGGCCTGTGGCTGGCGGTCGATGCCGCGGACCATCCGGTCGGATTCGTACTCTCGGTGGTCTTCCCCTACTCCTGGAGCACGCATCCGGTCTGCTACCTGCTCGACCTCTATGTCGCGCCGACACTGCGTGGCCTGGGTGTCGGGCGGCGCCTGATCGAGCAGCTGGCGGCCGAGGGTCGCGCCGCCGGTTGGCTGAAGCTGATGTGGATGACGCAGCACGACAACGCCGAGGCGCAGCACCTCTACGACAAGGTCGCCATCCGCTCCACGCTGGTGCGCTACGACCTGCCACTCACGGAACACTGAGCCCATGACCGACCGCCGCATCACCATCGCGCCCGCCGCGCCACCCGTGCCGGCCGGGCTGCTGGACGTCATCGCCGGGGCCACACCGGGCAACCTCTGCGACGCGCAGGGTGGCGGCGGCGCGTTGCCCACGGCCATTCGCCCGGTCACCGCGCGCTGCGACTTCGCCGGCCGCGCGCTGACGGTGCAGCTGCCGCCGGGCGACCACCTGGCGCTGTGGGCCGCCATTGCCCAGGCGCGGCCTGGCGACGTGCTGGTTGCCGCCACCGGCGGCTGCCTGACGCGCGCCATCCTGGGTGACCTGATGGCGGGACTGGCGATCAACGCCGGCGCCGTCGCCCTGGTGACCGACGGCGCGCTGCGCGATGCCGAGGGTATTGCCGGGCGCGGCCTGGTGGCCTTCGCCGCGGCGCTTTGCCCGACACCGCCGACGCGCGACGGTGGCGGCAGCGTCGGCCAGCCGGTGACCCTGGGCGAGGTCACGGTGCGGAGCGGCGACCTGCTGGTCGGCAACCGCGATGGCGTGACCGTCGTGCCGCAGAGCGGCTTTGCCAGCCTGGCCGAGGGCCTGGCCGGCGTGCGGGCGCGCGAGGCTGCGATCGAGGCGCTGATCGCCGCCGGCGGCCACCTGCCGCCGGCGATGCGCGAGAAACTTGCCGCGTGCGGCGTGACATTCAGCGGCTGACCGGCGCCGCCGCCAGCCTCAGAGTTCCCGCGCGATCAGCCGCGTCATGGCGCGGATCGCCCGCGCGTCGCGGCGATAGAAGGTCCACTGCTTGCGCCGCGTGGCACGCAGCAGGCCGGTCGCCGCCAGCAGCTGCAGGTGCGCCGTCGCCGTCGGCTGGCTGACGCCCAGCTTGCGGGCAATCAGCACGACGCAGACGCCGTCCTTCACCAGGTCGCCGTCGACCTGCGGCGGAAAATGCGCCGCCGGATCCTTCAGCCAGTCGAGGATCTGCAACCGTGGCCGACTGGCCAAGGCGCGCAGCGTCGCTTGGATAGACATATAGGGATTTTCCTATATCGTGGCCCGCCGTCAAGCGTTATCGGCACGGGAGGCAGGCATGGTTGCAGCGCATCACGGGGACAGACTGGCCATCGACCGCGATGACGTGGCAGGTGCCGAGGCCCTGATCCGCCCGCACATCCGCCGCACGCCGGTGATCGAGTTGGCGGCCACCGACCTTGGCCTTACCGGCCGCGCAGTGACCCTGAAGCTGGAGTTCCTGCAGCGCGGTGGCTCCTTCAAGGCGCGCGGCGCCTTCACCAACCTGTTGGCACGACAGGTCCCGCCGGCTGGCGTGGTGGCGGCCTCGGGCGGCAACCACGGCGTCGCCGTCGCCCTGGCCGCCCAGGCCCTGGGGCAGCCCGCCAGCATCTTCGTGCCGGCCATCGCCTCGCCGGCGAAGGTGGCGCAGATCCGCGCCTGCGGCGCCCAACTGGTAGTGGGCGGCGAGCGCTATGCCGACGCCCTAGCGGCGGCCGAGGCACACCAGGCGACAACCGGCGCGCTGCCGGTGCATGCCTTCGACCAGCCGGAGACCTTGGCAGGCCAAGGCACAGTGGGGTTGGAGCTGGAGCAGCAGGCGCCGGACCTCGACACCCTGCTGGTGGCGGTGGGCGGTGGCGGGCTGATCGGCGGCATCGCCGCCTGGTATGCCGGCCAGTTGCGACTGCTGGGCGTGGAGCCGGAGAGCGCGCCGACGCTGAATCATGCGCTTGCCGCAGGGCAGCCGGTCGAGGCACCGGCCGGCGGCATCGCCGCCGATTCCCTGGCGCCACGCCAGGTCGGGCGGCTGATGTTCCCGCTGGCGCAGCGCTTCGTCGCCGGCAGCCTGCTGGTGCCCGACGACGCCATCCGCGCGGCGCAGCGGCTGCTGTGGGATCGGCTGCGCGTGGTGGCCGAACCGGGCGGCGCGGCGGCGCTGGCGGCGCTGCTCTGCGGCGCCTACCGCCCGGCCGCCGACGAGCGTATCGGCGTGCTGCTGTGCGGTGCCAACACCGACGCGGTGCACTTCCCCGACGCCTGAACAGGGCGCAGACTGCGGGTTCCCGTCGCGGAGGTGAACTTGCCCCAACGCCATGTCTTGCAGGTCGGCCCCTGGCAGGTGGTGCTGCTGGATTCCATCACCCAGCTGCGCGCGGTGGACAGCGGCGCCGTCGCGGTCAGCGGTTCGCATGGCGGAACCAGCGCCGCCAGCTTCGCCCTGGCAGTGCCGCTGGCGCTGGCGATCTTCAACGACGCCGGCGTCGGCAAGGACAGGGCCGGCGTGATCGGCCTGGCGCAGCTCGAGGCGCGCGGCCTGCCCGCCGCCACGGTCGGGCACCTGACGGCGCGCATCGGCGATGCGCAGGACAGCTGGGACAGCGGCGTCATCTCGCACGTCAACGATGGCGCCTCGCGCCTGGGCCTCAAGCCGGGCGATCGCCTGTGCGAGGTCTTGCCGCGCCTGGCGGCGGCGGGCTGAAGCCCGGATCGATCGCCAGCAGACCTCCCGACGCAGCAGCATTGTCATGCGCAGCCGCCGGTCCCATCATGGGGCTTCGTAGCTGGTCGTCCTCGAGGCGGCGACGACAGGGCGGCCACCCCCCGTTCGAACTGCACGGGAGACCGACCATGCATGTGTCCGACATCCTGAAGGCCAAGGGTTCCGCCATCTTCAGCGCGGCGCCGACCATGACCGTAGCCGAGGCCGCTGGCATCCTGACCGACAAGCGGATCGGCGCCTTGATCGTGCTCGAGGGCGAGCGCCTGGCCGGCATTTTGTCCGAGCGCGACATCGTCCGCACCCTGGCGAAGGAGGGACCCGGCTGCCTGGCCGGCGCGCTGTCCCGGCTGATGACCGCCAAGGTGGTGACCTGCACGCCTGGCCATTCCATCGCCGAGGTCATGGAGATCATGACCAACAGCCGCATCCGCCACCTGCCGGTGCTGGAGAACGACCGCGTGGCCGGCATGGTCTCCATCGGCGACGTGGTGAAATGGCGACTGGAAGAGGCGCAGGAGGAAGTCCGCCAGCTCGCTGCCTACGTCGCCGGCGCGGCTTAGCGGGCGATCCGCCACTCGGAATTTTCACCGGATCGGTTCATCTTCTTATTCACATCCCGCCTCTCTTGAGTGCAAGTTTATGTCATGCATGGAGTCCGAGTCGGGTCGGCCGCCCAGCCTTCAGTCCTCAGTTCACTGAGCAACCTTGTCGTTGCGGCCAGGCCGCTGCGACGTGCCGGCCAGGCCGTGCTGCTTGCCTTGGTGCTGGCCGGCTGCGCGGTGGACCGGCCGCCGGGCAAGAACGGCGCCGCCGGCGATTCCGCCGCCACCCTGCGACTGGCCGAGCGCACCGAAGAAGCCGGCGACTACAGCACCGCGCTGAAGCTCTATCAGGACCTGCAGACGGTAGAGCCGACCAAGCCCGCGGTGCTGCTGGGCCTTGGTCGCAGCTTCGCCGGCCTCGACATGAATGGCCGCGCCGAGCAGGCCTTCCGCGCCGCGCTGGCGCAGGCGCCGGGCGACCGCGATGCGCTCTATGGCCTGGGCAAGGCGCTCTATCACCAGGACCGCTTGGCCGAGGCGGAAGACGCCTTCCGCCAGACGCTGCAGTCCGACGCAAGCTATCTGCCGGCCTACTCGGCGCTGGGTGCCTCACTCGACCGCCAGGGCAAGCACGATCAGGCACAGCAGGCCTACCAGGACGGCCTGTCGCGCGACCCGACCAACCTGGCGCTGCTTAACAACCTCGGCCTGTCGCTGGCGCTGTCCGGCCAATACGACCGCGCCATCCAGCTGCTGAAGGAATTGGTGAACGATCCGCACGCCACGCCGCGGATCCGGCAGAACCTGGCGCTGGCCTATGGCCTGTCCGGCAACTTCGAGGCCGCCGCCGCCATCGCTGCCATCGACCTGCCCGAAGGCCAGGTGGCGAGCAACATCGACTTCTATCGATTGGCCATCGACTCGCTGCGCTAGGCACTATTCGAACAGCGCCGCGGTGGACAGGCCAATACTGCGGGTGCCGCTGCCGGCGCAGTTGCTCTTGAAGTCCGTGGTGCCGACGAAGGTGATGGTGCGGGCGATCAGCTGCGTGCACTCGGCGATGCCGGCCTGCGTCGTGCCGGTCCACTTCACCGACTGCTTGGGAAAGTAGATCAAGCCATTCACGTTCTGCGTCGAGCTGCCGGTCATGGCGTTGGTGCCGCTGGCCACGGCATTGCGGTCCTGGAAGATCGCCACGCCGGACAGCGGGCCGCTGGTCGGCGCGGCAATGTTGAGCTGGCCCGAACCGGAGATGCTGAGCTCCGCGTGACTGCTGCCGGTGCTGCTGGTCAGGACGATGGTGACCGGTCCGGTGCCGTTGATGATCGTGGTGCCGGAGATGTCGAACTGGCCGCGGTCGATGATGTAGGTGCCGGCCTGCATGGTGATGGTGCGGCTGCCAGAAATCTTCAGGCCGTTGCAGTATGTGCCCGGGCTGATCGTCGCGGTGCCCGAGCCGGAGATCGAGAAATTGGTGTAGCTGCAGCCGGAGTAGCTGGGCACCGCGAGGTCGGCATAGGGGTCGGCGAGCGGCGCCATGCCGGTCTGCGGGCCGATCGCGTCGGTGGTGGCAATCACCGCGCTGCCGGTGGTCTTGTAGCCGCCGACGATGGAGACGTTGGTGGCATCGATACGCGACGTGCCGGTCAGGCGCAGCGCCTGGGAGTTCGCCGAGTTCACCGCCAGGCCGCAGGTCGGCAGGTCGAGGTGCGCGGTGCCGGTCAGCACCGTCGCCTCGGCCGTCACCTCCAGCGCCAGGACGCAGAAGTCGCCGCCGGTGCTCTGCATGCTGGCCACTGCCCGTGCGCCCAGGTCGATGGGCCCCTCGATGAACATTGCGGTCAGCAGCGGTGCCCGCGGCTTGTGGATGACCACTTCCACCGCCTGGCTGATACCGGCCTTGCTGCCGCTGGTCGGCGGCACGTTGACGGCAATCACCACGCCATCGACGCCGTCCTGGTAGCCGAAGCTGCCGGCGACGGCGCGTGCCTGGGTTCCAGGATCCTGCCCGGTGAGCATGGCATTGGCGGCGCTGGAGGCCGCTGCGTCGGCGGCGCCCTGCAGGGTCCGGCGCTCGAGCTGCCACAGGCCCACCTCCACGCCCAACCCGGCGAAGCCCAGGATGACGGTCAGCAGGATCGCGGTCAGCGGCGCGACGGCCCCACTCTCGCCATCGCGCCCACGCAAACGCTTCCAGATCGGCACGGGTTGTCCCTTTGCCCCTGAGAGGACTGCGTTAAATTACGCCTGTACTCTGGCGCAACGTATTGAAGTCTGTTTCATGTTCGAACTCGCGGCGGTGTTCAGGCGGGCGCGGCGCTGCCAGCGGGGCGTGGCGGGCATCGAGTTCGCGTTGCTGTCGCCCATCCTGGTCACGCTGCTGCTCGGGGTCATCGACCTGGGCTCGGCCACCTACATCAAGCGCGAGGCACAGGCGGCGGCGCAGGCCGGTGTGCAGTTCTCGCTCATTGCCGGCTGGAAACCCACCGAGATCGAGGCCGCCGTGGTCGGTTCCAGCACGCTGGAAGCGCCGATCATCACCGTCGAGAAGGTCTTTGCCTGCGCCCAGGCCACCAGCCTCAGCTTCGTGTCGCAGGGCAGCTCCTGCGGTAGTGGCAGCGCCGGCACCTACGTCCGTGTCACCGTCGACCCACAGTACACGCCGATTCTGCCGATGGCCGGACTGGACGTGGGACCGGCGGTTGCCATCGTGCGGATCGAATGATGCGCCCGTTGCGCCACCTGTCGCGGGCCGACAACGGCGTTGCCGCCATGGAGTTCGCCCTGGTGCTGCCAGTGCTGCTGCTGCTGGTGCTTGGCATCATCGAATTCGGGCGCTTCATGTGGGTCGACAACACGCTACGCCACGCCGTGCAGGAAGGCGCGCGCTGCGCGGCGATGAACTGCTGCGACCTCGCCGGCGCCAGCTGCAGTTCGCCGGAGGGCCTGGCGGCGCAGCGCGCCACCGGCCTCAATCTCCAGCCGGCCGATTTCGTGCTCGACCTGCAGAGCTGCGGCAAACGGCTGCGCGCCGGGGCCGGCGGTGCCGGCCTGCCCTATACTTTCATGATGGCCGATCTTATCAGCCTGGCTGGCATCAATGTGACACTGACCGCCGAGGCCTGCTTCCCAACGCTAGACCGCTGAGACCACCAGGCCGCTAGTGCGGCTTCCAGTTGGACATCAGGTTGTCCATCAGGATCAGCGCGCCGGGGCCCAGCAGCACGACGAACAGCGCCGGCAGCACGAAGACGATCAGCGGCACGGTCATGATCGCCGGCAGCCGCGCAGCCTTCTCCTCGGCCCGCATCATGCGTTCGCCGCGTTGCTCGGCGGCTAGCACACGCAGCGCCTGGGCCAGCGGCGTGCCATAGCGCTCGCTCTGGATCATGGTGCTGATCAGGGCGCGGATCGCCGGCATGTCGATGCGATCGGCCAGGTTCTCCAGCGCGCGGCGCCGTTCGGACAGGAAGCGCAGCTCCAGACCGCTGTACTCGATCTCCTCGGCCAGCACCTCGGAGGTACGGCGGATCTCGCGTGCGACGCGCTGCAGCGAGGCATCGATGCTGAGGCCGGCCTCGGCGCAGATCACCATCAGGTCCATGGCGTCCGGCAGGGCGCGCCGGATGTCGGTCTTGCGCCGCATTTCGCGGTTGCGCAGGAAAATGTCAGGCGACTGGCTGCCCAGCAGGCCCAGGCCGATCATCGCCGCCACCTTCAGCATGGTGGAGAGCGCCACCGGCTGCAGCACGAAGAGATAAACCGCGCCGATGCCGCAGGCCAGCAGCGGCAGCAGCACCTTGGCGAAGGCATAAACCAGGAAGGCGTCACGGTTGCGATAGCCGGCCCGCACCAGGCGCTGGCGCACCGAGGCCACCTGCTTGTCGCGCACCACGTTCATCCGCGCCGTGCTGGCCTTGATGACGCGCAGTGCATCCTGGCGCCAGCGCTCGGATCCCTTGACCTCGGCCTGGCGGCTGACTAGGCGGCCGCCGCGCTCCTGCCCGGTCGCCGCCCGCAGCCGGGCCCGGCGATCGGCCAACTGCACCAGGATGCCGCCCAGCGCCAGGCAGAACAGCAGGGCGGCCAGCGCGGCGCCCAGGGCCAACAGCATCGGCGTGTTCAATAGGGTGTCCATGGCCGCCTCGTCAGATCTCAAACCGGATCATGCGCGCCATCACCACGGCGCCCATGGAAATGCTGGTCAGGCCGGCACCCAGCATCATGTGGCCGCGCGGATCGGTGAACAGGCTGTCGAGATAGCCGGGATTGACGATCAGGATCAGCAGCGCCATGGCGAAGGGCAGCCCGCCTAGGATATAGGCGCTGGCCCTGGCTTCGGACGAGAGGGCGCGGACCTTGAGCTTCATCTGCTCGCGCTGCCGCAGGATGCGCGACAGATTGGTCAGTGCCTCGGTCAGATTGCCGCCGGTCTCGCGCTGCACCGAGATCGAGATGACCATGAAGTTGAATTCCGCGCGGTTGATGCGGTGGCCGATTTCCCACAGCGCCTGCTCCAGCGTGGCGCCGAAGTGCACCTTGTCGCGGATGGTGCGGAATTCCTCGCCCAGCGGTCCGTGGAACTCGTCCTCCACCACCCGCACCCCTTCGAGGATGGGCAAGCCGGCGCGCACACTGCGGATGATGATGTCGATGGCATCGGGCAGCTGCTTGAGGAAACGCTCGGTGCGGCGACGGCCGAGCCGCCCGACGAAGAGATGCATGATCGCGAAGCCAAGAACGACGCCGGCGAAGGCAGCCGGCAGGAACCGCAGCCCGGCCACCAGCTGCAACAGGAAACACAGCGTGATGCTGAGGATCAGCACGATTCCCAGGTACCAGCCGCTATCCATCTTCAGGCCGGCGCGCTCCAACCGCAGTTTCAGACGTGCCCGATTGGGTAGCAGTGCGCCCAGCCGCTGTTCGAGGCGCTGCATTGGACCACGCGGCTTGCCGCTGCGAAATGCCGTGGTGCCCTCCAGGCTGGCGACAGGCGTGCGCTTGCTGGCGTCGTCGATGACCCGCTCATAACGCAGCTGGCGCCGCCGAACCGTGGAGTGCCACCACAGCAGGTAGGCCCCGCCGAAGGCCAGCATCGACAGGAAGCTGCCCAGCAGCACGGTCAGCAGGGCGCCGATCAGGCCGTCTTGCATTCCATCGCCTCCAGCAGGGAGTCGCCCAGGCCGTAGTATTCGGCCCGGGTCACGAAGGCCGGCCGGTAGCCGGTACAGAGGTGGCGTCCCAGCAAGGATCCGTCGGGTCGCTCGCCCTGGTACTGATAGACGAAGAGATCCTGCAGCGTGATGATCTCGCCCTCCATGCCGATCACCTCGCTGACTTGGCTGACGCGGCGCACGCCGTCGCGCATGCGGCTGATCTGCACGATGAGGTGCACGGCGCTGGCGATCTGCATGCGGACCGCCGCGCTGGGCAGCCGCATCGACGACATGGCCACCATGTTTTCCAACCGGGTCAGCGCCTCGCGCGCGGTGTTCGCGTGCAACGTGCACATCGAACCGTCGTGGCCGGTGTTCATCGCCTGCAGCATGTCGATGGCCTCGGCGCCGCGCACCTCGCCGCAGATGATGCGATCGGGGCGCATGCGCAGCGCGTTCTTCACCAGGTCACGGATCGAGACCTCGCCTTGCCCTTCGATCGACGCCGGGCGGGTTTCCAGTCGCACCACATGCGGCTGCTGCAGCTGCAGTTCGGCCGCATCCTCGATGGTGACGATGCGCTCGCCATGATCGATCAGGCGCGACATGGCGTTCAGCAGCGTGGTCTTGCCCGACCCGGTGCCGCCGGAAATCAGGATGTTGAGCCGGCAGCGCGAGGCGATCTTCAGGACCGTTGACAGCCCTTCGGTGATGTTGCCCTGGTGCACCATGGCGTCGAGCGTGAGCTGCCGCTTGGCGAACTTGCGGATCGAGATCGAGGGGCCGTCGATGGCCAGCGGTGGAATGATGATGTTGACGCGGCTGCCATCCGGCAGGCGGGCATCGACCAGCGGGCTGGATTCATCCACCCGGCGGCCGATACGGGTGACGATGCGGGTCGCCACGTGCATGACATGGGCGTTGTCGCGGAAGGTGACGTCGGTGTGTTCCAGCTTGCCGCGACGCTCGACATAGACGTGCTTCGGGCCGTTCACCATGATGTCGTTGATCGTCTCGTCGGCCAGCAGCGGCTCCAGCGGACCCAATCCCAGCATGTCGTCGACGATCAACCGCACCACCTGCGCCTGCTCAGCGCCGTTCAGCTGCAGCCGCAGTTCGCTCTGGATCTCCCCCACCATGGTACTGACCTGGGCTTCCAGGTCGGCCGGCATCAGGCGCGCCGCCACGGCAACGTCCATGCGCTCCATCAGCAGCGGCGAGATGCGGGCACGGCAGGCCTCGCTGCGCTCCAGCTGGCGCGTGCGCAGTTCGTCGGCCTGCCGCGGCCCGCTGATCGCCAGGCCGTCGTTCGCCAGCACCTTGGCCGGCCGGGCCAGGGCGGCTTCCAGTTGCCCGGTCAGGCGTTCCACCAGCAGCCGCTGCTCGGCCAGCGGCAGGCGCAGGCCGCCCTGGGTCAGCACTTGGTCGAGCGCCTCGCTGGCCAGACGGGCGATGCGGCGGCGCGTCGCCGGTTCGCCGGGTTCCGCCGCCAGGCGCTCGCGCAGCAGCTTGGCCACGCCGACCGCGAGGGTCTCCTGCCATGCCGGCAGCGGTGGCGCGGCGGTGCTGGCAGGCTCTGTGGTCGGCAGGTCGAGGGGCGGGGTCATCAGCGCCGCCCGCTACGCCGCCAGCTACGCCGCTTCTGCGGCGCCTCGCGCACGCCGGCCATCTGCACTGTCAGGCGAGACAGCTCGCGCACGATGGCGTGGTTCGGCACCAGCTTGGCCAGCGGCTCGCCAGCCAGAGCGCAGCGCAGCAGCGGCTCGCGCGCATGCGGCAACTCGATATCTACCTTGGCTTCCAGGCCCTTCTCGATCTCCTTGCGGCTGACCTCCGGCTTCGGGTCGCGACGGTTCAACACCACCAGGGTCTTCACCGTGGGGTGGCGCAGGCGCAGGAACCGCAGCAGGCGGCAGGAATCGCGCAGCGCTGCCAGACTGGCGTCCATCACGACCACCAGCGTGCTGAGCCCGCTAAGCAGGGCCTGATGCGGCACCAGGTGGTGGCGTGACAGGTCGAGGATGGCGATGTCGCAGCTCTTCAGCGCGCGCTCCACGAAGGCGGCCGGCTGGCGCGCCTCGGCGGCGCGCTCGACGTCGAAGCCCTCTTCCGACGCCAGCAGGTGCAGCTGCGGACCCAGGTGCGCGGCGGCGTGCTCCAGGAACACGCCGTCCACCCGTTCCGGTGCCAGCAGCGCCTCGCCCAGCGCCGGCCCGGGGGCCACGTCCAGCATCAGCGCCTGCACCCCGAAGTGGATGTCGAGATCGATCAGGAAGGTCTTGCGCCGCAGCCCCTTGGCCATGATCCAGGCACAGTTACCGGCGACCAGCGAGGCGCCGACACCGCCGCGTAGGCCAATCACCGCGACGCCACGCCCCTGCGGCTCGGCGGCCGCGCCATTGGGATTCTCCAGCCGGGCGAAGGCGCCATTCAGCATGCCCAGGTCGATCGGCTTGACCAGATAGTCTGCCGCGCCGGCCTCGCGCAGGCGACGATAGAAGGCAACGTCATTGCGCTCGCCCAGCGCCACCACATGGGCGCCGGCGCGCACGACCTCGGCAACGCCCTCGGCGACCTCTTCGGTCGCCTCGGCGGCGCCAAGATCCAGCAACAGCAGGCGCGGCGGCGGCGAGGCCGACAGCGTACGCAGCGCGCCCGCCAAGCCGCCACGCGCGACCTCGTCCGCCGGCCAGCCACGCTGCTTGGCGAACTCCAGCACCGCCGGGCGTGCGCCTTCGTCGTGCAGGAAGGCACCGAAGGGTTCGCGCGCCGCGTCCTCGACCGGTTGGGTCTTGGCCTTGCGCTGCAGCAGGTTGGCGCCGGCGGCCATGCTCAGTTGCCTGTCGCGCCGCCGGGCGTGAAGGTCCCGGCCTGGCCGCCGCCGGCATCGCGATCCAGCGCGTGCTCGCGCACCTGGTAGCTGCGCAGTAGCAACGCGGCGCGCTCGCCGTCGCTCGGCCCCAGCGGCCGGCCAGCCACCAGGTCGTGCGGATCGGCCAGCATGAGGCCGAGGTTATAGGCGGTGGCGCAGCCAAAGCGGCTCATCGCCACCTCGTTGTCATAGGCGATGCGACCCACCGCCGAACTGCCGGCGCAGCCCGCCGGCTCGGTCAGCACCAGCTGGTGCACCACCAGCAGCGCCGAATCGCCCTGCCCGCTGGCGCCGGCACGCGCGGCGCTGGTCGGCACCAGGCCAAGCCCGCCCAGCAGGCCGCTGACGGCCTGGCGGCGCTGTTCGGTGAGCTGCGGCGTCACCGCCGGCTCGACCGCCACCGCCACCTGTTCGCCAGGTGCCACGCCATTGTAGGCTAGGAATTCGATCAGGGCGTTGCGCGCGCCGGGTTGCAGCAAGGCGCTGCCCTGGGCGAAGACCAGGTCGTGGCTGAGCACCCGCTCGTTCACCACCGGCTGCGCCAAGTCGACGCGCCTGGCGTTCAGGCCGCCGGGCACACCGACACCCTGCGGACCATTGCAGGCCGCGAGCAACAGCAGCGCGGCCGCACCGACTCCTCCCCGACTCCTCACCACGACGTCCCCCTATTCCAGGATGAATCCGGCGTTGCCGGCCAGCCGCGGCGTGCCATGCGCCAGGGTCGGCTGGTTCCCCGCCGCCGGACTCTGGAACTCACCCAGCAACACCCGCTCCAGCTCGTTCGGCGGCGCCAGGCCATCGGTCGGCAGCCGCATGTCGGCCAGCCGGGCGACCGGCTCCACGATGTAGGGCGTGACGATGATGACCAGCTCGGTCTCACCCTGGATGTAGGCGCTGGAGCGGAACAGCGCCCCCAGGATCGGGATGTCGCCCAGCCCCGGCAGCTTGTCGACGTCATGCGACGTGGTGCTCTTCAGCAACCCGGCGATGGCGAAGGATTGCCCGCTGCCCAGCTCGATGGTGGTGGAGGCACGGCGCGTGGTCAGCGCCGGCACGGTGACGCCGGCAACCTCGACGGCGCGGGTGAAGTCGATCTCGCTGACCTCGGGCGCCACCTTCAGGCTGATGCGGTTGTTGTCGACCAGGGTCGGCGTGAAGGTCAGGCTGACGCCGAACTGCTTGAACTCGATGGTGACGTCGCCGTCGGTGCCGGCCACCGGCACCGGGAACTCGCCGCCGGCCAGGAAACTGGCGCTCTCGCCAGAGATGGCGGTCAGATTGGGTTCCGCCAGGATCGAGATCAGGCCCTCCTGGGACAGCGCGTCGACCACAATGTTGAGGTCGATGCCGCCGGTCACCACGTTGAGCACGGCGTCGAAGGCACCCGTCGCGCCGCTGCCGGCGCCGCCGTTGAAGCCGCCCTTGACCGGACTGCCACCGCCGCCGAACAGCGAATCCCAGCGGATGCCAAGGCGGTCGTCGAGGCTGCGCGAGATTTCCGCCACCCGCACCCTGAGGTTCACCTGGTTGGCAGCAGTCAGGCCGACCCGCAGCAGCACCTCGTCGTCGCTGCCGACGTAGCTGCGCGCCAGGCGACGAATGTCCTCGACCTCGATCGGCGAGGTGACGGCGCCGTCGACCACCAGCGAACGTCCGACCGAGCGGACCTGCACGCTGGCCTTGGGCAGCATCATGCGGATCGCCTGTTCGATGGTGACGATGTCGTGGGTCACGCGAATGGTGCGCCCGGCCACCACGCGGCCGGATTCGTCCGACAGGAAGACCGTGGTGTCACCGATCGCCTTGCCGAAGACGTAGACGCGCTGCGGCGACTGCAGCATCACGTCGGCGATGTTGGGGTCGGCGACGAAGACGCTGTAGAGCGGCTGGTCGACCTCCAGGATCACGCCTTGCCGCAGGAAGATATTGAGCTCGCCACTTGGCGTGATAGTGCGGTCCGCCGCCGCGGCCGGCCAAGCCGCCCCGAGCAGACCTGCCAGCAGAACAGTCAGGCGAAGCAGAAGCCGGCGGGTCATGGCGATCGTTCCAATCATTCCTTGACGTCCACCTTCACCGCCATGGAAGCGGAGCGCCCCTGGCCAGAGTCAGGCTCGGTGCTCTGCTGCGGCGACAGCGTCGGCGCGCTGCCGCCGGCGCCGTCGAAGGTCATCTCCTGCTGCTGGCTGCCACGCACCACGACTACGACATGCGTGGTGACCGCCTTGGGCGCGGGCTCCTGTTCGCGGGCGGCCGGCGCGGGCGCCGATATGAAGGTCAGCTCCGGCGTGCCGGTATAGGAGGCGATGTGGCTGCGCCGCACCTCGAAGGCGCGCCGTGGGTCGAAGGAGGCTGGCTCGACAGCGCTGTTCAGGGCGAGCGAGAGCTGGCCGACTTGCTGCGCCAGCGCCAGCATCTCGGCTTCCTTTGAGGAGACCTCGAGGGTCGCCGTCTTGCTGACGACGATCTGCCCGTTGACGTCATCGGTGCGCTGGTCGGTTGCCAGCACCTTGATGTGCAGCAGCAGCGTCTCGGTCATCTGCGGTGGCGGGCCCTCGGGCGCTTCCGCCGCCGCCGCGACCTCGTGTGTCAGCAGCACGTCGACGTGGTCGCCCGGCATGACGTGGCCGGCCAGGCCACCGGTTTCAGTCAAGGCAATGGTCTTGGCCAAGCGCTGGTCGGCCAGCAGATAGGCGAGCGTACTGCCGGTGCCGCGCGGCAGGATCTGGGTGGAGAGCACCGGCGCGTTCAGCGCGATCGGCAGGTGCACCACCTGCCCGACGATGGAGTCTTCCGGCCTCAAGCTGCCCGGCGGCAAGGAATTGGCCGGCCAGTCGGCGAAGCGCAGGTCGTCAGCCTGGATCAGATGGCCGCTCGGCAGGTCGCGGGTGGCTACCACCACCTTGACCATCGCCGCGGCGGCCACCGGCGCCTGGTTCGCCGCCACGACCGGACGCTGCAGGCGCTGCAGCACGAGGTAGCCGGTGCCGGCGGCGACGACCACGGCGACGAGCAGCAGAAGCAGGATGCGTGCACGCATGGTCCTATCCCCCGTTCAGCCAGCCGCCCAGTGTCATGAAGGCGCCGCTGGCGATCGCCAGGCC
Organism: Rhodospirillales bacterium; assembly: GCA_038363005.1. GTDB lineage: Bacteria > Pseudomonadota > Alphaproteobacteria > Kiloniellales > JACOMY01 > JAKOWB01. The sequence continues at coordinate 65,819 of JBBQBI010000009.1, forward strand.
ATAGGGCAGGCGCTGATCGACTGGCTCGGCGATCCAGCGGCGCAGCAGGCGCGCCAGCAGGAAGGCAAGCGACAGCACGCCGCCGGCCAGGGCCACGGCGAGCAGGAAGGCCGGCGCGGAATGGCCGCCGAGAAACAGCTGACAGGCGAGCAGCAGCTTGACGTCGCCGCCGCCCAGCATCTTGTGCTGGAACAGCCAGAGCAGGACGCCCAGCAGCATGGTGAAGCACAGCAGCCCGACCCAGGTCGGCATCAGCTGCGGCCAGCCACCGGTGACGTAGTGGTGCAAGGGTGCCAGCAGCAGCACCAGCCCCACCAACCAATTGGGTATGCGTCGCTCGGCCATGTCCCAGATCCCCGCCAGTAGCAGCAGAAGGATGAAGCCGAGAAGGAAAAGGGGGTGGGCGGCGAAGCCCCCCACCCCCTGGTCCGTCGTCATGATGCCTATCCGGCCTCGATTACGGGGCCGGCGCCGGCGCCGGCGAAACGGCGTTGGTCAGCTCGGTCCCGACGCTGGTGAACAGCGTGTCGAGGCTGCCGCCCACCGCGGTCGCGCCAGCGATGATGGCGACGGCGATCAGCGCCGCGATGAGGCCGTATTCGATGGCGGTCGCGCCCTCGGACTGGCGAAACAGCTTGCGCAAAATCTTCGACATAGTCCCCTTCTCCTTACCCGATGAAGCTGTGACAAAGGCGCCACAGGACCCTAAGAGCCAGGCATGAGCAGGCCCTGGTCACCAGCAGTAACCTTCGTTCACATTGTCGCCACAATAGATGATTGTCCCGATATGGGTTCCAAATGGCGTATTTTCAATAGTATATATGATAGTGACTAGCAATTGGACGGAGCTACATCACGTTATGGTATGCTGATAACCAAAAAGCACAAACTCCTGTGCGGCTGTGGTTTTGCTGCATTTCTGCAACAGTCCCTGCGCTAAAAATGTCTGCGGCGGGAAGGCGGAGGCTGGCCCCGGGTTATCCGCCGCGACGCAACCCTAAGCCTTGGGCGACCAGGCAAAGCCTGATCACTGCGCGTCGTGAAAGATGATTCCCAGGGTCTGCCGCTGTCCGGCGGTGACGCGGCTGACGCCGTGGCGCATGCGCAGTCGATGCACGCCGCGCCGCCCGCGCGCCGGTCGCTGGTTCACCGCGAAGACCACGGCGTCGCCCTGCGTCAGCGGCACCACGGCGACGCGCGATTGCTGGCGCGGGCGCTGCTCGGTCAGCGCGAAGGCACCGCCATCGAAGTCCTGCCCCGGCGTCGACAGCAGCACCGCGACCTGCAGCGGAAAGACCTCGGCGCCATAGAGGTCCTGGTGCAGGCAGTTGTAGTCGCCGGGGCCATAGCGCAGCAGCAGTGGCGTCGGCTTCACCTGCCCGGCGGCGTGGCAGCGCGCCAGGTAGTCGGCGTGCGCGGCCGGGAAGCGTGCCTCCTGCCCCAGCATCTCCTGCCAGCGGTTGGCGACCGCGGCCAGCGGCGGATAGAGCGCCTGCCGCAAGGCCGCCACCAGCGGCGGCAGCGGATAGGCGAAATATCGGTACTCGCCGCGGCCATAGCCGTGGCGTTCCATCACCACGCGGCTGCGAAAGCCGCCGTCAGCGTCATAGAGCCCGCGCAGCGCGCGGCAGTCGGCGGCCGACAGCAGACCGGGCAGCTGCGCCCAGCCTTCGGCGTCGAGGTCGGCGGCCAGCGCCGCCGGATCAGCGATCAGGGTGCCTCCGGTCATGCGGCAAGACTAGCGCCGGCCAGCCGGGCTGTCCCTCCGCCGCTTGCGCGCTAGACCGCCAGCGCCATGCCGTCGGTGCCGGGGTCGGCGCCGCCGGTCACCTGGTCGCCCTCGATCTTCAGGCCATGCACCCAGGCGAAGCCGTAGCTGAAGGGGCTGCGGACCACCTCGTAGCCCAGCGCCTCCAGCTCCCGCGTGACGAAGCGCGGGACGCGATTGGAAACGTCGATGGCGTCGCTGGTGGCCGAGAAGCGCGCGCGCGACACGGCGTCGAGCATGCTGCAGCCGAAGTCCAGCACGTTCAGCGTGACCTGCAGCACACCCATGGCGATCTGCGTCGCGCCGGGCGCGCCGACGATGAGGTAGGGCGCGCCGTCCTTGAAGACGATCGAGGGGCAGACCGAACTGAAGCGCGCCTTGCCCGGCGCGATCGAGCCTGGGCGCCCGGGGCGCGGGTCGAACACGCCCATGCAGCCGTTGTACATGAAGCCCAGGCCCGGCGTGACCACGCCCGACGGCATGCCCAGCGAATGGGTCATGGTCACGCAGTTGCCCTCGGCATCGACGCAGCAGATCTGCGTCGTGTCCTTCGAGGGAGCGCCGGCATTGAAGCGCGGCACGCTGGCCTTCTGGCCGCTCTGGATCTCCAGCGCCATGGCCCGCGCGTAGTCCTTCGCCAGCAGGCGGTCGAGCGGCACGGTCATGAAGGCCGGATCGCCAAGGAAGCGGTCCTTGTCCACCGTGGCGCGCTTCATCGCCTCGCAGACCACGCGCAGGTACTCGGCGCTGTTGTGCCCCAGCGCGGCGAGGTCGAAGTGCTCCAGGATGTTCAGCATCTGCAGCAGCATGGGGCCGCCGCCGGGTGGCTGGTTGCTGGCGACACGAAAGCCACGGTAGTCGCCCCACAGCGGCTGATTGCGGACTGGCGCGTAGTCGATCAGGTCGGCCAGTGCCAGCAGCCCGCCATTGGCCCGCATGTCGCTGTCGATCGCCTGGGCGATCTCGCCGCGATAGAACACCGCGGCGCCGTCGCGGGCGATCAGGCGCAGCGTCTGTCCCAGGTCGCGGTTGACCACGCTGTCGCCGATCCGCTTGGGCGTGCCGTCCGCCCGGCAGTAGAGCGCGCGCGCCGCCGGCGTCTCGGTCAGCCGCCGTGAATTGGGTGCCAGCGAGGGCGAGGTGTCGTCGGACCAGAACTTGTAGACATGCGGGCGCACCATCCAGCCCTGCTCGGCCCAGGCGATGGCCGGCGCCACCACCTCGGCCCAGGGCAGGCGACCATGCTCGCGCTGCGCGGTGTGGTAAGCGGCGAGCGAGGCCGGCAGGCAGATCGACTGGTAGCCGACATCGTTGACTTGGCCCTTGAGCACGAAGCCGTAGCCATCGCGTGCCTCGCCCTCGATCAGGTCGGCCCACATGCCTGGTGTCGCCGCCTTGGGCGCCGGCGCGTGGAAGTCGATGTAGTCGTGCACCCCCTTGCCCGGCAGGTAGAGCCCCAGGCTGCCGAAGCCGGCGATGCCGCACATCATCGGGTCGACCACGCCCTGCACCAGGGCGCAGGCGATGGCGCCATCCACTGCGTTACCGCCGGCGCGCATGATCTCGACGCCGGCCTCGACGGCCTCCGGCTGCGGCGCGACAAGCATTCCCTGCTTCGACATGGCGTCCTCCCTTGCGACTCGAGTGGCCGATCCTAGCAGAGAGCGCCGTCCAGCCCGGTAGACACCAGACCTGCAATGCGCAGGGCGACAGGAAGTAACCTTGCGCCGCGGGAACCCTCTAGGCCTGGCCGGCGCTATCCGCCCGAACGCCAGGAGCCCGTGCTGCGCAATCCCTTTGCCAAGACCCTGCGGCGCCAATGGCGCGCGCTGTCCAAGCGCAGCCTGCGCCAGGCGCAGCGAGCCCTGCGCCTGGCGTTGGTCGGGCCGGCCAAGGCGAAGCCCAGACCGCGGGCCAAGCCGCGGCCCGTCGCCAAGCCCAGGGCCACGCGGCTCTCCACCCGCAGCTTTACCGGCGCCGCCGGCGCGCGCGACTACCGCCTCTACAGTCCGCCGCCCGGGCGTGGCCGGCCGCGCGGCCTGCTGGTCATGCTGCACGGCTGTGGCCAGGACGCGGTGGGTTTCGCCGCCGCGACACGAATGAATCGCCAGGCCGGGGCCGCCGGCCTGCTGGTGGCCTGGCCGCAGCAGACCCGCCAGGCCAATGGCCAGGGCTGCTGGAACTGGTTCCGCCCCTCGCACCAGCGCCGCGGCCGGGGCGAACCGGCGATCCTGGCCGGCATCACCCGGCACCTGGTCGCAGAGTTCGAGCTGTCGCCGGCGCGGGTCTTTATCGCCGGCCTCTCCGCCGGCGGCGCCATGGCGCTGCTGCTGGCGGCCGAGCACCCGGACCTCTTCCACGCCGTCGGCGTCCACTCCGGTCTGCTGCCCTGGGCGGCGCGCGACGCTGCCTCGGCCCTGCGGGCGATGCGCGGCGGTGCGAAGCTGCCCGCAACCACCACCCTGCCGGTCGGCCAGCGCTGTATCCTGTTCCACGGCACCGCCGACCCGGTGGTGGCGCCGGCCAATGCGACGCAGCTCCTCGCCGCCCTGGTTCCGCCGGACGCGCCGCAGCAGCGCAGCAGCGGCAGCGCCGGCGGGCGGCGCTACGAGCGCATTCTGGTGCGCGATGCGGCAGGCAACGCACAGCTCGAAGCCTGGCTGGTCGAGGGCGCCGGCCATGCCTGGTCGGGCGGCGCCAAGGGCGGCAGCTTCAGCGATCCGCAGGGCCCCGATGCCACGGCCGAGATGCTGCGCTTCTTCCTGCAGGGCAGTCGCTGAACCACAGCGGCGGAACCGCCGTCAGAGCGCATCGGGGCAGCGCGCGCCGCCGCCGATGGCCAGGATCTGCGCCGCCACCTGCTGGTTGCGGCCGGCGACCAGCGCCTCGGCAGCCTCCGGCGTTGCAGTGCGCAGGCGCAGTTCGACAAATGCGCCGGCGGCGTTGCAGTAGAGCTGGAAAGTGCGCTGCCGCAGCCCTGCCTTGAACTCCGCCGGCACCGCGGCCTGCTGCACCTCGGCTGTGTCGGCCAGCAGCACCTCGGCGTTGTCGGCAAAGCCCGTGAAGAGGCCCTGCCAGAAGGCCGGCTCCTCCGCGACGACGCTGTCGCCGCCGTCCTGCCAGCGCAGCACGAGCTCGTCGTTGGCGGCGAGCGGCGGGGCGATCAGCATCAGGGAACAGTCGCGCGGCTTGAAGGCAAGGCGATCGCCCTGGCCGTTGGCGGCGCAGAGCGCCAAGCCCTCCGCCGCCAGGTCGTCGACCGTAGCCAGGCGCGCCTGCCAGGCGGCAACCGTGGCGATGCGAAAGAAGGCCACGGCATTGGCCGGGTCGTCGGCGTCGCGCCCGGCCACCGCCGCTTCCTGCGACAGCTGGGCCAGGCTGTCCTCCAGCTCGGCGCGCCGTATCTCGAGGGTCATCAGATCGGGCTGGCCCGCGGTCGCCGCTCCGCCTGGCGCGTGCGAAGCCTTGAGAAGCTGGTCCAGCACTGCCTCGCGCTGCGAAGACAGCGTAGTCAGTGTCTGGTTCTTCTCCAGCAGCGACTCGGCGGAAGCACAGCCGGCCAGCAGCAACAGCAGGACAAGGATGCAAGGGCGGTTGCTCATGGCGCGGCTCCAGGCAGCAAGGCCAGCAGCGCTGGCCGGTCAAGATCCAGCGGAAGGCCGGCCAGCAAGCGGCCGAGCAGCCGGCGGAAGAGGTCAAGCCACTCGCGGCTGCCGATGCCGCCGGCCGCGGCGCTGGCCAGGTCGTTCAGCGCCTTCAGGATGGCGTCGAACTGCGGCAGCTGCCCACGGATCGCGTCGGCACGACCGGCCGTGGCCTCGATGACGATCACCAGAGCGCTGGCGAGGGTGTCGCCGAACAGCAGCGCCCGCGCCTGTTGTGGCGCGCCCAGGGCCGCTGCCGCGGCGGTCAGCACCTTGGTCAGGAGCTGCTCGCCCAAGGTGGTGCCATCGGCCCCCGGCAGCGCGAAGAGGCGGCCGGGATCGGTCGCCGCCGCCAGGGCCGCGGCGCGCGCCACCGTCAGCCATTGGCCGCCCGACAGCAGCAGCGACCTGTCGGCCGCGATGCTGCGCGCCACCGCGGTGATCACCGGATCGAAGCGCGCATCGGCGCCCAGCATCGACGGCTGGGTGGCAAGCTGCAGCGCGAAGATACGGCCCAGTTCCAGCAGTTGGTCACGCGAGAAGACCTGGCGCAGCGCGCCGCCAGGGTCCGCCCCGAGACCATCGGCCAGGGTACGCACCACCCGCGCGGCAAGCTGCGCCGCCAGGTCGCCCCAGGCGTCGCCGGGGCGGACGAAGCGCGGTGCGAAGTCGGCCAGGCTGTCGAGCAGGCTGGCCAGCAGCCCGATGCCGAAGTCGGCATCGAAGGGCGGCTGCGCCTGGCCCAGCCGTGCCGCGGCGGTCTGGAACAGGCTGCGCGCCAGGGCGTCAGCGGTGCCCGCGCCGCCGATGAAGAGCTCCGGCCGCTTCGCCGCCACCTGCAGCGCCGATTGGAACAGCCCCAGCAGGCCGGCCTGGGTGAACTGCTGTTGCAAGCCGGTCGCCGCCGCCTGCTGCAGCAGCGCGGCGGTCAGGGCGCCGACCGCGCCGCTGCTCTTGAAGCGCCCGCCAAGGAAGGCCGCCGGGTTGGCGGCCACGGCGGCGAGCGCGGCGTTGGCCGCGGGCCCGACCAGCGCCTGGGTGACGCGCTCGAAGGCCAGCTTCTCGGTCAGCGTCTGCGGCAGCGCCGCCACCACCGGCTGCAGGCTGCCCGATACCAGGGTGGCAAGGTTCGCGTCGTCCAGGACCAGGTCGGGATGGCGCTGCAGCGTGCCCAGCGCGGCCTGCAGGAAGCCGCCAACCAGGCGGCGGCCGAAGCCCGCCGAGGGTCCGAAGGCGCCGTCGTCGGGAATGATGCCGGCGAGACTGGTGGCAAGGGCGCCAAGCAGTTTCTCGCCATTGCCGCCGATACCAAGGAGCTGCGGGTTGCTGCCGACATACTCCAGCGCGATGTCCGCCAGGGTCAGCGCGACGCGACCGACGGGCGATACCGGCCCGGCGCCTGGCGCCCACTGCCGCACCATGATGGCGCCGGCCAGCAGCTCCGGCCCGCGATCTGGCGCAGTGTCGCCGCCACCCGCCTGCCGCTCCTCGCTCCTGATGCGCAGCGCCACCAGGAAGAAGAGCTCCTCGATCTGTGCGGTCGTCAGAGCCTGCGGGTCGCCGGCCACCCGCCCGTCGCGCGCCCGGCGCCGCTGCGGATCCCAGAAAAGCTCCAATTCGCCGCCCGGCGCGATAGCGGCCTGACGCAGCGGGGACAGGGCATCGGGTGGGTCACCGAAGAATTTTGCAATCGCCGCCGCGCGGCTCAGCGGGGCCGCCAGCGCCTTGGGAAAGAAGGCCTCGGCGTCCTGCGCATGCTGTTCTAGCGCTGCCTTGCCGGCCTGCCCGACCCGCAGCAACGCGCGCACGAGGAAGAGGACCAGTTCGACGGGCATCACGCGCCTCCCCAACCGCAGGGGGCGGGCGGGCCGGTGACATCGTCCGCGCCGGCAGCAGGGCCGGGCTTGGGCGGGCAGAACGCGGCGCTGTCGCCCCGTTGGTCCCCTGATTGACCGGATGGTACGGCCGCGATGCCGGGCAACTCAAGGAGCCGGGACAACCATTATTGGTTCAAGTTCGGAATGATCCCTGCCGCGGGGGCAGGGCGAGGACGTAGAGCGTTCAAGGCGAGAAGGGGCTTAGGAAAGCGGCGAAGGGCGCGGCCTCCTGCACTGCCTTGTAGAGATCGTCGGCCAGTTCCAGCAAGTCGTCCTTGTGCGGCCCCTCGACGGCCAACACCTGCGGCTGGGCGCCCTGCGTGTGCAGCTCCCCGAGCTGCTCGCCGGTCGGCTTCAGATGGATGGTAAAGACCGTGGGGTCGGCGGTGCGCCGCAGTTCGAATTTCTCGTGTGCCATGCTGGTTCCTTCCTGGCGGGCGTGATCCTACCGCAGGTAACGCCCGACCGGCGGCGAGAGTTCGCCACCTCAGGCGCTGCTGTCGACCTGCAGGATCAGGCAGTCGGTGCCATGATACTGCAGATGACGCACCTCCTTCGCCATGGCGCGCAATAGCCGCAGCGAGATCGCGTCCTCCGGATCGGTCACCGGCTCAGCCGCGCTCTCCAGCCCGGCCAGAGCGCTCTCGATATTGCCGCCGGCGGGAGCGGTGACGTACTCCAGCTCAGCCGCCTCGCCGGCGCGGCGCAGCCGGACGTGCAGCAGCGTGTCACTGCGCTGGCGCGCCGGATTGGCCAGCAGGAAAAGCAGCGCCTCTTCCGCCGCCAGGGTCAGGCGATCCTCGGCCGCGCGGTCCCAGCCCAGACGCTCGGCGAAGCCGCGAACCAGCTTCTGCACCTCGCCGAAGGCGGTGGCGGCCAGCGGCAGCGAGAGCTTGTCGCGCGCGCGTTCGCGCAGCGACACCACGGCCATCAGCAGCATGGCGGTCAGCCCGCCCGAGGTCGTGCCGTTGCTCAAGAAGACCTTGGCCCAGGCGGGCAGCATCTCGTTGAACAACACGCCTTCCTGGAAGCCGAAGCCGACCCAGAAGCCAAGGCAGACGGCAAGCCCGGCCTCGAAGCTCAAGGGTGTCTCGGTGACCATACGGATGCCGTGGCCGAACAGCAGCACCAGCATCATCAGCACGAAGGCGCCGGCAACCGGGCCCGGCATGGCGCCGACCAGCGCCGCGATCTTCGGGCAGAAGGCCAGCAGGACAAGGAACAGGCCGCCCCACCAGCCGACCCGCCGCGCCGCGATACCGGTCATCTCCACCACCGCGACGCTGGTCGAATAGACCGTGTTGGGCACCGTGCCCAGCGCGCCGGCGAGGAAGCTGCCGACGCCATCGGCGTTGATCGCGCCCTGCACGGCGCGAAAGTCGATCGGCCGCGCCTGGCGACGCGAGGTGCGCTGGACCGAGATGGAATCGGCATAGGTCTCGATGCAGCCAACCAGCGCCAGCATGGCGAAGGCCGGCAGCAGCGCCCAGAAATCGAGGCCGAAGGAGAGATCGAGACCGGGCCAGGAACCAGCCGGCAGGCCGATCCAGGCGGCCTTCGCCACCGCGGCGGTGTCGATCATGCCAAGCGCCCCGGCCAGTGCCGAACCGCCGAGCACGCCGATCAGCGGCGCCCAGAGGCGCAGCGCGCCGCGCGCGAAGCTGGCGATGGCGAAGATGATCGTCACGGTCACCGCGACCACCAGCGGCACCTCGGCGCTGCCGGCGAAATCCGCCGGCACCCGCTTCATCATGTTCCAGACCACCGGCGCGACCGAAATCGCCATCAGCATCAGCACCACGCCGCCGACCGCCGGGGTCAGGATGCGGCGCATCGCCGGCATGCGCCAGGTGAAGAGAAAGGTGAAGAGCGCCGAGAGTGCCGAGAGGCTGGCCAGCAACGCCGGCCCGCCCTGCTGCAGCGCCGTCACCGCCACGGCGATGAAGGCGGCGTTGGAGCCGACGAACATGACATGGCCCGACCCGACGCGACCGAGGCGGGAGACCTGCAGCCAGGTCGAGACGCCGGCAGCGACCAGCGCGGCGAAGATCAGCCAACCCGCCGTGCTGTCGTCCATCTGCGCCGAGCGGGCGACGATCAGCGGCGTCAGCATGATCCCGGTCAGGATCATGGCGACGATCTGCGCGCCCATGCCGGCGGCCAGCCATTGCGGCGGCTTATCCTCCGGTTCGTAGCGCAGATGCGGGTTGTGCAACATGACCGACTCCTCACCCCGCAAAGGCGCGCGGGCCGGGGAGCATCTGTCGGGCCAGGGAAGCGGTCAAGCGTGGCGCCGCGCTACTTTTCCTTGGAAACGGCGACGCCGCCCCAGTCCGCCGGCGGCGGCTCAGCCGCCAGCTTGCGGCAGCGGGCCAGATAGAAGTCGTAGAGCGGGCGGTGCGGCTCGTTCGCCAGTGCCTGGGCCGCCAGCGCAGCCTCGCCCGCGGCGCCGAAGTCGCGCGCCAGGTAGTGGTCCCACAGGACCTCGTGCGCCGCCTTCCAGCGCAGGAAGTCGGCATCCTTTGCCAAAGCTTCGTCACCGACCAGCGCATAGATCTTGATCGCCTGCTCGGCACCCGGCAGCACCACGTGATCCACCAGCAGCAAGGCGAAATCGGCGGCCAGCGCCGCGGTGCGCTCGCTGATCAGCAGCTCGATGCCATAGACCTTGCACTGCGCCTCGATGCGCTGCGAGGTGTTCACCGGATGGCCCAGCGCGGTGTAGTTGAAGCGCTGGTCGGAACCGAGGTTGCCGACCAGGGCCTCGCCGCTGTTCAGGCCTATGCCGATGCGGAAATTGAAGCCGCCCTCTGTCAGCACGGGGCTGTCGATGACCAGCCTGGCCTGCAGCTGCCGCGTTCCCTCCAGCATGGCGAGCGAGGCGCGGCAGGCGTGAGCGGCATGTTGCGCATCGTCCATTGGCGCGTTCCAGAAGGCCATGATGCAGTCGCCGATGTACTTGTCGATGGTACCCAGCTGCGACTGGATGATCTCGGTCATCGGCGTGAAGTAGCGGTTCAGCAGACTGGTCAGCTCCACCGGCGTCAGCAGCTGCGAGACCAGGGAGAAGCTGCGGATGTCGCAGAACATGATGGTGAGCTCGCGCGATTCGCCGCCAAGCTGCAGGCGCTCGCTGCTGCGCGCCAGGGTCTTCACCATTTCTGGCGCCAGGTAGAGCGAGAAGGCCTGGCGCACGCGGGAGCGCTCGGCCTCGGTGCGGGTATAGCCGCTGTAGCTGCCGGCGATGTAGATCAGCAGCACGGCGCCCGCCGGCATCAGCGGGTCGAACAGCAGCCCGGCTTCACGAAAGGCCGCCAGGGAGCCGCCGAAGGCGACGAGCAGTGACAGCACGCCGGCCACCAGGCAGATGCCGGGCGACAGCCGCGGCATCAGGATCACCAGCAGTCCGCCGAGCAGCAGGACGAAGGCGACCTCGGCGCCGATCGCCCAGTCGGGCCGCACCAGCCGGATGCCCAGCAGCATCTGCTCCAGCGCCTGGGCGTGCACCTCCACGCCCGGGCCGGCCGGGTCCAGCGGCGAGGCGCGCTGGTCCTTGAGGCCGGCGGCCGAGGTGCCGATCAGCACGATGTGGCCCTGCAGGCGCTGCGGATCGACGCTGCCATCGAGCACCTGCCAGGCTGGCACGAAGCGCTCCGGGCGTGGTCCGGTGTAGTGCAGCCAGAGCGCGGCCTCGGCATCGGTCTGGACTTCGATCGCGCCGATCTTCACCGCGGTCACCCCGGTCTGCGCGCCGAAGGATTCGCTGCCATTCGCGCCGGATGACTTGATCAGATAGGTCCTGGCACCCTGCGCGACGCGCAGCAGTTCCATCGACAGCGAGGGAATGATGAGGTCGCCCAGGCGGAACACCAGGAAGACGCGGCGAATCACGCCGTCCGAATCGGGAATGGCATTGAAGCTGCCGTTGCCCGGCGCCGCGGCCTCCAGCTCCGGCAAGTTGATGATGGCGCCGTCGAAGCGGCGCAGGAAGGGCAGCGGGTCGTCGCCGGCTTGGCCGATGCCCCAGCGCTTGGCCGGCAACTGCGGCGAGGGCGTGCCCGACAGCACGAAGCCCAGCACGCTGGGCGAATGCGCCAGGGTCTCCGCCAACACAGTGTCGCTGCTCGGCAGCGCCTCGGTCAGGCGCGCCATGGCTGGCGCGTCGAGAAGACCGCCGAGGTTGGTGATCACGCCGGCTGGCGACAAACGGTCGGGTTCGGCGAAAACCATGTCAAAGCCGATGGCGGCAACGCCCAGGTCGGTCAAGTTCTGCACCAACTGGGCCACACGCAGGCGCGACCAGGGCCACTGCCCGTAGCGGTTCAGGGTCTCGTCGTCGATGTCGACGACACGCACGCCGACCTCGACATATTCACGGGGAAACACCCGCTGGTAGAAATCGAAGACCTTGAGACGCAGGTCCTGCAATGCGCGCGGCTCGAACAGCTGCAACGCCAGCGCCAGACATAGCAATAGGAAGGCCGGCAGCCGGGTGCCGATCAGCCGCATGTCCCCTCCCCCCGGCCGCTAGCCGCGGCCTGGCGCGGTCATGCGCCAGCCCCTCGAGCGGAGCGCCTCGATGCGGCGGCGCGGGCAGGCCAGCCTGGCCACCAGTTCCCCTGATCACGCATCGCCATCCTCCTGCGACGGCACGCCCGGCCCACGCCAGCGGCGGCTACATACCCTATTACGCAAATTCCAATGTGGTGGTCAATTCACCCCCTCAACCGGTCGTAGGCAGACGCATTCACAAATAATCCATTCACGTCAAGAAAATCGCCCGTGGGATGATTAGCCGGTTGTGGAATTATCTCAAATGAATAGGATGTCGTTCCATTCCTACGGGGATATTCCCCGCGCGGTCTGACGCAGGATCGAGGGGCTGGATCCACGGTGGACATAGCCGTTCGTCACGACCGCTCGCCGGCGCCGCTCCTCGGCAGGCGCCAAGCACAGGAAGCGGGCGTTGGGGGGCGGGTACGAGCAGGCCGCGTTGGGATTGTCCAAGCGGCGTCAAGGGAGGGCCTCGGGATGTTGCGCTACTTGATCATCGGATTGATTGCCAGCATCGGCCTCTGTGGCACGGCCTGGGCCAACGGCCAGGAGGAGAATCGCTCCTGGCAGTTCCGCACCACCGGCGACCGGCTGAACAATGCCTATGTGTTGGACATCATTCAGCGCAAGAAGAACGGCTACTACGACAACCTCGACACCACCAACAACTACACCACCAACTTCGCTGGCGATCAGATCAACTGCACTGTGCAGGCATCGGCTACCGGCAACCTGGCGACCAACTCGCAAGACGGTCAGGCCGGCAACGCCTATATCCAGCCGGCAGTCACCAACTCCGCGCAGGTGATCGGCAACACCGCCGACAATATGGTCACCACCAGCTCCAGCCAGGTGAACAGCGCCGACACCGTCGGCAGCTCCAGCACGCTCGACAACCTGACCAACAGCGGCGGCAGCGGCAACACCGGCTCCGATTTCTCGATCGGTTCCGACGACAACAACACCTACAGCCCGAACGGCCCGAACTACAGCGCGCAGGACCTGCTGACCAACAGCCAGGCCAATAACGACAGCACGCTCACCGCCGGCGCCAGCAACAACAGCAGCACGGTGACCGTGGGCAACACCACGACCTCGGGCGAGGTCAACCAGGCGCTTAACAACAACCAGACCAACAGCGGGACGCAGACCGCGACGGTGACGGACAGCCAGGGCTGCACCTTCACGAACAAGTAGCCAGCTCGGGGCGACGCGGTGGCGATGCCGCCGCGCCGAGACAGACAGGGGTGGGGACGTATGCAGGGTAACAAGGGGTTCGCCGCCATCGGTATCAGGGCGGCTTTGGCAGGCGCGTCCATGCTGGCGATCGGCGCCTGCGCCGACATCAGCCATACATTCATCGGCGAGGGCGAGGCGCCGGTGGTCTTCGGTCCGGCTGTGCGCAACAACGTCACGCCGCTGGATGAGGCCTATGCCTGCTACGGCGAAAAGCTGCGGCAGAGCGGCGTGAGCCTGTCGATCGGCGTCAGCGACATCCGCGACTACACCGGCAAGGCCAGCGACCTGGAGGGCACCGTGGTGACCCAGGGCGGACCGCTGATGGCCTATTCCGCGCTGGGCAAGCTGGGCAGCGCGGTGCAGCTGCACGAACGCTTCGACACGCGGGTGGCCGAACTGGAACTGGCCTACATGGATCGGCGCCAGCTGGGCGACGGCAAGAACTATCAGGTCAACGGCCAGCCGGTGCCCTGGGTGCCCTACTATGGTGGCACCATCCTGTCTTCCGACTACTACATCGTCGGCGGCATCACCGAGGTGAACTACAACATCCAGTCGGGCGGCCTGCAGGGCAGCGCCGACCTGGTCGGCCCGCGGGTCCGCACCTTCACCATGAGCGTCGCGGTCGACCTGCGGCTGGTGGACACCAAGAGCCTGCTGGTCGTCGCCACCTCCAGCCTGCAGAAGCAGATCGTCGGCTACGAGGTCGGCTTCGAGCTGTTCCGCTTCTTCAACACCACGCTGGTCGACATCAACGCCGGCGTGAAGAACCAGGAACCCATCCAGCTGGGCGTGCGCACCACCTTGGAGCTCGCCATCCTCGACCTGCTGGGCAAGTCGACGAATGTCTTCTACCAGGATTGCGTCTCCGACTACTTCGAGGATCCCTCGGTCGTCGGCCCGCGGCCGCCGAGCGACAAGGGTGGCACCGCCGCGACCAATGCTCCAGGTACCGCGGCGAACACGCCCGAGCAGGCGCCGGCGAACGACGACCAGCGACAGATCAGCGAGAACACCGGGCTGCTGGCCCCGCGCGAACCCTAACAAGAGCAAGAGCGGCCTCAGGCCGCCGCAGCGACGACGTCAAATCGGCTCAGTACCACGGGATTCTTCGGCACCCCGTGACGCACAATGGGAGGCGGCACCATGGCGACCAAGACTCTGCGACGCAGCGCGCTGATCGGATCAGCGAGCCTTCTGGCCCTGGCATTCGGGGCAGGCGGCCCGGCGATGGCGCAGACACAGACCGACGTCACGATCGATCTGCTCGGCCTCAATGTCTCCGGTACCATCTCGGCGGTGAATGGCAACCCGATCAACAGCATCGCTTCGCAGGGCATTATTCAAAGCCCGGCCGGCTCGTCCCTCTCCGTCGGCGTCACCAACAACAGCATCGCGGGCGACGTCTACCTGGACATCACGCCGGGTCCCACGGTCGCCGACAGCAACCTGATCTTCGCCGCGGCTTCGGGCAACACCTACTCCAACTCGGTTGGCCTGCTGCCGGCCGGCGCTGATGGCGCCGCCATCCTCCAGGGCCAGGTGGCCGACGGCCTTTCGATCCGCGCCCATTCCAATGGCGACCAGATCATCGAGCAGGTCTTCGACAACGGCGATGGTTCGACCGAATTCAACAGCAACTCGATCTTTACCGACGCCGCCATCAACCGCAGCCTCAACACGATCGAAGTCGATTCTACGGCCGACCTCACGATTCCCGCCGACGCCGGCTACCTCGATTCCGGGCTGCCGAGCAGCCAGCAGCAGGCCAGCCTGTCGATCGTCAATGTCCAGCTCAGCACCAACTTCGACAACGCCGACGTTTCCGGCGATCCGATCGCCGACATCGTCGATGCGACGGTGCAGTTCAACCGCGAGACCGATGTGGTCGGCGGCGAAGTGCTGTTCGGCACCTTCAACCTGACCGGCAATTCGATCAAGTCGACGGCCAACGCCAACAGCTCCGACAACTCCGTCCTGGTTGGCGACGGTGATGCGCCGAGCTTCGGCGGCACCGCCTTCGTCACCAACGTGCAGGCCTCGGACGACAGCAACGAGGTCGGCGTCGGCGCGCAGGTCGCCGGCGCCGGCAACACCATCACCTTTGAGTTCCGGCAGGACGCTCTGGGCGGGACGGAGATCGGCAGCGCCGAAAGCCTGATCGTTGTCGCCGACGACAACGTCATCGCCTCGCGCGCCGTGGTGAACTCCTCGCGCAACGAAGTGTCGTTCGACGGCGACCTGACGCTTGAAGGCATTCTGGTCGAACCGAGCCAGCAGATCATCCGTCTGACCAGCCGGGCGCCGGACCGGGTCGAGGCCGACTATGCCGCGGTCAACATCCAGGCGGCGGCCTCGCTGTTCGGCGGCACGTCGCAGGGCGCCTATGCCCTGACCGATAGCGCGAGCATTGCCTTGACGATCGAGGACGTCGCCGCCACCAGCAACATCTCGTTCGACGGCAATGACGTCACGGCGACGGCCGGTGGCAATAGTGCCCTGAACATCGTCGGCAACGGCGCCGGTGGCACCTCGCCCTCGGTGTCCGCCGTGTCCGCCAACCTCAACTACCAGCTGATCGACACCCCGCTGATCGACGCGACGGTCAGCAATGCCCTGGTGGTGACCAACATTGGTGTCCTGCAGGATGGCTCCGAGGCCTTCGGCGGCTTCGACGGCAGCTCGCTCAGCTTCTCGGACAACGGCATCAAGGCAGCCAGCTTCGGCAACGCGGCGCAGGCCGAGACCAGCTTCCAGGCCCTCGCCCTGACCATGCAGTTTTCCGACAACGGCGGCGTCGATCCGAACGATGGCGCCAACCTGAACAGCAACAACGGCGAGGCAGCGGAT
This sequence comes from Rhodospirillales bacterium, assembly GCA_038363005.1. Lineage (GTDB taxonomy): Bacteria > Pseudomonadota > Alphaproteobacteria > Kiloniellales > JACOMY01 > JAKOWB01. Next base: position 81,751 of record JBBQBI010000009.1, read on the forward strand.
GTCGGCGACTATCGTGCCACGGCCGGCGCGGCGACCCTGAGCTACCAGCTGCTGACCGGCGCCCTCTCCGCCGACCCCGTCATCACCGCCGCTGTCGAGGACAGCATTCTGACGCTGCTCGCCAACGGCTACAGCTACCCGAACCTGGCGGCGGCTTCGCTGGGCGGCCTGATCGATGCCAATGGCAACCTGCTGAGCGCTTCGGCGGTCGGCAACAGCTTCAATGGCAGCACCACGCTCGATGGCACCGCATCGGTCACTGGATCAGCCGGCACGCTGGCCTATCAGGGTGCAACCGGCCAGAGCGTCGCTGCCGACCTGTTCGGCAGCGGACTCGACGTCTTCCTCGGCTACGGGCCGTCGCAGGGTGCGACGAACCTGACGCTGTCGGTGTCGGTGTCGGAGAACCTTCTGCTGTCCTTCGCCTCGGTCAACGCGCTTTCGACCAGCACTTTGGTGACCGGCCTGGACCTGGAGGGCGGTGCCGATGGCAACGACTCGAACGCGCGGATCTACGGTTCGCTCGACCTGAGCCAGATCGCTGGCCGCAACCGGGCGCGGGGCGACGCCTCGGTAACTATCCTCAGCGACCAGGCCAACGGTGAAGGCGGTGCCTCGGCGGAGGCACGCGACGTCTTCCTGGCGGTGCAGGTCATCGACATGGGCAACGGCTCCGCGATCGCCGACTCCGGCATCACGATCGATGCCAACACCATCCTGGCGCAGAGCCGCGGCAACCAGGCCGCCAACGGCCTTGAGATCGATGTGCAGAGTGCAACGAACGCACAGGAAGGCGCGCTGGCCGGCATCATCAGCCAGCAGGTCAACGGCACCACGGCGGCGCCGACTGTAGATCCGAACGATCCTGAGGCGACCGTCGCCTCGCTGGTCTACGCGGGTTCCTACGGCAATGAGATCGCGGTGAACGCCAACAACCTCGACAGCAGCACCCTCAGCGTTCAGCAGAACCGGATCCTGGCCAACGCAGCGGCCAACAGCGTCAGCAACGATCTGGCCGTGCAGGTGTCCACCTCTCTCGACCTCACGACCTCGTCCGTCACCGGCGCTGAACTCGCAGTGTCGGTGGTCGGGACGACGTCCGATGTGCAGCTCGATATCATCGCCTCGGGGGCCTACATCCTGAACTCGCAGCGCAACGAGGCACTCAACCCTGGGGCGGTCGACGCGCCGGACGCCGCCGGCCCGGCGGTTCTCGCTATCGTCAGCGGCAGCGGCGCTTCGCCGGCCAACAGTATCGTCGTCAATGTCGGGGTGACCGACGGCAACGCCGTGGTTGGCAGCACGCTGTCCAGTGGTATCGACGTGAACGCCAACGGCATCCTGGCCACCGCGCGCGCCAACGATGCCAGCAACACCCTTGGCCTCGACATCGGTAACGGCGCGGCCAATGGCGGCATCCTCAATAACCAGATCAACAGCGGCGAAGTGGCGGCCCTGAACGACGGGTCGAGCATCACCACCAACCTGCTGGGCGTCGACAACGACGGCGTCTTCGTCACCATGAACGGCAACCAGATCGGCTCCAGCTCGCTCGGCAACAACGTCAGCAACCAGCTGAACGCCGCGGCGACCACGGGCTTCTCCGGCGTGGCTGGCTCCGTTGGCCCGGTGGCGACGATACCGGCCGGCACTGGCGTGCTGATCAACAACGGCGCGTTGGATGCGACCGGCAATCTGGTGGTGCTGAACACCCAGACCACTTACGGGGTCACCGGCCTCAACGAGAGCAGTGCCACTACCAGCAATGCCACGATCGCCTTGAACGCCAATGCCGGCGCAACGCTGGGCAGCGCCGTCAGCTTCTCCAACAACTCCATCGGTGCCACCGTCGGCGCGAACACGGCATCGAACAGCATCGTGGCCTCGGCCGGCGTCGGTGACCTGCCCAGCGCAACCATCGTCAGCGTGCAGAAGTCTTCTGGCGTGGCGCTGAGCGCCAACGTCAGCGACTCCACGATCAGCGCCACGCTGGGCGATGTCGGCGGTACCGGTGGCTACTCCGGCAGCCTGACGATGTCCGGCAACAAGATCGGCGCGACCGGTTCGATCAACTCCGGCTCGAACACCATCAGTGCGCCGGGACAGACCTTCACCCGCACCTCGACCTTCTGAGGACTGCGCGTGAAGTGACTTGGTTGGCTGGGGTGGCGGTCGCACGGGCCGCCGCCCCAGTTGACGCTCGGAAAGGATAGCAATGCCTCGTTCAATCCACCGTTTCCTCGCCCCGCTCACCGGCGCCCTGCTGCTGGCCGGCAGCGGCGGCCTGCAGGCAGCCGACACCGCCGGCAACTTCGCCGTGGTCGGCCCGGGCGTGCGAAGCTGCGCCGAATTTCGCGGCCTGGTGGACAGCAATGCGCGCGACACGCTGCTGTTCGTCGGCTGGTTCCAGGGCTACATCAGCCGCGCCAATCTGACCCAGGACGGCACCTACAGCGTGCTGCCGGTGGTCGACGCCAATGCCGCGGCCACGCTGCTCTACCGGGTCTGCGCCAACAATCCTTCAGCCAGCGTGGAGCGCGCGGCCGACAGCCTGATCGGCCTGCTGCACCCCCTGGCGGTCACCACCCAGAGCGAAATCGTCAAGGTCACCGCGGGTGAGCGCACCCTGGAGGTCTGGCAGGCCACCTTGGTGCTGCTGCAGCAGGAACTGAAAAAGCTGGGCCTCTACAAGGGCGAGGCCGATGGCCTGTTCGGCAAGGCCACGCGCGAGGCCTTCGCGGCCTTCCAAAAGTCGAAAGGCCTGACCGAGTCCGGCGTGCCGGACATCGAGACCCTGGCGGCCTTCCTCAAGATACTCGGCGGCGAGGGCTAGCCGCGATGCGGCCGGCCTGCCGATATCCAGCCGGCGCAACCGGGCACTTGGCCGCGGATCGCGGTCAGGGCATCTGGCGCAACGGTTCGCTGCACCAGACTTCACACTTCTCGCCGCTGTTGAGGTCAAGGAAGCTGGCCAAGGTGCAGCGCCCGTCGCTGCTGCCGGTCAGGAAGGTCACCTCATCACCGGTCTTCACCCGGCGGCAGTACTGCCGTGCCTGGAACTGCGTGCCCAGGATGACGAAGTACTGGGAATCGCGGGCCTGCTCGACGATTACCCGCTGTGACTGCGCCACCGCTTGGCTGGACAGCGCCAAGCTCCCCGCAAGCGTGCAGGCAAGGGCGGCCAAGCCCACCAAGGCAGGGGGCACCAGACGGGCGCGGGCTTTCTGCGACATCGAATCCCCTGGCTTGGTGGCCGGTAAAAAACCTGTGCGCGATTGCAGTGGCATATTAGTGTATGCTGCCTCAGGGTGGAAGCCATGATGCGCCGCTTTGTCACGCGAAACCTCGCCCTGGCCACGACCGGGCTCTGCGCCCTTGGCGCGCTGGCGGGCCCGGCGGCGGCCGAAGTGGTGACGGTCATCACCATCGATCCCGGGCAGCAGCTCGGCGGTACCGTCGCGGCCAACCCCTCGGGCGATTCGCTCAACAGCATTGCCAATCTGTTGAACGCCTTCAGCAGCGCAACCCTGGTCCAGGAGAGCGACAACACCCTGAACCTGGACCTCGCGGTGGGCGCCAACCTGCTGTTCACCGCTACGCTGGAGGGCAGCCAGCTCTATGCCACGGCGCGCGCCAACAATCGCACATCACTGCTGGGCTTGCTGCCCGGCGTGCCAGCCGACCCACCCGACAGCGCGGTCGCTGGCGCTGCCATCCTCACCGGCGAGGTCTCGCTCGATACCACGCTGCTGGCGCGTGCCGCCGACAACAGCGGCGGCCTGTCGCTCCTGGTCGGCGCGGCCGCCACCGTGAATGCCGATTTCGACAGCGCGCTGGTCCTGGCCGACGGCACCTTCAACAGCAACCTGTCCTCGATCGAGCTGTTGCCCAGCACTGCGCTGCGGCCACCGGCGGGGCCGGCGTCCTACGACGACTTCGGCACCGTGCTGGTCGAGCTGCAGGCCACCCTGTCGGTCGCCGGCAGCCAGATCAACAGCGCCTACGGCACCGACCCGGACGTGGTGCAGGATCCCGGGCTGCCGTCCGCCAACGCGCTCAGCAGCGGCAACAGCATCCAGCTGACGCTGCAGGGCCAGGACGATGGCTTCTTCGCCGGGCAGGCCAGCCTCGGTGGCAATCAGCTGCTGGCCCGCGCCGGCGGCAACGCCAACGATGGCTCGATCCTGCTGCGCAACGAGATCACCACTGACGAGGGCACCCAGGTCGGGCCTGGCCTCTACAGCGGCACGGCGCTGATCCTGAACCAGCAGAACTCCGACGACATCAGCGATGGCGACGCCGATTTCCGCGGCGAGGGCATCACCGCGCTGGCCCTGGACGACAGCATCATCGGCAGCGTCGTGGCCGGCACGGTCGGCCAGGACACCGCCTCGCTCGACAGCTTCGCGCTCGAAGTGACCGACAACCTGCTGAGCGCCCAGGCCATGATCAATGTCGCGCGGGGCGAGATCGCCTTCGTGCCGGCGCTGACACTGCAGGGCAGTGACACACCGCTCGACCAGGGCAGCGGCGACAGCAGCGTGCTGCTGCAGGAGCGCCTGGGCCTGCGCTCCGCCCTGGCCGACTACCTGATCATTTCACGCCAGTCGGTCAACCGCCGCGAGGCAGTCGACCCGGTCGCCAACGGGCTGCTGCTCGACAGCGCGGTGACCGGCGAACTGACCACGCCGGCGACCTTCGCGCGGCTGGCGCTGGACGGCAATACGCTGCAGGCCAACGCCGACGGCAATCGCAACGACGCCATCCTGCAGAACCGCCTGGACGCCGCGGACGGCGAAACGGCGGTCAGCATCGACGCCACGCTGGCGCTGCTCAACTGGCAATGGGTCAGCGCGCCCGACTTCGCCGCGCGCATTGCCGGCACCGGCGACGGCATCGCCGCCGAGCTGACCTTGCTGGCACCAGCCGGCGACCAGGCCGCCAGCCTGGCCCTCAGCGACAACAGCGTCAGCGCCCGGGCCAACGGCAACGTCGGCACCGCGCAGGTCGACCTGGCGGCGCTGGACCTGTCGCTCGACCTGGCGACGCTGGGGCCGGCCGGAGCGGTCGCCAACGCCGGCGCCGTGCTGTTCAGCTTCCATGGCGCAACCAACGCCGGCGATACTTTCGGTGCCACCGCCGGCGGAGTAACGGCCAGCTACCAGATTCTCGATTCCGCCAACGCCAGCCACAGCGAGCAGGACTTCCTGGCCCCCGCCGTGCTGGCCGAGGTGGTCGACAGCGCCCTTGCCGCGCTGCTGACCGTGAGCGGACCGCGGGCGCCGGACAGCAGCCTGACGCTGTCGCTGGAGGCGAGCGGCAACCTGCTGGAAGCGCGTGCCGCCGGCAGCCGCTATCAGGCCGCCGCGACCTTGGCAACGACCGGACTCTTCACTGGCTCCTTCGGTCAGCTTGCCGCGCAGTTCGACAACGACCAGTCGGTCAGCGCGTCACTGAGCGCCAGCGGCTTGGCCCTCACGCTCGACGCCTCAGCGATCGATGCCGGGGACTTTGCCGCCACGGTGACGGTCAGCGACAACACCCTGCTGGCGGTGGCCGGGATCAACAGCAGCAACCTCGCGACCACGCTGCAGGCCGGCGTCGTGACAGCCGGGGGCTGGAGCTCGCTATACGATGCCGGCGACCCGCGACTATCGCTTGGCGGCCTGATCCAGGGCTATCAGTTCAACAGCTTCCGGGCGACGCGGCACAACCTCTATGCCAACGCCGCCATCGCCCTGCTGAACGACCAGACAGTTGACGAGGGCGACGCCGAGGCGAGCCTGACCGAGAGCGGCATCACCGTCGAGCTGCTGGGCGACCCGGCCACGCTGCTAGGGAACGTAGCCCTGCAGGTCGACGGCAACAGGGTGGTGGCGCAGTCCCGGTTGAACGACGCCAGCAACACGATCCTGTTCGACAGCGCGACGCTGTTGCAGATCGACCCGGCGGCCAGCGGCGGCGCTCTGGCCGGCATCGTCTCCGCCCAGGGCAGCGGCCAGGGCTTCGTCGCCGCGCAGGACCAGCCAGACCTGCCAGAGCGTGCCAGCCACGCCACTGCCAGCTCCACCGACAGCGGCATCGCCGTCCTGCTGCCGGGCATGACCGGCACTTCGCTGGAGATCAGCGGCAACCTGCTGGGCGCCACGGCGGCGGCCAATGTGGCGGCCAACAGCGTGACCTTGTCGGCGACCAGCCTGCGCGCCGGCCTGGGTGAGCCCGCCAGTGTCGCCATCCTGCACAACGGCAACGACACGGATTTCGATCTGGCGGTGCTGGGTTCGGTCTTCATCGCCAACAGCCAGCGCAACGAGTGGCAGCTGTTCGGCGGCGGTCCCGGCCCCGCCGTGGTCGCCTTCGTCGGCGGCGAGGCTGGCATCCGCGTGGTGTCCAGCGGCGAGCTGCAGGACAGCCTGGTGACCATCAGCGACAACGCACTGGTCGGCGAGGCGCGGGCCAACGTGGCACAGAACGTCATCACGCTGTCCGCCGTGACGCTCGAGGCAAGCGGCCAGATCGTCAGCCGCCAGGGCAACAGCGGCGACGTCAGCGCCACCCTGGAGGGGGCGACGATCTCGCTGGAGCTGAACGCCGGTCCCGGGTTGGGCGCCAGTGAAGGCACGACCATCGTGATCGAGCGCAACTCGATCAGCGGCATGGCGCTGGGCAACGCGGTGCTGAACGTCATCGACGCCACCGCGTCGGGCGCCTTCCTGGGCTTCGACGGCTCGCCGGCGCAGGTCGTCGAGGAGCTGCCGGCCACCAGCGGCGCGACCACGGTCACCGGCGACTACACGATCCTCAATCGCCAGGTGAACCAGGGCACCGCGGAGCAGCCGCTGCAGATCACCAGCACCGTCGTGGGCGCCCAGTTCGCGGTCAACCTGGACGGCAATCACGACGCCACCAGCGTGACCCTGCGCGACAACAACGTCACCTCGCTGGCCTACGGCAACGTCGCCACCAACAGCGTCACCTTGCGCGCCGCCGGCGGCAGCCTGCCGAGCTCGGCGATCGTCAACCAGCAGAACAACGCCTACGCCAACATCACCGCCACGGCCAGCGGCAGCGGTGTGAACGTCAACCTGTCCGGCAACGGTGCTGGTGTCGGGGTCTTCAGCGGCTCCAACGGCGTGGCCGCCTCAGCCATCGGCAATTCCGCGACCAACACCATGTCCGCCCGCTCCGGTGGGCCCCTTGGCAGCAACTAGGAGCCACGCGATGAGACACGCAGTGCCCATTCTGACGCTCTGCCTGACTTTCGCCGCCGGCCCAGCCGTCGCCGAACCGGTCGGCAGCGTCGAAACCGTCGTCGGCGAGGTACACGGCATCCCGCCCAACGGCGTGCGCCGCGAGCTGGCTTTGGCGACTGACTTGGTGCAGGACGAATTCGTGGAGACCGCCAAGGGTGGCGGCTTGACAGTCCGCTTCCTCGACGGCACGGAATTCCGCCTGGGCAGCGACAGCAGCGCTGTGCTGGATCGCTTCCTCTACGACCCGAATGCCGCTGCCGGCGATGGCGTCGTGCAGCTGGGTGTCGGCGCTTTCCGCTTCATCTCCAGCGCCGGGCAAAGCCACGATGGCGTGAAGATCCAGACTCCCAACTCGGTCATCGGCATTCGCGGCACCGACTTCGTCGTGGTCATCGACCGCACCAAGGGCACCTCGCTTGGCACCCTCAGCGGCCTGATCGAGGTCACGGCGCTGCGTACCGGCTCGAACTTCGACGTCGCGCCCGGCAACATAGGACAGGTGGAGTCGGATGGCAGCGTCACCGTCGGGCCGGCGCCGGTGCCGATCGAGGAGCTTGCCTGCTTCATCGCGAAGGACGACTACGTCTGCCTGGCCGAGGCTGGCAGCCCGGCTGGCGCGGCACCGAGCAACAACGATCTGGGCAACGACCTGGGCGGCAATGACAGCAACGATTCCGATCCTGGCCCTGGTCCTGGTCCGGGTCCCGGCCCAGGTCCGAGCGATCCCGGCGATGACGCCGGCGACGATCCGTCGGACGGGCCAAGCGATCCGGGCGACGACGCCGGTCCCGGCGACCCCTCATCAGGCCCCGGTGACCCCGGCGACGGCGACCCGCAGTAGCCGCGGGCGGCGGAGGCGGCCAAGGCCGCTTCCGCCACCGCGCGAACGAGGCTACTCGTCGCCGTCCGGGATACCGTTGTTGTTCAAGTCGAGTGAACCGCGGTCGGCCGGAGTCTCCAGCACCCATTCGTCGGCGCTGATGCGTCCGTCACCGTTCATGTCCACGGCTTCCACCGAGTGGTCTTCGAAGAGGTAGTACTTGGTGGGTTCGGCATCGAGTTCCGCGCGGGTGCGGATCACCACCTGCTCATCGGCCAGGCTGCCGTCGCCATTGGTATCGTAGCGCACATAGAATTCGTCGCTGGCCCGCATTGAGCCCGGGCCAGTGCCGTTGGTGATGGTGTCTGCCAGTGCGCCGCCGGCGCCGAGCGCGAGTGTGGCGGCCATCAGCAGGGACGTCGTGAACTGTCGCATGACCTGTCCTTTCGAGTGGTTTGATTGGAAAGAGGGCGCGGTCATTCCACGCCTTCCACCACAGGGAAACGCACGGGCCACGGGATCGTTCAACGCCGCGAGGCGCGGAATGACCGCGCCGGAAGGGCGTTATGACACTGCGCGATGCCGGCGAGCCTTTGCGTTAATCGCTGGCAGCGGCGATGCTGGAGTCTTGGCTTCACGCAACCTTTCATTGATTGCATGGCACTTGCCGCCACCCGATCGCTGGATCGCCTGGTCTTCTGGTTGGCGAACCTGTCGATCTACCTGCGCCATCCACGCGTCATCCTGCAGTTCCGCCGGCGGGTCGGTTATCTGCCCAACCCGGCCCGGCCGCGGCGCTACAGCGAGATGATGCTCTGGCGCAAGCTGTTCGACCGCAATCCGCTGTTCATCACCTTCACCGACAAGCTGGCCTGCAAGGCGCTGGTCTCGCGCCACTGCCCCGACCTGGCGGCGGCCGAGGTGCTGTGGGTCGGCGACGACGCTGGCCGCATTCCCGCCGCGGTGCTGGACTACCCGATCGTGATCAAGGCCAGCCATGGCTGCGACTACAGCCTGTTCCGCCGGCGCGGGCGCGACGAGGGTCCCTTGAAGCCGCGGCAAGTCCGCCAGGTCAATGCCTGGCTGGGCAGGGTCTATGGCCAGCACCAGCGGGAATGGGCCTATCGCCTGGCCGGGCGCCGGCTCTTCGCCGAAGCGCTGATCCTGCCGGCCGCCGGCGAGGCGCTGCACGACCTCTCGGTGCATGCCGCCGACGGCGTGCCGCTGTTTATCGAGGCTATCCAGCACAACAAGACGGCGGAACAGCGCAAAGGCTACTTCCACAGCGACGGCCGGCGCTGGCCGGAGCTGGAGCCGCAGCGCCGGGGCACCGACGCCCGGCCAGCGCTGCCGCCGGATGCCCGCCTGCCGCCATCGTACGTCGCGGCGCTGACCCATGCGACGCGCCTCAGCTCGGGCGTGGACTATGCCCGCTTCGATTTTCTTGCCGCCGCGGGGCAGCTCTACGCCGGCGAGATCGCGGTCTATCCCGGTTCCGGCTTGGCGCGGCACGCGGAGTTCGCCACCTACAACGCCCTGCTGGCGGCGCGCTGGGACCTGACCAAGTCATGGTTCTGCGGCACGCGCCATCGCGGTGCCCGCCGGCTCTATGCCGAGGCACTTGGCCGGTGGTTGCGGGCCGGGAGCATGGCGACATGACAGCGGACGCCAAAGGGCGCGGGCCGGCGCCGGATCGCGCCACAGGCCCGCTGGTCATCGCCCAGCTCTGCCACGGCTCCCTGGGCGGCAGCTCGCGCGTGGCCTGCCGCCTGGCCAACGCGCTGGCCAGGCGCGGCCATGAGGTCCAGGTGTTCTCGCGCCAGACGCTGCCCTGGGCGCTGGGGGAGGGAATCGCGCAGCAGGCCTTGCGGCCGGACAGCGGCGACCTCGAGGCGCCACTCTACTGGGACTGGAGCGAGGCGGAGCTCACCGCCTTCGGCGAGCTGCTGGCGGCGCGTCTGCGTCGGCAGCGGGTCGATGTCCTGCACTATCACTATGCCCAGCCGTTTGCTGGCTTGGTCAGCCGCCTTGCCGCCGCGCTGGGCGCGCAAATGCCGCTGGTGATCGGAACGTTGCACGGCACCGACCTGACGCGCTGCCTGCGGGATCCCGTGGCGCTGACCGCCCTTGGCCAGAGCCTCTCCACCACCGCGGCCCTGACCACCGTGTCGCAGCACATGCGGCGGCTGGCCGAGGCGATCCCTGGCCTGCCGCCAGGCCTGCCGGTGCTGCCCAACTTCGTCGAGGACGCCTGGCCTGGACCGGGCGAAGGTGGGCCGCTGCCGGACCGGCCGGCGCTGCTGCACGTCTCGAACTTCCGCGCGGTGAAGGACCTGGGCCTGCTGGCCCGCCTCTTCCTCGCGGTCCACGCGCGCAGCGGCGCCGAGCTCTGGCTGGTCGGCGACGGGCCGGAGCTGCCGATGCTGCGTGCCTTGCTGCAACGCTCGCCCGCTGCCGGCGCGGTGCGCTATCTCGGCGCCTGCGCCCAGCCGGAAGTCCACTTCCGCGCCGCCACGCTGCTGCTTTCGACCAGCCTGGAGGAGAGCTTCGGCCTAGCCGTGCTGGAAGCCATGGCGAGTGGCACGCCAGTCGTCGCCACCGCCGTCGGCGGGATTCCGGAACTGGTCCGCGACGAGGTCACCGGTCTGCTGTTCGCACCGGAAAACTGGCCGCGCACCGCCGATCGCATCGTCGCACTGCTGGGCACGCCGGCGCGGCTGCAAGCGCTGCGACGTGCCTGCCTGGCGCAGGCGGCGCCGCTGCGCGAAGCCCGCGTCATCGGTCTCTACGAAGGCCTCTATCGCCAGGCGCTGCGCCGCGCCGCCATGGGTTGAGATGCGCAACCTCGCCGCCCTGCAGGCGACGCCGGCCGGCCGTGCTTTCCTGGCGCAGGAGATGACCTTCGACGACCCCGCGGTCTTCCTGGACCAGCTGCGTCCGCCACGGCTCGGGTCTGGCGGTGAGTTACCGCCGGCGCAGGATCTGCCGGTCTATGTCCACCAGCAGCTCTATCTCGACTACCGCGCGTCAGTCGTCGCCAAGCTTCTGGCGCTGCGCGCGCTGCAGGCGCAGCAGCCGGCAGTGCAGCCGACGATGCTGTGGATCGACAGCGACCGCGCGGGGTCCGACAAGCTCAGCCTGCGGCTCTATCTGCGCGGCGCGCAGGGCGCCATCGCGGTGCGCCTGGCGCCGGCGGGCTGCGAGCAGCGGGAACCACGCTTCATCCCGCTCGACCCGGCACGCCTGGCAGCCGGCGTCCAGCGCCTCGCAGCCGTCATCGGCGCGCAGCCCGGTGGTGGCGGCGCCCGCCTCGCGCGCTTCGCCAAGCTGCGGCCGCTGCTTACCGCCGACGGCAGCCTGGCGGATTTCGGCCGCCGCCTGAGCGATACGCTGTTTGCCGAGATACTGGATTTCCGGCCACGACCGCTGCACAGCTCCGCGTTGATCACGACCGGCGCGCTGACGCCGGCACTCACCGAGCTGCTGAACCAGCAGCCTGCCTTCGTCGCTTCTGTCAACGCGCGGATCGCAGCGCTGTGGGCGTTGGATGTCGACGCGCGGATCAGGCCGCTGCCGGCCGACTATCTGCCGCTCTTCATCGCCAGCCCGCTCGACGGCCGGCGCCTGCGGCTGCGGCTGGAGCGCGACGGTCCGCTGCGGCTGGCCACCGCCGTCGACGCCGCGGGCCGGCGCCACCGCTACGAACTCGGCCGCACTGAACTCTCGCTGGCGCAGCTCGACGGCCAGGTGCACTGGAGCCCGGACGTGACCCTGCCGCTGCTGGTCAACGACCGCTTCAGCGGCCTGGTCGCCGGGCGCAGCTCGGCGCTCTATCTGCTGGCCTTCCGCCCGGCATTGCGCAGCCTGCTGCGGCAGGAGCCGCTGCCGGTCCTGGTGCCGCGGTCCTGGGATGTCTTCGCCGGTGCCTTCGACAGCCTGTTCGACGCCTACCTCGACGATCGCCGCCTCTAGGGAGCTTACCCGCCATGTCCGAGCCCATCGACGTCCTGGCCTTTTCGCCGCATCCCGACGACGCCGAGATCGGCTGCGCCGGCCTGCTGCTGCTGGCGGCACGGCAGGGCCTGCGCACCGCCATCGTCGACCTTAGCGAGGGCGAGCGCGCCTCGCGCGGCACCCCGGCAATTCGTAACCAAGAGAAGGCGCTGGCCGCTGAACGCCTGGGCCTGGCCGCGCGCCAGGGCCTCGGCCTGCCGGACACGCGGATCGGCGGCGCCCCCGAGCACGAGGCCGCCCTCGTCGACTGCCTGCGCCGCCTGCGGCCCCGCCTGGTGCTGGCGCCACCGCGCGAGGATCGGCACCCTGACCACGCAGCGACCGCGCGCCTGGTCGAGCGCGCCGCCTTCTTCGCCAAGGTCGGCACGGTCGGCAGCGGCGCGCCGCACGCCATCGAGCGGCTGCTGCACTATGCCATCCACGCGCCGCTGCTGCCGAGCCTGGTGGTCGATGTCACCGACGTCTGGCCAGCACGGCGTGCGGTGCTGGAGGCCTATCGTAGCCAGTTCCTGCCTTCCGGCACGGACGCGGCGACGGCGCTGAGCGATGGCGACTTCCTGGAGCTGCTGGAGGCGCGCGCCCGGCACTACGGCGCGATGATCGGCGCGCGCCATGGCGAACCCTACCTCTCGCCGGCACCACTGGCAGTCGCCACGGTGGCTAGCCTGTTGCGGCCGCCAGGTGCGGCAGCGGCCTATAGTTCCTATCGCTGACCGCTTGGTCGCCGTCAGCCGTGGTGGATAGCGCTGTATGCATGCCGGCCTGTGGCCTTTAGGGTTGCGCCATCTGTCGAACGGGCGGGCGACACGTTAGCGAGGTGAAGGCGATGAGCATTTCCGAGACCGCGATGAAGTTCTTCGAGGCCTGCGAGACCGGCAAGGGCTGGGCCAGCTGCAAGTCCTGGTGCCACGAAGCTGCGAGCTTCTCCTCACAGGCCGAGCCGCTGGCAGGGATCGCCACGCTCGAGGGCTATGCCGATTGGATGAAGGGTCTGCTGACGCCGCTGCCGGACGGACACTACGAGCTGAAGGCCTTCGCCATCGACAAGGAGCGCAATAGCGTCTCCGCTTTCGCCGTGTTCCACGGCACGCACAGCGGCCCCGGCGGCCCGGTGCCGCCGACCGGCAAGACGGCCCATGCCGACTATGTCTATGTCATGCAGTTCGACGGCGAGAAGATCCGCCACATGACCAAGATCTGGAATGCCGGCTGGACGCTCAAGGAGCTCGGCTGGGTCTGAGCCGCCGCGCCACGCCGGCGCGTCAAAGTCCGGCGGCACGCGCCATCAGCAGCAACCCCGCCACAATGGCCAGGCCCCCGGTGACGCGCGCCACGCGCTGACCGGCGGAAGCCATGCGTTCGAGGGTGATGGCCGCGGCAACGATGGTCATCGCCAGCAGATCCATGACGCCGACGACTAGCAGGATCGCCGTCAGAGCCAAGCAGCAGCGGCAGCACTGCAGGCCCAGGCGCAGGCCGTGGCGCCAGGCAGTGGCCGCCTCGGCCGGCAGCAGAAGGACGCTGGCCGGCGTCCCGCGGCAGCAGGCGAGCTGGCGTGCCTTCCAGGCCGAACACTGCAGAGCGCCGGCCAGCAACACCGCCACGCCCACCGCCAGCGGCGCGGCGCGCGCCAGTGCCGGCTGCTGCATCGCCAGCTGCGCCAGCGCAACGCCGGTCGGATATACGGCCAGCCCGAACAGCGTCCAGACGCAGAAGTAGCCCAACCCAGCCAGCAAGGTCAGCCAGCCCAGCCGCGCCCTGCCGGCACCGCCGACAGCGCGACGGAAATCGCGCAGCATCGGCACCAGGGACGGCAGCATCATCGCCACCATCATCAGCACCCACATGCCGAGGAAGCTGGCGGCGGCAGCGGTCCAGCTTTGCCCGGGCATCCGCATCCACGCCACCGACATGGTCCAGCCACCGGGCATCGCCATGCCACCCATCGCCGCCATGGAGCGGCACCAGGCGACGGTGCCCGCCGCGCTGGCGGCGAAGAGCAGCGTCAGCACGACGGGGAAGCCGCGTCCCGGGGCGGCGGGCAAGTGCCACGCCGCCCCGTACGGCCCGCGCTCAGGCCGCGTATTCGTCATGGCGGCGCCACCAGATGCCCTGCTCGTTGCGGCCCAGCGGCGCGCGATCGAGCCACTGGTACATGCCCCAGACAGCGTCGAGCCCACGGGCATAGGCCGAGTAGCTGTGGAAGACCTCGCCATCCTGCAGCGCGAAGGCGCTGAGCCCCGGCCGCTCGCGCATGAAGCTGGCGGCATCGGTGCCGCAGCTCTTGGCGATCTCCACCACCGGCGCCGGCGGCTCCGCCTGGTCCAGCGCGTGCGTGCCGCCCTGGTAGTTGTAGGACACCGCGCCGGTCCGCTGCTGTTCCGGCGTGATCGACACCTCGAAGTCGAAGTTGAAGTCGCTGTCCTGCGCCGAGGCCCAGGGGAAGCGCCAGCCCATGCGCTGGCGATAGGCCTGCAGCGTCGGCAGCGGCGCGCGCGACGCGGCCCAGAAGGCGACGTCGTGGTTCTGCAGGTGCTGGACGATCCCGTCGAAGCCATCGGCGATGGCCGAGCAGGAGGGGCAGCCGGCCTTGAAGTCCGGGCCGTACATGAAGTGATAGACGAGCAGCTGCGAGCGGCCGCCGAAGAGCTCCTTCAAGCTGCGCTGGCCGCGCGTGGTGTCGAAGCGGTAGTCCTTGTCCAGCTTCACCCAGGGCAGCGCCTGGCGCTGCGCCGCCAGCGCGTCGCCCTGACGCGTCAGTGCCTTCTCGGCGGCGAGCAGCTTCACGCGCGCCGCCAGCCAGTCCTCACGGGTCCCTGTCACATGCCTGGTCATTATCCGCACTCCTTCGTGCCACTGGTTGAACCTGGGCTAGACTTAGGGACCGGCACGGGACCGGTGGGAGTGACAACTGTGTCGGGATTCCGATGGACTCGCTGATCACGGCGGCGGCGCGCGCGCTGGCAGAGGGCGATCCGCTGGGCGCGCTGAACCGCGTCGCGCTGCGCGACGACCCGCCGGCGCTGGCGCTACGCGGCATCGCCATGGCGCAGCTGGGCGACCTGGAGCGCGCCAAGCTGCTGCTGCGTCGCGCGGCCCGCGCCTTCGGGCCGCAGGAGGCCGTGGCCCGCGCGCGCTGCCGCGTCGCCGAGGCGGAAATCGCCTTCGTCTTGCGCGACCTCGGCTGGCCAACACAGACACTCGAGGCGGCGCGGGTGACGCTGGAGCGGCATGGTGACCGGGTGAACGCCGCGCACGCGCGTTTTCTCGCGGTGCGGCGCCTGCTGCTCATCGGCCATCTTGACGAGGCCGAGCGCGGGCTGGCTGATTACGACCCTGCGCCGCTGCCACCCGCGTCGCGCGCCTCGCATGCGCTGATCGTCGCCGGCATCGCGATGCGGCGCCTGCGGACCCAGGCGGCCCGCGCCGCGCTGGACAAGGCCGCGGCGGCTGCGCGCGAGGCCCGCATCGCCGCGCTGACGGAGGAAGTCGAGAGCGCCGCACGCGTGCTCGACCGGCCCGTCGCGCGGCTGATCGCCGGCGGCATCGAGCGCCCCCTGCTGCTGGCCGAGGTTGAAGCCCTGCAGACCTCTCCGGCATTGGTGGTCGACGCATGCCGCCTTGTCGTGCGCGATCCGGGCGCCACGGTCTCGCTGGCCAAGCGCCCGGTGCTCTTCGCGCTGGCCCGCGCGCTGGCCGAGGCCTGGCCCGGCGACCTGTCGCGCAACCAGCTGGTCCAGCGCGCCTTCGGCGGCAAGCAGGCCGATGAGTCGCATCGCGCCCGCCTGCGGGTCGAGATGGGGCGGCTGCGGCGCGAGCTGCGCGCCCTGGCCGGGGTGACCGCGACCCGGCGAGGCTTCGCCCTGGCGCCGCTGCGGGCACGCCAGGTCCTGGTGCTGGCACGGCCGGTGGAGGACCGCCATGCAACGCTGCTGGCCCTGCTGGCCGACGGCGAGGCCTGGTCGAGCTCGGCCCTGGCGCTGGCGCTGGGCGCCAGTCAGCGCAGCGTGCAGCGGGCGCTCGACAGCCTGGCGCAGGCCGGCACCGTGCACGCCTTCGGCCGCGGGCGGGCGCGACGCTGGACCACCCCACCGTTGCCCGGAATCGCGACGATCTTGTTACTCCCCGCGCCGCTGCCCGGCGACTAGCATCGCCGCATGACGAAGACCACAGCCACCATCCTGCGCGAATACGGCCCCTTCCCCGATGTCGGGGACGTCGCTGGCGTGACCTATGACGGACAGCAGGTCTGGTTCGCCGCCGGCGACCGGCTGCAGTCTCTGGATCCCGACAGCGGGCAGACCGGACGCTCGCTCGCCGTGGCGGCGCATGCCGGCTCCGCCTTCGACGGCCAGCACCTGTTCCAACTGGCCGAGGACCGCATCCAGAAGATCGATCCGCAGAGCGGCGCGGTGCTGGCCAGCATCCCGGCGCCGACCGGTGGCGGCAACTCCGGCCTCGCCTGGGCCGAGGGGACGCTGTGGGTCGGGCGCTATCGCGAGCGCAAGATCCACCAGGTCGACCCGGCAACCGGGGCGATCCTGCGTACGCTGGAGTCCACCCGCTTCGTCACCGGGGTGACCTGGGTCGAGGGCGAGCTGTGGCACGGCACCTGGGAAGGCGACGAGAGCGCGCTGCGGCGGATCGAACCGCGCAGCGGCGCGGTCCTCGAACAGCTGGAGATGCCGGCCGGCACGATGGTTTCCGGCCTGGAGTCCGACGGCGCCGAGCGCCTGTTCTGTGGCGGCGGCAAGAGCGGCAAGCTGCGCGCCGTCCGCCGGCCTGTTAAACCGTCCGGGAGGGGCCGCTAGCCGCCAGGCTGGTCCACCAGTTGCTGCTGCAGGTAGGCGACATTGACGATCAGTCCGGGCAGCAGCCACTGGAACAGCCGCACCACGGCCAGCACCTCCTCCAGCGGCGCATCCTGGCGCGCGGCGGCGATCAGGTCGGCGGGCACCAGGCCGGACAGATTGGGCAGGCCCAGCGCGCCCGCTACCGCGGCTTGGTGCGCTGCCTGCACCGCGTCGCCATAGGCGGGGCCCTCGATCGCCGGCTTCAGCTCCGCCCAGGCCAGCGCGAAATAGCTGGGCCAGCGGGCCAGCGCGCGATAGTCGGTGTTGACGAAGGGCAGCCCCAGGGTCCGCATCAACTCGGCATAGAGCGCCCGCGTGGTCGGATCGGCGTGGTGCGCCTCCATCAGCGGAGGCTTCGCCGGGACCGCCGCCGGGCCGCGGGCCGGTTCGGCGCTGCCGCCGCCAAACCAGGCCTGGTCCTCCAGCAGCAGGCGCGCCACGGTGGCCATCAGGACATAGGGCATGTTGCCGGCGGCGAAGATCTCGATGCAGGCGCGGATGCTGTCGAGCTCCTCGGGCGCATAGCTCTGCGCCAGCAGGCGCGGCGCCAGGGGCGCGGGCGCCAGGCGGGCTGACTGCGTCTCGGCCGCGGCGCGCAAGGTGGCGCAGGCCTCGGCAAAGGCCGCCGTCCGGGCGATCGGGGCGATGGCCGACCACAGCGCGTCATAGAAGGTCGGGTAGCGCGCGAAGGCCATGGCGACCACGCCCATCCAGGGCACCTGCAGCCCCTGCTTGGTGGCCTCGTAGACCGCCCGCAGCCGGCCGTGCGCCAGGTGCTCGGGCACCGGGCGAATCGCCGGGACAGGATCAGGCTTCAGACGCGGCAAGCGGTCAGGCATTGTTTCCCCACCCATCGCGGCATCTGACGCGGAACCGCGAGGTTGGGTCAAGCAGAGGGAGCGGCTGCCGTGTCGAAGGCACAGGTCATTCATCGTCTGGGCCCACCCGATGTCATGCGCTGGCAGGACTGGCCGCTGCCCGACCCGGCGCCGGGCGAGGTGCGGTTGCGCCACACGGCGATCGGCGTGAACTTCGCCGACACCTATCATCGCGGCGGCATCTCGCATCCCTGGCCGGTGCCGCCCTGCCCGGTGGTGATCGGCTTCGAGGGCGTCGGCCTGGTCGAGGGCGTCGGCGACGGCGTGACCGGCTTCCAGACCGCCGATCGCGTGGCCTATGGCATCCCGCCGCTGGGCAGCTATGCCGAGCGGCGCAACTATCCGGCCGACAAGCTGCTGCAGCTGCCCGACCATCTCGACGACAGGCAGGTCGCCGCGCTGCTGATGAAGGGCATGACGGCGCACTACCTGCTGCACCGGACCTATGCCGTGCAGCCGGGCGACACCATTCTGGTGCATGCCGCCGCCGGTGGCATGGGGCTGATCCTCTGCCAATGGGCCAAGGCGCTGGGCGCCACGGTGGTCGGCACCGTCAGCACCGAGGCCAAGGCCGAGGCGGCGCGCGCCGCCGGTTGCGACCATCCGGTCGTCCGCAGCCAGCGATCCTTTGTCGAAGTGGTGCGCAGCGTGACCGATGGTGAAGGCTGCGCCGTGGTCTACGAAGCCATCGGCAAGGACACGCTGCAGCAGTCGCTGGATTGTCTTCGCCCCATGGGAGTCTGCGCCGCCTATGGCCACGTATCGGGACCGCCCGATCCGATCGACATCATCCAGGACCTGGGCCGGCGCGGCTCGCTCTTCATCACCCGCCCCGCCATCATGCACTACGTCGCCAAGCGCGCGGACCTTGAGTGGACGGCGCGCGACCTCTTCAAGGCGATCGGCGACGGCATCCTGCGCGCTAACATCAACTACGAGTATCCGCTGCGGGACGCCGTCAAGGCACACCAGGCCATCGAATCCGGCGGCACGCTGGGCGCCACCGTGCTGATCCCGTGAGGCTGTCGACCGCTCAGCCGCACCAGCTAGTGCGCCGGCCGCCGAAGTAGGGCCGGCCCAGCCGCTCGCGGATCAGGATCTCGGCGGCGTCGGTGTCGTCGAGCAGCAGCTTGGCCAGGATGCGGCCATACTTGTCCCGGCCATCCGGGCAGATCTGCCGGTCCGCGGCGGCAGCGATCAAGGCGCGCAGGCGATCGCGCGCCCTTGCCGCGCCGGCCTGCTCGGCGGCGCAGCGCGCGCCCGCGCCAAGCTCCGGCGTATCGACACCCAGCAGGCGAAGACGGTCGCTTGCGCCGCCAACGGTGATCACGATGGTGTCGCCGTCGATCACGCGTTCGAT
This sequence comes from Rhodospirillales bacterium, assembly GCA_038363005.1. Taxonomy (GTDB): domain Bacteria; phylum Pseudomonadota; class Alphaproteobacteria; order Kiloniellales; family JACOMY01; genus JAKOWB01. Next base: position 100,929 of record JBBQBI010000009.1, read on the forward strand.
CATCGCCACGCTGCAGTCGCGCGGCGCCAACTGAACCCCGGCGAAGACACCCGCAGCGATGCCCACGACGATGGCGCCGACCAGCGGCAGCAGCCAGCCGCGCAGGACCCCCGGTAGCTTGGACGGCCTGCCGCGTCGCGCGGGGGTGAAAGGAACGACACGGCCTCGGCGCATGTCGATATCATACAATAGTATGCACTCGCCGCGGCCGGGAGATCATCTCAAGACGCTGCTTGGAATGAGCGGGGCGGAGGTCCTATGACTCCTCTCCGCAACGGAGCGCAGGACGCACAGCCAAGGGAGCCGCCATCACCATGACCAAGAGCCCAGCGGCCAAGGCCGAGTCCCCCTCCCGGCTGATCGACACGCGGATCGCGGAGCTTGGCGACTGGCGGGGCGAGACGCTCGCCCGCGTCCGCGCACTCATCCGCCAGGCGGACCCCGCGGTGGTCGAGGAGTGGAAGTGGCGCGGCGTTCCGGTGTGGTACCACGGCGGACAGCTCTGCACTGGCGAGACCTACAAGAGCGTCGTGAAGCTGACCTTCGCCAAGGGCGCCTCGCTCCCGGATCCCGCCGGCCTGTTCAACGCCAGCCTGGATGGCAACACCCGGCGCGCGATCGATCTGCGTGAGGGCGACAAGCTGGATGAGAAGGCCTTCAAGGCGCTGATCCACGCCGCCGTGGCGGTGAACAGCTCGTCCGGCCGCTAGATCGCCAGCGGTCTCGCCCGGTTGGAATCAGGCAAGGCAGGACCGGGCTGGCACAAGGCCGGTGGAACGCTGGCGGAGAGGGTGGGACTGGCCCACGCTTCAAGCAAGTCCAGCAAAATACTGGGTTTCCTTCGGCTCCAAACAGCGCCTCTGTACCACCGCCCTGTACCTCCGGCAAGCGCTACGTCCGAGCGTAATCCTGGAGTCTGATGGCCTTCTCGTGTTAGTAGCGGAATGTTCACACCACTTGGGAGGGGCGCCCAATGAGTTGGTTCAAACCCAAGAACAAAGAGCGTGTGATGTTGGCGGACCTGCTTTCGCACAACGCCGACATCATTGAGAAATCTGAAGGACGCTCGCGCAACGACGCTGAGTACCTTGCTGCCTGCCTGATTATCGACGACCTAAGTAGTCGCCCCAATGGACAATCAGGCTACAAGACTATGATGGAGATTCTGCAGACCGATTACCCGCAGCACTTCAACGACGTCATTACGTACGTTGCCTGGTCAACGGGAAAGTTGCAGTTCAAACCTGAGTTTGACGAAGCGTTGCGAGAGAGGCACCGCAAGCGGTGACACATCACCATGTCGATTTCTGCCGCGTTGAACTATCTCTCCGCCGCCGCTGCGCTGACGGCCGCTGGTCTATGGCTCTGGTCGGCAAGGGTTCAGGTGGGAAAGCTATCAGGCACACTTAACGGCATCGCTCCCTCTATTCTTAAACTCGGAGAGGCGGTGGCGAAGCAAAGTCGCCTGAGTGCCGCTGGTGCCGTCTGCGCAGCCGTAGCGGCCCTGTTTCAGGGCGTAGCTCTCCTGCTGACACCGGCAAACGTCCCCTAACCAAAATCCCCCCAGCGCCCACTGACGCACACCGGGGGTTTCTTTGGCTACTGCGGCAGGCCCGGTAGGCCGGCTAAAGGGTCCCCAAAGCTTTCTACTAGGCTAGCCGCTTGAGGACTTAAGGCTGCTCTATAGGCGGTTTGGCGTTTGCTGGTCGGCACCGCGCTGACCGGTCCGGCGACAGGGCAACTTGAAAAATCACAGATCGGGTCTACGAGGCAGCGGAACAGGGTGGTTTGGTCAGCGTCCCGCAGCCTAGGCCCGCCACTTGTTCCATAGGCGCCCCGATAGGCCAGCCTAAGCGGCACAAAAGAGGCTTCCTCTAACGGCTGGCCGTTGTCCCGTGCAACGTGTCGCTAGTCATGGACTGGCCTTCAAGGTGGGAGGCGCATGCGGGCGAGTGCAGTTGCCATCCGCGCGAGGCAAGGTCGCAGACCATAGTGTCGCGCTCACTGGCCCACTTAGGCTTTGAGGTGGAAGCTTCAGTCCTCCCAGGCCCGCTCCAACACCCCTCTGAACACCCACCCAACCACCAGGACCACCGCTAGGCCGACCGCGGTGCCGATATAGTGCCCCGTCGGGTGGTCGATGAGGGCCTCGCCCGCCATGTAGGCGCCGACGATGACTGCAGACCCGGCGAGGATGACGGCTCCCTGGAGGATCTTGCTGGCTGGCATAATGGCGGGGTCTCCCTTGGGGTCCTGCTGCAGTCTTGGACCGCCAGGACATCGAGCAGTGAAGGATCAGTGCCCGCCAGGGACACTCTAAGCGCCCTCTAAGGGACACCTAAAGGGGAGTTGGCTGGCCACCCTCTCTATAACATGCAGGCACCGGGAGGGGGGAATAGTGCAACCTAATCCCCCGCCCAGTGTTTTGCAGGGTTTCCTGTCGGCAACCTTAGAGAGTCCCTACCAGCGGTGTGGGGTGTCTCCCCAGCCGTTGGCGGAAGGCTCCCGGCGGCCGATGACGTGCTTGGCGAACTCCGCCAGGGCCTCGTCACGGAGGCTCTCGAGGTGCGCTGTGTGGGCCAGGGCCTGGTCCATGCCCATCTGCTCGACCCAATAGCCCACGGCGCCTGCCAGGGCGTCCACGCGGTCATCCCTGGAGAGGGCGCCACGGTCTTAGTTGCCCAGCGTTGCATCCCGTCCGATTGTCCCTTATTCTCAGGAAATAGGGACAAGAAATCGGGCTGTCCCCAGCATTGGAGCGGGCGGAATGGCAAGAGAACTGGCAGCGATACCTACAGCGGTCGCCTACTACCGCACCAGCAGCGCCGCCAACGTCGGCGGTGACAGCCTGCCCCGCCAGAAGCTCGCCGTTGCGGCCTACGCCGCTTCTGCTGGGGTCGCGGTGGTCGAAGAGTTCTATGACGCGGCCATCTCGGGCGCCGACCAGATTGGCGAGCGGCCCGGCTTCGCCGCCCTGCTCCAGCGGATCAGCGGCAATGGCGTGCGAATGGTGTTGGTAGAGGAAGCCAGCCGCTTCGCCCGTGACCTTGCCGTGCAGCTTGCTGGCCACGACATGCTCCGGCGCCTCGGGGTCGAGTTGATCGCGGCCAACGCGCCGGATCACTTCCGCGACGACACACCAACAGCCGTGCTGGTACGCCAAGTGCTGGGTGCGATCAGCCAGTTTGAGAAGGCGCAGCTAGTCGCCAAGCTCAAGGGCGCCAGGGATCGCGCGTCAAGGGCGGCCGGCCGCCGCGTTGAGGGTCGCAAGGCGCACGGTGTGCGTAGCCCCGAACTGGTGAAGGAAGCGCGCCGCCTCTACCGCCGCAGCCCCAAGACTGGCGGGCGCCTGTCCCTGCGGGATGTAGCAGCCAAGCTCGCCGCCGCCGGCCACGTCACTAGCGCCGGCAGGCCCTTCAGCGCCGAACAGGTCAAGCGTCTCGTCGCCCCTCCGAAGGCCGGGCACGCTGCCGGCGCGCCGCGCTAGGGGAAAGGGCGGCCCTTCTCGCTAGCTCGCACCAGCGCCCGCCGTAGGGCCGCCTAAGGGCATCCTGGCGGTTGCCTGGGGCCGGCCCGAGCCACACAGGGAACCGAGGGGTACACGGGGGTCGCGCGTCGGGCCGTATCGTTAGAAGGCCTCTCAGATTTTTCGGCGGATTGTTTCCGCGCCTTCCGCGCCCGCCTAATCGAGCGGCCCGGCGTCGACCCCGACTATCTGTAGCGCAACCACATCGCCGGCCGCCTTTACGCCGCCCGAGCTGACCGTGAGAACGGCGCTTGAGGTAGTCGCGGATGACCCCACATTCAACAGCAGGGACGGAACAGCGGCGGCGCGCCTCTGAGCGTGGAACCATGCCATTGCCTTCTCCACACGGTCGGCGTGCGCGCCCAAAAGGCTGCGGTCGACGGCGCCTATGAAGGTCCCGAGGAGGGCCTCCAGGGCGGCAAACACGTCTGGCACCTTCCAGGCCCTCTCTTCGGCCGTCAACTTTAGTCGCTCCCAGGTCAAGTGGGCTATCTGCTTCCCGGTACGCTGCCGCAGGGTGTCCAAAGCGCTTCCCGGACTCTGGGGCCACTTAGATGGGTCAGGGCGGAAGTCAGTGGCCAAGACGTCGTCGTCCGCAATCCGCCCTTCCGGGCAGAAGACGTGCAAAAGCGCCCTCGCGTGGAGGGCAAAGCTCTCGATGCCGAGGTTCCGGCGCAGCTTTCCCTCGTCGTCGACAACCGGCCAGCTCGCCTCAATCCCGGCCATCGCCAACATCTCGACCTCATACGCCAGGTGATCCGCCATCGCGAGGCACTCAGCGTCAGTGCGTGGCGTCCGTTGTTTGGTCTTGGACATGGTGGCCTCTTATCGACCCCAAGGCGGCGCCTTAGTCACCCGCGAGTCCCTCAAGGTGATCCCCTCAGGCCCGCCGAAGCGCCTCTGCGCCATCTCGACGAAGGCCTAGCCGTTTTCGTAGAAGACGCTGTCAACTGCGTCCTGGCACCCCTCCAGAGCGGGGCGCAACGTTCACGCTACAGCCCCATCGAAGGGCGGGATAGTGGGCGTTGCCAATGAATACGAACGATTGGGCCGCAAGGGGGGGCCACATGGCCTCCCACTTCATTTGGCGAAGACCCCAAGATCTTCCGGCAGGCCGAGAACTCTAACCTTCTCCAGTTGCGCCGCCATCGCGGCCAATGACATCCCCTCCCCGGTCCCATACCGCGCACCCTCGGTCCTCGGTGCGTGCCCCGTGATGGCATCCGACACCCTGTCCGGTACGCCGGCCTCTCCGCAGCGCGCCTTCAGCCAATGTCGCCACCCGTGGTTCGGCTGGATGCGCGGATCGTCCACTCCCAAGCTCCGCACCCAGCGCCCCAAGAGCTTCGCGCCGTTGCCGCCCCGGTTGCCAAAGCGATCCGGCTTCACGCCCCGGAACAGTGGTCCCTCGCCCTGGTCGGTGACGAAGGCGAGGAAACCCTGTGCGATCAGCGCAGAGTGAATGGGAACGGTGCGTTCCGACTGCTGGTTCTTGAGCCGGCCAGCCTCGGGGCTGAAGTGGACAGCCCAGACACCCTCCTCCTGCCACACGTCCTTCCCGCGAAGCTGGCAGACCTCGGAGAGGCGCGCCCCGGTCAGCGCACAGAGCCACGGCACCCAGCGGAACAGGGGACGTTTCTCTAGGCTGGCCGCTGTCAAGATCGTTCGGACTTCACTGTCGCGGAAGGCGCGCTTGCTCTCGCGCTGGTTCGCCTTCGCCGTCACTCTCACTTTCTCGAACGGGTTCACAGTGAGGCGGCCCCGCTCTACTCCGCTGCCCATGATCGCCTTGAGCGGCGCTAGGCGGTTGTCAGCGATGGTCTTGGGCGCCAAGCCCTCGGCAAGCATGGCATCGCGCCACCGGATAACGTCATCGCGGGCCACCTTCGCCGCATCCTCGTGCCCTAGGAACGCCGTGAACGCGGCCACTTTTCGCGGCCAGTCATAGAGGGTCTTCGCAGCCGGCCGCGCGGTGGCCTTCCAGGTTTCCACCAGCTCGCCGAAGGGGACCACAGCGGGCGCGGCAGGGGCCGTGGCGGGCCAGTTGGGGAAGCGCGTGGCGTTGGCGTCGGGGCTGTAGTCGCCACCGGCCCGCAGGGCAATCAACCGCTCGGTCTCTACGACGGCGCGCGCAACGCTTTCGCGGAGCCGTTCGCGCGACTCGTCATCGGCCACAACGCCCCGCGCCGTGAGGTAGTGGGACAGCAGGCCATCGGACACCAGCGCCGCCGGGTCCTCTGCAAGGTCGGCAGCGGCGTCGGCTGAAGACTCCGCCCCCTCAAGGGTGCCTGGGTCATCTTCCCGACCGCGCACGGCATCACGATAGAAGTCTCCCGCCAGCGCTTCAACCTGCCTCGCGGTCAAGCGCACCGGGTGCGCCCCCAGCCGCGCAAGCTCCGCCTCGACTTCGGCCATCTTCTCCGGTGCGAGCCGGCGGGCTTCAGCGCGATCCTTGGTGCCGAGGCTGCGCTTGATTTCGCCAGGGGCCTTCGGGTTCGCGCGCCGGATCGCCGCCGGCACAGCCTTGCGGACGTAGAGAACTCCGGTCTTCGGATGCTTGAACAAATCCGCCATGATCCGACCCACTCTGTATCTCCCCACTGTACCACCAAGGGGAGCCGGAAGGTCTGATTTCACAGATACTTGCGGTGCCTCAAGGGCATAGCAAGCGGACTGGCGGAGAGGGTGGGATTCGAACCCACGGTACCCTTGCGGGCACAACGGTTTTCGAGACCGTCCCGATCGACCACTCCGGCACCTCTCCGCGAAGCACGATGGCCAGGCCCTGGGGCCCGGGGGTCGATTTGCGGGCGGGAAGCTAGCCGAAGGCCCCGGGCAGGGCAAGCATGCTGCGGCGGCGTGGTGCCACAGGGTTTGGGCCATGCGGCAGGCAGGGTGTGCCGGCGCCCGCTACCTAGTGCTTGAAGCAGTTCTCCCGGTGCCACTGCAGAAAGCGTGGTTGCGGCTGGTCGCGTGGCCGATCAGGAACCTGGGCGCGCCGGCTACGGTTGATAAAGCCGCCAACCGCTTCCGGGTCATTCACCTGTCGCGAGATCAGGATCTCGAAATCGTCGCCCAGGCTGATCAGGCCGCGGTCGAACATCCAGTGAGACGTGCCGGATAGCGCCAGGCCATTGCTGATGATGTCGGGGCCATCTGCCTCGACCGGTCGAATGTGCGCCGCGTCGACCTCTGCCCGGCCGCCCCCGTTGATCAGCCGCAGGCCAGTGATGGCGCACCGCTGGTCATAGGCGCGCAGTACGATCCGGCGAAACACGCGATCCCGCACGACGCGGGAGGTCAGTTGCTGTACCCGCCTGCGTGGCTCCTCGAACAGAAAGGGTGCCTGGCCTTCCCCAAGGCCCCCGGGTGCTTCCTCCACGCCAACGCGCGGCAGGGGCGCGCCGGCCTCGTCGAGGCCCAGTTCGAGAATGCGATTGAAGTCGGCCACCGAAATCGGCCGCACGGCGGATTGCGCGCGCCCGGAGAGCTTGCCGTGTTCATTCAGCAGACCGCGCTCCACCGGGCCGACGGCACTCTTGAAGGCGACCGGGTTGGCAAAATCGAGATAGGATTGCGGCTCGATCAGCGCCAGGAACATCTCTGGCGCGCTTGGATCGGGAATCACCTGCTGCACGCGGGCAACGGCGAAATAGCCGCGCGACCCCGGGCTCTTGCTGGGCTCCAGATAGACGATCCAGTCGCCGAGGCAGGCTTCGACGCGACCTAGGTATTGGCGTGGAAACTGGTAGCGCTCCGACGGCTTGTCGTCATAGATCGAATCCGCTCGATGCATGAAAACGCCGAATGCCATGGCGCCTTCATACTACGAAGCCACATGGACCGCAGCAGTTCGCTGCCGCCAGGCGCCCCTACTCCGACTTGATCACGCCGCAGGCGACGCGCGGGCCGGCGCCGCCGATCGGCTGGCTCAGGTGGTCGTCGGTGTTGGCGTGGATCACCAGGGCGGAGCCGTCGGCGTCGAGCAGCGCCGGGCGGCCGCCGGCGCCGGTCAGCGAGACGAAGGTGGCGAAGACCTCGGCCTGGGCGCTGCCGTCGGCGGCGACGCCGAGGTTCGGCAGGTCGCCATCGTCGGGGCCCTTGGGGTTCAGGAAGCCGTGCTCCTTGCCGTCGGGATTCACATGGCTGCCCGAGTGCTTGAAGCCGGCGTCGGCGTCGTCGCAGCTGCCGACGGCGTGGAAGTGCAGGCCCTTGAAGCCGGGCTCCAGCCCGACCAGCTCGATCCGCAGCAGCACGCCGGCCGGCCCCTCGACCAGCTGTGCGCGACCGAGCTCCTGGCCATCGGCGCCGATCAGCGTGGCGACCGCGGTGCCCTCGGCCAGCGCCGGGCGCGCGGCGCTCAGCGCGGCGCCGCTCAAGGCGACGGCGGTGAGGGACATCAGGGTGGCGAGGCGATGCAGCATGGCGGTCACTCCTTCAAGCGCAGCAGCTTTTGTCTTCGTCGTAGTCAACGCCGGCCGCGCCGGCCCGTTCCCCTAGGCCACCTGGACGGTCTGCGGCCGCGTCTCGGCGAAGTCGACGTGCAGGTGGTTGCCATCCGGGTCCCACAAGTTGACCTGCGTCAGCGCGGCGCCCGGCACGGCGCGGAGGTCGCCGGTGATGCCCAGGCTGGCCAGGTGCGCCAGGAAGGCGCGCAGGTTCTCGCCACGGAAGGCGAAGTGCTCCAGGCGCAGCGCCTGGCCCTCGCGCGGGGCGCTGGGCGGCGCGGTCAGCCCGATCAGGTGCACCACCGGGTGCTTGCCGGCATAGAGCCAGGCACCGGGGAAGTCGAAGTCCGGCCGCCAGCCGGGCTGCAGGTCCAGCACCTTGCCGTAGAAGTCGATCAGGCCCGCCAGGTTGGCGGTGCGGATGTTCACGTGGTCGAGGGTGAGATGCATGGTCCGGTCACGGCCTGGGTTGTGGCGGCCGGCCCAAGGGGGGCGGCCATGGGGCGCAGCGTCGCATGCGACGGCAAGGCTTGAGAAGCCTTGCGCCGAGCGGCCAAGCCGGTAGCTTGGGGGCATGCCTGCCTCACCTCCCCCGGCCCGCCTGCGTTGGGCCACCCGCGGTATCCTGCTGCTCGCCGGCCTGGCGCTGGCCGCCCTGGCCCTGCCGCTGACCCTGGCGGGCGGCGGCACGCCGGCCGCCGCCGCCCTGTCCACGCCGCGCTTCGAGAAGGCGAGCTGCTGGTTCCGCCTGCCGCGCGACCGCGAGATGGCCTGCGGCTACCTGGTGGTGCCGGAGAACCGCGCCAAGGAGAACAGCCACGAGATCCGCCTGGCGGTGGTGATCTTCGAGCCCGACAAGGTGCGCCACGAGCCGCTGGTCTACCTGACCGGCGGGCCGGGCCAGCCGATCTACTTCGAGACCAGCGCCGACATCGATTCCTGGTGGAGCTTCATCGACGGCGAGCCCTGGCTGCGCGGCCGCCGCGTGGTGCTGCTGGACCAGCGCGGCGTCGGGCTGTCCGAGCCGCTGCTCGACTGCCCCGGCATCTACGACCCCGGCACCTGGAACGGCGTGGTCGCCACGCCGGAGCTGGAGCCCGACCTGACGGCCGGGCAGCAGCAGGCGCTGGAGCGCTGCCGCGACCGCCTGCTGGCGCAGGGCGTCGACCTGACGGCCTACAACACCAAGGAGAACGCCGCCGACGTCGCCGACCTGCGGGTCGCGCTGGATATCCCCTCCTGGGTGGTCTACGGCATTTCCTATGGCACCCGGCTGGGCCTGACGCTGCTGCGCGACCATCCCGAGGGCATTTCCGCCGCCGTGCTGGATTCCGTCCTGCCGCTGGAAGTCGACTTCATCGGCGAGAGCGCCGCCACCTTCGAGGGCGCGCTGGAGCGCCTCTATGCCGACTGCCGCGCCGATCCCGGCTGCAAGCAGGCCTTCGGCGACCTGAAGCCGCTGGTGGCCGAGACGGTGCGACGCCTCGACGCGGCGCCGCTGCCGCTGCGCCTGACCGGGCCTAACGAGGGGCCGCAGTTCCTTCACATCGACGGCGCCACCTTCCTGTGGATGCTGTTCGATTCGCTCTACGACTGGGACGCCATCGAGCGCATGCCCTTCCTGATCTACCGCACGGCGCAGCAGGATTACCGCTGGCTGGCCGAGAAGGCACGCGCCAGCTACCTCGACTCCGGCGCCGACAGCGACTTCGCCGAGGCCATGCAGTTCTCGGTCGGCTGCAACGAGGAATACCCCTTCTATGGCCAGGAGCCGCCGCCCAAGTCCTCGGCGCTGTTCGACGGCTGGGTGGAGGGTGATTTCTACCTCTGGGCCTGCCCGCTGTGGCCCTCGGGCAAGGCGCCGGCCAGCGAGAACCAGCCGGCCCGCAGCGACGTGCCGACCCTGCTGCTGTCGGGCGACTATGACCCCATCACGCCGCCGGCCTGGGCCGCCCGCACCCTGCCGAACCTGAGCCGCGGCCAGCACCTGGTGTTCCGTGGCATCGGCCACGACGTGGTGGACTCCACCGACTGCGGCGGCCAGGTGGTGGCGGACTTCCTGGCCAACCCGGCCCGCAAGCCCAACACCGCATGCGTCGGCACCCTAGAGCCGCCCTACTTCGTGCTGGACGAGACGGATTGGTAAAGTAGCCAGTCGGGGCTGGGCTGCGCGCCGGCCCGGCAGCCCGGCGTTGACTTGAGGCGCGCCGTGAGTATAGTCGCGCGGTTCTCGTCGCCGGGCTTGCCCCGGGGGCGGGTCGTTCCATTCGCTAAACCCTTGCGGTGAAAAGATGTACGCAGTCATCAAGACAGGCGGCAAGCAGTATCGGGTCGCCACCGATGAGACCATCAAGGTCGAGAAGCTCGACGGCGCGGCCGGTGACAAGATCGCCTTCGACGAGGTGCTGCTGGTCGGCGAAGGCGAGAGCGTGACGCTCGGCGCCCCCACCGTTGCCGGCGCCTCGGTGCAGGGCGAGATCGTCGCCCAGGGCCGCGGCGACAAGATCATCATCTTCAAGAAGAAGCGCCGGCAGAACTACCGACGCAAGAACGGTCACCGTCAGCACGAGACGCTGGTGAAGATCACCGGCATCACGGCCTGACCTAAAGTCTCGAGGAGCAGCATCCCATGGCACATAAAAAGGCAGGCGGTTCATCCCGCAACGGGCGCGACAGCGAAGGCCGCCGTCTCGGCGTCAAGCGCTACGGCGACCAGGTCGTGCTGGCCGGCAACATCCTGGTCCGCCAGCGCGGCACCAAGGTGCGGCCCGGGCAGAACGTCGGCATGGGTCGCGACCACACGCTCTTCGCGCTGGTCGACGGCCGGGTCAAGTTCGCCACCAAGACCGGCGGCAAGACCTACATCTCGATCATGCCGATCGAGGCCGGCAACGCCTGACCGGCCGCCCCGCTCGACCGAGCCGGGCAAAGACAGACAAAAAGGGGCCGGTCGAACGACCGGCCCTTTTCGTTTTCCCGCAGCCCCCTTAGCCACAACGCCAAGACAGCAGCGCCGCCATGAAATTCCTCGACGAATGCAAGATCTACCTGCGCTCCGGCGACGGCGGCGCCGGCGCGGTGGCCTTCCGGCGCGAGAAGTACATCGAGTTCGGCGGCCCCTCGGGTGGTGACGGCGGGCGCGGCGGCGACGTGGTGATCGAGGCGGTCGAGGGCCTCAACACCCTGATCGACTATCGCTACCAGCAGCACTTCAAGGCGCCCAAGGGCGACCACGGCCGCGGCTCCGACCAGACCGGCGCGGCGGCTGAGGACGTGGTGCTGCGGGTGCCGGTGGGCACCCAGGTGTTCGCCGAGGACAAGGAGACGCTGCTACTCGACCTGACCGTGGCCGGCCAGCGCGAGCTGCTGTGCAAGGGCGGCGACGGCGGCTATGGCAACGCCCACTTCAAGACCGCCACCAACCGCGCGCCGCGCCGCTTCGATCCCGGCTGGCCGGGCGAGGAGCGCTGGGTCTGGCTGCGCCTGAAGCTGATCGCCGACGCCGGGCTGGTCGGCCTGCCGAACGCCGGCAAGTCGACCTTCCTGGCCGCCGTCAGCGCCGCCGAACCGAAGATCGCCGACTATCCCTTCACCACCCTGACGCCCAACCTGGGCGTCGTCGCGGTGGGCGAGAAATCCTTCGTGCTGGCCGACATTCCCGGCCTGATCGAGGGCGCCAGCGAAGGCGCCGGCCTGGGCACCCGCTTCCTCGGCCATGTCGAGCGCTGCGGCGTGCTGCTGCACCTGGTCGACGCCACGCAGGACGACGTGGCGCTGGCCTATCGCACGGTGCGCGGCGAGCTGGAGGCCTATGGCCACGGCCTGGCCGAGAAGACCGAGATCCTGGCGCTGAACAAGGCCGACGCGCTGCCGGCCGAGGACCTGGAGGTGCAGGCCGGCTTCCTGGCCGAGGCCGCCGGCAAGCCGGTGCATCGCCTCTCCGGCGTCACCGGCGAGGGCGTGCGGCCGATTCTCTTCGCCCTGCTGGAGCAGGTCGATGCCTTCCGCGCCGCCGAGCGCGCGGCGGCGGCCAAGGCCGCGCTGCCCGAGGGCGAGGCGGCGGACAGCGACGACTGGACGCCGACGTGACCTCGGTGCTGCCCGCGACGGCGCTACCGGCGCTGGCCGGCAGCCGCCGGCTGGTGGTGAAGATCGGCTCGGCCCTGCTGGTCGAGGAGACCGGCGCCATCCGCCGAGCCTGGCTGCAGGCCCTGGCCGACGACGTGGCGGCGCTGCGCCGTGGCGGGACCGAGGTGATCCTGGTCTCCTCCGGCGCCATCGCCGCCGGCCGCCGGCCGCTCGACCTGGTGGGGCGCGCCCTGAAGCTGGAAGAGAAGCAGGCCGCCGCCGCCACCGGGCAGATCCGCCTGGCGCACGCCTATCAGGAGGCGCTGGCGCGGCACGAGCTGATCGTCGCCCAGGTGCTGCTGACCCTGGAGGACACCGAGGAGCGGCGCCGCCACCTGAACGCCCGCGCCACCCTGGCGACCCTGCTGAAGCTGGGCGCCGTGCCGGTGATCAACGAGAACGACACCGTGGCCACCAGCGAGATCCGCTTCGGCGACAACGACCGCCTGGCGGCGCGCGTCGCCGCCATGCTGGAGGCCGACACCCTGGTGCTGCTGTCCGACATCGACGGGCTCTACACCGCCAATCCCAAGCTGGACCCGGCGGCGCGCCACCTGCCGCTGGTCGAGCGCATCACCCCGGCGATCGAAGCCATGGCCGGCGCGGCGCTGCCCGGCGTCTCCTCCGGCGGCATGGTAACCAAGCTGGCCGCCGCCAAGATCGCCGTGGCCGCCGGCTGCCGCATGGCCATCGCCGACGGCCGCCCGCCGGGTGCCCTTGGCGCCCTGGCCGGCGGCGGCAAGGCCAGCTGGTTCCTGGCTGAGATCGAGCCGCGCACGGCGCGCAAGCGCTGGATCGCCGGCGGGCTGATGCCGCGCGGCGCAGTCACCCTCGATGCCGGCGCGGTCAAGGCACTGCAGGGCGGCAAGTCGCTGCTGCCGGCCGGTGTCACCGCGGTCGATGGCGGCTTCGAGCGCGGCGACCTGATCCGCGTGCTGGACCCGGCCGGCCTCGAGGTGGCGCGTGGCCTCTCGGCCTATGGCGCCGAGGATGCCGGCCGCATCAAGGGCCGCAAGAGCCGCGAGATCGAGACCATCCTGGGCTGGCGCGGGCGGGAGGAGCTGATCCACCGCGACGACCTGGTGCTGACAGGAGAGCGATGATGCGCGCCGGACATTCCGTCAGGGACGCCAACGACCGCCTGTGGGCGGCGCTTCGCCTCGGCAAGGCCGGGCAGCGCTTCCGCCGGCGCGCCCGGCTGGGTCCGCTGGTAGCCGACTTCTACTGCCCGACCTTGAAGCTGGTGGTGGAAATCGACAGCAGCCGCGACCGCCGTGCTGAACTGGCCAGCGAGCAGCGCGACCAATGGCTCTGGCGCCACGGCTACGCCGTGCTGCGCCTCGACCGCGCCGAGGTCATGCAGCGCCGCGAGCGCGCCCTGGCGATGATCGCCGACGCGGCGAAGGGGCTTAGGGACTGAGGGTCTGCGCCGCGCCGCGCCCGCCCTGTCATCCCGGACAAGGAGCGCAGCGACGCCGATCCGGGACCCAGGGAACCGGGCCCGGCACTGCGAGACCAGTCCCCTGGGTCCCGGCTCTCCGCTGCGCTCCGGCCGGGATGACAGCTATGCCTCGACTTCGCCGTCCGGTCTCACAGGGCATCGTCGCCTACCCCAGATGCTCGGCGAACTCCGCCAGCACCTGCTGATAGAGCGACCGCTTGAAGGGCACGATCAGCTCCACCACCTGCGCCGGCTTGACCCACTGCCAGTGGCTGAACTCGGCGTGCTCGGTGGCCAGGTCGATGTCGCTGTCCTGGCCGGTGAAGTCGAGCAGGAACCACTTCTGCCGCTGGCCGCGAAACCGCCCGCCCCAGAGCGTCAGCATCAACTCCTCCGGCAGGTCATAGGACAGCCAGCCCTTGGCCTTGGCGCGGATCGTCGCCTTGCCGGTGCCGATCTCCTCTTTCAGCTCGCGCAGCGCCGCCTGGCGCGGCGTCTCGCCCTTGTCGATGCCGCCCTGCGGCATCTGCCAGGCGTCGCTCGGCATGTCGAGGCGCTGGGCGACGAAGACCTCGCGCCGCGGATTCAGCAGCATCAGGCCGACACAGGGGCGATAGGCGGTGGGCAGCGCGGGCGTCTTGCTCATGGGGCAGAGATCTAGCGCGCCGGGCCGCTAGTTGGCCAGCCGGCGCTCCACCACATAGGTGGTCGGCACCAGGGTGAAGCCGCGTGCCTCCAGCGTGCCGGCCCAGGCGGCGAGGCGCGCCACCGTGCCCGCATCGGCCGGCAGCACGACGATGGCGGCGCCCTGCAGCAGCGCCATGCGCTCGGCGGCCGCCAGCGCCAGGGTGCTGGCAGCGGCATCGGCGGCGGCCTGGTCGGCCAGCACCAGGGTAAGGCCGGCGGCGTCGGCCAGGCGTTCGGCCGGCGCGGCGGGCCCGCTGAGCAGCAGGATCAGGCCGCGACGCGACAACTCGGCAAGCACTGGCGCGGCGACGTCCTCGGCCCGCAGGAATCCGCCGCCGCCGACCACCAGGGCGGCGACCAGCGGCAGCGGCGCCTCGGCGCCATCCAGCAGCCAATCCAGGCGCTTCAGGTTCTGGCTGGCGTCGAGCAGCGGCAACAGCGCCTGCGGCCCCAGGTCCAGCGAGTCGGCACCCTCGCCGTCCTTGGCCTCGCCCTTCATCGGCAGCTCGATCAGGATCTCGTGCCCGGCGGCGCGGGCCACCTCGATCGCCGTGCCGAAGGGCCGGCCGTAGGGCGAGAAGGCCAGGGCGATGGGGCCCGGCAGGGCGCTGGCGGCCTCGGTCACCGCGCCGCTGCGGCCCAGGCCGCTCAGCACCACGGCGACCACCGGCCGGCCAGCCGGCACGGACGGCGCCGGGGCACGCCACTGCTGCCAGGTGCCGCGCGGCGCGGCCTTGGCCGGCGGCTGGCCAGGCAGATAGCCGGGCAGCGCCGGCAGGGTGACGACGACGGCCTGGCCGCTGCTGGCGCCGGGGCGCGGCAGGCCCAGGATATCGAGCCAGGGTGTTGGCGCCGCCAGCCAGGCGGCGAAGCCCAGGCCCGGCAGGGCGATGAACAGCCAGGCGGCGAACAGCAACCAGCCGCCGCCCTGTCGCTGCTGTCCATCCCGCTGGCGCCCGCGATCGCCGCGCATCCCCCACTTGCCCCCGCTGGCATGCTCTGGCGTTGCCGCGCCGGCCCCCCGCCGGCGCGGTCGCACGTCAGGTCAGACTATTCAACCTTGGCCGTGCGCTCGTTGAACAGCGCGTAGCCGCGCAGCAGGTCGAGCGCACGCTGCAGCTGGTAGTCGTTCTCCGGTGTCAGGGCACCCGGCTGCGCCGCGGTCTCCGGCTTCGCCGGATCCTTGGCTGGGTCGGCGGCCGGGTCCTTGGCCGGGTCGGTGCCCTCGGGCTGCGTGCCGCTCTGGTCGCCCGGCGCCGGCGTTCCCTTCTTCTCGTCGTCGGGGTTGGTCAGGATGCCCTTCAGGTTTTCCTCGTGACGCTCCCCGCCGGTATCGATCTCCTCGATCTTGGCCAGCTTGACCTCGATGTCGGGTTCGATGCCCTTGGCTTGGATTGAGCGGCCCGAGGGCGTGAAGTAGCGCGAGGTGGTCAGGCGCATGGCGCCATGGCCCGGCAGCGGGATGATGGTCTGCACCGATCCCTTGCCGAAGGAGCGGGTGCCCAGCAGGATCGCGCGGTGGTGGTCCTGCAGCGCGCCGGCGACGATCTCCGACGCCGAGGCCGAACCGTCATTGATCAGCACCACCAGCGGCAAGCCGTCGATCAGGTCACCCGGACGTGCGTTGAAGCGCTGCATGTCCTCCTCATGGCGGCCACGGGTGGAGACGATCTCGCCCTGCTCCAGGAAGGCGTCGGAGACCGAGATGGCCTCCGACAGCAGGCCGCCCGGGTTGTTGCGCAGGTCGAGCACGAAGCCCACCAGCTTGTCGCCCAGCTTGGCCTTGATCTCGGTGATGGCCTTCTCCAGGCCGGTGGTGGTCTGTTCGTTGAACTGCGTGATGCGGATGTAGCCGATGTTGCCCTCGACGCGCGAACGCACCGATTCCACCTTGATCACGTCGCGCACCAGCGTGACGTCGAAGGGATCGGCCTGGCCGCGCGCGATGGTGATGGTCACCTCGCTGTTGATCGGGCCGCGCAGCATGTCGACCGCCTGGTCGAGCGTCAGGCCCTGCACCGTCTCGCCGTTGATGCGGGTGATGAAGTCGCCGGTCTGGATGCCGGCGCGGGCGGCCGGGGTGTCGTCGATCGGCGACACCACCTTGACGAAGCCCTCTTCCATGGTGACCTGGATGCCAAGCCCGCCGAACTCGCCGCGGGTCTGCTCCTGCATGTCCTTGAACTGGTCTTGGTCCATGTAGGAGGAGTGCGGGTCGAGTTCCGCCAGCATGCCGCGGATCGCCGATTCGATGAGTTCGGCATCGGTGACCTGATCGACGTAGTCGGCGCGCACGCGCTCGAACACGTCACCGAACAGCTTAAGCTGGCGATAGGTATCCTCGTTGCGTTCCTCGGCCAGGACACTGCCGGCCGAGACCAGCAGCGCCACCGAGGTGGTCAACGCGAGCAGACGACGCTTGAACATCAGCCTTCACCCTTCGAGATTGTGCCCTGCGAGAGCTGGTTGCCGAACCACGGCGTTGGATCGATCGGCTGTCCATTGTGCCGTAGTTCGATGTAGAGCGCGGGGGCGCTGCCCGGCGGGCTGCCCATGAGACCGACCGGCTCGCCGGCCACGACCCACTGCCCGAGAACCACGTCGATGCGGCCAAGACCGGCCAGCAGCGAATGATATCGCCCGCCATGTTCGAGTATCAAGATGAGGCCATAGCGACGGAACGCCCCGGCATAGACCACGCGACCGTCGAAGGTTGCAACGATCTGCGCACCCGGGCGGGTGGCGATCAGCAGCCCCTTGGACTCCTCGCCGGTGTCGGGCAGCGGCTGGCCATAGGCCGCCTGGACGCTGCCGCGCGCCGGCAGGAACAGCCCGCCCGGCTTGTCGGGGAAGTCGCGCACGCCGCTGGGCGGCGCCAGCGCGGTCTGCGCCTGGCCGGCGCTTTCCGCCTCGGCTTCCGCCTGCTCCGCCTTGGCCTGCGCCTCGGCGGCCGCGGCCTTGGCCGCCGCGGCTTCCGCCGCCTGCGCCTTGGCCGCCTGCGCCGCCGCGGCCTCTGCTGCCTGGCGCGCCGCCTCGGCCTTGGCCCGGGCCGCTGCCTCGGCTTCCGCCTGCGCCTTGGCGGCGGCGGCACGCTCGGCCGCCTCGCGCTCCAGCGCGACGATCAATTGTTTGAGATCGGCGGCCTTCTCGGCCAGCTTGGCGGCGCTCGCCTCGGCGGCGCCGCGCTCGGCGGCGGTGATCTCGGCCAGGGCCTCCTTGCGGTCCAGCAGGGACTGCAGGCGGGCCCGCTCGGCCGCCAGCGCGGTCTGCTTGCTGCTGGCCTCCAGGTTCTCGGTGGCGACCTGCTGCTGCAGTGCCACCAGCCCATCCAGTTCGCTGCGCAGCGCCGTGGCGCGCTGCTCCAGCTCCGGTACCACGACCGACAGCAGCAGGGCCGAGCGCGCGGCGTCGAGCGGCGATCCCGGCTCGGCCAGCACGGCCTCGGGCGGCTGCAGGGCGATGCGCACCAGCGCCGCCAGGGTGTCGGCCAGGCGCCCACGTTCGGCCACCAGGCCGGCCTGGCGCGCCGCCAGCTCCTCGCTCAGCGCCGCCGCGGTCTGCTCCACCGAGGTCAGATCGCTTTCCATCGCCTGCGCCTTGGCGGCGACTGCCACCAGCTCTTGGGTCAGGCCGGCGATCTCGTCGCGGATCGCCTGCTCGCGCGCCTTCAGCTCCGCCGCCTTGGCGCGGTCGGCGGCGAGCTTCTGCTCCAGCGCCGATAGCTCTTCCTGCTGCTTGTCCTGGCCCCAGGCGGCCGCCGCCGGCATGGCCAGCAGGCCAGCCGCCAGGACCCAGCCGAGGGGGCGCTGCAGCAGCATGGCGTGGCTACTCCGCCGCGCTGGCGACACGGCCAGGCTCAAGCAGCGAATGGCCGGTCATGGCCTTGGGCTGCGGCAGCTCGAGGAACTGCAGCAGGGTCGGCGCGATGTCGGCCAGGCGGCCGTCGCGCAGCCGCTTCACCGTGGCCGGGCCGACCGCCAGCAGCAGCGGCACCTTGTTCAGCGTGTGCTGGGTGTGCGGCTGGTGGTTGACCTCGTCCAGCATCTCCTCGGCGTTGCCGTGGTCGGCGGTGATCAGCAGCACGCCGCCGGCCGCTTCGACCGCGGCGCCGAGCCGCGCCAGACAGGCGTCCACCGCCTCCACCGCCTGGACCGCGGCGGCCAGGTTGCCGGTGTGGCCCACCATGTCGCCGTTGGCGTAGTTCACCACGATCAGGTCAAAGGTTCCGCTGGCGACCGCCGCGACCAGCTTGTCGGTCACCTCGGGCGCCGACATCTCCGGCTGCAGGTCATAGGTCGCTACCTTGGGCGAGGGCACCAGGATGCGCTCCTCGCCGGGAAACAGCGCCTCGCGCCCGCCGTTGAAGAAGAAGGTGACGTGGGCGTACTTCTCGGTCTCGGCGATGCGCAGCTGCTTGAGGCCGGCGTCGGACACCAGCTCGCCCAGGGTCTGGCGCAGGTCGCCCGGCGGGAACAGCGTCGCCATGAAGCGGTTCAGCGCCTGCGAGTAGTCCACCAGTCCCAGCGCCGCGGCGAAGGCCGGGCGGTGCCGGCGCTCGAAGCCGTCGAACGCGGGATCGAGCAGCGCGGTCAGGATCTCCCGCGCCCGGTCGGCGCGGAAATTGGCCATCAGCAGGCCGTCGCCGTCGGCCACGCCCTGGTAGCCGGCGATGGCGGTCGGCTTGACGAACTCGTCGTTCTCGCCGCGCGCGTAGCCGGCGGCCAGCGCCGCCTGGGCATCGGGCGATGCTTCGCCCCGGCCATCCACCAGGCAGTCGTAGGCCAGGGTCACGCGCTCCCAGCGCTGGTCGCGGTCCATGGCGTAGTAGCGGCCGCTGACCGTGGCGATCCGGGCGGGCGTGTCGTCCTGGAACTGTTTCAGGTAGCGCTCGGCCGATTGCGGCGGCGTGTCGCGGCCGTCGAGGAAGGCGTGCACCAGGACAGGAACACCCTCCGCCGCCAACAGCTTCGCCAGCGCCGCCATCTGCTTCTGATGCGCGTGTACGCCGCCGGGGGACAGCAGTCCCATCAGATGTGCGCGCCCGCCGCTGGCCTTGAGCTTTGCCACAAAGTCACCAAAGGCCGGCATCGTGGCCACTTCGTGGCGCTTGATGGCCAAATCTATGCGCGGCAGCTCCTGCATCACCACGCGGCCGGCACCCAGGTTCATGTGCCCCACCTCGGAATTGCCGAACTGCCCAACCGGCAGGCCGACTTCCAGCTCCGAGGCATCGACCAGCGCGTGTGGCCGGGACTTGAAGGCCTGCGTCAAAAAGGGCGTGCGGGCCTGGCAGATGGCGTTGTTGTCACAGGCGACGCGATGCCCCCAGCCGTCGAGGATGCAGAGCACGACCGGGCGGGGGCGTGGCTGGGCGTTTGACTGGTCCTGGGCGGCAGGCTTCATCGGCAGGGGAACTCTTGCGCTAGACTGGGCGGCAAGCGCCTGTATAGCCGCTTTCGCCGCGTCGCGGCAGGGGCGCAGGGTCGCGGGCGGACCGCATGATTCAGAGAATCAAACGTGTTGGCCAAATCAGTCTAGGAATACCGGGAGCCGAAATGATAATTTCGAAAATCGTTCATCGCGCCCTATCCCAAAAGCTAACGCGAGTGTGTCTATTCGGAGCAATCGGATTGGGCACGATGATTGGCGACGCCTCAGCGGCTAATTTTCTTCAAGAAAAAGATAAAATAATTTGTGATGGAGACAGCATTCATCTCACCGTAGAATCACTTACCTTAAAATCCAATCTAGAAATAAAAGAGCAAAAATTCGCAAGTATAATATATAGACGGGAAGATACGGGATTTGTAATTCAGTTTTTTGGCGAAAAAGAGGGAAAAGGAAACCAGATCTCCATTGTATTAATTGACGTAGAGTGTGTTCTAATTTTGCATTACTATTAGCTACCTCTTCAGTCTCGGTGATAGGGGTGCCCGGTCAGGATGGCCTGCGCCCGGTAGAGCTGCTCGGCCAGCATGATGCGGACCAGCTGGTGCGGCCAGGTCATGGGGCCTAGCGCCAGCACCAGGTCGGCCTGTTCGCGCAGCGCCGGTTCCAGGCCCTCGGCGCCGCCGATCACCAGCGCCGCTTCGCGGCCCTGGTCGTGCCACTGGCCGAGGCGACGGGCGAAGTCCTCCGAACCCAGCGCGCGGCCACGGCTGTCCAACACGATCAGCACCGCGCCAGGCGGCAGGGCGGCCCGGATCAGCTTGGCTTCGGCCGCCGGCAGCTCGTGGCGCGGCAGGGCACGGCGTTCCTGCACTTCCTTCAGGGTCAGGGGGCCTAGCGGGCGGCCGGTGAGTTGCCGGGCGTAGTCGTCATAGAGATGCGTCAGCGCCAAGCCGCTGGGGCCGACACGGGTGCGGCCCACCACGATGAGGGTCAGGCGCATGGCTCAGGCCAATCGGGTCGGCGGCGCGCTCAGGCGCCGGCCGCCGCGGCCGGTTCCTCGAGCAGCGTGCCCCACATCTTTTCCAGACCGTAGAAGGCGCGCACCTCGGGCCGGAACAGGTGGATGATGACATCGCCGCCGTCAACCAGAACCCAGTCGCCGTGCGACTTGCCCTCGACCGGGACCGGGCTCTTGCGCCCGACCTTCAGCTTCTCGGCCAGATGGTCGGCGAGCGTCGTCACCTGGCGGCTGGAACGGCCGCTGGCGACAACCATGAAGTCGGCGATGGAGCTTTTGTCGGCGAGGTCGATGACGACGACGTCCTCCGCCTTGTCGTCATCCAGGGAAGCGAGCACCAGGTCCAGCATGGCTCGGTTCCGTTCGTGCTGCGGCTGGGTCTTCGCGGCCGCGCGCGCCTTGGTCTTGCGCAGGGTATGGGTCCTCTACTCCGTTGTCTCGACGAAGAGCCGCCCCGCCTAACCGCGGCGAGCGGCCCGGATCTGCGTCGCCGACAAGGCGGAGAGCCGGATATGCAACAAGGCCCAGGCGGGCGGGTCCCGGTCCGCCAGGCCGGCCGCCCGACGTTCGGACAGACGGTGGCGGTGGAACCGCTGCGCCGCCTTGGCCGACGACGCCCTTAGAGAATAAGTAGGCCGGGCCAATACCGCAACGGGAACCGCGTGAAAGATTCGCGTCCAGTCCTCCCAGTCGCTGACCTGGATCAGGTTGTCGGCGCCCATCAGCCAGACGAAGCGGACGCCGCGGAAGCGCCGGGTCAGCGCGGTCAGCGTGTCGGCGGTATAGCGTGTGCCGAGCAGCGCCTCGAGGCCAGTGGCCTGAATGCGCGGATGGCTGGCCAGGCGGCGGGCATCCGCCAGGCGCTCGGTGAAGGGCGCCATGCCGGCCGCCGGCTTCAGCGGGTTCTGCGGC
Organism: Rhodospirillales bacterium; assembly: GCA_038363005.1. Classification (GTDB taxonomy): domain Bacteria; phylum Pseudomonadota; class Alphaproteobacteria; order Kiloniellales; family JACOMY01; genus JAKOWB01. The sequence goes on from JBBQBI010000009.1 coordinate 122,480, forward strand.
GAGACCAGCCACCAGATGGCGTCGAGCCCCAGGCGGCGCAGCGCCTCCAGACTGACGTGGCGATGCCCGGCATGCGCCGGATTGAAGGAGCCGCCGAGCAGTCCGATGCGCTGCCCCGCGACTGGCAGACGACCGCCGAGCGTGGCGGCGAGGCGCGCCGGGGTGAAGACTTTTTGTGAAACGATGTTCACTTCAATTCAAATACAACTAATTTTCTAATGTTGAGCGGCTTTTCTTTTGGATTTTTCCTTCTTGCGTTTTTATCAACATTGCTCTGATGCACATTTTGTATTTTGGGCTAGTAAATCTATACGCATCTCCAGCAGGCGTTCTGCGAATAATATTCGACTCTCTTTTAGCTAATTCAGACAACCCGCCTGATATATTGAGAGTTACGCCCTTAGTAGAATCTGGAAACTCCCTCCGCACTAGATGATCTATATCACCGTACTTAAAATCTTCCTTTTCGCATTTCCCAAGACAGTATATAATTTGATTTCGGCGACTAGCCGCGGTTTCTTTGGAGTTCATTGCCTTCTCAATTAATGTATAGTCAGATAAAAGAGATGTTTTTACCCAAGAGGCATCAGAAATATCTAAAAGATTTGAATTTATCTTCCGGCCATTTTGCTCTGCTTCTTCAGATAAAGCTAGGCAATACTCTTGAACATGCTGAGGTATTCTGTCGGTGACCCACAATATGTGATCGAAGAGGTTTCCTTCGTTCTCAATTTCATACCCAAGTTCCTTTACAAGACCTCTCTGAAGAAGCTCTAAGCCTTGCTCTCGCGTCAGCCGCGCAACTTCGGGTATTTGCCTTAGCCGATTTGAAATCGTGCTAATATTAGAGACCTTTGCAATGTAGTGTTGAATATTATCTGGCGTTCCAACTATCAGCATTCTGACATTGAATTTCGAATAATTGTCATCGTCTAAAAGAACTATTACATCAGATACCTGTTTCATTAAGGTCGTGTTCTCCAATATAGTCTCAAAATTGTCTAGAACGACAAAAGCAGCAGAAAATCCCGCCTTCCCCCTAACATCTGATAGAAGAGCTTCAAATGAATCTAACGCATCTACTTTTTCTTCCGTAGTCCGGCGCTCTCCCTTTAGTATCTTTATGTCATAACTAATAGTCTTCTGTTTAGTTTTCTTTATTTTCTCTTCCGGACGCAAGCGACGCCGAGCATCTTCAAAAGATGCCATCAAATCTGATCTCAAGGAAGCTGTGGCCAAATTAACCATGCAGAAATAAATCTGATTCTGATCAAATACGCTTTTGTAGAGCCACGTCTTCCCACAACCACTCTCACCATTTACAACTATATGCAATCTACTCTGAATTCCCATCAGAATTGCTCGCTCCAGATCTGGGCGAGGTACATACATTTCCTTGTTTACCTCTGAGGCTCTCGGGGTAAAGACTTCCGCAGGTGTTTTCATTTTAGTTGCTCCTTAGGCAGCCGAATAGTGGCCTAGAATTTGTTAAAAATGAAGAAGGCGCCGGCCACCAGGAAACAGAAGCCCACGGCGTGATTCCAGCCCAGCGGCTCCTTCAGGTAGAGCACCGAAAAGGCAGCGAAGACCAGCAGCGTGATGACCTCCTGGATGGTCTTGAGCTGGGCCGTCGTATAGACCGCGCTGCCCAGGCGGTTGGCCGGCACCGCCAGACAATATTCGAAGAAGGCGATGCCCCAGGCGACCAGCACCACGATCCACAGCGCCGTGGCCTTGTACTTCAGGTGGCCGTACCAGGCGAAAGTCATGAAGACGTTCGAGGCGGTCAGCAGCAGGATCGGCGAAAGCCAGTTGGGCATGGGCGGCACCGGAGGTGGGAGAGGCCGCCGGATGCTGCCGCGCAGCGGGGCGGGCTGTCGATGACTGTTTGGCGGCGGCGGCCTAGGGCCGCGCCTGCCCGTCGCCGAGCACGAGATACTTGTAGCTGGTAAGCTCCGCCGCGCCGACCGGGCCGCGGGCATGCAGCTTGCCGGTAGCGATGCCGATCTCGGCGCCCATGCCGAACTCGCCACCGTCGGCGTACTGCGTCGAGGCGTTGACCAGCAGGATGGCAGCGTCGACCTCGCGCCCGTAGCGGTCGATCACGGCCGGGTCCTCCGCTAGCAGGGCCTCGGTATGCTTCGAGCCGTGGCGGGCGATGTGCGCCAGCGCCTCGTCCAGGCCATCGACCGCCTTCACCGCGACGATGGGTGCCAGGTACTCGGTGTCCCAGTCGGCGGCGGTCGCGGCGACGACGCGCGGGTCCAGCGCCTGCACGGCCGCGTCGCCGCGCACCTCGCAGTCGGCGGCCAGCAGATCCTGCAGCAGCGGCTTCAGGTGGCTCCGCAGCACCGCGCGGTCGCAGAGGATGGTCTCGGTGGCGCCGCAGACCGACACGCGGCGCATCTTGGCGTTGAACACCACGCGGCGTGCCTTGTCGGCATCGGCGCTGGCGTGGATGTAGCTGTGGTTCATGCCCTCCAGGTGCGCCAGCACCGGCACGCGGCTTTCCCGCATCACCCGCTCGATCAGGCCCTTGCCGCCGCGCGGGATGATGATGTCGACGCTGTCGTTCATGGTCAGCAGGATGCCGACGGCGGCGCGGTCGCTGGTCGGCACCGCCTGGATCGCCGCCTCCGGCAGGCCGGCGGCGCGCAAGCCCGCCTGCAGGCAGTCGAGGATGGCGGCCGAGGAATGGAAGGACTCCGAACCACCACGCAGGATCGCCGCGTTGCCGGCCTTGAGGCAGAGCCCGCCGGCGTCGGCCGTCACGTTCGGGCGGCTTTCATAGATGATGCCGATAACACCCAGCGGCACGGCGATGCGGGCGATCTTCAGGCCATTGGGCCGCTGCCATTCCGCCAACCGCTTGCCGACCGGGTCGGGCAGCGCCGCGATATCCTCCAGCCCCTGGGCCATCGCATCGATGCGCGCGGCGTTGAGTTCCAGCCGGTCGAGCAGCGCCGGGGTCAGGCCCTTGGCGCGGCCGGCCACCATGTCGCGCGCGTTGGCCGCCAGCAGGGCTGCCTGCTGCCCGCGCAGCGCCGCCGCCGCCGCCAACAGGGCGCTGTTCTTCTGCTCTGTCGTGGCCAGCGCCAGCGTCGCCGCCGCCGCCTTGGCATCGCTGCCCAGGCGCCGCATGACCTCGGTCAGGTCACTCGTTTCCGCCAGGCTGAGTGCCATGGCCCTGCTCCCTTGTTGCGGGCGGGACCTTAGCGGCTCAGCCCGCCGAGGGCAAAGTGGCAGCATCTGCTGGAGTCAACTGCAGCGCGGCTTGGACGACTGCGTCGTCGGTAAAATAGAGGTAGTGAACCTTACGATTGGTCCGGCTGGTCAGGCTGCGAGGCCGATCGATGCGGCATTGCCGATAGTGCTTGCTCTTCGGTCCGGCCGGCGTTCGTGTGCACATCCAATCTTGCGGTGACCAGATGTCGACCCAGCAGGCGAGCTGCGGCTTGGCCAGCAAGTCGCTTATCACCTGACGCAGCGAGGCCTGTCGGGCCGCCATCATTTCCAAGGGACCGGCTAGGGTGACCAGCCTGAAGGGCCGGGTTGCCGCGAAGCGCTGCAGAGCCTCAACTGCCAGAGCCGCCCCCAGGGAATGCGCGAGGACGGTGATCGGCCGGTCGGGCCGGCCGTCGGCTTCCGCCTTGGACAATGCGTTGAAAAGGCGACCCAACGCATGGAAGCGAAATTGGTCCCTGTCGACCAGATAGGCTTGGCCGACATATCCGGCGTTGAGCATGAAATTCGCCCCGAGCGAGCCTACCAATATCGTGATCCCCAGCCAGACCCAGGGCCCCCCGATATGCTGCAAACCGTCACGAGCCCATTCGATGGCCTGCCTGATCCAACTCGTATCGCCCGTGCCGAAGACACTGTCCAGATCGCTCGCGCCAATGGCCGTGAGGGTAAGCAGATACCAGGCCACGAAGAGCGCGAAGAACAGCATGATGCCCCCGGCCAGCTGCTTCGAGCGCAGCGCGACACGCCAAGCGCTCGGCGATGATGCCCAGAAGGCGACCATCGCCAGGCTCTGCATCAGCTTCTTCAGGATGCTGAGTGTCTCGAAGCGCGGCTGCAGGTCCACCCAGTAGATCTCGCGTATTTCAATCGCCCGGCCGGCAATGCGGTAAAGCCGGCGGGCCTCATCAAGTTCCTCAACCGGTGGCAGCACGATGTTGCGCTGGGAGCAGGCCTGTTCGATCCCGCTCTGCAGTCGCTTCAGCGTGCCGCCGCGTACATCTTCGGTCATGCCGTGCAGCAGCAGTACAATTTCGGGCTTGTCAGGAATGTTCGCCGGCGCCCCTCCGGCCTGTGAGCCAACCATGCCGATAGCACTCCACCAACATTCTACCAATGCTAGCGGGAAGCGCGTGCCCTGACGAGAGTGACAATCGGCGGCGTAGTCGATCGCTCCGGGCGGACCACCTATTAGCTTGTCGGCACCTCCCAGTGCGGGGTCCAGTCACCGTCTAGGCGCAGGTCGCCGCCGCTGGCGTCCTCCAGCAGCTTGGCGACATGCAGCTCGCCGGCGCCGCCGCCGTAGCGCGCGCGGGCCTCGACGTAGCGTTCGAGCGCGGCCCGGCCCAACGGCAGCGGCAGGCCCTGCTGCTCGGCCAGCTCCAGGGTGAGGCCGAGGTCCTTGATGCAGAGGTCGAGCGAGAAGGAGGGATCGTAGTGCCCGGCGAAGATCGAGGGCGCGTCATGCCGCGCCACGAAGGAATCGCCGACCGATTCCTTGATCGCCTGCCAGACAGTGCCCAGCTCGACGCCTGCCAGCTTGCCCAGCAGCAACCCCTCGCCCAGCACGGCGGCGTGCACGAACCACAGCAGGTTGGTCACCAGCTTGACCGGGTTGCCGCTGCCCAGCCCGCCGCAGCGGATGACGCGACCGAGGTGGGCGAAGAGCGGCAAGGCGCGTTCGGCGGCCGCTTCCTCGGCACCGACGAAGAGCGTCAGGCGGCCCTGGCGGGCGCCGTCGACCGCGCCGGTCACCGGCGCCTCGACGGTGGCGATGCCGCGCGCTGCCAGCTCGGCGGCCAGCGACAGCAGCAGTTCGCGCCGATTTGTCGTGGTGTCGATCCACAGCGCGCCGGGCTTGAGGGCCGGCGCGGCGGTGGCCATCACCGCCTCGCACTGCGGCGGCCCGGGCAGCGAGGTGATCAGCACCTCCGCCCCGGCGGCGCAGTCGGCCGGCGTGGCGGCTAGCCGCGCGCCTTCGGCCAGCAAGGGTACCGTCCTGGCGGCGTCGCGGTCGCACACCAGCAGCGGATAGCCGGCGCGCCGCAGGCGCAGCGCCATGGCGCCGCCCATGTTACCCAGTCCGATGAAACCGATGGTCACGCCGCCGTCCTCCCGCTTCGCTGTCAGCGGCGGCGAGTGTCACGCGGCGATATTGCACGATCAAGCAAAATTATCGAGTGGATGGCAGGGTCCCGCCGGCGGCCAAGATGCCGCGCCGGATCTGTGCCTTGAGCAGCAGGCGCGCCTTGGCCGGGGTGACAGTGCTGGTGGCCTGGGCGCGCTGCGCCCAGTAGCCGTCGACCGTGGCGGCGATTTCCTCCGCCAGGTCGCGCGCCGCCTCCAGCGGCATGAGCTGGCGCAACGCGGCAGTGAGGTTGGAGCGATTGCGCTGCCGGTTCAGCCGTTCCAGGCGCGCCAGCTCCGGCGCGTGTGGTGCCTCGGCCCAGAAGTGCAGCCAGGCGCGACAGATGGCGCGGGTGAATATGGCGTCGGCGAAGTTGGCCTCGACGAAGGCGTCGAGCCGGTCGAGCGGCCCCTTGGCACTGGCCAGCAGGTCCAGCGAGGCGGCATGCAGTTCGCCCATCAGATGCAGCATGGCGGCTTCCAGCAGGCCGTCCTTGCCGCCGAAGTAATGGTGCACGTTGCCGGCCGAGACGCGCGCCAGCGCGGCGACGCGCGCCACGCTGGTCGCCGCCAGGCCGTGGCTGTCGAAAGCGGTCAGCGTCGCCTCGATCAGCCGCAGGCGACGCTTCTCCGGCGCCTTGCGGCGCACCTTGTCGGCCATGGGGGCTCCTTTCGCCCCCCTTCTCTAACCCACGCGCTGGCGGCTGTGCCAGTCGGTCGCCTGCCAGACCGGCGGGCTCTCGGGTGGCAAGGGGGCCTGGCCCAGGATCAGGTCGCTGGCACGCTCGGCCAGCATGATGGTCGGCCAGTTGGTGTTGCCCGACGGCAGCGACGGCATGACCGAGGCGTCGACCACCAGCAGGCCATCCAGCCCGCGCACCGCCAGTTCCGGATCGACCACCGCATCGTCATCCAGTCCCATGCGGCAGGAGCCGACCGGGTGATAGGCGCTTTCGGCATGCTGCCGCACGAAGGCATCGATGGCGGCATCGTCGGTGCCGCTGCCCGGCGCCGGCGAGATGGCCGCGCCGCGCAGCGCGTCGAAGGCCGGCTGCGCCACGATCTCCTGCGTCAGGCGCACGCCGTCGCGCAGGGTGCGGATGTCATCCGCCGTCACATTGTAGTTAAACAGGATGCTGGGCGCCTGCCGCGGATCGGCCGAGCGCAGCGCCAGCCGCCCGCGCCCGCTGGGCCGCATTGGCCCGACGTGCGCCTGGAAGCCGTGACCGGCGGCCGGCGTGCTGCCGTCGTAGCTGACCGCGGCCGGCAGGAAGTGGAACTGCAGGTCGGGGTGCGGCACGCCGGGCCGGCTGCGGATGAAGCCGCCGGCTTCGAAATGGCACGTCGCGCCGGGGCCCGTGCGGTTGAGCAGCCAGCGCAGCCCGACCGCCGCCTTGGCCGCCAGTCCCATGTAGCGATGCAGCGAGACCGGCTGGGTGCAAACCCACTGCATGTAGAGCTCCAGGTGGTCCTGCAGGTTCTGCCCGACACCCGGCAGGTCATGTGCCACGGCGACGCCCTGCGCGCAGAGGTGATCCGCCGGCCCAATGCCGGAGAGCAGCAGCAGCTGTGGCGAGTTGATCGCCCCGGCGGCCAGGATCACCGCGCGGCTGGCGCGATGGGTTTCGATGCGACCGCGCCGCGCGACCTCGACGCCGACAGCGCGGCGCCCCTCCAGCAGCACCCGCAGGGTCAGCGCGCGGGTCAGCACGGTCAGGTTGGCGCGGTGCATGGCCGGGCGCAGGTAGCCGCGCGCGGTGGAGCAGCGCTCGCCGCCGGCGATCGACATCTCCATGCGCGCCAGGCCCTCCTGGCGCGCGCCGTTCATGTCGTCGCTGACACCGTAGCCGGCCTGGCGCCCGGCCTGCAGCCAGGTATCGTAGAGCGGATTGGACGTCTGCCCCACCTGCACGGCGATGGGCCCGCCACCGCCGCGCCAGGCCGAGGCGCCGCCCGCGTGCCCCTCGGCCCGCTTGAAGTAGGGCAGGCAGGCGGCGAAGTCCCAGCCGCTGGCGCCCTCCGCCGCCCAGCGGTCATAGTCGGCGGGATGACCGCGCACCCAGTTCATGCCGTTGATCGAGGAGGAGCCACCCAGCACGCGGCCGCGATGACAGGCGATGCGGCGGCCGTCGAGGCCGGGCTCCGGATCGGTCTCGTAGCGCCAGTTCCAGCGCGTGCCGTTCAGCGGATAGCTGAGCGCGGCCGGCATCTTCAGCAGTAGGTGGCGCTCGTCGCCGCCGGCTTCCAGCAGCAGCACGCGGTGCCTGGCGGACAGGCGGTTGGCCAGCACGGCGCCGGCCGAGCCCGCCCCGACGATAATGAACTCCGGCTCCGTCGCCTCAACCATGCTGCACCCTCTTGCCAAGCGGGCGCTGTCTACTTCATTCTAAATTGCACGATCAAGCAATATCGACACAAAGCCATGAGCGGCGATTTCGAACAGCCTGAAGACGGAGGTTCACGATGCTGAAACACTGGATGCTGGGCGGCACCGCCCTGTTGGCCGCGGCCCTGGCTGGCGCCGGCGGCGCCTGGGCCGCGGAGCCGGCCGACTGCGCGACTTTGCACCTGGCCGATGGCGGCTGGACCGATAATGCGGCGCAGAACGGCCTGGTGGCGGTGGTGCTGCAGGCACTGGGCTATCAGGTGGACGCGCCAGTCCTCGGCGTGCCGGTCATCCTGCAGAGCCTGGAGAACGGCGACATCGATGTCTGGCTGGATAACTGGATGCCGAGCCAGGTGGTCGAGGTCACGCCCTTCCTGGAGCGCGGCACGGTGGAAAGCTACGCCGTCAACCTGGAAGGCGCCGGCTATGGCCCGGTGGTGCCGGACTACGTGGCCGCCGCCGGGGTGACCAAGCTGGCCGACCTGGCGGCGCACGCCAAGGAGTTCGAGAAGACGATCTATGGCATCGAGCCGGGCAACGACGGCAACCGCATCCTGCTGGACAAGATCGCCGACCCGGCCAACGGCCTGACCGACTGGCACCTCGTGGAATCGAGCGAGCAGGGCATGCTGTCACAGGCCGAGAAGTTGATGGCCGACAAGAGCTGGATGGTTTTCCTGGCCTGGACACCGCACCCGGTGATGGGCGCCATGAAGATCAGGTATCTCGATGGTTTCGAGGCCGACGGCTTCGGCCCGGCGACAATCCACACGCTGGTCCGCAAGGGCTATGCCGAGGCCTGCCCCAACATGGGGCGCTTCCTGACCAACCTGCGCTTTTCGCTGCAGATGGAAGGCGACGTGATGCAGGCGATCCTGGATGGCGAGGCTGCCGAGGACGCCGGCCTGGCCTGGATCAAGGCTAACCCGCAGGCCATCGAGCCCTGGTTGGACGGTGTCAGCACGCTGGACGGCGGCGCCGGCCTGCCGGCGGTGAAGGCCGCGCTGGGGCTGTAGGTCCTGTCACGCTTGGAGGGACCGCGACGTAAGCGCCGAACCTCTTCCCACTGGGGGGTGGCGCCGCAAGGCACCACCCCACTTTTTTGCCGCTCAGGCTGCCTCGAAACCGAGGATGCCCTTGACCTCCAGGAAGTCGTGCATGCCCCAGTCGGCGTATTCGCGCCCGTTGCCCGACTGCTTGTAGCCGCCGAAGGGCGCCATGGTGTCCCAGGCCGGCGAGTTGATCTTCACCTGGCCGGCGCGCAGCTGGCGGGCCACCTGGCGGCCGTGCTCCAGGTTCTCGGTCTGCACATAGGCGGCCAGGCCATAGGGCGTGTCGTTGGCCATCTCGATGGCCTGCTCCTCGCTGTCGTAGGGCAGGATGGCGAGCACCGGCCCGAAGATCTCCTCGCGCGCGATGGTCATCTGGTTGGTGACGTTGCCGAACACCGTGGGGCGGATGTAGTAGCCGCGGTTCAGCCCCTCGGGCCGGCCGGTGCCGCCGGCGACCAGGGTGGCGCCCTCATCGATGCCGGCCTGGATCAGCTTCTGGATCTTCTCGAACTGCAGCGCGCTGACCACCGGGCCAAGCTGCGTGCCCTCGGCCTGCGGATCGCCGACGCGGGTCTTCTCCGCCGCCGCCTTGGCGATGGCCAACGCCTCGTCGTGGCGGTCGCGCAGCACCAGCATGCGGGTCGGCGCGTTGCACGACTGGCCGGAGTTGTTGAAGCAGGCGGCGACGCCCTGCTTCACCGCGCGCGTCAGGTCGGCATCGGGCAGCACGATGTTGGGCGACTTGCCGCCCAGCTCCTGCGCCACGCGCTTGACGGTATCGGCGGCGGCCTTGGCCACCAGGATGCCGGCGCGGGTCGAGCCGGTGAAGGACATGACGTCGATGCCGGGATGCGCCGACATCACGGCGCCGACATGGGGGCCGTCGCCGTTCACCATGTTGTAGACGCCCTTGGGCACGCCGGCTGCGTGCATCACCTCGCTGAAGACGATGCCGCTCGAGGGTGCGATCTCGCTGGGCTTCAGCACCATCGTGCAGCCCGCCGCGATGGCCGGCGCGACCTTGCTGACGATCTGGTTCAGCGGCCAGTTCCACGGCGTGATCAGGCCGGCGACGCCGATGCCCTCGCGCACAATGCGGGTCGCGCCGCGCGGCTCCTCGAAGACAAAGGTCTCCAGCGCGGCGATGGTGCTCTGCAGATGCGCCTGGCCGGCGGCGGCCTGCGAGTGGCGGGCCATGGCGATGGGCGCGCCCATGTCGGCGGAGACCGCCTGGGCGATGTCCTCGGCGCGCGCCTTGTAGACCTCCAGGATACGACGCAGCAGCGCCAGGCGCTCCTCGCGGCTGGTCTGCGAGAAGGCGGGAAAGGCACGGCGCGCGGCGGCCACGGCGCGATCCACGTCGGCGGCGCTGCCGACCGAGATGCGGGTATGCGCTTCCTCAGTCGCCGGGTTGATGACGTCGAGCTGCTTCGGCGTGACGGGGTCGACCCAGGCGCCATCGATGTAGAACTTCAGGTAATTGGACATGGAGGCGATCCTTTCGTGCGGAATGGCGGGCAGGCCGGCGGCAGGTTGTAGGCGGCAGGGCGCCGGACGGTCAATCGCGGGTCCCCGGCGCTGTTGACGCTAGGGGACAGGGGCGGTCGAGGGCGGCCGCCGCGCCGGGAGGTGCGGGCGCCACCGGGTGGAACAGCGCGCGGTCCGGCTTGATGTCGAGCAGCGGCGTGCCGTCCAGGCAGTCGAGGCCGCGCACCAGCAAGGTCGCGCCCTCAATGCTCTCCAGCTGCACAATCGCGGTACCGATGGGATTGGGCCGCAGCGGCGAGCGCAGGGCGAAGGCGCCCAACACCGCGCCGTCGTTCTTCGGACTCAGCAGCACCAGGTCGCGGCGCGCCTGGTCGAGCCAGTAGAGCACCTCCAGCCGCTCGAAGGCGGCGAGACCCTGCAGGGCGGCCACCCAGGGTTCGGCGACCTCCAGCCGGCAGAGCGGCCCGTCCAGCCGGCCCTGGCGCGGGCAGTCCAGCCGCGACGCCCAGGGCGTGCGGATGCGGCCGATGAAGACCAGGCCGGCAGCGTCCGCCGGTGGCGGCACCACTGCCTGTTCGTTGGCCCTCAAGGCGTCCCTGTCGTCCATCCGCGGCTCAAACCGTCCTTCCCATCGCTCCAAAGGTGATGCCGCCGCCAGCCTGACGCAAGCCGGGCTGCGCCATGCTTCCCGCTCAGGCTGTCCGCCGCGCAGGGCATTTCCGTCGCGACGGCTTGGGCGTTACATAGGGCGGCTCGGCCGAAAGGATGCGGACATGCACGACCTGGTGATTCGCGGCGCCACGCTCTACGACGGCAGCAACAGCCCTGGCCGGGTCGGCGACCTGGCGGTCGACGGCGAGCGGATCGTCCAGGTGGGCGGCGTCGCCGGCCCGGGACGGCGCGAGATCGCCGCCGCCGGCCTGGCCCTGATGCCCGGCATCATCGACAGCCACACGCACTACGACGCGCAGATCACCTGGGACCCCTGGCTCGACCCCTCGCCGCAGCACGGCGTCACCACCTGCGTGATCGGCAACTGCGGCTTCACCATTGCGCCCTGCAAGCCGCAGGACCGCGACCGGACCCTGCGCAACCTGACGCAGGTCGAGGGCATGTCGCTCAGCGTGCTGCAGCAGGGCATCGACTGGACCTTCCAGACCTTCCCGGAGTACCTGGCGCGCCTGGAGGCGCAGGGCCAGGTGCCCAACGTCGCCGCCTTCCTGGGGCATTCCAGCCTGCGCACCTGGGTGCTGGGGGCCGAGGCCTCGAGCCGCGCCGCCACGCCGGCCGAGGTCGCCGAGATGAAGCGCCTGCTGCTGGAGGCCCTGCAGGTTGGTGCCATCGGCTTCGCCTCCTCCACCGCCGGGCAGCACAACGGCGAGGGCGGCGTGCCCATGCCGTCGCGCCTAGCCGACGAACAGGAGTTCCTGACCCTGGTGGGTGCGCTGGGCGAGGCCGGGCATGGCCTCTTCATGCTGACCAAGGGCGCCAAGACCAAGATCCCCTTCCTGGAAAGCCTGGCGGCGGCCAGCGGCCGGCCGGTGATGATCGCAGCCCTGCTGCACAACACCACGCGGCCCAATGCCACCTTCAACGATCTGGCCGCCATCGGCGAGGCGCAGGGGCGCGGCCACAAGCTCTGGGGCCAGGTCTCCTGCTGCCCGCTTACCAACGATTTCACGCTGCTCAGCGCCTATCCGCTGGAAAGCCTGGCCGCCTGGCTACCGGCCATGCAGGCCGCGGTGCAGGGGCGCGAGGCGCTGAAGGCGGTCTATCGCGACCCGGCGTTTCGCGCCGCGGTGCGCGAGGAGCTGCGGGAGCCGCAGCCCATGCGGCTGTTCAACGCGCAGTGGGACAAGCTGGAGCTGATCGAGGCCGCCTTGCCGGAAAACCGCCGCTTCGAGCAGCGCAACATCGCCGACCTGGCAGCGGAGGCCCGGCAGGACCCGCTCGACTGGATGCTCGACTTCGCGCTGGCGGAAAACCTCGACAGCCTCTTCACCGCCGTGCTGCTGAACGCCGACGAGCCCTCGGTCGGCCGCATGCTGCGCGACCCCTACGCCTCGATCGCGCTGTCCGACGCTGGCGCGCACCTGACCTTCTTCTGCGACGCCGGCTTCGGCCTGCACCTGATGGGCCACTGGTCGCGCGACCTGGGGCTGATCCCGCTGCCGGAAGCCATCTGGCAGCTCACCGGCCGGCCGGCCGAGATCTTCGGCATCACCGGTCGCGGCCGGCTGCTGCCCGGCCAGGCCGCCGACCTGCTGCTGTTCGACCCCGCCACCGTGGCGCGCGGCCAGAAGCGCCGCGTCTTCGACCTGCCGGGTGGCGCGCCGCGCCTGACCACCGACCCGGTGGGCGTGCAGGGCGTCTTCATCAACGGTGTCGAGGTGGCCAACGCCCAGGGCCGCGTCGAAGACTGCGGCCGGCCCGGCCACCTGCTGCGCGACTTCACACCGTGAGCCGCCTGCTGTCGGCCATGCCGGTGCTGCCGTCGCTCGACTTGGCAGAGACCGAGCGGGCCTATGCCGCCCTGGGCTTCCAGGTGACGACGCGGGCGGAGGGCACCTTGATGCTGCGCCGTGACGAGGTGGAGCTGATGTTCTGGGCCTGCCCGGACCGGCTGATCTGCGAAGCCTCGGGCAGCTACCTCAGGGTCGCCGGCGTCGACGCCCTGGCCAGCGAGGCGGCAGCGGCGGGCTGGCGCGTCATGGGGCCCACCGATCGGCCCTGGGGCCAGCGCGAAGCCTACCTCTATGACCCGCACGGCAACCTGCTGCGGTTGGGGCAAGCGGTGACTTAGCGCCTGTGGGAGCGGCCGGGATCGGGAGCCGCCTGGCCATCTGGCCATGTTCGCCGCTTCCCCGCCGTATTATGGGCGTCCGCTAGCCACCCTCTGACGACGCCACGCCTTGGGTTACAATGGCCGCCATGACCGCCGAGCCGCTCGATCGTCCGCCGCCGGCGGCGCTGCAGCGCGAGCCACCCGCGACCCAGCCGCGGTCCGGGCGCGGCCGGCTGCGCGCCGCGCGCCTTGGCGCGGCAGAACCTGACCGCATCTCGCGCTCGGCCCGGCCGGCTGGCTGGCGCTTCTGGCGCTCGCCGATCCTGCGGCGCGTGCTGCTGGTCAACCTGGTAGTGGTGGCCATCCCGGTCTTCGGGCTGCTTTACCTGAAGCAGTTCCGCGAAAGCCTGATCCAGGCCGAGATGGAGGCCATGGCGACGCAGGGCCGGGTCTTCGCGCTCAGCCTCGGCGCCACCGCGGTGCTGGCCGACCAGACCGGCCGCGAGCGCCTGGTGCCGGAGCTGACACGCCACCAGGTCCGCCTGCTGCTGACCGAGACCGGCCTGCGCGGGCGGCTCTACGCCCCCTTCGAGGAAGGCGGCATCCTGCTGGTGGATTCCTATCAGTTGACCGGCCCGAACGGCGTCATCGTGGTCGATCCGCTGTCCCCGCCAGAAGACCCCGGCCTGCTTGACCAGGTGCTGGAGTTCATCAACGGCCTCTTCGCCTGGCTGCCCGGTACCGAGGACCTGCCGGCCTACGAAGACGGCGCGACGCAGACCGCCGCCGACTATCCCGAGGTGCTGGCGGCGCTGTTCGGTGGCCAGGAGGGCCAGGCACGCAAGGGGCGCGACGACAAGCTGGTGCTGACCATGGCGGTCCCAGTACAGCGCTACCGCCAAGTGCTGGGCGCCCTGCTGCTGACCAAGGACGGCAGCGCCATCGAACGTTCGGTGGCGGCCCGGCGGGTCGACGTGCTGGTGATCTTCGGCCTGGCGCTCACCGTCACAGTGCTGCTGTCGCTTTATCTCGCCGGCACCATCGCCCGGCCGATCCGCAGCCTGGCGCGCGCCGCCGACCAGGTGAAGAGCGGCAAGGGCAAGAAGATCCCGTTGCCCGACTATTCGCGCCGCCGCGACGAGATCGGCGAGCTGGGGCGCGCGCTGACCTCGATGACCGACACGCTGTGGATGCGGGTCGACGCCATCGAGGGCTTCGCCGCCGACGTGGCGCACGAGATTAAGAACCCGCTGACCTCGCTGCGCAGTGCAGTGGAAACGGTGATGCGGCTGGAGGACCCGGCGCGCATCAAGCAGCTGCTGGCGATCGTGCTGGACGACGTCAACCGCATGGATCGCCTGATCACCGACATCTCCGATGCCTCGCGGCTGGATGCCGAGCTGGCGCGCGCCGAGGCGACGCCGGTCGACCTGCGCCGCCTGCTGGAGGCACTGGTCGAGGTGCATTCCATGGCGGGCGATGGCGACGGCCCGCGCTTCCTGCTCGACCTGGCGCCGCAGGACCTGACGGTCACCGGCCTGGAGGGTCGCCTGGGCCAGGTGTTCCGCAACATCATCGTCAACGCCATGTCCTTCAGCCCACCGGGTGGCACCCTGACCCTGACCGCGCGGCGCGACGGCGACGCGATCCTGACGGTGATCGAGGACGAGGGCCCCGGCATCCCGGCCGACAAGGCCGAGGCAATCTTCGAGCGCTTCTATTCCTCGCGGCCGGAAGGCGAGAAGTTCGGCACGCACTCCGGCCTCGGGCTGTCGATCTCCAAGCAGATCGTCGAGGCGCACCGCGGCAACCTCTGGGCGGAAAACCGCCTGGACGGCGAGACGATCCTGGGCGCCCGCTTCCTGATCCGCCTGCCGGCGGCGCAGCCGCAGCTTACCGCGCGCGGCGGCACGCGTGCACAGACGCGGGGCCGGCGATGAGCCCCGGCACCCCGGCGCCACCGACCCTGCTGCAGCACGCCACCTGCGTCGCGCTGGAGGGTCGGGCGGTGCTGCTGCGCGGCCCCTCGGGCAGCGGCAAGTCGGACCTGGCGCTGCGCCTGATAGACGAGGGCGGTCTGCTGGTGGCCGACGACCAGACCGAGCTGTTCCTGGCCGACGGGCGGCTCTTCGCCCGCGCGCCCAGCAGCATCGCCGGCCAGCTCGAGGTGCGCGGCCTGGGCATCGTGGCGCAGCCGCGCCTGGCCGAGGCGCCGGTCGCGCTGCTGGTCGACCTGGTGCCCGGCACGGCGGTGGAGCGCCTGCCCGAGGAACGCAGCGAGACGCTGCTGGGCGTGCGCCTGCCGGCCATGGCGCTGGATCCCTTCCCGGCCTCCGCCGTGGCCAAGGTGCGCCTAGCGCTGGAGCAGCAGGCCGGCGGTCCCCGCGTGCCAGCGGAGAGCGCGGCGCGGCGCGTCGTGCTGGTCACCGGCCTGTCCGGCGCCGGCCGTTCGATCGCGCTGAACACGCTGGAGGACCTGGGCTACGAGGCGATCGACAACCTGCCGCTCGACCTGGTGCACGCCAGCCTGGAAAGCGCCGCCGGCCGGCCGCTGGCGGTCGGCATCGACGTGCGCACCCGCGACTTCGCCGCCGGGCGCCTGCTGACACTGCTCGACGCGCTGCTGGCCGATCCGCGCCTGGCCACGCGTCTGGTCTTCGTCGACTGCGAGGACGAGGTGCTGGTCAGGCGCTTCACCGAGACCCGCCGCCGCCACCCGCTGGCGCAGGAGCGTCCGGTGCTGGACGGCATCCAGGCCGAGCGCCGCCTGATGCAGCCGCTGCGCGGCCGCGCCGACCTGCTGTTCGACACCTCGCTGCTGCAGGCGGCGGAGTTCCGCCGGCTGATCGCCGGGCACCTGAGCCTGGCCGGCCAGAGCGGCCTGGGGATGATGACCTTCATCACCTCCTTCTCCTTCCGCCAGGGCCTGCCGCGCGAGGCCGACCTGGTGCTCGACGTGCGCTTCCTGCGCAACCCGCACTACGATCCGGTGCTAAAGCCGCTGTCCGGCCGCGACGCGGCGGTCGGGCACTTCGTCGAGAGCGATCCCGGTTTCGCCGGCTTCTTCCAGGGCCTGGTCGACTGGCTGGGGCCGCTGCTGCCGCGCTACGAGGCCGAGGGCAAGACCTACCTGACCCTGGCGGTGGGCTGCACCGGTGGCCGCCACCGCTCGGTCTTCGTCGCCGAGCGCCTGGCCGCCTGGCTGGCCGGGCTCGGCCGTCCGGTGGTGCTGGCGCACCGCGACATCGAACGCGGCGGCTAGCCGCAAGCGCGCCACAATGCAAGTCGTGCAGCATCCAGACAAATGGGTTAGAACGACCGTCCCACGCGGGGGGACCGCGGCCTGGGAAGACAAGGTTCGATGATCGGCATCATCTTGGTGACGCACGGCCGCCTGGCCGAGGAGTTCGCCTCCGCGCTGGTCCATGTGGTCGGCCCGCAGCAGCAGCTGGCGAGCGTCTGCATTGGCCCGGACGACGATATGGAAGCCCGGCGGGCGGAGATCCTGCAGCAGGTCAAGGCGGTCGACCACGGCGACGGCGTGGTGCTGCTGACCGACATGTTCGGCGGCACGCCGTCGAACCTGGCGATCTCGGTGCTGGACCACGGCAAGGTCGAGGTGATCGCCGGCGTGAACCTGCCGATGCTGATCAAGCTGGTGTCGGTGCGCGCCAAGCTGCCGCTGGAGAAGGCGGTGGTCGAGGCGCAGGAGGCCGGGCGCAAGTACATCAACGTGGCCTCGCGCCTGCTCGCCGGCGAGACCTGAGAAGAACGGCCGCCGGCCAACGGCGGCCTGGAGGAGCCGGCGCATGCCGTCGCGCGAGGTGCTGATCGTAAATCGCCGCGGGCTGCACGCCCGGGCCGCCGCCAAGTTCGTCAAGCTGGCTGGCGCTTTCGACGCGCAGGTGCAGGTCGAGAAGCAGGGCACCAACGTCTCCGGCATTTCCATCATGGGGCTGATGATGCTGGCGGCGGCGCCCGGCACGCTGCTCACCATCGAGGCGCAGGGACCGGCGGCCGACGCGGCGCTGCTGGCCCTGGCGCAGCTGGTGGCGGACGGCTTCCATGAAACGGACTAGGACCGCCAAGAGCATCGGCGAGGCCGACCTGGAGGAACGCGTCCTGGAGGGCCTGGGCGTGGCGCCCGGCATAGCCATCGGCCCGGCCTATCCGCGTGAGGGTGGGCAGCTCACCGTCGCCGAGTACCAGGTGCCCAAAGCCAAGGTGCCGGAGGAGCAGGCGCGGGTCAGCGCGGCGCTGCTCAAGGCCGGCCGGCAGCTGGAGAAGCTGGCGGCCAAGGCCACCGCGCTGCATGGCGCCGCCGCCGAGGAGCTGGGGTTCCTGCTGGAAGCGCACCAGCAGATGCTGAAGAGCCGTCGCCTGGTCGACGGCGTGCTGCGCCGCATCGCCGACGAGGGACGCAACGCCGAGTCCGCCGTGGCGGCGGAGATCGCCGCCATCGAACTGGGCTTCCAGCAGATCGCCGATCCCTATCTGCGGTCACGCGCCGCCGAGGTGCGCGAGGTCGGCCGCCGCATCCTGCGCAGCCTGTCCGACCAGCCCTTCGACGGCTTCGGCCAACTCGCCCCCGGCACCGTGGTGCTGGCCGAGGAGGTGACCCCGGCCGACACCGCGCTGATGAACCCGACACTGGTCGCCGCCTTCGCCTCGGTGCTCGGCGGCGCCGAGGGGCACACCGCGATCATGGCGCGCTCGCTGGGCCTGCCGGCGGTGCTGGGCGTCGCCGGGCTGCTGACCGGCATGAAGCAGGGCGCGCTGGTCATCGTCGACGGCGACCGCGGACGCGTGGTGGTCAATCCCTCGCCGGCCACCCTGACGCTCTACCGCAAGGAGCGCGCGGCGCAGGTGCGCTCCCGGCGCGAGCTGGCGCGCCTGGCACAGGTGCCGGCGACGACCTTGGACGGCCAGCGCGTGCTGCTGCTGGCCAACATCGAGCTGCCGCGCGACGTGGCGCCGGCGCTGGCGGTCGGCGCCGAGGGCGTCGGGCTGCTGCGCACCGAGTTCCTGTTCATGAACCGCGCCGACCTGCCGAGCGAGGACGAGCAGGCCGCCATGCTCTGCGAAGTGGTCAACGCCATGCAGGGCCGGCCAGTCACCGCGCGCACCCTGGACGTCGGCGGCGAGAAGCTGGCCAGCGCGCTGGGTCACCTCTACCCCGAGGGCGCCAACCCGGCGCTCGGCCTGCGCGCCATCCGCCTCAGCCTGCGCGAGCCGCAGCTGCTGGAGACGCAGCTTGCCGCCATGCTGCGCGCCGCCGCGCTGGGGCCGCTGCGCATCCTGCTGCCAATGATCTCCACCCCGTCGGAGATCGTCGAGGTGCGGGTCGCCCTGCACCGTGTCTATCGCCGGCTGAAGCGGCGCAAGGTGGCGCTGCCGGAGCTGTTGCCGCCGCTGGGCTGCATGATCGAGGTGCCGGGCGCCGCGCTGGCCGCCGATGCGCTGTCGCAGGTCTCCGACTTCTTCGCCATCGGCACCAACGACCTGACCATGTACACGCTGGCCATCGACCGCGGCGAGGAGCAGGTGGCGCACCTCTACAACCCGCTGCACCCGGCCGTGCTGCGGCTGATCCAGTTCACCACCGAGGCGGCGCTGCGCGCCCGCATCCCGATTTCGGTCTGCGGCGAGATGGCAGGCGAGCCGCGCTTCACGCCGCTGTTCTTCGGTCTCGGCATCCGCGAGCTCTCGATGGGCGCCCAGGCGCTGCCGCGGGTGAAACGCCGCGTGCTGGGCCTGAAGGGCGTGCAGGCAATGATCCTGGCCGACCAGGTGATGCGCGAGACCGACGGCACCAAGATCGCCGGCATGCTGGGCGAGGGCTGAGCGGCAGAAGTCTCTTTCGCCCGGCGGCTGTCGCGTGATTACCTAGCGCCTCGCTTCGCCGGAGGTCACTGCCATGCGCCGCTTCGTTGCCCTTGCCGCCCTTGCCCTGCTACTGGCCGCCTGCGCCATGGCGCCGAAGAGCGGCGCGCCCGGCACCGTGACGGTGCTGATGCTGAACGATGTCTATCGCATCGAGGGCGTGGAGCAGGGCACGGTCGGCGGCCTGGCGCGGTTCCGCGCGCTGCGCGAGCAGCTGGCGGCGACCGATCCCGACCTGATCGTGCTGCACGCCGGCGACTTCCTCTATCCCTCGCTGCTGTCGCGGGTCTACGACGGCCGCCAGATGATCGACGTGATGAACCGGCTGGACGGCGACGCCACCGCCTTCGACCCGCGCTTCTTCGTCACCTTCGGCAACCACGAGTTCGACAAGTCGGCGCTGAAGCAGGCCGGCATCGTCGATGCCCGTATCGAGGAGAGCCAGTTCACCTGGCTGGGCAGCGGCATCGACTTTGTCGAGGACGCCGGCGGCCAGACCCTGGTGGCGGCGCCCAACCTGGTCGATCACGCGCTGGTCCAGGCCAACGGCATCACCGTCGGCCTGTTCTCCATCACCACCCACGTCAAGCAGCCGGACTACGTCAGCGACCTGGGCGACCCGCTGGAGATCGCCCGCCGCGAGACCGCGGCGCTGCGCGCCGCTGGAGCCGAGTTGGTAATCGCGGTGACGCACCAGAGCGTCAGCGAGGACAGCGCGGTGCTGGCGGCGCTGGGCGAGGCAGGCCCGGACATGATCGTCGGCGGCCACGAGCATGCCCGCCAGCAGGTGGAGACCGACGGGCGCTGGGTGGTCAAGGCCGACGCCGACCTGCGCACCGCCGCGGTGATCGAGATCCGCCCACGCGCCGGCCGCGCGCCGCTGGTGCAGGTCAGCTACCGCACGCTGGCCGGCGACGATCCGGCACCCGATCCGGCCGTCGCCGCGACGGTTGCGGACTGGCTGGCGCAGCACGACGCGACCTACTGCAAGGAGTCCTACAAGCTGCCGCCGGGCTGCCTCGACGCGCCGCTGGGGCGCACCAAGGTGACGCTGGTCGCCGAGGAGCTGGAGATCCGCCGCTACGAGACCAACCTGGGCGACTGGGTGGTCGACCAGTCGCTGGCGGAGCTGCAGCCTGAAGGGGCGCAGATCGCCTTCGTCAACGCCGGTTCGCTGCGGCTCAACCAGGACCTGGCGCCCGGCGTGGTGACCAGGCGCAATCTCGACGAGCTCTTCGCCTATGCCAACGACTTGCGGCTGATCCGGGTCAGCGGCGCCATGCTGCAGCAGATGATCGAGCGCGCCACGACCGAGTGGGAGGGCAACGGCTGGTTCCTGCAGATCGCCGGCTTCGCCTATAGCTTCGACCCCGCCACCGGCAAGGTCGGCGACCTGACCCTGCT
Organism: Rhodospirillales bacterium; assembly: GCA_038363005.1. Classification (GTDB taxonomy): domain Bacteria; phylum Pseudomonadota; class Alphaproteobacteria; order Kiloniellales; family JACOMY01; genus JAKOWB01. Next base: position 142,848 of record JBBQBI010000009.1, read on the forward strand.
GACGCCGCAGGGGGCGCGGCCGATCCTGCCGGACGAGGAACTGCTGGCAGTGACCAATGATTTCCTGACCGAGCCGAAGTACGGCCAGGACGGCTATACGATGCTGACACCGGACCGCCTGGTGAAGCTGCGCCGCAAGGTGCCAAGCCTGCGCGACCTGGTGATCCAGGCGCTGGCCAAGGCGGGCGACGACGGCATCGCGCCGGCGGTCGAGGGGCGCATCTGCAACAGCCAGCGGCCCGGCCCCTGCCTGGCGATTTCCGCCAGCGGCAGCTGAGCGCTACCGCCGCTGTGCATAACTCTGTGGACAGCCTGTGCGCCGCCTGTGCGGCGTCGGGAAAACTGTACACAGCTTTCGGCTGCCACTACCGCCGCGACACGTTGTAGACGGCCCCACGAGGGGTAAGGGTTCCAGGGCACGCAAGTGCGTCGAAGCCTCGGTTGCGGTCACCGCCGACGGTCCCTTCGCCAGGGGGATCGTCACCTGCGGCCCGGGGGTTCGGGGCGACGAGATGCGCCGTCCGGCGCGCTTCGTCGCTTGTGTGCCGGCGGGCGGTTGGCGGGTCTTCGGACCCGGCTGGACCAGCCCCGCCGGACCGGAGAGATCGTTGCGCGATCCCGTGGGGCGCGCGGCCTCGATCCCAAGGTACCGCCGTCGACCACATTGCGCGGAGACGGCGGCGCGACAGGGTTCCGGACGGTCCGGGCGCTTTCCCTACAAAGCGCGTGGGCCACCGGCCGGCGGCCACGACCGCGCCCCGCAAGGGACGCGCCGGGTCTGCCGGAAGCCGCCCAGTCGTGTCACGCGACGGCCGCTTCGGCGGCCTGGGCCTCGAGCCCGCGGTCGCGCTGCCTGGGGACTGTGGACCGACGCCCGTCGGGGTCTGCGGCATCATCCGGGGCTGCACGGAGCTGGTGCGGTGGCCGCAAGGCCGCCGTCGCGACGGTGGGACGCCAGGCCTGTCGTCAGCGAGCTCTGGACCAGGGTGGTTCCGCCACCCGGGACGCAGCCACGCCGCAAACCTGCGGGCCGGGGCCCGGCGCCCCGCCATCCGGATCGCCCGCGCGCCAGTCGCGCGAGACCCCGGGGAGTGGCGGCGCCGCGGTGCTCCAAAAGCGAGGCGTCGGGGTCGTGTCCTCCTCCAGGACCGTCGCGCCGGTTGCGCAAGCAGCCGGTCCCCCGGCGCCTCTGCTTTTGCGGGGTCAGCGGCGCGGCGCCAGGTCCGGCACACCCTGGTGACGGTAGAAATGCCAGAGGAAGCGCGCGGCGGCGGAGCGGTGCGGCCGCCAGGCCTCGCTCATGGCCACCAGCTCCTTTTCGCTCGGCCGCTGCGCCAGGCGCTTCAGCCGCCCGGCCGCCACCTGCAGCGCCAGGTCGCCGGCCGGCATGACATCGGGCCGCTTCAGCGCGAACAGCAGGTAGCACTCGGCCGACCAGCGGCCGAAACCAGGCAACGCGGTCAGGCTTTCCAGCACCGCCGCATCGTCCTGCAGCGCCAGGCGGCGGTGCGACAGACCCCCGCCGACCATGGCCTCGGCCAGCGCGATGGCATAGCGGCTCTTGGCGCGCGAGAAGCCGATGGCGCGATGCGCCGCCTCGTCTAGCGTCAGGAAGGCATCGGGAGTCACCGCCGGCAGCTGCTGCTGCAGCCGGCCCAGGATCGCCGCCGCCGAGGCGACGGACACCTGCTGCGCGACGATGATGCGCAGCAGGCCGGGAAAGCCGGTCGGGCTGCTGCGCACTGGCGGCAGCCCAGCTTCGGCAAAGGCGCGCCGGATGTCGGGATCGACGGCGGACAGGGCGGCCAGCGGCGCGGCCAGTGTCGGATCGGGGCGGGGCTTGGCTGGCAGCATGTGGCGGCGAGTGTGCCGGCTGCGGCTGGCGCTGCCTAGCCGCCGCTTGCGCCCGCCGGCCGGTCGGTGTGGCCGGCGGTGACCAGGCCCTGCAGCACGGCGGCGCAGAGGACGGCGCTGTCGCGACGGCGGAAGCGCGAGAACTCGATGGCGAAGCTGCGTCCCTCGCGGGCGATCGACAGGCCGATGGGAAAGCGGTTCATCTTGATCTGCATGTAGCTGTAGCCATCGTAGTACCAGGTGGCCCAGGGGCCGGCGAAGCGTTGCCCCTGCGCCGTGGAAAGCGTCAGGCCCTCGGTCGTCACCTGGAACCGCCAGGGATGGTCCTGCTCGTCCGGCCGGCGGCGAACCCGCCGATGTATCAGCAGCAACACCAGTCCGGCAGTGAACAGCGGCACGCCCAGCAGCACGGCAAGCAGCGCCGTCTCGGCCCCCGGATCGACAGAGGTGAAGGCGTCTCGGTCGATGAAGCCGGGAAACACCCCCAGCGCGGCGAAAAGGATACCCAGCCCGACGAACTCCGCCGCCATGGTGATGATCAGGAAGCGCTTCAGCTTGTGCTTCACCGCGGCATGCGACAGCTCCGCGATCTCGAGCGGCAGGGTCACCCGTCGCCTGGCCAGGGCACGCAGCGAGGAATCGTCCCAGGGGCTCTTGGCCTTTGCCATGTCGGCGAGCCTCGCAGGGCGCCGGCGGCTTGCCAAGCCGCGCCGTGCCGGCCTAAGCCCCTGGGCATGACCGAGGTCACGCGATTCGCCCCCTCGCCCACCGGCTGGCTGCACCTGGGCCATGCCTATGCCGCCTGGTTCGCCCGCCGGGCGGCAGGACCCGCCGGGCGCTTCCTGCTGCGCATCGAGAACCTGGACAGCGGCCGCGTGCGGCCGGACTACGAGGCCGCCATCGCCGAGGACCTGGGCTGGCTCGGCCTCGACTGGGAACGGCCGGTGCTGCGGCAGTCGGAGCACTTGGCCAGCTATCGTGCGGCACTCGACGGGCTGATCGCGCGCGGCCTCTGCTATCCCTGCTTCTGTACCCGCAAGGCGATCCAGACGGAAATCCAGCGCATGGCCGGGGCGCCGCAGGGACCGGACGGGCCGATCTATCCCGGCACCTGCCGGCATCTCGGCGCCGCCGAGCGGCAGCAGCGCATCGCCGCCGGCGAAGCACACGCCTGGCGCCTCGACGCCGCGCTGGCGGCGCGCCAGGCCGGCCCGCTGACCTGGACCGACCTGGAGCAGGGCCGCTGCGCCGTCGACGCCAGCCTGTTCGGCGACGTGCTGCTGTCGCGCAAGGAGATCGACGCCGTCGCCTACCACTTCTCCGTCGTGCTGGACGACGCGCGCCAGGGCGTCACCCTGGTGACGCGCGGACTGGACCTGCTACCGGCCAGCCATCTGCACCGCCTGCTGCAGGCGCTGCTGGACCTGCCGGTGCCACGCTGGCACCACCACCGCCTGGTGACCGACACCAGCGGCCGGCGGCTGGCCAAACGCGATGACGACCGCAGCCTCAGGTCACTGCGTGAACAGGGGTTGACGCCCGCGGCGGTCTGGCAACTGGCGGGCGTGCCGCAGCCATGAGCCAGGGGGCGATGGCCTTGCAGGGCCTTGGTGGTGTAGCACTGAAGCCCCACTTCTAGCGGCAACTGCAAGGATCGCCGCGGCACCGCATGACCAGTCCCCCACCATGATCACCTGGGTCGAGTTCTACGCCTTCCTGCAGGTCGTCTGGATCGATCTTGCCCTGGCGGGCGACAACGCCGTGGTGGTTGGCATGGCGGCCGCCGGCCTGCCGCAGGAGATGCGCCTGAAGGCCATCTTCATCGGCATCGCCGCGGCCGTGGTGATGCGCATCGGCTTCGCGTTGCTGACCACGCAGCTGCTGGCGATCATCGGCCTGCTGCTGGCCGGCGGCCTGCTGCTGCTGTGGGTCTGCTGGAAGCTGTGGCGCGAGATCCAGGCGCAGCGCCGGACCGCCAAGGCGGGCGTCGACGCGGAAGCGCCGCGCAAGCCCAAGTCATTCCGCGATGCGGTCTTCCAGATCGTCATCGCCGACCTCTCGATGTCGCTCGACAACGTGCTGGCGGTGGCCGGTGCGGCGCGCGAGCACGCCTGGGTGCTGGTCTTCGGCCTGGCGCTATCGGTCGCGCTGATGGCGCTGGCGGCGAACTACATCGCCAAGCTGCTGAAGAAGCACCATTGGATCGCCTACATCGGCCTGCTGGTGATCGTCTACGTCGCCGGCACGATGATCTATGACGGCGCGCAGGAGGTGCTGCACGCGGTCGACGAGCCGCCGGCGATGTCGCAGCCGGCGCCCACGCCGCAATAGCTACCAGAGGAAGCGCAGGGCCATTCCTTCGGTCAGCAGCCAGGTGCCGGCGCTCACCGGGATGTAGAAATCGACTTCCGTCCCCGGCCGCGGCAACATCTGCGACACCTTCATGGTGGCGACAAAGCGCGCGTCGCCCATCGGACGATAGGTCGGCAGCCAGCTGCCCGGCCGCATGTCGAAGCCCTCGACCCCACCGGCGCTGAAGTGCCGCCGGCCGCGCAAGCCTTGCTCCTCCAGCGCGCGCGTCAGCTGCCCGGTCGAGTCAGTCGCCTGCGGATGACGTTCGAAGAACAGGTCGATCACGCAGTCCTGCGAGCGCGCCTCGCTGAAGGTATTGGGCGCCAGCCAGACGGCGCCGTTGCGCGTGAAGTCGACCGGGGTGTCGGCGCCACAGTTGATGGCGACACGATAGGCGCGGAAGGCGATGCGCGGCTGGCCGGTATCCGGCGCGGCGGCGATGCCGGGCAGCGCCTGCGGCGCCGGCACTGCGACGCGGATCGCCGCCGAGTAGATCTGTGTCTTCAGATCCGCGCCGTTGCGGAAGCCAAAGGTCAGATTGAAGGAGCGCCCGGTTTCCAGCAGCAGCGAGACACCGATGGAGAAGAGCACCACGCCGTCGCCGCGCACCTGCCACGCCGGCTGGTCGCCGCTGGTGCTGCCGCTCTCGGCGAAGCGCGACTGGAAAACGCCGTCCTTGCCGTCGAAGCGGATCGACACCAGGCCGTTGTTCTGCGCGAAGAGGCGGCCGAACTCCTTGCGGTCGTAGAGCGGGTTGATCGAGAAGGCGACGATCAGGCGGCAGCGCGTGGTGTTGGCCGGATCGGGCAGGTTCAGCGCCCAGCGCTGCTGGCTGTCCAGCGCCGCGTCACCCTGCCCGCCGGGGCAGGAAGCGGTGATGCCGTTCGGCACCAGGCCCAGCAGCGTCTTGTGTGTCTTGCCGTCGTTCGGCACGGGGTCGGCTGCCAGCGCCGCCTGTGCCGCCAGCAGTCCCAGCAGCCCGGCCACCAGGACCGTCGCGAATCGCCGCATCACTCACCCCCCGCTGTTGCCTGCGCAGGGAGCCTAGCGGCCAGCAGGCAGAGGGCAAGTCAAAAGGGCACGCGGCTCAGGGCCCGCCGCTGCGCAAACTCCAGCAGATCTCCTGGAAGCCTGGCTCGTCGGGGCCGACCAGGCCGCGGCGGATCAGGAAATCGATGGAGACCAGCGCCACGTTGAACTTGAAGTCGTCGCTGTCGCGCAGTGTCGCCAGCACGCGCTCGACCGGCCAGAGATAGAATTCCTGCACCTCGTCATCCTGCGGGTCGGGGCGCCAGTCGGGCGGCAGCGCGAGGTCGTAGACGAAGAGCACGTCGTCGCGCTGCCCGTCGGTGAAGACGCAGCGATAGGACAGCAGTCCCGCCGGACGCGCCTGGCCGGCGAGCTCGGCTGTCAGCCCGGCCTCCTCATGGCTCTCCTTCAGCAGGTTCTGCCAGGGCGTCAGCCCCATCGGCTGGCCGCCAGCCACCAGGTGGTCGAGCTTGCCGGGTGCCGTTGGCTTGGTCATGGAGCGCTTGCCGACCCAGAGCTGCAGTCCCTGCTCGTCCTCGACGTAGCCGTTCAGGTGCACGCCGAAGGAGCGCACGCCGAAGATCGCCACGGCGCCGCGGTCAAGCGCGAAGAGCGGCGTCTCCTGCCAGTCGCGCAGCACCGGATAGCGCTCGCTGCGCCAGCGCGGTACCTCGCCGCTGTCGATCAGCGCCCGCACCACCTGGTCCATCGCCTCGGTGCGCCGCTGGAAGCCGGCCACCGCCGGCGACAGCGTCACTGCGCGGTCGGTGACCAGCAGTGTGTCGGCGAAGTCCGCCAGGCGGCGGGCCAGCGCGTGGGTGACCCAGCCCAGCTGCCGGCCATCGACGACGAAGGGCCGATAGTCGTCGGGGTTCCAGATGCGGCAGAAGCGGGCGCGATCAAGCAGGGACATGGGAGGCGACCTTACGCGATGAATCGCGCGCGCGTCAGCCGACCAATTTCTCCGTCGTCAGCACGGCGGTGACCTGCGGGATCTGCCGCAGGCAGCGGGCGACGTAGTCGGTGAGCTGCGCATCGAAGCCGGCGACCTGGATGTCCAGCGTCACCGCCTCGCGGTTGCGGCCCTCGGCCTGGGCGAAAAAGCGCTCGGGCACCAGGCCGCGCTTGGCGAAGAGCTCAAGCACGCGCGACAGCAGGCCGGGGTCGGCCAGTGCCTGGATGGCGAAGCAGGCGACGCGCTCGGCGGCCTGGGGGCGCACGTGCGCGGGCGCAGCGACAACAGCGGAAGCGTGGGGCGACATGAACCGGAACTCCTGACCCAGAAAACGGACGACAGACGGAAAGCGGGTAAACCCCGGTCGCTCAGGCGAGCGCCGGGCCGCTAATTCGAATGATCGTCCGGGTCAGGTGGTGGCCCATGGGCGGAAGATTGCTCGGGAGCGGGGCACGCGGTCAAGCAATTTTATTACTTAGAGCTTGAACTGGCCCGCCGCCTGCTTCAGCGCCGCGGTCACCGCCGCCTCGGCAGCCGGGCTGCGGCTGGCGGCGAAACCGGCGACAAAAGCGGCGCCAACCGAGGTCAGCGGGTGGCGCCGGGTCAGTGCGACGCCCTCGGCCAGCAGGTCGCGCGGGGGCGGCTGGTTCAGCCGGCGCAGCCGCTCGCGGCGGCGCAGCGTGAGCTGGATGGCCAGCGCCACGAGGCCGATCAGCAGCAGCAGCGAGGCGGCTGTACAGAGCGACGCCAGGGCGGGGCCCAGCACCAGCAGCCAGGCGGCCTGCAGAGCGCCGGCCAGATAGACCAGCGCCAGCACCAGCAGGATGCAAGCGACGACGGCGCCCGCCGCGTAGAGCGACAGGCGCCGGCGCAGTTCGCTCAGATCAAAGCCCACCGCGGGGCTCCTAGCGCGAGGTCAGCTTGCCCAGCAGGATGCCGCCCAAAAAGGCGACCACCAAGGCAGTCAGTGGCCGCTCGGCGACCGCGGCGCCGACCTTGTCAGCACCCTCGGAAACCGCGTCCTTGGCGTCGCCGGCGGCGCCCTTGACCTTGTCGTAGGCACGGTTGCCCTCGCGGGACACCAGCTTCTTCAGGTCGCCAGCCAGCGCCGAGACGTCGGCCCGCAGGCTGTCGATGTCGGACTTGAAATCGATCTCGTCGCCAGTGGTGCGCGCGCTCGCCATGATGCAGCTCCTTCGATGTAGGACTGTCAGTTCAAACGGCCGCACCCCGAGAAGGTTCCGATAAACGCTGCCTGACGGCGGGCCGTCACCTGTGCACAGCCTGCCAGGCCCCCAACGCCAGCGCCTTGATTCAGGTCAAGCCCTACCAGTTGAAGCGCAGGCCCAGGTTGGCCTCGACCCCCCGGCTGCTGCCGCCAAAGCCATAGTCGACGGCCAGTACCAGGGCGAAGCGTCCATCGGCCGAGGTCGCCTCGATCCCGCCACCGACCTGTCCGGCGGTGCCGGAGAGGTCGCTCACCAGCGTGCTGCCGGTCGCCACCGCCGTGCTCTCGCCGGCGAACTCGTGCAGGACGCCCACCTGGACGTAGGGCGCCAGGCGGGCACCGTCGTCCAGCGTGAAGAGCGTGCCGGCGCGCGCGCCCAGGCGACCCTTGACCGAGGTGCCGTCCCGCAGGTCGATGGTGGCGCCGCCGCCATCGGTGAAGTCGTCCGCTGTCGCCCGCGCCCAGGAGATCTGCGCTTGCGGCTCCAGGTAGAAGCCGTCGAAGTCGAAGCGATAGCCGGCCTCCAGCGACAGGCCCCAGGTGGTCACGTCGCTATCGGCCTTGGTCAGGCTGCTCGGCTGCTTGAAGGTGGCCTGGCCCAGGTCGAGCTTGACCACGCCGTCGAGGTAGAGGCCGCCGTTGAGATAGGTCACATAGGCGCCCAGGGTGGTGCCATCGAGCGTCACCTCGCCATCGCTGTCGTCGATCTCCGCCTTGGCGTTGAAGGCGCCGACGAAGAGGCCGCCCAGCAGGCGATCGCCCTCGCCCGCCACGTCGCGCAGGCCGATGTCGAGGCCGGCCTGCAGGCCGCCGCCGGTCTGCTCGAAACTGGCACCGTCGGCAGGATCGAGCGACAGGTCGCTGTAGTAGCCCTTGACCCAGCCACCGCCGGTCAGGTTGCCGTGGCCGCGACGCCCCTCGGCCAGGTCGGTGCCGCCCAGCGCCGCGCTCTGCCCCGCGGTCGCCGCGCCCGCCGCCTGGCGCAGCGAGGCCATGCGCTCGTGCAGCGGGCCCAACCCGGCCTGCCAGGCCAGCAGCGCGCTGGACAGCAGCACCGGATAGTCGGCGGCACCGGCGAAGACACCGGACCGCAGGAACCACTGGTCGGCTTCCTCCACCAGGTTGTACTGCAGCGCACCGAAGATGATCGGCTTGTCGAGGCTGAGCGCCAGGTCGCCGGTCGCCGCCGCGGCATCGACCACCAGGATGCCTTGGCCGGTGGTGCCGCCACCAAGGCCGCCGACATTGTTGATCGCCACGCGCCCGGTGCCGCTCACCGTCCCGGTGAAGACGACCAGGTCCGAGGGCGCGCCATCGCCGCTGAGCTCAGTGTCCAGCGCGATGATGCCGTTCTGCCCGACGTAGTCGCCAGCGAAGGTGAAAGTGGAGAAGACCGTCAGGTCGCTGTCGTAGGCGCCGGCATCGGCCTCCTGCAGCGACAGGCGGCCGGCGTTGGTGAAGGACTCAAGGTCGCTCCAGGTCTGGCCGCCGTCGATGGCAACGATGGCACCGGCACGGTTGATCAGGCTGTCGGCATCATCGCCAAAGGCGACCTGCCCGCCACGCGCCACCCAGAGCCCGCCGGACAGGTTATCGAAGGAGTCCGCGCCCTCGAACAGATCGACGAAGCCCACCAGCGTGCCACCGTTCTGGATCCGGTCGCTGACCGTGTGACCGGACCAGCCCATGACCGCGCGGTCGCTGGCCGCGCCGACAAATCCCTGATTGACCAGCAGGGGGCCAAGTCCGCTGGCCGTCAGCAACTGCACGCCCGCGCCGGCGCCGCTGCCGCCCTGAACACTGCCGCTGGCGGCGAGCGTGATCAGGGCTCCGCCCGAGGAATTCACCGACACGCCAATGCCACCCGCGCCACTGGCCGTGACGCTGCCGGCGACCTGCACGGTCAAGCTGTCGGCCGTTAAGAAGTTCGTGGCATTGACACCTTGGGCTGAGATACCGGAGGCGTCGATCGTGCCATTGACGGTGATCGTGCTCTGCCCGGTGAAGAGGCCAATGACGCCAACGCTGGCCAGTGTGGTGATGCTGCCATTGACCGTGATGCTGGAGCCGGCAATGCCGCCTACGGACAGAATGCCTATGGCTTTCTGCGTGGTCAGGATGTTGCCCGACTGGACGACGGTGTAGACGCTATCGGGGCCGGAGACGCCACCGAGGTTGATCGCCGCGTCCCCCATGACACCACCGTTCCCGTTGACGGTGATGTCGGCCGATGAATTGACGTTGATCGCACCCGCTTGATTCATAGCGTAGATGCCAGACGACTCGTCACCACTGGTGGTGATGCTGCCAGCCACGTTGGCGACGATGTCACCGCTGGCGGTTTCCATGTGGATCCCGTCGCGATCATTGTTGGTCTGCGTGATGGTGACGTTATCGCCAACATTCAGCCGCTGATCGCCGCTCGCCGCGAAACCCACCAGGATGCCATGAACCGGCAAGGCCGCGTTGACCTGCACTGGCGCGGCCTGACCAGCCGGCGCGCCAACGTTCACCGTGGCATTGTCGGTGGTGTACTGAATGCCATTGGGGAAGAGTGTCGCGGTGCAGTTCGCAGTGCCGCCGGGCGCGATAGCGCCGCACTCGTTAAGTGCCAGCGCCGGCAGGTTTGGTAGGCAGAGAGCAAGAGCGCAACAGCCCAGCAACAGGCGCGCGCGGGGTCCACGGCCACGCCGCAAGTAATTGATGTTCGTCATGAATTGCCCCCATACCATCGACGGGCGGAGCAGCCTTGTCGCGGCACGACGCGACCAGCCGCAGGCGCTTCGCAAATCCCCTGCAAGCTAGCGTTCGCCGGGCATCGCGGCGCGCATATTCTCTTATTTGCTGTGGCGCGAGACTCGGCTCCGCAGCGCGGCGAGGCGCTCATCGAAACTCTGAACGACACCTGCTGGCGCCCGCACGCGGCCAGCGGCGAGTCTCGCCGCCCCGGCGGCGGCCGCTCCAGGTTCCACTCCGTCTCACCGTGCCGCATGAAGTAAGTCATCGCGGCCGGCTAGCGGCGCTCAAGCCGCTTGGCGATGCACCCGCGCCACAATCTCGGCCACGTCGGCCATGATGCCAGTAAGGTCGAAGTCCTTCGGCGTGTAGACCGCGGCGACACCGGCGGCTTTCAGCCGCGCCGCGTCTTCCGGTGGGATGATACCGCCGACCACCACCGGCAGGTCACCCAACCCCTGCTTCCTCAGGCGCTCCAGCACCTCTTCGACCAGCAACAGATGCGAGCCGGAGAGGATCGAGAGGCCGACGACATGCACGCCCTCCTCCAGCGCCGCGCCGGCGATCTGCGCCGGGGTCAGGCGGATGCCCTCGTAGACCACCTCGAAGCCGCAGTCGCGCGCCCGCACCGCGACCTGCTCGGCACCGTTGGAATGGCCGTCGAGGCCGGGCTTGCCGACCAGGATCTTCGGCCGTCGGCCGAGCTGCCGCGCCAGCTCGGCGACGCGCTCGCGCACCGCGACGATGCCGTCCAGCGCCGCCGCCGGCAGGCCGGCACCGACGCCGGTGGGCGCGCGGTACTCGCCAAAGACCTGGCGCAGCGCCTGGCCCCATTCGCCGGTGGTGACCCCGGCATGGGCGCAGGCGATCGAGGGCTCCATGATATTGCGACCCTCCGCGGCGGCGGCCTTGAGGGCGGCCAGCGCGGCCGCTGCCTTGACGGCATCGCGGCCGGCGCGCCAGGCCTGCAGGCGTTCGATCTGCCCGGCCTCGGCGGCGGGATCCACCGTCATAGCGCCGCCGTCGGCCGCATCGGCGGTCAGCGGCGAGGGCTCGCTCTCGGTATAGGCGTTGACGCCGACCACCAGCTGCCGGCCGGACTCGATCGCCTGCATGCGCAGGGTCGCGCTCTCCACGAGGGCGCGCTTCATATAGGCGCTCTCCACCGCGGCGATGGCGCCGCCCATGGCGTCGATGCGCGCCAGCTCGGCCAGCGCGTCGGTTTTCAGCTCCTCCACCTTGGCGGCGATCACCGGCGAGCCGTCGAACAGATCGCCGTACTCCAGCAGATCGGTCTCGAAGGCGACGATCTGCTGCAGGCGCAGCGACCACTGCTGGTCGAAGGGGCGCGGCAGGCCCAGCGCCTCGTTCCAGGCCGGCAGCTGCACGGCCCGCGCGCGGGCGTTCTTCGACAGCACCACGGCCAGCATCTCCAGCAGGATGCGATAGACGTTGTTCTCCGGCTGCTGCTCGGTCAGCCCCAGCGAATTCACCTGCACGCCGTAGCGGAAGCGCGTCAGCTTCTCGTCGGTCACGCCGTAGCGCGCGGCGCAGAGCTCGCCCCACAGCTCGGCGAAGGCACGCAGCTTGCAGATCTCGGTGACGAAGCGTACCCCGGCGTTGACGAAGAAGGAGATGCGGCCGACCACCTGCGGAAAGACCGCCGCCGGCACCTGGCCGCCGTCACGCACCGCGTCCAGCACGGCGACCGCGGTGGCCAGGGCGAAGGCCAGCTCCTGCACCGGCGTCGCGCCGGCTTCCTGCAGGTGGTAGCTGCAGACGTTGGTCGGGTTCCACTGCGGCACCTGGCCGACGGTGAAGGCGATGACATCGCCGGTCAGCTTCAGCGACTCGCGCGGCGGGAAGATGTAGGTGCCGCGCGACAGGTACTCCTTGATGATGTCGTTCTGCGTGGTCCCCTGCAGCTTGGCCCGCGCCACGCCCTGGCTCTCGGCCGCGGCGATGTAGAGCGCCAGCAGCCAGGGCGCTGTGGCGTTGATCGTCATCGAGGTGTTCATGCGGTCGAGCGGGATGCCGTCGAGCAAGGTTCGCATGTCGCCCAGGTGGCCGACCGGCACGCCAACCTTGCCGACCTCGCCGCGTGCCAGCGGGTGGTCGCTGTCGTAGCCGGTCTGCGTCGGCAGGTCGAAGGCGATCGACAGCCCGGTCTGCCCCTTGGCGAGGTTGTTGCGATAGAGCGCGTTGGAGGCCGCGGCGGTCGAGTGCCCGGCATAGGTCCGCATCAGCCAGGGCTTTTCGCGCTGCGGCGAAGCCGTCGCCTTGCTGTTGTCTCCGCCCATGGGTTGCTCCCTCCACAGCGTCGAATGCGCAATTATATTGCGCCATTCTTCCTCTAAGAGAAAGAACCATAAATTTGTGCGTTGCAATAGCCCTTTTGCATAGGCTAAGAGTCATTCTGTTGCAGTGCGGCAGAACAGGCAAGCAAGACCAAAGCCTGACCCGCAGCTGTCGCCTCAAGGGGATCGCAAGGGGAGCCCAGCCATGTCCGAAGCCGCCAACGTCGTGCCGCTGCGCGCCAGCCAGCCGTTGAAGGACCTCTATGAGGTCGGCGAGATCCCCCCGCTGGGCCATGTGCCGAAGAAGATGTACGCCTGGGCGATCCGCCGCGAGCGTCACGGCGAGCCCGAGAAGTCGATGCAGATCGAGGTGCTGCCGACGCCCGAGCTCGACAGCCACGACGTGCTCGTCATGGTGATGGCGGCCGGCGTCAACTACAACGGCGTCTGGGCCGGGCTGGGCACGCCGATCAGCCCCTTCGACGTGCACAAGGCCGAGTATCACATCGCCGGATCCGACGCCGCCGGCATCATCTGGGCGGTCGGCAACAAGGTGAAGCGCTGGAAGGTCGGCGACGAGGTCGTGGTCCACTGCAACCAGGATGACGGCGACGACGAGGAGTGCAACGGCGGCGACCCGATGTTCAGCCCCAGCCAGCGCATCTGGGGCTACGAGACGCCGGACGGCTCCTTCGCCCAGTTCGCCCGCGTGCAGGACCGCCAGCTCATGGCGCGGCCCAAGCACCTGACCTGGGAAGAGAGCGGCTGCTACACGCTGACCCTGGCCACCGCCTATCGCATGCTGTTCGGCCACCGGCCGCACATCCTGCGCCCCGGACACAACGTGCTGGTCTGGGGTGCCTCGGGCGGCCTCGGCTCCATGGCGGTGCAGCTCATCGCCACCGCCGGCGCCAACGCCATCGGCGTGATCAGCGACGAGACCAAGCGCGACTTCGTGCTGTCGCTCGGCGCCAAGGGCGTGGTCAACCGCAACGACTTCAACTGCTGGGGCCAGCTGCCGCCGGTCAACGACCAGGGCGGCTATGGCACCTACATGAAGGAATGCCGCAAGTTCGGCGCCGCCATCTGGCAGATCACCGGCAAGGGCAACGACGTCGACTTCGTCTTCGAGCACCCGGGCGAGCAGACCTTCCCGGTGTCCTGCTTCGTGGTGAAGCGCGGCGGCATGGTGGTCTTCTGCGCCGGCACCACCGGCT